>LWDM01000065.1:3135-29378 GCA_002083525.1 Proteobacteria bacterium SG_bin9 | reverse complement strand
TTCAAGCGCGACGAGCTCAATCACACCGGCGCGCACAAGATCAACAATTGCATCGGCCAGATCCTGCTGGCCAAGCGCATGGGCAAGAAGCGCATCATCGCCGAGACCGGCGCCGGCCAGCACGGCGTGGCGACGGCGACGCTGTGCGCACGCTTCGGCCTCGAATGCATCGTCTATATGGGCGCCGTCGACGTCGCGCGGCAGCAGCCGAACGTCATCCGCATGGAGATGCTGGGCGCCAAGGTCGTTCCGGTGCAGTCGGGTTCGCGTACGCTGAAGGATGCGATGAACGACGCGCTGCGCGACTGGGTGACCAACGTCGAGAACACGTTCTACTGCATCGGCACGATTGCCGGACCGCATCCGTATCCGGCGATGGTGCGCGACTTCCAGTGCGTTATCGGCGACGAAGTGCGCCAGCAGATGCAGGAGACGGAAGGCCGCCTGCCGGATTCGCTGTTCGCCTGCATTGGCGGCGGCTCGAATGCCATGGGGCTCTTCCATCCGTTCCTCGACGAGCCGTCGGTCGAAATTTTTGGCGTCGAGGCCGCGGGCCATGGCCTAACGAATTTGCACGCAGCATCGATCGCCGGCGGTCGCCCCGGCGTGTTGCACGGCAATCGCACATTCCTGCTGATGGACGATGACGGGCAGATCCAGGACGCGCATTCGATCTCGGCCGGTCTCGATTATCCCGGCATCGGCCCTGAGCATGCGTGGCTCCACGAAACCGGCCGTGTCACCTATCTCTCGGCGACCGACGAGGAAGCACTCGAAGCGTTCCAGCTGCTGTCGCGCATGGAAGGGATCATTCCCGCGCTCGAAACCGCGCATGCGCTCGCCAAGGTGATGGAGCATGCGCCGAAGCGTCCGCGCGATCATCTGATGGTGGTCAATCTCTCGGGCCGCGGCGACAAGGACATTCCGCAGGTCGGCGACATTCTCAAGGGTAGACAGAAGTGACCACGCGTATCGACACATGTTTCGCCGAGCTGAAGAAGCAGGGCCGCTCGGCCTTCGTCACCTTCCTGATGGCAGGCGATCCCGATCCCGCGACCTCGCTCGCGATCATCAAGGCGCTGCCGCAGGCGGGCGCCGACATCATCGAGATCGGCATGCCGTTCACCGATCCGATGGCGGACGGTCCGGCGATTCAGGCGGCGGGTCTGCGCGCACTGAAAGCGGGCATGACGCTGAAGAAGACGCTCGATCTGGTGCGTTCGTTCCGCACGGGCGACAACGCGACGCCGATCGTGCTGATGGGTTACTACAACCCGATCTACATCTACGGCGTCGACAAGTTTCTCGCCGACGCCAAGGTTGCGGGCGTCGATGGCTTGATCATCGTCGATCTGCCGCCGGAGGAAGACGACGAGCTGTGCATTCCGGCGCTGAAGGCCGGATTGAACTTCATTCGCCTTGCGACGCCGACGACCGACGACAAGCGTCTGCCGGCCGTGCTCGCGAATACGTCCGGCTTCGTTTACTATGTCTCGATCACCGGCATCACCGGCGCCGCCAGCGCCGACACGGCGCAGGTCGCCGCCGCCGTCGCCCGCATCAAGCGGCATACGGCGCTGCCGGTCTGCGTCGGTTTCGGTATCCGCACGCCGGATCAGGCGCGCGCGATCGCAAGCAACGCCAATGGCGCGGTGGTCGGCACCGCGCTGGTCGAAGCTTTGAAGGCGAGTCTTGATGCGGAGAACCGCGCCACGACAGGGACGGTTAATGCCGTCGCCGATCTGGTGAAGGTGCTGGCGCAGGGTGTACGGGCGGCGCCGCAGGCTGCAGAGTAGGCGTTTTTCAAGCGTTTTATTCACTCTCCCGCGGGTTGCCCGGCGGGCAGGCGGCGTCCATATAAGCGCCTGAATGATTCATCAATGCGTGGTGTGAGACCAGCCCCGCGGAGCCGATCATGAACTGGATCACCAACGTCGTCCGGCCGAAGATTCGCAGCATCCTCAAGCGCGAAACGCCGGAGAACCTCTGGATCAAGTGTCCGGATTCCGGGCAGCTCGTGTTCTACAAGGACGTCGAGAACAACCAGTTCGTCATTCCCGGATCGAACTATCACATGCGCATGGGCGCGGCCGCGCGCCTGAAGTCGATCTTCGACAACGAGACCTGGTACGACATCGCGCTTCCTGAAGTGGCGCCCGATCCGTTGAAGTTCCGCGACGAGCGCAAGTATGTCGATCGCATCAAGGATGCGCGCACCAAGACCGGCATGAATGATGCGGTGAAGGTCGGTTACGGCAAGCTCGAAGGTTTGCCGACCGTCATCGCCGTGCAGGACTTCGACTTCATGGGCGGTTCGCTCGGCATGGCGGCAGGTGAAGCCGTCGTGAAAGGCCTCGAACTCGCCGTCGAGAAGAAATCGCCTTTCATCATGTTCGCGGCCTCCGGCGGCGCGCGCATGCAGGAAGGCATTCTCTCGCTGATGCAGATGCCGCGCACGACGGTGGCAATTCAGATGCTGCGCGAGGCGAAGCTGCCGTACATCGTGGTGCTGACCAATCCGACCACCGGCGGCGTCACCGCATCGTATGCGATGCTCGGTGACGTGCAGATCGCCGAGCCCGGCGCGCTGATCGGTTTTGCCGGTGCGCGCGTGATCGAGCAGACGATCCGCGAGAAACTGCCGGAGGGCTTCCAGCGCGCCGAATATCTCAAGTCGCATGGCATGGTCGACATGGTGGTGCATCGCCACGAGTTGCGGCCGACGCTCGCGCGGTTGTGCCGGTTGCTGATGAAATCTCCGGCGGCGCAGCCGGTTCCGAAGTCTGCGTTCCCCGATGCTCCGCCCGCTGACGCGGCACCTGCTCCCTCCGCGTGAACATTCCCGCGTCAAAACCATCGCAGCCACTCGGCGATATTCTGGCGCGGCTGACCGAGCTGCATCCGAAGCGGATCGATCTCACGCTCGACCGGATGTGGCGCATCCTCGACAAGCTCGATCATCCTGAGCGCACGCTGCCGCCGGTGATCCATGTGGCCGGCACCAACGGCAAGGGATCGACCGTCGCCTATCTCCGCGCGATGCTGGAAGCCGCAGGTTTGCGCGTGCATGTCTATACCTCGCCGCATCTGGTGCGCATCAACGAACGTTTTCGCATCGGTGCCGTCGGCGGTGGCGCGCTGGTCAGCGATGACGAACTGCGCGACGTGCTGGCACATTGCGAAACTGCCAACGGCGGCGAGCCGATCACCGTCTTCGAAATGGAAACGGCTGCGGCCTTCGAGCTGTTCGCGCGTCACCCGGCGGATGTGGTCCTGCTTGAGGTCGGGCTCGGCGGCCGGCTCGACGCCACCAACGTGATCGAGCAGCCGCTTGCCAGCGTCATTACGCCGATCGGTATCGACCATCGCGAATTTCTCGGCGACACGGTGATGAAGATCGCCGCCGAGAAGGCGGGCATCATCAAGAAGGGCGTGCCCGTGATTTACGCCGATCAGCAGCCGGAGGTTGCCGCGGTCATCGAACAACATGCCAATCGTCTGCGCGCGCCATTGCACGGCTGCGGCGAGGGCTGGCATGTGAACGTCGAACGCGGGCGGCTGGTCTATCAGGACGAGCGCGGCCTGCTCGATCTTGCTGCGCCGCGCCTGTTCGGGCGGCATCAGTTCGACAATGCGGGATTGGCGATCGCAACGCTACGCGCAATCGATACGCTAACCGTCGATGCGAAAGCGATCGAAGCGGGAATCTCCGGCGCGCAGTGGCCGGCGCGGATGCAACGCCTGCCATCGGGACCGCTGGTTGCGCAGGGGCCGGCCGAGTGCGAAGTCTGGCTTGACGGTGGCCACAATGTCGACGGCGGCCGTGTGGTTGCGGCGGCGCTTGGCGATCTTGAGGAGCGCGTGTCGCGACCGCTGGTCATCATCGCCGGCATGATGGGCAACAAGGATGCGAGCGGCTTCCTCGCGAACTTCGCCGGCCTGACGCGTCACGTCATCGCCGTGCCGATCCCCGATCAGGACAACGCGATGCCGCCGTCGGCGCTGGCGGATGCGGCGCGCTCGCTCGGCATGCGCGTCGAAGTCGCGGGCAGCGTTGCGGCGGCGCTGCAGTCGCTGGCGCGGCTTGCCTATGAGACGCCGCCGCGTATCCTGATCACCGGCTCGCTTTATCTCGCGGGCTCGGTTCTGGCAGCGAACGGTTCGTTGCCGCAGTAGGGCAACACCTTCATGAAGTTTGCTGCGATCGCCGACGTTCACGGTAACTATCTCGCGCTCGAAGCCGTGCTTGACGACATCAAGGCACAGGGTGTGACCGACATCGTCAATCTCGGCGACATGGTGTCGGGGCCGCTCGATGCGCGCCGCACCGCCGAGATCATGATGGACATGAACGCCGTCTGCGTGCGCGGCAATCACGATCGCTATGTCACCGACTGGACGCCGGAGCAGATGTATCCGTCGGATCGGATCGCTCACGGCCAGCTCACGCCGGTCCAGATGGAGTGGCTGGGCGCGCTGCCTTTCAGCGCGGTCTATCGGGACGAGGTCTATCTCTGTCACGCGACGCCTGACGACGACAACACCTATTGGATGGAAGCGGTGACGCCGGAAGGCGTGGTACATATGGCATCGATCGAGTCGATCGAGGCGCGCGCTCAAGGTATCACGCAGTCACTGATCCTGTGCGCCCACACCCACATTGCGCGTGCGGTCAAGCTTCGCGACGGGCGCATGATCGTCAATCCCGGCAGCGTCGGCGGCCCCGGCTATCGCGACGTCGCGCCGTATCCGCACACGCTCGAAGTCGGCACCCCCGATGCGTGCTACGCGATCGTCGAAAAGATGGCCGGGCGTTGGCACGCAACGTTCAGGCAGGTCCCCTACGACAATGAAGCAATGGCGTCGCTGGCGCGGCAGAACGGGCGGCTGGAATGGGCGAGCGCGCTGGCGACGGGATGGATCAGGTAGCGTACGCAAACAAAAAACGGCCGGGGATGGTGTCACCGGCCGTTTCGCAAAAATGCAATTCGTGACGATCAGACGGCGGCAGTGATCCACTGCTGTAGCTTCTGCTTCGGCGCAGCGCCGACCTGACGCGAGGCCATCTCGCCACCCTTGAAGATCAGCAGCGTCGGGATCGACATGACGCCGTACTTCGACGCGGTCTTCGGATTCTCGTCGATGTTGAGCTTCACGATCTTGACCTTGTCGCCCATCGCGCCGGCGATCTCATCGAGCGCAGGTGCAATCATGCGGCAGGGGCCGCACCACTCCGCCCAGAAGTCGACCACAACAGGTCCGGTCGCCTTCAGGACTTCCGCTTCAAAACTGGCATCCGATACCTTACCGACGCTCATGACGATCCTCGTATCTGCAAAATGAAGCGGGGCAGGAATCGCCCCGCAAGAGACTGACCGGAACGTATGAACGCCCCGTTGCCGGGTCAAGCCGCTGTCACGAAGAGATGAGCGAGGCCATCGCCTGATCGAGGTTTACGGTCGGAATCTCCATGATTTCTGGGATTTCCGTCCACAGGAGCGCGGCCCGGATCAACCGGCCCGGGTAGGCCAGGGCAAGCACGCGGCGGTAGAGCGCCAGCTGGCGGACATAGGCCTGCGGGACGTCGGCGAGCTGCCGGGGCGCGGCCGCATTGGTCTTGAAGTCGACGATCCAGATCTGGTTGGGCGCGATCAGCAGCCGGTCAATCTGGCCGGAGACCGGCGCGTCGGACATCTCCGGCAGCCGGCCGACGACAGGAACCTCGGCGCGGCTTCCCTCCGCGAACACATGCGCGAAGCGTGTGTCCTCCATCAGCGCCAGCACCTGCTCCGCGAGGGTAGAACGTTCCACATCGGTCCAGCCATCTGAATCGGTCGCGTTGCGGGCGAGGAAGCGCAGTGCGGCGTCGCGCCGGCGCTCAGACGGGATTTCGGGCAGCGATTGCAACAGACGGTGCACCAAGTTGCCGCGTTGGAGCGCACGCTCGCGCTGGTTTGGCGAGAGCGCATGAGCCGATGTGCCGTTGCTATCGTTGCGTGCCGACGGACGGATCAACGCACGTGACGCGGGCCGCGGCTGGTCCGGTGTGCGCAGCCAGTCCGGCAGCTCAATCGGTGGCTTTGCGCGGTCGATGCTGAACAGGTCGGCGGGCGCGCCGAGGTCATCGCTCTTGCTGTAACGGAACACCGATCCATCATCTGTTTCGATTTTCGCTTCGACGAGGCCGGAGCGCTTCAGCCCTTCTCTGATCAGCGCATACCAGGAGGTCGGCGACACCTCGCGGCGATTGCCGGGCAGGCAACCGCCGACGATCAGCCGATCGGCGGCGCGCGTCATCGCCACATAAAGCAGGCGGCGATATTCGTCGTCCATCTCGCCTTTCATTGTCTCGCGCGCCGACGCGACAAGCGCCGGATCGTCGGCCTTGCGGCCGGCCCAGACCGTGAGGCCCGCTGCGCTCGGCGCGTCATTGCCTTGCGGGATGCGCACGAGATTGACGCGTTGCGTTTCGGTCGGCGACACGGTGGTGTCGGCGAGGAAGACGACGGGCGCCTCCAGACCCTTCGCGCCATGCACGGTCATCACGCGGACCTCGTCGCGGGCGATCTCCATGTCACGCTTGATCTCGGTATCGGCGGCGCGCAGCCATGCGAGGAAACTCTGTAGCGATGCCGGTGCGCGGCGCTCGTAACCCAACGCCAGTTCGAGAAATTCATCGAGCGCGTCATTCGCTTCGGCGCCGAGCCGCTGCATGATCCGCGCCCGTCCGCCGTCCGCACCGAGCAGCCAGGCGTAGAAGGCGAAGGGTGTGTCGTGTTGAACCCGTTCCTCGCAGGCGGTGAGACGGCGCAGTACGTTCGCGAACGTCGCATCGCTCTTGGCCTTGTCTTCGATAGCGGCTCGAAGCGAACCTTTGCGATTCCAGGCAAGCGCGAAGAGCTGCTCTTCATCGAGGCCGAACAATGGACTCTTCAGCGCGACCGCAAGCGCGAGATCGTCCTTCGGCAACAACAGCGCATCGCCGAGCGACATCAGGTCGATCACCGCGATGTGCTCGGTCAGCTTGAGCCGGTCCGCACCCGCGACCGGCACACCGGCGTGCTTCAAGGCTTTGATGACGGCATCGAACGCCTTGCCGCGGCGGCGGACGAGAACGAGAACATCGCCGTAGGTCAGCTTGCGCCGCCGTCCGGCGACACCGGTCAATTCGCCGCGCGCGATAATCGCCTTGATCTCGCGCTGGATGCGGTTCGCCAGCACCACTTCTGGATTTGTGCGCGACACCGCATCGAACGGCACGCGCCAGCCTTCCATATCCTTCCGTTCCGGCGGCAGCTCCAGCTCCCATAGATCGATCGAGGACGGCGCGGCGTCGGTCAGCGCCATGTGCGGCGGCATGCCGTCGCGGTCGGTGGTGATGCTGCGGTAGATGTCCTGCGGCTTGAACGTGCTCTCGACGGCCTGCAGCACGCCCGCACCTGAGCGGAACGAGTAGGTGAACGAGATCTTTTCGAACTCGAGCTTGGCCTCGCGGAAGCGCTGTTCGAGCTCGCGGCGGCGTGCGTCGAACTCACGCGGCGCCGCGCCCTGAAACGAAAAGATCGACTGCTTCTCGTCGCCGACCGCGAACACGGTGCGCTTTGCTTCGCGTGCGCCTGCGCCGGTGGTGAACTCGGAGATCAGCCGCGCGACGATGTCCCACTGCTGCGGGCTCGTGTCCTGCGCTTCGTCGATCAGCACGTGATCGACGCCGCGGTCGAGCTTGTAGTGCACCCAGCCGGCGGAGGTGTTGTCGAGCAGCCTCAGCGTCTTCTCGATCAGGTCCGAATAGTCCATCGCGCCGCGCGCCTGTTTGGCGAAACGATAGTTGTCGGCAACCGCGGTCGCGATCGCGAGCAATGCATGGGTACGGTCGCGCGTGAATGCGGCGCGTCGCCGGTCGATCAGCGGGCCGAGGCGTGCTTTCTCGGCTTCGAACGATGCGGCGATACTTGGAGCGTTGTCACGAATCTCTCTCGTGACTAGAACTTTCCGCATCTCGGCGTCTTTTGTCAGAAAGACAGTGAAGTACTTTTCGACTTGCGCTGAACCGTTGAGTTCTAGAGCGTATCGTAGCCGTTCGGCTTGATCCCGGTCGGTCTTATTGCCGCTTTCCAAAATGTCGGAAACGGCAGCCCATCGCGACCGCGGCAGGTTCGGCCCCGCGACGATCTCGCGCTCGATCTCTTCGATGCTTTCGTCAGGATCGATCGCGAGCGCGCGCGACAGCTCGCCGACCGCGGCTTCGACGCCGCCCGCCTGCTTGATCCAGGTCAGCAGATGATCGCGGCTCAGCACGGCCTCGGTGACGACTTCACGGAACGTGGTGTCAGCTGCGGTCGCCATTGCCGTTTGCAATGCGCGACCGATGGGGCTCATCGGCTTCGCGGCCGCATCGAGCAGCACTTTGAGGCTTGCGTGCTCCATCATGTCGGCCTGATCGCGGTCATCGAGCACGGCAAAGCGGGCCGGCACGTTGGCCTCGAACGGAAACTGCTGCAGCAGCCGCGTGCAGAGCGCGTGGATGGTCTGCACCTTTAGTCCGCCTGGGGTCTCCAATGCATTGGCGAACAGCTTGCGCGCCTGCATGCGGATCTGTGCCGTCGACCGCGCGATGCCTGATTCCTTCAACGCACGGTCGAGCGCGTCATCACCGAGCGCAACCCATTCGCCGAGCTTCGCGAACACCCGCTGCGACATGTTTGCGGCGGCGGCCTTGGTAAAGGTGATGCAGAGAATTTTCGCCGGAGGTACGCCTGCGAGCAGCAGCCGCACCACGCGCTGCACCAGCACGTGCGTCTTGCCGGAGCCGGCGTTCGCCGAGACGAACACCGAGGTCGCCGGATTGGACGAGCGCGTCTGCGCATCGCGCGCCAGCGCCGGGATTTGCGACCGCGGCTCGCTCATTCGTCATCCTCGCCGATGATCGTCCATTCGCGGATGCGTGCGAGATTGTCGTAAGTGCCGTATTTGTTCTGCCACATCGGCAGGCTGAGCGAGACGTAAGGTTGTTGTTCGTTCTCGAACGCCGTGATCAACGCCTGCAGCTTCTGCAGCGCGTCGTCGGCGGCATCGTCGGGCAGCATGCCGTCGTCTCTGCGGTCGCGCTTGAGTTCGAGGATGCGCTCCTCGCCCGGCGGATTGTTGCCGCTGAGCTTCAGATAGACGAGCTGGCTCACGGATGCGTTGGCATCGATGCCGTTAAAGCCGCCGTTGCGCAGGATCGCGGCTTCGAGTGTGAGCTGCGGTGCCAGTCCGAGGCGCACCTGCTTGTCGCTCGGCGGCGTGCCGGTCTTGTAGTCGACAATCGCAAACGTGCGGTCGCTGCGCCGTTCGATGCGGTCGGCCCGGCATGACAGCGTGAACGTGCGCTCACCTGCAGGAATCTGAATCCGGCCCGCGGTTTCGGCGTCGATGGCTACCACCTCATGCCGCCGCTCGCGTTCCCAGCCCGCGAACCAGCCGGCCACGCGCAGATAGCGCGGCCACCACAGCGCGCGCGCTTCCGGCCGTTCCATCAGCGGTGCGAAATGCGCCTGTCCCATCTCGCGCAGAACCTGCTCGATCTGATCGGGCAGCTTGGCTGGATACTTCAGACCGAAATCGCCGAGTGCTTGATGGATCGCCGAGCCGCGATCGGCAACCGACGGCGGCATATCGACGGGATCGAGCGGCTGCAGATCGAGAATGCGCCGGGCGTAGATGGTGTAGGGATCGCGCAGCCAGTCCTCGATCTCGGTCACCGACATGCGGGTCGGGCGCGCATCGCGCGGCGGCTTCGGTTGCGGCTGCGGGTATGGCTTCGGCGGTTCTACGGACCGATCGAGCGCCTCGGCATAGCGCAGATACTTTTCACCGCGCTGCTTCACGACGTCCCAGCGCTCGCTTCCGGCGACGGCCTCAAGCCGATGCAGGAAGCGTGAGGCGACCGACGGCGCGCCGCCGCTCTTGGCGGGATAAGTGAGAATTACGTCCGGCGCGCCGAGCAACTGCGCGAAGTCGTGCGCGGCAAGGCCGATGCGGCGTTCCGGCAGATCGAGGCCGAGCTGTTGCCGCATGGGGCGGCTGAGCCAGGGATCGTTGCGCGGCGCGGGCGGCCAGATTCCTTCGATCAGTCCTCCAAGGATGACGCGATCGCAATGAGTAAGACGTGCTTCCAGCGGACCGTAGATGCGTAGCAACGCACCGGGCAGCTGCCGCTGCCGCACCACGCGATCGGCGAAGGCCGTTTGGAACAGGTCGGGATAATCGTGGATCGATGTCTGCAGCGCACCGGATGTCGCGTTTGCGTTGAGATCAGCAAAGTCGCGCAATGTGGCCGCGAGGCTTTCGCCATCGTCGCCGTCGTAGGCGGAGATACCGCCTGCGCCGTCGTGCGACAGCGCTTCGATTGTTGCTTGGTGTGCAGCCACGAGCGTCGCGAAATCGTGCGCGCGATTATCGGGAATGCCTTCGAGTGGCTTCAGCGCGTCATGGAGAGCGACGATGAACTGCCGGACGGATTCGAGATCGCTCTCGCGCAGCTTGGTGCCCGGCTCTGCCGCATGCAGCAGCGACGGCTGGCCTGCCTTGAGCTTGGCCCACTCGGTGCGAAAGATCGTGAAGTCGCGCCCCAGGCCCGCGCTTCCCGCAGCCGGACGCGGCCCGCGCAACAGCGCGATCTCAAGAGCCTCGATCGCTGCACGCCAGCCATTTGCTGCGCGTCCGAGCCGGAACAACGGATGCTTCAGCAGCGCGAGCAGTTCGGGTGGCGCGCATTGGTCCGCAATGACCGTGGCGGTGAGCCGTGCGAACAGTCCGGCGGCCGTATCCATCAGCGATTCGCCGCCCGAATCGTCGAAGGCGAGATTCCAGCGGCCGAGCGCGGCCATCACGCGGCGCGCCAGCGCGCGGTCAGGTGTCACCAGCGCAGCCGAGCGGTTCTCTGCAACCGCTTCGCGCATCGCGACCGCAATCGTCAGCGCTTCCATTTCTGCATTCGGCGCCTCGATCACGGCGAGCGATTGCAGGCCCTGCGTGAGACGATTCGCGACGTCCGGCTCGGTCAGCCGCTGATGCCAACGCGCGGTCGCGTCTGACGGGCGCATCGCTTCCGAGGTGAGAAGCTCGCGTCCATGGGCCGCTGGTTCGGCAAGCTGGATGACATCCCGTCGCGACAGACCGAAGCGATCGAGCAGCGCATGCAGCGCGAACTGCGGATGACTCGATGCGGGTGCGGTTGGATGGCCATCGTCGCCGTCGGTGTTGCCGATCGTGCGCCAGGCGTCTTCGTCGAGATCGGTATCGAGACCGGGCAGCACGACGGCACCGTTCGGCATCTTCGCGATGGCCTGAAGGAATTTCGCGGTCGCGGGCATCGAGCCGGTCGAACCGGCGGCAATCACCGGACCCTTGCTGTGAGTCTTGAGGCGTTCGGCTTCCGCTGCGATCAGGAGATCGCGGCGCAACGCCGGTTCGACGCGGCCGAGCTGCTTCAAGACCTCCGGCCAGTACTCGCGCGCGATGGCGAGAAACTTCAGCGTCAATTGCCAGTACGCGTCGAAGTCGCTCGGCGGCAGGTCGTCGAGACCGTTCCAGTCGACCACGCGCGTCGCCATGTCGTCCATCAGGCGCGCGAGATCGTCGGCGAGCGCGAGAACTTGCGCCGGACCTCCGGCGACGAGCGGCGGTTCGCCCGCCCGTGCAGGCAATCGCGCAGCCCATGCCGCAACCAGCTTCGCCAACAGCAGACGCCGCTCCATGCCGCCGAGCGCCGGCGGCAAATTCAGCGCCCCTTCACCGCCGGCCGGCGGTGCGGCGGCTTCGGCGAATGCGATCTCATCCTCGTCGATGTCGTTGAGGGCGACAATGCGCGGCAGCACCACGGCTTTCGCATGAAGCACGTCGAGGAACACGTCGCGCACCATGCGCGCGGCGCGTTGCGTCGGCAGATAGATCGTCGCCTCCGCGAGCCGCTCCGGATTGGTGCGCGCCTCGAAGCCGTCGACCAGCACGCCGTCGATCAGCGCGGTAATGACGGTCGACAGAAACGGCGCGGAGGCGGGAGCGTTGAAGACGCGCATGAAGGACCCGATTCGGAAACGGGCCGCATCATGTCACGGGATGAAGAGCGAAGGGAGTCGCGGCCGATCAGGCAACGCTGGCAAGAAATGCCCGTTCCGCCGCCGGTACCGCGTCCGGCGTGCCGACATGCATCCAGGTGCCGTCGAGGCGCAGACCGAACAGGCGACCTTGCTCGTTGGCGCGATCGAAATTTTTCGTCAACGCAAATTCGCCCCTGGGCGCGTCAGCGAAGATCGCCGGCGACATGATCGCGGCGCCGGCATAAACGAACGGCACGATCTCGCGCTCCTTGCGCCGGCGCAGTGTGCCATCCGGCAGCATGGCGTAGTCGCCGTTGCCGGCATAGCCGATACTGCCGGCGGTCGGCGCCATCAGCAGCAGGATATCCATCCGCGCCGGATCGAAGGTGTCGGCGAGACGCGCGAGGTTCGAGCGCACGCCGTCGATCCACAGGGTGTCGGCATTGACGTGAAAGAACGGCTTGTCGCCCAGCTCCGGCAGCGCGCGGACGACGGCGCCACCGGTGCCGAGGATCACATCGCGCTCGTCGGAGATGACGATGCGCGGCTGCTTGCGCCCGGCGACATGGGTGATGATCTGGTCCGGCAGGTAATGCACGTTGACGACGGTCTTCGCGACATCGACCTCGGCGAGCTTGTCGAGCACGTGATCGAGCAGCGTCTTGCCTGCGACGGAGACGAGCGGCTTCGGCCGGGTGTTGGTGAGCGGCCGCATCCGCACGCCGAGACCGGCGGCGAGAACCATGGCGGTGGTGGGGCGGACGGGCATATCGGTCGCTGGAGCCTTTGGTCTTAAGTCTAGCGCACTTCGCCGCGCCAAGTCTTGTCAACAAGTCCTGTCAATCAGCCCGCGAATCAGCTGCCGGAGCGCTGCAGGCGTTTCGCTCTAGGCAATGACGGTGACGGTTGTGCGACACGGGCGGCGCGCTGCGTGCCGCCATCGGCATCAGGCGTCCGCCGACTGCCGGCGGCTGTTTTTCTTCTTCTTGTCGACCTGTTTGAGGAAGTTCACGCCGATCTGCTCGCCGTTCACCCAGGAGAGCTCACAGCGGCGATAGGCCAGGCCGGTCGACGACAGCAGCAGGAAGAATTCCTTGAGGTGGAGACCTTCGACCGAGCCTTCGACCGTCAGCTTGGCGCCGGTCTCGGAGACGTCTTCCATGGTGCAGTTGCGCCGCCAGGTGCCGTCGATACCCATCATCTGCGCAGCATAGCCGCGCTCGAACGTCACGCGTTCGCCGGTTCGCCGTTCAGTGCCCATGGGTCATGCTCCGCGACAGAAATCATCGGGCAGGTTAGGGCGGACGTAGCTAATAATTCGTAAAGGTTTGGGTTCCAGGCCGACCGCTTATGCGGACGCGACGGGCGGTGGCACGTTGGCGGCGTACCAGGCGCGCAGCATCGCCAGGTGCGGATGCGCCAGCGAGCGGTTCAGGTAGGTCCAGATCCGCGGCTGATGCTTCAGGTATTGCGGTTTGCCATCGCGCCGGTTCAGCCGTGCGAAGGTGCCGAGCAGCCGTGTGTTGCGCTGCGCCGACATCACCGCATAGGTCTCGGCAAAGGCGGCCGGATCAAAGGTCGGGTCGGCGCCGCGTCGCGCGCGGGCGTAGCGCGTCAGCATGGCGAGCTCAAGGTCTTCGGAAACGTCGACGCGCGCGTCCTGCAGCAGCGACACGAGATCGTAGGCCGCGGGTCCGAGAACCGCATCCTGAAAATCGATGATGCCGACCTTCTGAACGTCGTCGCGCGGTTCGAGCCAGATCAGATTCGGCGAGTGGAAGTCGCGCAGCACCCAGGTGCGTGGGCCGCTCTCGATCTTCTCCAGCAGCTTGCGCCACATCATGATGAAATCGGCACGCAGATTGTCGTCGGCCTTCACGCCGCGATCGGGCAGATACCATTCGAGCATCAGTCCGATTTCGGTCAGCAGCGCGTCGGTATCGAACAGCGGGATCTGGTAGTTGATCTGCGGCGCCAGCGGCAGGATCTCGGGTAGCATGACCCGATGCAAGGCCGCGAGCATGTCGGTCGCGACCTGATAGCGATCGGCGACCGGCGCGGGCGGGTTGCCGTCGACGAACAGCGCCGTGCCGAAATCCTCGGTGATGAGGAAGCCGGCATCGATGTCGGCCTGCTGAATCGCCGGCGCCGAGAAGCCGCGCTCGCGCAATCCGTTCGCCAGCGCGACGAACGGCTTCACGTCTTCGGCGAGGTGCACGGCGGCGCTGTAGGATTTCCCGTCGTAGATCGCAGGTCCATCGGGACGCTTCGGTGAATTCATCAGAATTGACGGTGCGTCGCCGCGATAGAGGCGCGCATAGGAGCGCGTCGAGGCATCGCCGGCCATCCGCTCGCGCCGTGCGTCGGCAAAGCCCGCGAGCGCAAGAAAATCGCGCAGCGTCTGAAGCCGCTCGACTTTTGCCGCCGCCGCGCCATAGCCGGTGACCTCTGCCGAGCGCGCGTTCGAGCCGAGCGCGGGCCGATGGCTGAACGCGATATCGATGCGGCTCTCGGGCAACGCGCCGGGCGCGCGCTCCGGCCATTCGATCAGCGCCAGCGCGCCATCAGGTATTGGTGCGAGGCCGATCTCCTCCAGTTCACCCGGGTCGCTGATGCGATAGAGGTCCGCATGCAACACCGGAAACGGCGGCAGATCGTAGCCCTGCATCAGCGTGAACGTCGGGCTCGGCACTTCGAGCGCCGGGTCGCTGGCGAGATAGCGGATCATCGCGCGCGCGGCCGCCGTCTTGCCCGCACCGAGGTCGCCGGAGAGTGTGATCACATCGCCGGGGCCGGTCAGCAGCGCGAGATCGGCCATCAGCTGCGCGGTCGCGGCTTCGTTGGCGAGAGCGACCGAGAAGACGAAGGGCGATGCTTGTGTCGTCATTCGGCGGCGTTGCGGTGCGTCGCCTGATCGAGCGGGAAGTCGCAGCTCACGGTCGTTCCCTTGCCGACGGCGGAATCGACGCGCACCTTGCCACCATGCAGCTCGACGAACGAGCGCACCAGCGACAGGCCGAGACCCGCGCCGCGGTGCTTCGAGCCGTTGGCGTGGGTTGCGAACCAGTCGAACACCTTGTCCTTCACGTCCGGTGCGATGCCCGGTCCGGAATCGGTGACGCTGAAGGTGACGTGGTGGTCCTTGCGCGCGGCCGCGATCGAGATCACGCCCTCCTGCGGCGAAAAACCGACCGCATTGGCGAGGAGATTGTAGAGCACCTGCACCACGCGGCGTTCGTCGGCGACGAATTCGCCGAGCGACGGATCGACGTTGATCACGAGGCGGATGTGATCGCGTGCCAAGCGATCCTGAATGCCTTCCGCCGCTGCATTGATCGCGCCGCGAATGTCGACCGTGCCGAGGTCGAGCGTCATCGCGCCGGCATCGATGGTCGCGAGATCGAGGATGTTGTTGATGATCGCGAGCAGTGCATTGGTAGATGTCGTGATGTAGCTGAGATACTCGCCTTGCTTGTCGGTGAGCGGGCCGGTCGCGGGATCGCTGAGGAAGTGCGCGAATCCGATGATCGTCGTCAGCGGCGAGCGCAGCTCGTAAGAGACGTGGTGGACGAAATCCACCTTCATCTGGTCGGCGGTTTCCAGCGCCTCGTTGCGTTCGCGCAGTGCGCGCTCGACGTTCACCGTGTCGGTCGTGTCCTGGAACGTGAGCATGGTCGCGCCGTCCGGCAGCGGCATGGTCATGCAGTCGAGCACGCTACCGTCCTTGCGCTCGAGCTTGAGCGGCTCGGCGGAGCGGTTTTCGATCGAGGTGACGGCGTCGCGGAGTGTCTGCCAAGTCGCAGCATCGTCGAACAGCGGCTTGCACCAGTCGACGACCGCATCGATATGCGGTTGCTGCTGCAGCGTGTCCGGCGACAGTTTCCACATCCGCGCGAATGCAGGATTGAACAGCTGCGCGCGGCCGTTGCTGCCGAACACGGCAACGCCTTCGGCGAGGTTGTCGATCGATTCCTTCTGGACGCGGATGAGTTTGTCGAAGCGGCGCGCGAGATCGAGGCTTTCGGTCACGTCGTCGAACAGATAGGTGACGCCGCCTTCCGGATTAGGCGTGGTGACGACGCTCACCGCGCGGCCGTCCGGCAGATACCACGTATCCTTTGCCGCTTCGACCGCTTGATAGGCTTCATGCAGCTTCGCCTTCCAGCCGCGGAAGTCTTGCTGTTCGGGAATCTTGCGCGCGACGCGAAGCCGGTCGAGCACGCTGGAATCGTCCGGGAACGTATCGAGGAACGCACGATCGAGATCCCACAGGCGGCGATAGGAGTCGTTGTAGAAGGCGAGCCTCCGCTGACCGTCGAATACGGCAACGCCGGAGGAGAGCTGATCGAGCGTTCGGCGATGCGCTTCCGCCATCTGCACCAGCGCGGCCTTCAGCGCGGCGGCCTCGGTGACGTCGATGGCGACGCCGGCCGTTCCCTGCGCAACCCGCATGGCGCGCACGTCGAAGATGCGGCGCTCGCCGCGAATGGCAACCGGCAGCCGCGCGCTAAACGCGCCTTGCGTGTTCAGCGCGTTCGTCATGTCCTCGCGGTCGGCGCTGTCGAGTAGCTCGAGGTTGCGCGTCACGGCGTCAGACGGAGAGTTTGCCTCCGTCGCCTCGGCATAGGCGGCGTTGGCGAAGCCGAGCCGTCCCGATGTGTCGCGGGTCCAGACCGGGGCAGGAACGGCGGCGGCAAACGTCCGGAGAATATCGGTCTCGGCAATCAGCGCGCGATGCTTTTGCGTCAGTTCCGAATGTTCGCGGCGGATGCCGGAGAGTTCGCGGATGCGGACGATGGCCTGACCGCCGACGGCGCGGCCGATCGCTTCGATCGAGCGGCCGATCGATGTCGTCAGATGCAGGGTGAAGCTTTCACCGCTGCTGCGCAGCGCTTCGACCGCGCGATCCATCTGCAAAGCGGGTTCCGGATGCAGCCAGGAACCGAACGCCAGCACGCGCTGATGCGAATCCGCGCCCTGGTGCGGCAGCAGCATCGCCACGTCGCCGCTGATCTGCGGCCGCTCGTCGCCGGCCGGCCACGCGATCAGCACCTGCGGTTCGGCGAACAGCAGCGCGCGAAAGCGATCGGCTTCCGCCTGCAGCGCCTGATTGCGCAGGCGCAGCCGCATGTCGTTGTCGGCGGCGCGCACCCGGGTGCGGATCAGCAGAATGGTCGCGAAAACGGTAAAGCCGAGCACAGCGGACGCCGTGGTCAGCGCCGCGATTTCCGGACGGTCGAAATGGAGCAAGGAGAGCAGCCGCAGCGGATCGTCGGCCAAGGCTGGAGTCGGGATCGCGGCAAAGCCCAGGACAATGGCGGCGCGGCAGCGGCGTGCGAGTGTCGTGCACGACAGCAAGCTCCGACGCATGGCCGCAAACACGCCTGACATGGTTGCCCCAACTGCCGCGCGCTACGGACTCCGATCGATGCGGGCGACGGGAGGCCGCGGTCTGGCTTTTTTTGCAAATCGAACGCACACGCGTTCCCGGCCGCGCGGCGGCCGCTACGCCACGCGAATCATTCGACAATACCCTTGAGTGGAGTCGAGCCGTAAGAGTCCAGATCGTGAACGGGGAGATGTCGATTCAAATTGCGCTGTGAACGCTGCGCCGAGGCCGCACTTTACCGGCCGGTGGAGCCAAATCCGCCACTGCCGCGGCTGGTTTCCGAGAGCGACACGACAAGGGTCAGTTCCACCTGGTTGACCGGCGCGATGACCATCTGGGCGATGCGTTCACCGCGCCGGATCGGGAAGGCTGTATCGCCGTGATTGATCAGCAGCACGCCGACCTCGCCGCGGTAATCCGCGTCGATGGTTCCGGGCGCGTTGAGCACCGTGATGCCGTGCTTGGCGGCGAGGCCGGAGCGCGGCCGCACCTGCGCCTCAAAGCCTGCCGGCACCGCAATCATGAGCCCGGTCGGGACGATGGCCCGTTGTCCGGGCACCAGCACCAGCGGTTCGGTTTCCGGAACCGCCGCGAGCAGGTCCATGCCGGCAGCAAGCGCGCTCTGATAGGCAGGGAGCGCTAGCCCTTCCGCATGCGGCAGGCGCTGGACCTCGACGGGAACGGTCTTGCTCATGAGTCTCTTTCGGCGATTTCGCGGGCGATGCGATCGACCAGCGCTGCCGCCACATCGTCCTTCATCATCGCCGGCCAGGATTCGATATTTGTGGCGCCGCCGTCCTTGCCCTTCATCAGCAGGTGAACCGTGTTGCGGTCGCCACCCATCACGCCGCCCTCGGGAGACACGTCGTTGGCAACGATCCAGTCGCAGCCCTTGCGCAACAGCTTCGATGAGGCGTTGTCGATCAGGTGCTCGGTCTCGGCGGCAAAGCCGATCACCAGCGGCGGGCGATTCTGCTTCAACCGCGAGATGGTGGCGAGGATGTCGGGGTTCTCGACGAGCTGCAGCGGCGGCATGCCGGACGAGGTTTTCTTGATCTTCTGCGTGCCCTCGCGCGCCACACGCCAGTCGGCAACCGCGGCGGCGAAGATCGCGATGTCGGCCGGCAACGCATCTTCCACTTGCTTGAGCATATCGCGCGCGGCCTCGACGCGAATGACCTCGACGCCCGGCGGGTCGGCGAGGTTCACCGGCCCTGAGATCAGCGTGACGTTCGCGCCTACGGCAGCGGCGGACGTTGCGATCGCATAACCCTGTTTGCCGGATGAACGATTGGCGATGTAGCGCACCGGATCGATCGGCTCGTGCGTTGGGCCTGCGGTGATGAGAATGCGCTTGCCGGTCAGCGGGCCGCTCCGTGCGGGGCGCAGCAGCTCCATTGCCGCGTCGGCAATTTCGAGTGGCTCGGACATGCGGCCGGTGCCGGCTTCGTTGGCCTCGGCCATCTCGCCGGCGTTCGGGCCGACCATATGGATACCATCGCGCGTCAGCTGCGCGACGTTGCGTCTTGTCGATGCATTGCTCCACATCAGCGGATTCATGGCCGGCGCCAGCAGAACGGGGCGGTTGGTCGCGAGCAGGATCGCAGTCGCCAGATCGTCTGCATGGCCGTTCGCCATCTTTGCCATCAGGTCCGCGGTCGCAGGCGCGACGACAACGAGATCGCAGTCGCGCGCGAGCCGGATATGGCCGGCGTCGAATTCGCTCTCCGGATCGAACAGGTCCGTATAGACGCGCTCATGCGCGAGGGCGCTGGCGCTCAGCGCGGTGACGAACTGTTGCGCGGCGCGCGTCAGTACGCAGCGGACGTGGATGTGGCGCTCCTTCAGGCGGCGGATGAGGTCGAGCGCCTTGTAGGCGGCGATGCCTCCGCCGATGATCAGCGTGACTTTGCGCTCGCCGGCGGCAGCGTGCACGCGAGGTGTCGCGCCGCCTTTCGTCTCTGGAGCACGCGGCGGTACCGGTTGCCGGGCGCCTGAGGCTGTCTCGTTGGCTGCCTCGCGCAGGATGACCCGCACCTCGTCCTCGACGGAACGGCCGTTCTTGGCGGCGCGCAGGCGAAGGCGGGCCTTCAGGTCTTCTTCAAGCTTGCGGACGGTAAGGCTGGCCATAGACTGGGACTCCGGACTCGCCCGCGAATGACAATCTGAAGGCAACGATATCACAAGATGATATCAATGCAATCATATCAGCGGATCGACCAGAGAATCCCTAAGAAGCTCAGTGCGATGATCCACAGCGCCACCGTGCTCCAGCGGTTGCGACGGGCTTCGGCGCGGCCGATCGCCTCGACTGTCTCGGGCGCCAGCACCAGGCCGTTGCGGGTCGCCGTCTCGAACTGCTCGAGCGCCGCCACCGAGCGGGCAGCGATCGCCGGCAGGCCGGAGAGAATGCGGCTAAGCTCACCCGCGCCCTGCGCCGCGCTGCTGATGCGGCCGACCGGACCGAGGTTGCGCTCGATCCATTCGCGCACCACCGGCTCCGCCGTGGTCCAGATGTCGAGCTTGGGATCGAAGCTGCGCGCGACGCCCTCGACGACCACCATCGTCTTCTGCAGCAGGATCAATTCCGGCCGCGTGCGCATGTCGAACAGGCCGGTGACCTCGAGCAGCAGGGTGAGCAAGCGCGCCATCGAGATTTCCTCGGCGGTGCGATTGTGGATCGGCTCACCAATGGCCCGGATGGCCTGCGCGAAATTCTCGACCGAGTGATGCGAGGGCACGTAGCCGGCTTCGAAGTGAACCTCCGCCACGCGGCGATAGTCGCGGGTGATGAAGCCGAGCAGAATTTCGGCGAGGAAGCGCCGCTCCTTCGGCCCGAGCCGGCCCATGATGCCGAAGTCGACGGCGACGAGGCGGCCTTCGGGGTCGATGAAGAGATTGCCCGGATGCATGTCGGCGTGGAAGAAGCCATCGCGCAGGGCGTGACGCAGGAAGCTCTGGATCACCTTGCGGCCGAGATCGGGCAGATCGACGTTCGCTTTCTCAAGCCCGGTGTGATCGTTGAGTGCGATGCCGTCGATCCACTCCATCGTCAGCACCGAGTGGCTGGTGCGATCCCAGTCGACCATCGGTGTGCGGAAGTCCGGGTCCTGCCGCGTGTTCTCCGCGATCTCGGACATGGCGGCGGCCTCTAACCGCAAATCCATTTCCATGGCGACCGAACGCGCCAGCGTTTCGAACACCTCGACGAGGCGCAGCCGCCGCGCTTCGGCCGAGAAACGCTCGGCCTTGTGCGCGATGAACAGGAACGACTTCAGGTCGCGGCGAAAGCGTGCGGCAATATTCGGCCGCAGAATTTTGACGGCGACAGTTTTGCGCACGCCGTTGGTGTCCGTCTCGGCGCGATGCACCTGCGCGATCGAGGCCGCAGCAACCGACGGACCGAAGCTCACAAATGCCTGTGCGAGAGGACGTTCCAGCGATGTGGCGACCGTGCTTTCGGCTTCGGCTTGCGGAAAGGCCGGCAAGCGATCCTGCAGGCTCTCGAGATCGCGGGCGAGTGCGACACCGACCACATCGGGACGCGTCGCGAGAAACTGTCCGAGCTTGACGTAGGTCGGGCCGAGCCGTGTCAGCGCCCGCGACAGCCGCGCACCGGATTTGACGCCGGGCCGTTCGATCAGCCGCGCCAGACGGATCGCAAGCTGAGCTTGCGGCGGCAGCGGTGTCGGATCGACGACACCGAACACGCCTTCGCGCGCGAACACGAAACCGGCGCGCAGCAGCCGAACCATATGAGTGACGGCAGAGATCACAGACGCCAGCCTGAATGCAATGCGACGATGCCGCCGGACATCGGCTGCCACTTCACGCGTGCGAAGCCGGCCGCCCTGATCATATCGGCGAACGCTTGCGGGCGCGGGAACTGACGGATCGACTCGACGAGGTAGCGATAGGATTCGGCGTCGCCGGTCACCGCGCGGCCGAGCTCCGGGATCACCTTGAACGAGAAGAAGTCGTAGAGCCTGTCGAGACCTGGCACGTCGACGTTGGAAAATTCGAGGCAGAGAAAACGTCCGCCGGGCTTCAGCACGCGATAGGCTTCCTGCAGCACCAGCTCGATACGCGGCACATTACGAATGCCGAAAGCGATCGTGTAGCCGTCGAAGCTGCGATCAGAAAATGTCAGCGCTTCTGCATTGCCTTCGACGAAGGTGACGCGGTCGTCGAGGTGCCGCGCGCGCGCGCGCTCGCGGCCGACGTCGAGCATATCGGTGTTGATGTCGCAGACGGTCGCCTGAAAACCGGAGCCGGAGGCTTCGGCCGCGCGGAAGGAAATGTCGCCGGTGCCGCCGGCCACATCGAGCAGCGCGAAAGGCGTATCGCCACGCGGCGGATTGAGCGCGGTCACCATGGCGCTTTTCCACGCCCGGTGCACGCCGGCCGACATCAGGTCGTTCATCAGGTCATAGCGGTGCGCGACGCTGTGGAAGACGTCGTTCACGAGCGTCTGCTTGTCCTCAAGGTTGACGTCCTTGAAGCCGAAATGCGTTGTTTTTTCAGACTGTTCCATCGCGCATGCCTCTCGCGGGCGGACCATAGCCTGTCGCTTGGCCGGGCGCTACAAGGGGAGCCGCCACTGCGGCCTCGTGACAGTTTTTCGTGAGCGCGGTGGTTAACTTGGGTGACCGGCGCGGAAGGTGCCGGGGAAGGGTTTGGCAATGACAGAGTTCAACCGGATCGTTCCGATCCTGCGCATGTTCGATCCGGCGAAGATGCGGGAGTTCTACATCGACTTTCTCGGCTTCAAGATCGACTGGGAACATCGCTTTGCGGACGATCTGCCGCTTTATGTGCAGGCGTCGCGCGGCGGCATCGTTCTGCATATCAGCGAGCATCACGGAGATGCCGCGCCGGGTTCGAAGGTGATGATCGTGATGAAGGGCCTGCGCGACTATCGGGAGGCGCTGCTCGCCAAGAAGTATCGTTTTTCGCGGCCTGGCCTCGAAAAGCAGGAATGGGGCGCGACGACGATGACGATCGCCGATCCGTTCCACAACTATCTGATGTTCACCGAGTATCACGACGAGACCGTCACGACCTGAGCGATCCACCACCATGCCCGAGTTACCCGAAGTCGAAACTGTTCGCCGTGGTCTTCAGCCTGTGATGGAAGGCGCGCGCATCGCGCGCGTCGAGCAGCGCCGCAAGGATCTGCGCTTTCCGTTCCAGCCGGATTTCGTCAAGCGGCTCGAAGGGCAGACGGTGGTCGGGCTCGGCCGCCGCGCCAAATACCTGATGGCCGATCTCGGCTCCGGCGATGTTCTCTTGATGCATCTTGGTATGTCCGGATCGTTTCGCGTCATCGATGCAAAGGCAGGAAAAGCAAAAAACGGCGACGTGCTGGGTGAGTTTCATTACGCCCGCAGCGAGGATCGCGCGCACGATCATGTGGTGTTTCACATGTCGCCGGGCAAGGCGGTGGTCTTCAACGATCCACGCCGCTTCGGTTACATGAAGATCATTCCGCGCGCATCGCTCGATGACGATCCGCTGCTGAAAGGCCTCGGGCCTGAGCCGCTTGGCAACGCGTTCGATGCTGCGATGTTGGCGCGCTCGTGCATCGGCAAGAAGACGAATCTCAAAGCGGCGCTGCTCGATCAGCGTGTCGTCGCAGGGCTCGGCAATATCTACGTCTGCGAGGCGCTGCACCGCTCGCAACTCTCGCCGAAGCGGATGGCGTCAACGCTGGCATCACGCAGCGGCGAACCGACCGATCAGGCGAAGTTGCTGGTGAAGAACATTCACGCCGTGCTGAACGAGGCGATCGAGGCGGGCGGCTCGTCGCTGCGCGACCATCGCCAGACGTCAGGCGAACTCGGCTACTTCCAGCACTCGTTCCGCGTTTACGATCGCGAGGGCGAGCGCTGTGGCAAGAGGAGCTGCGGCGGCACCATCAAGCGCATCGTGCAGAGCGGCCGCTCGACCTTCTGGTGCGCGACGTGCCAGAAGTGACGTAGTTTCCGTCATTGCGAGGAGCATTCGCGACGAAGCAATCCACGTTCTAATGTTGAACTGGATTGCTTCGCTTCGCTCGCAATGACAATCACTTCCGCACGCAGATCACGCGCACGACCGATACTTTCGGGTCTCGGTTCGGTTCGCCCGCCGTCGCGCCGTGCTTGCCGACAAACTCCCGCATAGCATTGACTCTGACGAGAAACGCCGTCGCCGCAGGCGTCGCCGGCGTGGCACCTGCAGCCGCGACGACGGCCGGCTTCAGCAATGCCATGCCGGCGAATCTGCCCTCGGTGTCGACAACGGCACCGCCAGTGAAGCCGATTCCCGGCAGCGGCGAGAGCGAATTGTCGGCGCCGACGCGCGCTGCGACGCTGGTGATCGCCGCGCCGCCGGACTGGTCCTGAGGATCGGCGATGCCGGTAACGGTGACATCGGATTTAGCCGCAGCGGCAAAGACGATGGTCAGCGGCTTCAGATCCTTGGCGCCATAAACGCGCAGCAGTGCGAGATCGCGCTCCTTGTCCTCAGCGATGCGATCGGCATTGCCGAATGGCGGAATGCTGATGAACTGGCAGCCGTCGACCGCCTGCCGATCGGTCACGATCAGGCCGTCGGTGCTGAGCACGATGCCGCTCGCGTATTCGACCTTCTTGCGCGGCGGCGGTGCGGCCGCGGTCTGAGCCGGTGCTGCGCCCGGAAATGCGGCGAACGCATTCGACATCGCGATCACCACCGGCTCCATGGTGCCTTCGGTGGCCTGATCGTAGAGCACGGTCAGCACGCGCACTTCGTCGCCGCTGATCTGGCCGCGCAGATAGAACTTCTTCAGCCCCTGCAATCCGGACAGCACGAAGAAATCCGGCCGCACGGCGCTGTAGAGAATCTTGCGGTTCGCTGGTTCTTTCTTCTCGCGCTCGGCCACGGTGGCGAGCGTGGCGCCCGCTTCCTTGCGCCGCGCGAGGTTCACCTGGATGGTGCCTTGCGGCGCCGACCAGCGCGTGCCGTTGGGATCGGAGTTCTGCTGCGGCAGGAGTTTGCCCGGAAGGCCGACGCGTGCGCCAGTGACCATATCGGTCACGACCTTCCAGCCGACATTGTCCTGTGCCTTCTTCGAGGCAGCCGCGAGCGCCGCCCGCTCCTGTGTGTTGAGTACCCCGGTTTCCTTCGCACCCTGATCCTTCTGGAATTTCTTGATCGCCGCGATCACGCGGTCGGAAATCTCGCCGTTGACGACGCCATTGTAGTCGCCGGTCCAGACGAGGTCGGTCTGCAGCGCGATACGGTCGGCCTGGCCCAGCGCCTTGGCCGTATCGGCCGGCGTCTGCTTGGCCGGCGGGGTCGCGGCGGGCGCCGGCGCTGCCTTTTGCTTCGCGGCTGGAGGGGCCGTCTGCGCCAGCGCCGTGGTGGCGGAGAGGGCGATGAGCGAGGCGGCGAACAGCAATTTCATGATATTTTCCGGCACTGGAATGCGCGTGGCCTGAGCCTAGATACTGAGTGTGCCACAGGTCTTTGGCGGTTCAAGGACGCTTCTGCGTCAGGCGCTTGACCTGCAAGGTCGTTCACGCGAAATGAGCCGATGATCTTCACTTTGACGATCCCGATGCCGAAAGCCCTCGCATGCTGAATGCCGCCGAGCTCGAGCGATACGCGCGCCACATCGTCATGCGCGATGTGGGCGGGCAGGGCCAGGCCGCGTTGAAAAAGGCGCGCGTTCTGGTGGTCGGCGCGGGCGGGCTCGGCGCACCGGCGCTGATGTATCTCGCCGCCGCCGGTGTCGGCACGCTCGGCGTTGCCGATGACGACACCGTATCGCTGTCGAACTTGCAGCGGCAGGTGATCCACACGACGGATGATGTCGGCAAACCGAAGGTCGAGAGCGCGGGAACGGCGATCGCGGCGCTGAATCCGCATGTGGCGTTTCGCGCGCATCCGGTGCGCATCACGGCGGCGAACGTGATGCAGCTGATCGGCGAATACGACGTCGTGCTCGACGGCTCGGACAATTTCACCACGCGCTATCTCGTCTCCGACGCGTGCTTTCTCGCCAAGCGGCCGCTGATTACGGCAGCGCTCGGCGTGTTCGACGGTTCGCTGACGACGATCCGCGCGCATGAGACGAATGCCGCGGGCGAGAAGAACCCGACCTATCGCTGCCTGTTTCCGGAAGCGCCGCCGCCCGGCACCGTGCCGAGCTGCGAGGAGGTGGGCATTCTCGGCGCGCTCGCCGGTGTGTTGGGCTCGATGGCAGCGCTGGAAGCGATCCGCGAAATCGTCGGCTTCGGCGAAGGCCTCGTCGGCCGCCTGCTGATGATCGATGCGCGCGCGATGCGCTTCGAGACGCTGCGTTACATGCGCGATCCGGCCAATCCGCTCAACGGCGATAAGCCGACGATCACGGACCTGAGCGGGCATAGGTAGCACTGCTTCTCTCTTCGTCATGGCCGGGCTTGACCCGGCCATCCACGTCTTCGCCCGATGTGATGCCGTTAAGGCGTGGATCACCGGGTCAAGCCCGGTGATGACGACAGAATGTGTGGCCAGTGCTTTGTTCCTCACGACCTCTTCAGACATGTTTGATCACCCCTGTTGTTAACGGCGCGGGGGCGCCGAAGTCTCGCTTCCGTCTGTCACCCTCATATGAGGGCGCGCGGAACGCCGGACGCGCAACGCGTCCGCAGCCTCGTGCGCGTAAAAAACAAGCACACGAGCAAGGTCACCACGGTCACGCCGACATTATCCGGCGTTCCGCACGCGATGGTGTTAACGGCCTATTTCGCGAGAAACCCCCG
>LWDM01000065.1:200-3013 GCA_002083525.1 Proteobacteria bacterium SG_bin9 | reverse complement strand
GTATCGTGACGATCGCGAACGCCCCTCATCGAGGAACGGGACACGAACATCATAAGCGAGGGTTGGGTACCCGGGGATAGCGATTGGCAGGATTATTTTCTGATACGGGTGCCTCTCCCCTTGTGGGAGAGGGTGCCCGAACGCAGTGAGGGCGGGTGAGGGGTACTCACTCACAATGACCCCTCACCCGGCTCGAATTCGCATTCGCTCATTCTCACCACCCTCTCCCACAAGGGGAGAGGGTTACGGTTGTCAAAACCCGCACACCTTCACGTGCCGCTCATCGTCCCAGTCGGCGAGCTTCACCGGCTTGAAGGTCCCCTTGATCGGGCGCGTTTTGCCGCCGTCCTTCGCAAGCGTTGCCTTGCCGGTGAGGAAGTTGATGTCGCAGGTGCCTGCGCCGAAGTCGCGCGTCTCCCATGCATAAGTGTAGCCGCCGACGAGGAACGTGCCGTTGCGATGGACGATGGTGAGCGTTGTCACCGTGTCGTTGCTGCATCCGCCGCAGCCATAGCTGACGACCAGCGAGCCCTTCTTGTTGGCCTCGAATGCGAGCGTGAAATTCGCCGTGATGTCTTTCTTGATGATGGAAGGCTTCAGCGACAGGTCGAGCAGGCCATCGCCAGCGCCAAGATAGATATGCAGATCGGCCGCGCGGCCGTCAGACGGGACCAGCACGGCGCGATCCAGCTTGCCGTCATTGTCGATGTCGAGGGTGATGTCCTTCGGCTCATCGAACCACGGCACGCCGGCATGTGCGGCCAGAGTCATCGCCAGCAGGGCGAAGACGATCGCTGGAATGATGGATCGGAACGCGCGCATGGAACCTGTCTCCGCACAACGGATACAGGGATTAGTCGCAGGGAACAGAGGGTGCGTTCGAGTTCCTTCGTCATTCCGGGGCGCGCCTTTGGCGCGAGCCCGGAATCCATATCCCCTGTGTTCCTTGGGAGTTGCTGCGTGAGTCGCAGAGCAACTTAAGCACGTCGTCAAACGCTTGCTGAGGCGTATGGATTCCGGGCTCGCTCGCAAATGCTCGCGCCCCGGAATGACGCAGAGAGATATCGAGACGATTGGCGCTAGATCGGGAGTGCAGAACTTTACAGCATGCTCGGCAGCACGCGGTCCGGCGGTTTGTGGCCGTCGAGGAAGGTGTGGATGTTGATGATCACCTTCTCGCCCATCTCGACGCGGCCTTCGATCGTCGCCGAGCCCATGTGCGGCATCAGCGTGATCTTGCCGGCTTTCGCCAGCCGCACCAGCTTCGGATTGACCGCGGGCTCGTGCTCGTAGACATCGAGCGCGGCGCCGCCGATCTCGCCGGCTTCGAGCAGCTTGATCAGCGCGTCCTCGTCGATCACCTCGCCGCGCGCGGTGTTGACGATGTAGGCATCCTTGCGGATCAGCTTCAGGCGGCGTGCCGAGAGCAAGTGATAGGTGCCCGGCGTATGCGGGCAGTTCACCGAGATGATGTCCATGCGCGCCAGCATCTGGTCGAGGCTGTCCCAGTAGGTTGCGCCGAGCTCTTCGGCGATCTGCGTCGGCACCTGGCGGCGGTTGTGATAGTGGATCTGCAGGCCGAAGGCACGGGCGCGGCGCGCCACGGCCTGGCCGATGCGACCCATGCCGATGATGCCGAGGCGTTTGCCGCCGATGCGGTGGCCGAGCATCCAGGTCGGTGACCAGCCGGCCCATTCGCCGCCCGACGGCAGAAGCTGTGCGCCCTCGATCATCCGCCGCGGCACCGCAAGAATCAGCGCCATGGTCATGTCGGCCGTATCTTCAGTCAGAACCTTCGGCGTGTTGGTGACCATGATGCCGCGCGCCATGGCGGCCGGGACGTCGATGTTATCGACGCCGTTGCCGAAGTTGGCGATCAGCTTCAACCGCTTGTCCGGCTGGTTCATGATCTCGTCGGTGATGTGATCGGTGACGGTCGGCACCAGCACGTCGGCGGTGCGCACGGCCTCGGCCAGTTGTTCGGCCGTCATCGGCGTGTCGTCGAGGTTGAGCCTGGCGTCGAACAGTTCGCGCATGCGGGTCTCGACGCTGTCCGGAAGCTTCCGCGTCACGACCACCAGAGGTTTTTTGCGAACCGTCATGCGTTTCCCTTGCAGCCCGCGTTGGGGGCCGGACAGCTTTTACGAGGCCGTTCAATCCTCATTAACCGGGGTCGCCGACACTGCGGTTTCCGGGCCGGTGGAAGAGATTTTGGGGCTCTTTTTCCAGTCTTTGGCGTTCGGTCCTCCATAGCAGAAGGCCGGGCCAAGACAAGAACCATAGCCGCGTCTGACATCGACTAAAGCACTGCAACATGGAGCTTTTGGGGACTTGATCCGGGCGATGGGGCCGAATTGCGGTCCGGATCAATGAGTGGGGCAATGGGTTGGGAATGCGTCGCGCAGGAGGCGTGGCGGGTGAAGATCTCGGCAAGGGACGAGGCGGGGACAGTATGACAGTACGAGTTGTGTTTGCGTTGGCAGCCGCGATCTGGGTGGCTTCGGGAACCATCGGCTTCGCGGCAAAGGAAACGCCGGTCACGACCAGCGGCCTGCCGGTGCCACGCTATGTCAGCCTCAAATCAGATCATGTGAATGTGCGCGCCGGTCCGACCAAGGACAACGACGTGAGCTGGATTTTCACGCGCGCCGGATTGCCCGTCGAAATTACCGCCGAGTTCGAGAACTGGCGCCGCATCCGCGACTCCGAAGGTTCCGAAGGCTGGGTCTATCACTCGCTGTTGTCCGGCCGCCGCACCGCGGTGGTGACGATGAAGCAAAAGGACGATCTCGTTTCGATCCACGAACGCGCGG
>LWDM01000065.1:0-193 GCA_002083525.1 Proteobacteria bacterium SG_bin9 | reverse complement strand
GCAAATGTCACCGCGCGTCTGCAGGCGGGTGTGGTCGCGCAGGTGAAGCGCTGTTCGAGCGGCTGGTGCCGCGTCATCGGCGCGGGCTTCGACGGCTGGATCGAGCAGCAGCGGCTGTGGGGCGTCTACGCCGACGAGAAGCTGGACTGATTTTACTTTTCCCGGACGCGATGCAGCGTGCAACGCTGCTTCG
>LWDM01000064.1:50676-50888 GCA_002083525.1 Proteobacteria bacterium SG_bin9 | reverse complement strand
GTGCAGGTATGGGCCGAGGTCGCCGAGAAATAGGCCCGGCCGTAGCCGCCGGTGGCGAGCACCGTCGTGGCGGCCCGGAAGCGGTGGATCTCGCCGGTCGCCTGGTCGATGGCGATGACGCCGCGGCAGCGGCCCTCCTCGTCCATGATCAGGTCAAGGGCGAAATACTCGATGAAGAAGTTGGTCTGCGCCTTCACGGCCTGGCCGTAGAG
>LWDM01000064.1:0-50630 GCA_002083525.1 Proteobacteria bacterium SG_bin9 | reverse complement strand
TGCCCTTGCCGTAATCGGTGGTCATGCCGCCGAACGGGCGCTGGTAGATCTTGCCCTCGGCGGTGCGCGAGAACGGCACGCCCCAATGCTCGAGCTCGTAGACCGCGGCCGGCGCGTTGCGCACCAGGTACTCGATCGCGTCCTGGTCGCCGAGCCAGTCCGACCCCTTCACGGTGTCGTACATGTGCCAGCGCCAGTCGTCCGGCCCCATGTTGCCGAGCGAAGCCGAGATGCCGCCCTGCGCCGCGACCGTGTGCGAGCGGGTCGGGAACACCTTGGTGATGCAGGCGGTGCGCAAACCGGCCTCGCTGCAGCCGACGACCGCGCGAAGTCCTGCGCCGCCGGCGCCGACGACGACGACGTCATAAGTGTGGTCTTCGATCGGGTAGGCCTTGCCGTTGGTGGCCGGTGCACCCGCTCCATTGGCGCCGTTTGCGTTGACAGCCATGGATTAAACTCCGGAAGACAGTTTGAAGATGGCGTAGATCGACGCGAACGCGACCGCCGCGCAGAAGAAGTTATTGGCGATGATCGAGGCGAGCTTGATTTTCTCGCCATGCACGTAGTCCTCGATGACCACCTGCATGCCGATTTTCATGTGCCAGACGCTGGCGACGATAAACAGGAGCATGATGATTGCGATCAGCGGCGTGCCGAGAAGCTGCGCGGCGCCGGCCTGATTGCGGCCGAGCATGATCATGATGATGATCGCGGCGGGGACCAGCAGCAGGATCATCGCGATCGCGGTGACGCGCTGACGCCAGAAATCCTTGGTGCCGGAGTGCGCGGCGCCGAGGTTGCGGACGCGCGCGAGCGGCGTGCGCATTGAAACGGTCTTGTTAGCGCTCATCGTCCGCCTCCAAAGACATAGGCAGCAACCCAGAGCAGCAAGGTGGCGACGATGCCGGCGATCAGCGCCGCGGCCGTCAGCCACTCACGCTCCTGCTTGCCGAAGCCGTAGCCGAGGTCCCACACCAGATGGCGGATGCCGCTCATCAGGTGATGCATCAGCGCCCAAGTGTAGCCGAAGACGACGAACTTGCCGAACCATGTGCCAAGAAACCCCTGCAGCACGGCGTAGTTCGCAGGACCGGAGGCGGTCGCAATCAGCCACCACGCCATCAGCAGTGTGCCGAAATAAAGAGCGATGCCGGTGCCGCGATGAAAGATCGACATCGCCATCGTCAGCGTCCATCGATAGGACTGAATATGCGGCGAAAGCGGGCGTTCAATCATGAAGGTCTTTGCAGGTTGCGGCCGTGTGAACCCGGCGTTGAAAGCTTGCGTTAGAGAAGTTCTATTTACGAAGTGACAACATGGCGTGCAACGCCGAAATGCGCTGCTGGCGAACCGTCATTCATATCTTCTTCACGATGGCTCAAAGCCATCGCAGGCGATGTTTAACGTGTTTCCGCCGCCGCCACGCACTGACTTGATTGCGTGCCTGCATTGCTGCAACAGCAGGCAACCAGTCGCCAATTGCTGGTATACCAACTACCAGCAGGAATTTCCGTTTGATCGCCGGCATCACATCCACGCAGCTGATTGAAATTGCGTTTCTTCTGGTTGCGGCCGGCGGCCTCGCCGGGCTGCTGGCGGGCGTGTTCGGCATCGGCGGCGGCGCGATCCTCGTGCCCGTGCTCTACGAGTGCTTTCGCCTGGTCGGCGTGCCGCTCGAGGTGCGGATGCCGCTCTGCATCGGCACGTCGCTTGCGATCATCATCCCCACCTCGATCAGTTCGTGGCGCGCGCATCGGGCGCGCGGCAGCGTCGACATGGACATCCTGCGCAAATGGATCGTGCCGGTGATCGTCGGCGTCATCATCGGCGCGCTGATCGCGCGTGTCGCGCCGGAGCGCTTCTTCAAGATTGTGTTCGTCATCATTTCCGGCGCGGCGTCGCTGCGACTTCTGCTCAGCCGCGAGACGTGGAAACTCGGCGATGAGATGCCGCAAGGCGTCGGCATGAAGCTCTATGGCGTCTTCATCGGCTTGATTTCGACGCTGATGGGAATCGGCGGCGGATTGTTTTCGAATCTGGTGATGACGTTCTATGGCCGGCCGATCCATCAGGCGGTCGGCACGTCGTCCGGCCTTGCCGTATTGATCTCGATTCCCGGTGCGCTCGGGTACATTTACGCCGGCTGGCCCGCGGCCGCGCGCTTTCCCGAGGTGGCGGCACTGCAGCCGCCGCTGACGCTGGGTTATGTGTCGCTGATCGGTGCGGCGCTGATGATTCCGGCCGGCATGCTGTTCGCGCCGCTCGGCGTGAGGCTCGCGCACAAGCTGTCGAAGCGGCAGCTGGAAGTCGCCTTCGGCCTCTATCTGATGAGCGTCTGCATCCGCTTCGTCATCAGCCTGCTGCCGGGGAGCGGCGCGTAGCGCTATTTCTTGTAGAGCCTACTTCTTGTAAAGCGACGTGTACTGATCGCGTAGCACGTTCTTCTGCACCTTGCCCATGGCATTGCGCGGCAGATCGTCGACGAAGAGCACGCGTTTCGGCATCTTGAATTTGGCGAGGCGTCCGTCGAGTGCCTTTAGCACGCCCGCTTCATCGAGCGCCGTCTTCTTGTCGGTGACGACCACAGCGGTGACGCCCTCGCCGAAATCCGCATGCGGCACGCCGATCACGGCGCTTTCGACCACGCCCGGCATGGCGTCGATCTCGCTCTCCACTTCCTTCGGATAGACGTTGAAACCGCCGGAAATCACGAGGTCCTTGCCGCGGCCGACGATGTGCACGTAGCCTTTGTCGTCGATCTTGCCGAGATCGCCGGTGATGAAGAAGCCGTCCTCGCGGAATTCGGCCGCGGTCTTCTCCGGCATGCGCCAGTAGCCCTTGAAGACGTTCGGTCCCTTCACTTCGATCATGCCGATATCGCCGAACTTGAGCGGCGTGCCACTCTCCGGATCGGTGACGCGGACGCTGACGCCGGGCAGCGGGAAGCCGACCGCGCCGGGCACGCGATCGCCGTCATACGGGTTCGACGTATTCATGTTGGTTTCGGTCATGCCGTAACGCTCGAGCACAGCGTGGCCGGTGCGCGCCGACCACTCGCGATGCGTATCGGCGAGCAGCGGCGCCGAGCCCGACACGAACAGCCGCATATGCTTGGTCGTGTCCTTGCTCAGCTTCGGGTTCTGCAGGAGCCGCGTGTAGAACGTCGGAACGCCCATCAGTGCGGTCGCGCGCGCCATCAGTCCGATCACCTGCTCCGGATCGAACTTGTTGAGGAAGATCATGGTCGCGCGCGCGAACAGCGTGACGTTCGACGCCACGAACAGTCCGTGCGTGTGGTAGATCGGCAGCGCGTGGATCAGGATGTCGTTCGGCGTGAAGCGCCAGTAGCCGACCAGCGTCTCCGAATTCGATGCGAGATTGTCGTGCGTCAGCATCGCGCCCTTGGAGCGGCCGGTGGTGCCCGACGTATAAAGGATGGCGGCGAGATCGTCATTTGCGCGCGCCACCGTCTGGAAATCGGACGAGGCCTTGGCCGCGCCATCGGTCAGCGAGCCCTTGCCGTGGCTGTCGAGCGTATCGATCCTGGCGCCGACCTTGGCCGCGATCGCCCGCAGGCCCTCGGCCTTCGCCGGATCGCACACCACCAGTGATGGCTCGGCGTCGCCGATGAAGTAGTCGAGCTCGTTGAGCGTGTAGGCGGTGTTGAGTGGCAGGAACACTGCGCCGGCCCGGACCACGGCGAGGTACAGCACCAGCGCCTCGACCGATTTTTCAACCTGCACGGCGACCCGGTCGCCCGGCTTGACGCCGCGCGCGACCAGATGGTTCGCTACCTGTCCGGATCGCTTGACGAGGTCGCCATAGGAGATGTGCGCGCCGTCGCCGGTCTCGATCGCGGTTTTGGCCGGGTCGGACAGATTGTCGAACAGGCGGGAGAACAGATTCGCGTTGGCGGCAGCGTTCATGCAAACATCCGGCGATTAAGCGACGACTGCGGGACGGCGGAACTGCCGTCCGGCGGGGTCCAATAGCAACAACCCCCTTTACAGGGCAACTTTTGAAAGGGGCAAGGGGAGGCGCAAAAATGAACAGTGGCAGTAAGCGTGTGGCGTGGGTGACCGGTGGCGGCACCGGCATCGGCCTGGCGGGGGCGCAGGCGCTGGCGGCCGACGGCTGGACAGTCATCGTTTCCGGCCGCCGCAAGGATGTGGCGGAGGAGGCGGCTGCGACCATCAGCGCCCGTGTCGGCAAGGCCGAGGCGATCGTCCTCGACGTGTCGAACGCCGCCGACGTCGATGCGGCCGCGAAAGCCATTCTCGCCAAGCACGGCCGGATCGACTGCCTGGTCAACAGCGCCGGTCTCAACGTGCCGAAGCGCAGCTGGACCGATGTCGACAACGACGGCTTCGACAAGGTGATCAACATCAACCTCAACGGCCTGATGTACTGCATCCGCGCCGTGCTGCCGGCGATGCGCGCGCAGAAGAACGGCGTCATCATCAATGTCGCGTCATGGGCGGGACGCATCGTCTCGAAGATGACAGGCCCCGCCTACACCGCGTCGAAGCATGCGGTGCTGGCGCTGACGCATTCGTTCAACATGGACGAATTCAAGAACGGCTTGCGCGCATGTTGCCTATCCCCGGGCGAAGTCGCGACGCCGATCATGAAGCTGCGTCCGGTGCCGCCGAGCGATGCGGATATGGCGCGCATGCTGCAGCCAGACGATCTCGGCCGCACCATCGCATTCGTCGCCAGCATGCCGCCGCATGTGTGCGTCAACGAAATTCTCATCTCGCCGACATGGAACCGCAGTTTTCTGCAACTCGAGAATGCGCCCTGACGAATGGCCGCGTGATGCGTGCATCATGCGTGTCACTTATCGCATCATGTTTTAAGCGAATGTGATTGAGAAAAGCGTAGGCGGTGTGTTTGCACCGTCCGATGTGAAGCGCGGTGTCATCGGCGCAATGCATCACACGCATCGATGTCAAAAAAGTTTCGTACCCGAATACTGATTTTTCCCGAAACCCGGTTTGCGAGGCGGCGTAACTGCGCTCAACGACATCGCAGGATGCCCCTCACTCTCGATGTCGTTGATCAAGTTCAATCACGAGCGGCACGTCGCTGCTCAATCACGCACATCGGGAGACTTCAAGATGTCGAAACGTATTGCATTGCTCACTGCCGCAGCTGTCGCTGCGATCGCCTTCGCTGCTCCGTCGATCGCGCAGGACAAGATGGCGCCGGCTGAGAAGACCGTTCAGGTCGGTGGCGCGCCGATGTTCCCGTCGAAGAACATCATCGAGAACGCCGTGAACTCGAAGGATCACACCACGCTGGTCGCCGCCGTGAAGGCCGCTGGCCTCGTCGAGACGCTGCAGGGTAAGGGCCCGTTCACCGTGTTCGCGCCGACGAACGCCGCATTCGGCAAGCTGCCGGCCGGCACCGTCGACACGCTGGTGAAGCCTGAGAACAAGGCGACCCTCACCAAGATCCTGACCTATCACGTCGTTGCGGGCCGTCTGAACGCGGCGCAGCTCAAGGACGGTCAGAAGCTCAAGACCGTTGCCGGTGAAGAACTTTCCGTCGGCGTTGCCGGCGGCAAGGTTACCATCACCGACGCCAAGGGCGGCAAGTCGGAAGTGACCATTCCGGACGTCAACCAGTCGAACGGCGTGATCCACGTCGTCGACACCGTTCTGCTCCCGGGCTGAACGATCGCGTCGCGCAGGTCGCCATTACGGCAGCCTGACTGACGTTCTCCAATGCGATGCGGGCCGGAGCAATCCGGCCCGTTCTATTTCGAGCGGCCGATAGCTGTGAAGCATAGGCCCATGCATCGAAAGTTTCACAACGAAGATTTATTTTTGCGGCCGGGCGCGGGCGAAACATCGCTAATTCCGGGCCGTATCCAGTGGTACAAACGCACATGCGATGGGAGCGGAATATGTCCAGTCTCGCAGCAGATCATAAGGCGGAAGAGGTTGTTGCAGCCGGAGCGAAGGCGAAGGTGCTGCAGCCGGTGTGGGTCCGCATCATGCACTGGATCAATGCAGTCGCGATGATCATGATGATCATGTCGGGCTGGCAGATCTACAACGCCTATCCGATTTTCAGCTTCACCTTCCCGTCGGCGATCACGCTCGGCGGCTGGCTCGGCGGCGCGCTGCTCTGGCACTTCGCAGCCATGTGGCTTCTGATGGTGAACGGCCTCCTCTACATCATCGTCGGCCTGCTCACCGGCCGCTTCCGCAAGAAGATGCTGCCGATTTCGCCGGTCGGTTTGCTCACCGACACCAAGGATGCGCTCACCGGCAAGCTCTCGCATGAGGACCTGTCGAAGTACAACAATGTACAGAAGCTGCTCTATCTCGGCGTCATTCTCGCCGGCATCGTTGTCGTTCTGTCGGGTCTGTCGATCTGGAAGCCGGTGCAGCTCTCCTGGCTGACGAACATCTTCGGCGGTTTCAACACCGCGCGCGTCTGGCACTTCGGTGCGATGGCCGCGATCGTTGGTTTCCTTGTCATTCACGTGGTGCTTGCGGTGCTCGTTCCGAAGAGCCTGCGCGCCATGATCCTCGGTCGCTAGCGCATGATCCCGAAAAGTGGATTCCGGTTTTCGGACAAGATCATGCGCCATAAAAATTGTAGGAGGGTAGGATGAAGCGCAAGCCCGCGAAGATCATTCCTGGCGTCGATCAGAACTTGCTGGTCAAGGATGCGGCAAAGCTGTTGCCCGATCCCGCCCGCCGCCGCTTCCTCACCGGCGGCGCGAGCCTCGGCGCACTGACGCTGCTCACCGGCTGCGATGTGCTCGACAGCTCCAGCGCCGAGAACGTGCTGAAGCAGATTTCGAAGTTTAACGATGCGGTGCAGGCGCGCCTGTTCGATCCGAACAAGCTGGCGCAGACCTATCCGGAAAACTTCATCATGCGGCCGTTCCCGTTCAACGCGTATTATTCGCTGGACGAGGCGCCGGATGTGAAAGCCGAGGAGTACAAGCTCGAACTCTCCGGCCTGATCCGCGACCAGAAGCCGTGGGTATTGGAAGAGCTCTACAAGCTGCCGGAGTTCAAGCAGGTCACGCGGCACATCTGCGTGGAAGGCTGGAGCGCGGTCGGCAGCTGGACTGGACCGAAGCTCGGCGATTTCCTGAAACTGGTCGGCGCGGACACGCGCGCGAAGTACGTGCGCTTCATCTGCGCCGAGGGTTACTCGACCTGCCTCGACATGCAGACCTGCTTCCATCCGCAGACGCAGATGTCGTTCAAGTTCGACAACCAGATTCTGCCGCGCGCCTACGGCTATCCGATGAAGATTCGCGTGCCGACCCGGCTCGGCTTCAAGAATCCGAAGTACGTGGTCGGCATGGAAGTCACCAACGACTACATGGGCGGCTACTGGGAAGACCTCGGCTACAACGACTTTAGCGGGCTGTAAGCGGCCCCCGCTTTGATGATGTCATGTGGATCGGGTAGGATCGTCATCCATCGATGATCGATCCTGTCCCCTCAATCCACTCGGCCTTTCTGTGACATCACCCGATATCGTTTTGCTCACCGGCTCCATGGTCGGTGCGTCGAGCTGGACGCCCGTCGCCGAGCGTCTACGCGCATCCGGCTGGCGCGTACATGTGCCCGATGTGCTGGCGACGACGGACGTGTTGCCGCCGTGGCGGTCGTTGCCGTCGATTTACGCCAGCATGCTGACCCTCGATCAACCGCCGTTCGTCGTCGGCTACAGCCTGTCGACAGTACTGGCCGCCGCGGTTGCCGGGCATATGCCGGTGCGCGGTCTGGTGATGGTGGACGGCGAGATTCCGGCGGATAGCGGCAGTGCGGTGCCGGGCCGGGAGACGTTCCGCAAGTTCATCGCCACGCTCGCCGATGCAGACGGGCGCTTGCCGATCTGGTCGGACTGGTGGCGCGATCATCCGGGCCGGGCGCTGACGGGTGTCGACGAGTTGGCAAAGGACGCAGCCGCATACGCCGCGTTCGAGCGCGATCAGCCGCGCGTGTCATTCAGCTGGTTCGAGGACGCGCTCGATCTCGCGCCGTGGAAACACATCCCCGCCGGTTACGTCCAGATCTCGGGCTTCTACGACAAGGTTGCGGGTAACGCGGAGGAGCGCGGCTGGCCGGTGGTGCGCTTGAACGGCACCCATCTTCATCCGGCGCTGCAGCCCGGCGAGACGGCGGCGGCCATCGAGACGATCTGTAACAAGCTCGGCTGACGCGGCGTGACGCCGTCAGCCGTTCGTGGTCGATTGCGCGAGCGGCCGTTGAAACGCGGCGGCGATCGCGCCGACAGCCAGCGTCACCGCCGATATCGTCAGCGCCGACGACAGGCTGCCCAGCGCGTCGCTGATCGCGCCGGTCGCGATCGGACCGAGCGTCTGGCCGATGCCGAAGATGATCGCCAGCACGGCAATCGCGTTTGGCCAGGCAGCCGGCGGATAGTTGAAGCGTGCGAACGCTGTGGTGGCGCCGACGACCGTAAAGAAAACCGCGCCGAAACCGAAGGCCGATACGGCGAGCATCGCCGGCGAACTGCTCAGCAACGGCAGACCGGCCGTGATCGCGTTGATCGCGAGCAGAACGGCCAGCGCCATGCCGCTTTCTCCGCGCGCGAGCAATCCGCGCCACAGCCACGGCGAAACGATCGTGCCCAGTCCGATTAGACACCAGAAGATGCTTTGCGCCGCGACGCTGCCGCCGACGTCGCGCACGTAGGCGATCATGAAGGTCATGTAGGCGATGTAGCCGGCGCCGAAGCAGAAGTAGGCGAAGAGATAGATCGTAATTTGCGGCAGCGCGATCCGTGCGGTGCCTCCGTTATCCGGCGTTGCCGGCGTGTCGATCCGCTTGAGGATCAGGACGAGACCGAGCGCCACTCCGATCAGTGCGAATGCCGCCCAGATCTTCGGCCACGACCCTGCACCCAGCGCATCGAGCATCAGCGGCGCCACCAAGCCCGAGACGATGATGCCGACGCCCGAGCCGCCGTAATACAGCCCGAGCAGGAACGCGGAGCGATCCGGATTGGCTTGCGCAATGTGCGCGGCAAGCGCGCCGCCGGCGATAAATCCGAACGCACCGCCTGCGCCCGCGAGCAGCCGCGCGAAACTCAGGAGACCGAAGTTCGACGTAATGGCGCATAGCGCCAGCGACACGATGCAGGCGATGACGCCGGCCCGCACCGTGTCGAACAGGCCGATCCGCCGCGTCAGCGCCGCGGTGACCAGCGCGCCGAACAGATAGCCGGCGGCGTTGATCGTGTTCATGAAGCCCGCCGCCGAATACGACCAGGCGAAGCTGTCGCGCATGTCGGGCAGCACCAGCGCATAGCCGAAGCGGGCGATGCCGAGCCCGATGGTCGGCGCCAGCGACAGGATGAAAATCGTTCGCGCGGGGTGCGGCGTGGCGGAAAGGCTGGGCAAGGTGATCTCCGGCACGGCGACCTTGGCACGTGGCCTGCGCTCCGCCAACCGCCGCAGCGGCAATGGTGGCTTGCCATTTCCGCCTCAAAATTCTAGCAATCCGCCCGCATCCGTTCGTTGTTTTCCTTCCTGCGAGGCGTTTCTCATGGCGACCCACAAGCTCCTTCTTCTGCCCGGCGACGGCATCGGCCCTGAAGTCATGGCCGAGGTGAAACGCCTGATCGGCTGGCTGAACAGCACGGGCATTGCCAAGTTCGAAACGGAGGAAGGTCTGGTCGGCGGCGCCGCCTACGATGCGCACAAGGTCGGCATTTCCGAAGACGACATGAAGCGCGCGCATGCGGCGGACGCCGTGATCTTCGGCGCGGTCGGCGGTCCGAAGTGGGACAGCATCCCGTACGACGTGCGGCCGGAGTCCGGTCTGCTGCGCCTGCGCAAGGATCTCGCGCTTTACGCGAATCTCCGCCCCGCCATCTGCTATCCGGCGCTGGCCGATTCATCCAGCCTGAAGCGTGAAGTGGTCGAAGGCCTCGACATCGTCATCGTGCGCGAGCTCACTGGCGGCGTGTACTTCGGCGAGCCGAAGACCATCAGCGATCTTGGCAACGGCCAGAAGCGCGCCATCGATACGCAGGTCTACGATACCTACGAAATCGAGCGCATCACCCGCGTCGCCTTCGACCTTGCGAAGAAGCGCAAGAACAAGGTGACGTCGATGGAGAAGCGCAACGTCATGAAGTCGGGCGTGCTCTGGAACGAGGTCGTCACCCAGGTGCATCAGCGCGAGTTCAAGGACGTGACGCTCGAGCATCAGCTCGCCGACTCCGGCGCCATGCAGCTCGTCAAATGGCCGAAGCAGTTCGACGTCATCGTCACCGACAACCTGTTCGGCGACATTCTCTCCGACATCGCGGCGATGCTGACCGGCTCGCTCGGCATGCTGCCGTCGGCGTCGCTCGGCGACGTCGATCCGAAGACCAAGAAGCGCAAGGCGCTGTACGAGCCGGTGCACGGCTCGGCGCCGGACATTGCCGGCAAGGGCATGGCCAATCCGGTGGCGATGCTGACCTCGTTCGGCATGGCGCTGCGTTATTCGTTCGACATGGGCGCGCTGTCCGACAAGCTCGATCAGGCGATCGCGACGACGCTCGAGAAGGGCCTGCGCACCGCGGACATCAAGTCCGACGGCGCCAAGATCGTGTCAACATCGCAGATGGGCGAGGCGATCCTCAAGGAGTTGCAGGCGCTGCACGCCTGACGCTCGCGCTTGCTGCAACAAAAAAGCCCGGCTGCAAGGCCGGGCTTTGTCGTCAGAGAAAATTTCGACCACTCAATAGAGCGGGATCGCCAGCGGATAGCCGCCGAGATCGTACGGCGTGTCCGACAGCGGCGCGCGCACCGGCGAGCGCGGCACGGCGGCGCAGCTGGCGCAGTAACCCGGCGGGAAGGCGTAGTCCGAGAACTTGCGCTCGCCCGGCAGCACTTCGGTGCCGGCATCGAGCCAGGAGCGCTTGGTGACGTAGATGCGGGTCGGGCCGCGCTGATACTGAATGTTCGGACCGGCGGCGCGCACGAGCACCGGACGCGGGCCTTTCTTGCGCTGAGTCTGGGCCTCGGCGACGGTCCCGAACAGGGCGATCGCGGCGAAAGCCGCGGCGGCGCCGGCAGCGAGCATTTTCAAAGTCATAGCGTCCTCGTGAACGTCCTGATTTGACCTCTTGTAGCCCTGTCCGGACCATCGCCACAAGGTGATTTGGGCCACACCTCAAGGACATATTGGCGGCAAGCCGCCAACATCTCGTGAATGCAAGTGGAGGGTGTTTCGTTCCGGGATCAGAGGCGGCCGCGCAGCTGCGGCTCCTGCAGGGTCGAGACCCAATCGCCCGGTACCGGGGCCGGGTTGCAGCTGCCCCGCTTCAGTTCGGCGCGGGCGAAAAGCTCGGCCATTTTGCTGTCATTGCCTGCCGCGAGCAGGGTGAGGCGGTTCAGCATGCAGCCGACCGAGGCGCGCTGGGCGGCGATGGTGTCGGCATGGCAGGCAAAGCCGGTGATATGAATGCGGGTGCCCTCGAAGACCTTGGCAAAGCCGAGACAGGGCTTGCTCTTGCTCTCCTGCGCCGGGAACCGGATCAGGCTGACGGGCCCGAATTTGGTGTCGATGATGCCCGCCGCCTCGGCCTCTCCGCCGCCAAGGAGGCCCATGCGGATCGCGAGATCCGGGGCTGCTGGTGCATTGTCGGGGGTCTCCCCGCCGAGCCGGAAGATTTCGACCTCGGCAACCGGGCTTTCGCCGCCCATACCCCAGATAAGCGAATCCTTGCGGCCGCCCTCGGGGTGCCGGCGGATACCGTAAGTGCTTGGTTTGCCGCCGAAATCGACCTGCGACACGGCGAAGGCCGGGTGCGGCTTGGCGACCTCGAACCAGCCCGGCCGGGCTTGCGGCTCAACGGAGGCGATCACCGGCGCGGTGCCGAGCAGATCGGCAGCGAGGAAGGCCAGCGCGGCCAGTCCGCCGGTATAGGCCATCAAGCGAACGGCAATGGCCCTCACCTCATCGGCGAAGCTCCGCAGCACCGGATGGATTTCCGTGCTCTTTAAGATGTCCGGAAACGAGGCCATGTATGCTGGACGCGGTACGAGTGCGTGTCAGATGTGCGGTGATGACGTTGTCTTTGCGTCATTTCTCGCATAGAAGCGCACCCTCTTCCCTTTACCGCCACGCGCGGCGGGAGGGATTTTTCCTCGGAGAGTGAACGATGGGTTACAAGGTCGCAGTCGTGGGCGCGACCGGCAACGTGGGCCGGGAGATGCTCAACATCCTCAGCGAACGAAGCTTCCCGGCCGATGAGGTCGTGGCGCTGGCTTCTCGCCGCAGCATCGGCGTGGATGTCTCTTACGGCGACAAAACCCTGAAAGTGAAAGCGCTCGACAATTACGACTTCTCCGACGTGGACATCTGCGTGATGTCGGCGGGCGGCGAGACGTCGAAGGAGTGGTCGCCGAAGATCGCCGCCAAGGGCGCGGTCGTGATCGATAACTCGTCGGCTTTCCGTTACGACGCGGACGTGCCGCTGGTCGTGCCGGAAGTGAATGCCGACGCGCTTGCCGGCTACACCAAGCGCAACATCATCGCCAACCCGAACTGCTCGACGGCGCAGCTCGTCGTCGCGCTGAAGCCGCTGCATGACGCCGCCAAGATCAAGCGCGTCGTCGTTGCGACCTATCAGTCGGTGTCGGGCGCCGGCAAGGATGCGATGGACGAACTCTTCTCGCAGACGAAGTCGGTCTACACGAACGACGAACTCAAGCTGAAGAAGTTTCCGAAGCGGATCGCCTTCAACGTCATCCCCCATATCGACGTGTTCATGGAGGATGGCTACACGAAGGAAGAGTGGAAGATGGTGGCCGAGACCAAGAAGATGCTCGACCCCAAGATCAAGCTTACCGCCACGTGCGTGCGCGTGCCGGTGTTCATCGGCCACTCGGAAGCCGTCAACGTCGAGTTCGAGAATCCGATCACGGCGGACGAAGCGCGCGACATCCTGCGCAAGGCGCCGGGTTGCCTTGTCATCGACAAGCGCGAACCGGGCGGCTACGTCACGCCGTATGAATCGGCGGGCGAAGACGCCACCTACATCAGCCGTATCCGCGAGGACGCGACGGTGGAGAACGGCCTCTCGTTCTGGTGCGTGTCGGACAATCTGCGCAAGGGCGCGGCGCTGAACACCATTCAGATCGCCGAAAGCCTGATCAACCGCAAGCTGCTCAAGCCGAAGCAGAAGGCGGCTTGATCGCTGCACTTGTCAATCAACAAAACGCCCTCTCCATCCGAGAGGGCGTTTTTGTTTATGCTCGTCATCGCCGGGCTTGACCCGGCGATCCATCTTGCCGCGTAATCGAGTTCAGATGGATGCCCGGATCAAGTCCGGGCATGACGAGGTGAGTATTATGGCCGAACCAAGCCAAGCTCCAGCTGAAGCTTCCAATCACGACGCGCGGCCTCTGAAAAAAGTCGAGCGCGGCTTCGAGACCGTGCTGTTCAACAGCCGCTGGCTGATGGCGCCGTTCTACTTCGGCCTCGTCATCTGCCTTGCCGTACTGCTCTACAAGTTCGGCCTCGAACTGATCCACTTCATCACCCACGCATCGGCGGCAAAGGAAGCCGACATCATCCTCGGCGCGCTGTCGCTGATCGATCTGTCGCTCACCGGCAACCTGATCCTGATCGTCGTGTTCTCGGGCTACGAGAATTTCGTCTCGCGCATCGATCCCGGCGGCCATCCTGACTGGCCGGAGTGGATGACCAAGGTCGACTTCTCAGGCTTGAAGCAGAAGCTGCTCGCCTCGATCGTCGCGATCTCGGCCATTCAGGTGCTGAAAGCGTTCATGGCGCTGGATACGTCGCTCAACACCGAAAAGCTGATGTGGCTTGCCGGCGTCCACCTCGTGTTCGTCGTCTCGACGCTGTTGATGGCGCTGTCGGACCGCTGGGGCGGCGGCGGGCATTAGCTCAAGCCGCTTAAGCCTTCACTACTTCACCGACGTCGTGGAATTCGCCGGTCACCGGATCGCGCACGGACAGCGAGCCCTGCGCCACGCCGAAGAACGCGCCGTGCAGCTCGAGCTTGCCGCGTTCGACCAGGATCTGCACGCACGGGAACGTCATCAGGTTCTCGAGGCTGCGCTTCACGGCGGCGCGTTCGAGCTTGGCGAGAAACTGCTGTTTCGACATGTCGCCGCGCGGGCCGATCTCCTTGGCCTCGGGCTCCATCAACTCCATCCATTTGCCGATGAAGTCGCCGGGCGACAGCGGCTCGGCTTCCTCGGCGAAGGCGCGGATGCCGCCGCACTGCGCATGGCCGAGCACGACGATGTGCTTCACCTTCAAGACCTGCACCGCGAACTCCAGCGCAGCCGACACCGCGCGGGCGTTGCCGTCGGGCGTATAGGGCGGCACCAGGTTCGCGACATTTCGGATCACGAACAGCTCGCCCGGTCCGGCGTCGAAGATCACCTCCGGCGACACGCGCGAGTCGCAGCAGCCGATCACCAGCACTTCCGGCGACTGGCCGTATTCGGACAGCTCGCGGTAGCGCGATTGCTCGGCCGGCAGCCGGTTGGCGGCGAAGCTGCGGTATCCGTCGATCAGGTTTTTGGGAAAGTCTGTCATGGCTGCTGCCTTCGTGGACCACTTTCGATAAGCACACCCTGTGCAGTGCCACAACCCTTTAAGCGGGTGATGACCGGTGCTACGCCATCCGTTCTGATTGGAGATAAGCCCTCATGATCCGTCCGCGCCGTTCGATGTTATTCATGCCCGGCTCCAATGCCCGTGCGCTGGAAAAAGCGCGGACGCTAACGGCCGATGGCCTGATCCTCGATCTTGAGGACGCGGTGGCGCCGGATGCCAAGGCTGTCGCGCGCCAGCAGATCGCCGACGCGGTGGCGGCGAAAGGGTTTGGCCGCCGCGAGATCATCATCCGCATCAACGGCCTCGATACGCCGTGGTGGATCGACGACATCCGGATGGCGGCGAAGGCGCAGCCGGACGGCGTCATGGTGCCGAAAGTGGCGAGCGTCGCCGACCTCAAGACGATTTCCGATCGCGTCGCCGATATGGGTGGCGGCATGCACATCAAGATCTGGGCGATGATCGAGTCGCCGCGCGCGGTGCTGCGCGCACCGGAGATCGCGGCCGCAGGCAGCGAAGCCGATAATCGTCTTGCCGGGTTCGTCATCGGTCCGAACGACATCGCGCGCGAGTCGCGCATCCGCATGGTGAAGGGCCGCGCGCCGATGTTGTCGCTGCTCTCCAGCTGCGTGATTGCCGCGCGCGCCGGCGGCATCGAGATTCTCGATGGCGTCTACAACGACTTCAGCGACCTCGACGGCTTTGCGCGCGAGTGCGAGCAGGGCCGCGATCTCGGCTTCGACGGCAAGACGCTGATCCATCCGAGCCAGATCGAGCCGTGCAACACCGCCTTCACGCCGCCGGCGGACGAAGTCGCGCGTGCACGCAAGATCGCGGCGCTGTTCGATCAACCCGAGAATGCCGGCAAGGGCGCGGTTCAGATGGACGGCCAGATGGTCGAGCGCATGCACATGGAAATGGCGAAGCGCACGATCGCCATTGCGGACGCGATCGCCGCGGCGGGCTAGGCTCGCCTGACCTTACAAACAAAAAGGCCGGGCGATGCCCGGCCTTTCGATTCCGTCAGCGCGCCAGCTCACAGCCAGGGGCGCGATTCCTTCGCCTTCGACTCGTAGGTCGAGATCGAGGTCTTCTTCTCCAGCGTCAGGCCGATGTCGTCGAGGCCGTTCAGCATGCAGTGCTTGCGGAACGGGTCGAGGTCGAACTTGATCACGCCGCCATCGGGGCCGCGGATTTCCTGCTTCTCGAGATCGATCGTCAGCGTCGCGTTGGCGCCGCGGTCGGCGTCGTCGAACAACTTGTCGAGCTCTTCCGGCGAGACACGGATCGGCAACATCCCGTTCTTGAAGCAGTTGTTATAGAAAATGTCGCCGAACGAGGTCGAGATGATGCACTTGATGCCGAAGTCGGCGAGCGCCCACGGCGCATGCTCGCGGCTCGAGCCGCAGCCGAAGTTGTCGCCGGCGACGAGAATCTTGGCCTGGCGATACGCCGGCTTGTTCAGGACGAAGTCCGGGTTCTCGCTGCCGTCGTCCTTGTAGCGCTGTTCGGAGAACAGGCCCTTGCCGAGGCCGGTGCGCTTGATCGTTTTCAGGTACTGCTTCGGAATGATCATGTCGGTGTCGACATTGATGATCTTCAGAGGCGCAGCGACGCCGGTCAGCGTGGTGAACTTGTCCATCGGTAAGGCTCTGTCAGAATTTAGGGATTTGCCTGATCACGGCATCGATATCACGTATTTTCCCCTGCACAACCGCATTGTTATTCCTGAATGAATTCAGGTTGCTGTCGGCCTGGTCGAGCTTCTGGCTGACGCCCGACTGGGCGCGGCGCAGGTCCTCCTGGATCAGGTCGAGGTTGCGGGTTTCCGAGGCCGTCGGCGGCGCGGCGTTGCCGGTGCCGCCCTTCTGGATGGTCGCGGTCAGCACGTCGGTCTGTTTGGAAATCAGGCTGGCGTAGGACGACTTGATCTCGGTCATGGTGTCGCGCAGGGCGCTGAGACCCTTGGCGTTGTCCTCGGTGCTTTTCTGGAGCGCATCGAGCGCGTCACGGCTGGTTTCGATCCCTTTCTGAAACAGCTCGAAGCTCAGCGAATCCTTGCTGACGCTGAATTTCTGGATCGAGGGCAGCATCAGGGTCAGCGCGGCGATGCCGAGCACGCTGATGTTCGGCCATGAAAATTCGCCGGCGCGCAGCGAGAAGATCAGGGCCACCAGAAAGAGGACCGGCCCGATCACGATGATCATCAGGGTCGGAAGACTAAGGGCGGCAACTTGGCTGGACATGACGGCCTCCGTGGAGCGCGTGAGGCCGCCGAGCTTAGGCCGGACAGGAGACGGCGCTATTACGAACAATCGCCATGCCGGAACACGCGTTGCGGGACGCCGCTACAACCGCACGGCGTTACGCGGTTGCGCCGGATACGCGGGACGCGGCCTGTTGCGCGCTGCCGGTGCGCACCACCTCGGTCGCCGCCCAGCGGTCGTGCCAGGGACGTTCACCCTTACGCATCGTCCGTATCGCATTGACCGCGAGTGCGACGACGACGATCAGATTGACGGCGGCCAGCCCGATGATGATTTCGACCAGCCGGTCCGGCGAGGACTCCAGCAGCTTGCTGCCGATCGGAATCAGAATCAGCCAGCCGAAGCGAATGACGGTGCGCTTCACTGCCTGAACGAGCCAGACCGGTTCGCCGCCGAGCGACTGCACGCGCATGCCGAGGACGCGTTTGCCGAGCGTGCCGCCGGCAAGCCACTCGCACACGATGAAGTAGAGCGCGAAAAACACGAGCGCATACTTGTCGAGATAAAGCGGGTCGGTCGGCAGGCCGTAGGGGTTGAGCGGATAGGTGTACGACAGCTTCTTCGACACTGTGTATTCGGTGTCGCCCATCTTGATGTCCTGCTCGGTGACCTGTTGCGCGACCACGGTCCAGTTGTAAGGCGAGCCGAACGAGGAATAGGTGCACGATGCGATCGTCGTCGGCTTGAAGCCGTCCGGCAGATCGATGCCCGCCGGCATCGTATCGAGCTTCTTGCAGTCGACGCTCTGCACCAGCGCGCTCTCGACACGAACCGTACCGCCGGAGAGCTTTGCCAGCGGCACGCCGATGACGGTGACGATCGACAACAGCAGCAGAAAGTCGATGGCGAGCGCGATGGCGCGCCGCATGAAGCCGGCGCGAATGGTCGTTACCGTTGTGGCCATGGCCGGTGCTCCGGAGTGAACGGCGTGCGGCGGCGTCTGTAGCAGCGGCACCTTTCCCGGTTAGTGCCCCGGCGTCGTCGTTCGGTTCACATGGGAACCGCCCCGCTAGTTCCGCGCCGCCACCTTGTCGTCGTCGACGCTCGCCTCGAGCGCCTCCATGTCGTCGTCCGACATGCCGAAATGGTGGCCGATCTCGTGGATCAGCACGTGGCGGATGATGTGGCCCAGGCTTTCGTCATGTGCGGCCCAGTAATCGAGGATCGGCCGCCGGTACAGCCAGATCATGTTCGGCATCGGCGCGATTTCTTCCACCGAACGAAACGGCAGGCCGATGCCCTGAAACAGCCCGAGCAGGTCGAACTCCGATTCCGCGTTCATGGTGTCGAGCACCTCGTCGGTCGGAAAGTCATCGACGCGGATGATCAGGCCCTCGCAGCGGTCGCGAAAGCCCTTCGGCAGCCGCTCATAGATGCGGTGGGCCATGGCTTCCATCTCGGCGAGGGAGGGGGCTTTGGTCGAGATCCACATGCCCATGTTCTAGAGCATGGAAGCGAAAAAAGGCACCGCCAGAGTGCCGCGGAAACGGCTTCCGGACGGCTGCCGCCGGTTGACGCAGACCCGCTAATCCGCGATTTTGCGGCCTTCGGTATGGGGTTGTGCGATGGCGTTTAAAGACATGGTGATCGGGGCGGGCGCTCTCGCGCTGGCAAGCCTGGTGTGGGGCGCATCCGCGTCCGCGCAGCAGACCTCGCCCGTCACGCAGACTGCGGCGTCATCGAAGCCATCCGATCTCACCGCGCAGCGCCGCGCGCGCCGTCCGGCGACCCGCGTGCGGGTGTATCGCTCGTTCCCCGGACCGAACTCGAAGCGCGTCTGCAACGCGCGCTATGTGCAGGAGTACCGTCCGAGCGGCACCGTCATTGTGCCGGTGGTGAATTGCTACTGGAGCGGCTGAGCTCTCGCTCCCACACTCACTTCCACAGATCGATCACCGCGGCCATCAATACCGTTGCGCCGCAAAAGCCATAAACCAACACCGCCATGATCGTCTGCACCGGCCCGCTGACGGGACCCGGTCCCGTTCCCGGTCCCTGTGAGGCAAGCGCTGCGCTCGCGAGCGCGGCATACGCGATGACGATCATGCATGTGACGACGAGCTTGCTGTTGCGATTCATCGAACCGACTCCTCCGGTTGAAGCAGCGAGAGGCATTCGCATCCGGATGCGATGCTGCTTGCGGCAATTAGATACGGTCGAGATCGCGGATCGCGCGCGATCATCGCGATCTTTTTCACGTTGCGGTGCAGGATCGGGCGCGCATTCATCAATGCGGCGCGTGCATTCATGACGCGTTCACCTCGCGCGATCTAGCGTTCGTCCGGGCGACATCGGACTCGTTTGAACATTCGGTTGACGCTGCGGGCCGACACACGATCGGCGCATTCCGGGATGCAGTTGCCAACGTCAGCGCGTGTGGATCTGTTGTCATCTTTGATCGGCTGAGCCGATGCTGGGAGGGACTGACGTATGAAGAAGTTTCTGGGACTCATGGCTGTTGCGGCAACGATGGCGATCGCCGCGCCGGCTGAGCGCGCCGAAGCGCTGTCGCTGATCAATCCGGCGAGCGCCGGCACTGCGAAGTACGCGTCGGAAAATCTTGTCATCGAAGTGCGTCGCGGCGGCGGTGGTTTCCGCGGCGGTGGCGGCTTCCGAGGCGGTGGATTCCGTGGCGGCGGCTTCCGGGCTGCCGGCTTCCGCGGTGGCTTCCATCGCGGTGGCTTCCATCACCGCCGCTTCTATGGCGGTCCGCGGTTCTATGTCGGCTCGCCGGTCATTTATCCGCGCCGCTGCCGGATCGTCTGGACCGACTTCGGACCGCGCAAGATCTGCCGCCGGCCGTTCAACCCCTACTATTACTACTGAGCGGATTGAGCCGCGCCGCCCGGCCCCTGACTCGGGAACCGGCGGCGCGGTTCTGCGTTAGTGCTGTTACCAACAATTCCGGGATGAACCTTCCGATCGTCCCGGCCGACGTAAGAGTCTGAGCGCATGGCGACTGCGCCTGATGCAAGACATGAGGAGCGAACCATGAAGACATTGTTCGGTGCGACCTTGGGCGCCGCCTTGGGTGCGACCGCTTTGATGTTCGTCGGCTCGGCTGTGATGACGCCGGCGGCAGCGGCCGAAACTCCTGCTGCCACGCAGCAGGACGCGAGCAAGAATAACGCGATCGAAGATTTCAGCGCCCGGCGCCGCTATCGCCGCTACTACTACGGCGGTCCGCGCTACTATCGCCCGTACGGCTATTATCGTCCGTACGGTTATTACGGCGGCCCATACTATCGGCCGTACGGTTACTACGGCGGCCCGCGCTTCTACGGTCCGGGCTTCGGTTTCAGCTTCGGCTTCTGACGCCAAGCGATCCGCGATTCATCGACAGGCGCCTGCGGGCGCCTGTTTTATTTTGCGCGCGTGAGCAGATTGCGCAGGCTGTCGATGGTGTAGGGCTTGCCGACGATGCGTGCGCCGCGCAACAGCGGCGGCGGCGCTTGTAGTTCGGCATAGCCGGTGGCGAAGGCGAACGGCACGTCGCGCTGCGCCAGAATGGCGGCGACCTCGTATCCGCTGCTGTTGCCGAGATCGACATCGATCAGTGCAAAGTCAGGAAGCTGCGCGTCGATCGCTCTCAGTGCTGCCGAGGCATCGGTGGCCAGTCGCACACTCGCAACGCCGAGGTCGCGCAGGATCATCTCGGTATCGAGGCCGATGATGAAGTTGTCCTCGACGATAAGCACGTCGAAGGGCATGCCGGTGGTGTCCATCGGTGTGTGTCATTCTGAACAGATGTGAGGATTTGCGCAGCGAACCGCCGCTGCCCGATGGCGCAACGAGGTTCCTTCAGGGAACAATATTGAGGGGTTATGCGTTTGTCTGTTCAGAAGTGGACATTATCGATTCAAGCCGTCCGCTATAAACCGCCGCAGCGGCGGGGGACAATCCGTGACCATGCAAGCATCGAAAAACCGGCCTCCTGCCGGAGGAGAAAAGCCGTCCAACAATCTGCTGCGCACATTGCGCGAGCAGGATTACGCACTGTTGCAGCCGGATCTCACATTCACTGAACTTGCGTCGCGCGATCTGCTCTACAGCCCGGGCGATCACGTCGGCACCGTTTATTTTCCGTGCGGACCGAGTCTCGTCTCCTACCTCGTCACCAACGAGGACGGCCGCGATGTCGAAACGATTCTGATCGGCCGCGAGGGCGCGGTCGGCGGCATCGTCAGCCGCGGCAACCTGCCGGCGTACACGCGCATGATCGTGCAGGTCGGCGGTCCGTTCGCGCAACTGCGGATCGAGACGCTCGATGCGGCGAAAGCGAAGTCGCCTTCGCTGAGTCAAATGTTTTCGCGTTACGCCGACTGCATGCTCGCGCAGATGTTTCAGTCGATCGCCTGCAACGCCACGCATTCGATCGAACAGCGCACGGCGAAGTGGATCATCTCGGCGATGGAGCGCACGGGCGAAAACGTCGTGCCGCTGACGCAGGAGCAGCTCGCCGGTATGCTCGGCGTCGGCCGCAGCTATGCGAGCCGGGTGATCCAGACGCTGCGCCGCGACGGCCTTCTCGAAACGCGGCGTGGCGCGTTGCTGGTCAATGATGCCGACACGCTCGCCGCGCGCGCGTGCCTGTGCAACGACTCGGTCAAGGGGCACTTCGAAAGCGTTCTGCGCGGGGTTTATCCGGCCGACGAGCCTGTTGACTGAGACCCCTCCGGCAGCCGACACTTTTCCCGCTGCCCTCATCCAAAAGCTGCCTAAGAAGCCGCAACGGGGCACCGCATGGACGGCCGGCGCGCCTGCGCGCGGCCGCTGCTTTATGGGAGGAGGTACGCTGATGCTATTTCGTGGGCAGGTTTTCGCACGATTGATTTTGGCCGCCGGGCTTGTGACACCGCTGCTCGCTGCGCCACCCGCGCTGGCGCAGGACGCGCCGGTTGGCGGTTCGGTGACCATCGTCGTGCCGTTCCCGGCCGGCGGCACCGTCGATGCCGTCGCGCGTCAGGTCCAGCAGGGATTGCAGGATCGGCAGAAGGCCAACTTCGTCATTGAGAACAAGCCCGGCGCCGCCGGGTCGACCGGCGCGATGCAGGTCGTGCGCTCCGCGCCCGATGGCCGCACCTGGCTGTTCGTGTTCGATACGCACGCCGTCAATCCGTCGCTGCTGAAGCTGCCGTTCGACTCCGAGAAGGATCTCGCGCCGGTGATGCTGATCGGCACCTCGCCGAACGTGCTCGCGACCAATCCGTCGAAGCCGTACAAGACGCTCGCCGATGTCATCGCCGCGGCGAAGGAAAAGCCCGGCGTGGTGACCTATGCCACCATCGGCGCCGGCAGCGTTGGCCATCTGACCATGGTGCGGTTGACGAAGCTGCTCGGCATTCAGATGAACCACGTGCCGTATCGCGGCGGCGGTCCGGCGCTCAACGATGCGCTCGCAGGTCACGTCGATCTCATCATTGCCAGCGCGGCGCTGGTCAATCCGCAGTTCGCGGGCGGCACCTTGCGGCCGATCGTGCAGTTCTCGGAAAGACGAGCAGAAGCGAAAGAACTGGCGCAGGTGCCGACCGCGGCGGAAGCCGGTGCGCCGGTCGTCGAGTCGACGGCGTGGTGGGGCGTGTTTGCACCGGCCGCGACGCCGGCGCCGGTGATCGAGCGGTTCGAGCGCGATCTGCGCGCGACCTTGCAGGATCCGAAGGTGGCCGAGAAGCTGAGGGACGCGCAGCAGATCAAAATTCTTGCCGGGGGCCCCGCCGAGCTGAAGGCGTTCTACGCCAACCAGATGAAGGTCTGGGGCGCGGTCGTGCGCGAGAACAACATTGAGATCGGAACGCAGTAATTTTCGTCATTGCGAGCGAAGCGAAGCAATCCAGCCAAAGCACAGGAGCTGGATTGCTTCGTCGCTGCGCTCCTCGCAATGACGGTAGGCGAACTATTCTTCCGGCTCCGTTGTGAACAGAAGCGGATAGCCTTTCGCGCGGCCGGCATCGGTCGCGCGGGTGGCTTTGGTCTCCGCCACATCCTTCGTGAAAACGGCGACGACGCAGACGCCGCGCTGATGCGCGGTGATCATCACCTTGTGCGCCTGATCCTGGGTCATGCGGAATTCCGCCTTCAGGATCGTGACGACGAATTCACGCGGCGTGAAATCGTCGTTGATCAGGATGACCTTGTGCAGCCGCGGCCGCTCGACTTTGGTTTTGGTCTTGGTTTGCGGTCTGGTGACGGTCTTCAGCGCCATCGCGTGGCTCGCCGTGGATGCCTGTCCGTCATTTTCTCACGGAGAACGGCAGGCGTCCATGCGGGCATGGCGCGGTTTGTCTCGCGAGCGGGTCTTTAATCGCGCGCGAAGATCAAGATCGCGTGGGGCTTCAGCCGCGCGGGTTGTTGCGGCTCTTCCACGGCTTCAGGAGATCGAGCCGCCATTCAGCCCAACGGGCCGGCGGCCAATGGGAGAGCCGGGATTTCGGTTCTTCGGCCAGTTCGGGCAGCTCTGTACGTGCGTAATGACGCGACGTTCGGCCGGGGTTTTTCCAGCTCTGGCGCGTGGCGGCGCTGATGAGGTCGACGAATTCGGGCTTCTCGGCCAATGTCCGCTCCGCAACGTGCAACTGCCTTGATCGCGTCAGGGTGCGCCCGGATATTTAAGGAATCGTATCGGATTTATGTCGGGCTTGAGGCAGTTGCGCCGGCTAAAGCGCGGCCAAACGGCGCTGGAGCGGCGCAGCAAATCGCTTTAAGCATGTGTCGCCGGACGGCTGCGTTGCGAGGGTGGAATGGACAAGAAGGCAATGCGCGACGAGGCCGAGCGCCTGGTGCGCGAAGCAATGGAAAAGCGGTCCATCGTCGTCAAGCAGGGCGACACCCGCATCGAGGCGACGTGCGGCAAGTGCGGCGCGCCCAATCGCGTCAAAGCCGCCAAGGGCGTGACCCGCGCCGACTTCACCTGCAAGGAATGCGGACACCAGCAGGCGACGCTCTAGCTTTACCGCCGGTGCAATGAAAACGCGCCGATGCGTGAGGCTTCCGCTTGCCTATCCCGATCGCATGCGCGTACTTTGGTTACGACAGTAATCTTTTATACGATAAGGAATTTCAGTCATGGCCTTCTCTCTTTACGACGCAAGTGTCGCGAATTTCCTGCAGACCCTCGGTGCGGTGAATCACTTTCTCGACAAGGGCCTGAAGCATTTCCACGAGAAGGGTATCGATCCGGAGACGATCGTCGAGACGAAACTCGCCGACGACATGTGGCCGCTGCGCAATCAGATCGTCTCGGTCGCGCATCATTCACGCGGCGCATTGACCGCTGCGAAGAATGGCGAGTTCGTGCCGCCGAAGAGCGATCCCGGACTCAACTATGCGGGGCTGCAGGCGCTGGTGAAGAGCGCGCAGGACGAGCTCGCGGCGCTGAATGCGGCTGACGTCAACGCACTCGAAGGCCGTGACGTGTCATTCAAGGTCGGCGACCGGGTGCTGCCGTTCACGGCGGAAGGTTTCCTGATGACCTTCTCGCTGCCCAACTTCTATTTCCACGCCACGACCGCCTACGACATCCTTCGCTCGAAAGGTGCGCCGATCGGCAAGCGCGACTTCATGGGCCGCATGCGCATGAAAGGCGCCTGACCTCAACGCGGGTGTTCAGCGCCTTCCTTGCTTGAGGCTGCCATCGCATTCAGCCCCTTCATGCGTGCACGAAATGCGTCGATCTGGCCATGGCCGGCGAGCAGTCGCCCGCCGACCGGCGTGCGTGCGAGATAGACCAGCTGACCAAGCAGCGCAAAGTCGCAGAGATACGGGCGTTCGCCGAGCAGGAAAGGTTGCGGCGCGAGCAGCGATGAGATGGCCTCGATGTGACGGGTGAGGTCGCGGTGCACGTGCTCGGCAGGCTTGCGCAGCGTGCCCTGGCCCCGCAATTGCCGGGCAATGAGCCGGCTATAGTACTGATATGTCAGCCGGCCCATCAGACTTTTGCCGAACGCAAACGGGACCATCTTGCGGCCTTCCGGCTCGATCCATTGATAATAGAGCCCGATGAAGTAGAGCGATTCATCGGCCCAGTCTTCCAGAGCGTGGCAGCGCGCGCGATCGTTCGCGTCTGCCGGAATCACGGGCGGACCGGAGAACCGGCGCTCCAGTTCGTACACGATGTCGGTCGAGTCGATCAGCATCTCGCCGTCGATCTCGATTGCGGGAACCTTGCCCACCTTGCCCTCGCGCCGGATCTTCAGCGCATTGGTGCCGAGCGGGTTCACCTTCTTGTAGGCGATGCCCTTGTAATCGAGGATCGCACGCACCTTGAAACAGAATGGCGAGGGCGCCCAGTCGTAAAAAACAATCTGTGGAGCCATGGCGTCTCCTCAATCAGCTGCATCGCGCGCAAATAACGATGCGGATGCATCAGTCGACGCGCATGATAGCGGAAGCCTCTGTCAATGCCAGAGATGACAGCCGCCGCTACTCTCCCAGCTGGAAATTCTCGAAGCGGTCGAGCTCGTCCTCGATCCTGACCTTCAACGCCTTGCGCAGGCCCGCGTTGGCGCGCTTGTGCGCGGCGCCGAGCCAGGTCCACTGCTGCATCAAAAGCTTTCGCTTCTGCCGGTCGGTCTTGAGATCGAGTGCGGCGACGATCTCGTCGCCGGCGATCACCGGCAGCGCGAAGTAGCCGAGCACACGCTTCTCCTTCGGCACGTAGGCCTCGAACTTGTGCCCGTAATCAAAGAACAATTCGCATCGCTTGCGCTGGATCACCAGCGGATCGAACGGCGAGAGGATATGCACCAGCTCGTTGGGCTCATACTCTGCCGCCAGCGTCTCCGGCGCGGCCCAGTGCGGATGCCTGGCGCCGTCGATCGCAACCGCTACCAGCTCGCCCTTGCGCACGCGCGCATCGATGATGCGCTTCACCGCCGCCTTGCTCGGCGCGTCGAGATGGCAGATCGAATCGAGGCTGACGACGCCCTGCGAGCGCAGCGCGCGATCGAGCAGGTAGGTTGCGGTCTCCGCTGTCGTCGCGGCTTTCGGCGGCGCGGTCCAGCCAAAATGCCGCTCGATCAGATCGTACGTCTTCAGCATGCCCTGGCGCTGCGAGATGGCGAGCCGCCCCTCGAAGAAGGCGAGATGCAGCGCGCGCTTCGACGGCTTGCGGCTGGCCCACTCGTGATCCTTCTCGCGCAGATCGTCGTCCTCGATGTCGCGCAAGGTCAACGGACCCTGCTTGACCAGCCGCATCACCTTGCGCTTGTCGGCCGCCGTCACCGAGGCGAACCAGCGGTCGCGCTCGCGCCGGTGCAGCTTCATGTCGTTGAGAAAGAAACGCAGGTCCGGCGTCGCCACATACGCCTGCGCATGCGTCCAGTATTCGAATACGCTCTTGTCGAGCGTCTGCGCGCGATGCAGGTCGGCGCGGCGGTACGTTGGAATGCGCGTGAACAGGATGTGGTGATGGCAGCGCTCGATCACGTTGATCGTATCGATCTGCACATAGCCGAGATGCGCGACCGCCTCGGCCACCGCTTGCGGTCCTTCGCCGAACGGGCTGCGCCGATCGAGCCGCTGCGCTGCGATCCAGATGCGGCGCGCATTGGCGGTCGAGAGCGGAACAGGTGTGGCTGAGGCGCGGGGCATGAGGGTCGGCAGCGCGAGAAGGGTCAGTCCGTGCATGCGAACTTACATGAGGCACGCAGCCGTCAGAAAGTGGCAGCGACGCGCGGCAGCAGTTTTCCCGCGCCTGCGAATGAACCTCATTCGCCGCTCTTGCGACTTGTCTCCAACGCGCTCATATTGAGCGGGTCGCAACTTAACGAAAGGAGGTGGTCCAGTGTCTCATTCTCAGCGCTGTCACCTCGCTGGTTCGCCGAGGTAACACCTCTTCAGGGCGAAACTCTTTGAGTTAGTCTGGCGAACCGCCAGGCCAGCGAGAATGCGGGAAAGCCGTACCTTCCGGGGTGCGGCTTTCTTCTTTCCGGGCCTGCTTTTCGGCCCGTTTTCGCCCCGCTTTCCCGCCCACCCCTGCCGCCAGCGCAGGGAAGCTCCGCGCCTGCGGACCCCTGTGCGATATCGACGCAGGGGGCAAAATTCGTCTACAAGAGGGCCCGTTCACGAACCGACCATTCCATGGACGCCCTTCCCACCGAGACGCCAGCTACGGAACTTGCTCCGCGCGACCGGCGGAACCTGTTGCTGCTGACCGCCTGTCAGGCGGTCGGGCAGGCGTGCAACACCATGATGTTCGCGGCCACCGGCCTCTCGGTCATCACCTTCTATCATCGCGCCGATCTCGCGAACCTGCCGGTGACCATGCAGCACATCGGCGTGATGCTGTTCGTGTTCCCGGCGGCGCTGCTGATGCAGCGGGTCGGCCGCAGCATCGGCTTCCGCGTCGGCTCGATCTTCGGCATGGCCGGCGGCACCACCGCCGCCTTCGGCCTCTACACCGCGAACTTCTATGTCATGTGTCTCGGCGGCCTCTTGCTCGGCTACGCGGTCGCGTGTCTGCAGATGTATCGCTTCGCCGCCGCCGAGCTCGTACCGTTCCAGTATCGCGCCAAGGCGATCTCCTGGGTCACCGCCGGCGGCATCGTCGCCGCCTTCATCGGACCGACGCTCGTGCGCGTCACGCACGATGCGGTGATGCCGCTCTACGTCGCGACTTACATGGGCCTCGTCGGCCTGCATGTCATCGTCTTCACCATCATGTCGTTCATCCGCTTCCCGTCGGTGGCGACGCTCGCCGCGTCGAACGCCAGCGCTGCCGCGCTCGAGCCGCCGCGCCCGCTGCTCGTCATCGCCTCGCAGCCGCGCTTCATCGCGTCGGTGCTTGCCGGCATGGTCGCGTTCGGCACCATGTCGTTCCTGATGAGCGCGTCGCCGCTCGCCATCGTCGGCTGTGGCCTGCCGCACGCGGAAGCGCACTGGGTCATCTTCGTGCACGTGCTCGGCATGTTCGTGCCGTCGCTGTTCACCGGCCACCTGATCAATCGCTTCGGTGTCACGACGGTGATGGCCTGGGGCATCGTGCTGCTGCTCGCTGGCGTTGCGGCTGCGCTCGGCGGCCTGTCCGAATTCAACTTCCGCCTGGCGCTGACCTTGAACGGCGTCGGCTGGAATCTGCTGTTCGTCGGCGCCACTACCTTGGTGACGACGTGCTATCGGCCGAGCGAGCGCGGCAAGGCGCAGGCGCTCAACGATTTCCTGGTGTTCTCGACTACGGCGACGTCGAGCTTCATGGCCGGTTATCTGCAGGACCGCTGGGGCTGGTTCCCGGTCAACTGGCTGTCGCTGTTCCTGATGTGCATCGCCGTCGGCGCGGTGATCTGGCTGCGCATCCAGCGCGCGCAGGTCTCGCCCGCGACGCCTTGAGCCGCACTGCGGCGCACCCGGTCAATCATTCTGCCTCATCCGGCTCTTGCTTTCGTGTCATGAGCGGCAGCTAATCTCCCCGCGCTCAACGAGGAGGCAGTCATGAAAATCGTGGTCATCGGCGGCACCGGCCTGATCGGCAAGAAGCTCATCCCGCATTTGACGGCGAAAGGCCATGACGTGCTGGCGGCCTCGCCGTCGAAGGGCGTCAACGCGGTCACCGGCGAGGGACTGGACGCGGCGCTGAAGGGTGCGGACATCGTCGTCGACGTGGCGAACGCACCCGCGTGGGAAGATGCCGCCGTGCTCGCCTTCTTCGAAAACTCTGGCCGCAACCTCGGCGCGGCGGAGAAGACAGCCAGCGTGAAGCATCACGTCGCGCTCTCCATCGTCAACACGGACAAGCTGCCGGACTCCGGCTACTTCCGCGCCAAAGCGGCGCAGGAGAAACTGATCAAGGCCTCCGGCGTGCCGTACACGATCCTGCGTGCGACTCAGTTCATGGAGTTCGTCGAGGGCATCGCGCAGTCATGCGTGGAGGGCGATGTGATCCATTTGCCGGCTGCATCCTTCCAGCCGCTCGCGTCCGACGACGTTGCTTCCGCGCTGGCCGAAGTCACGCTGAAACCGGCGAAGAACGAGACCATCGATCTCGGCGGCCCCGAGCGCAAGCCGATGGCCGACTTCGTCCGCGAGCTCTACGCGGCGAAAGGCGAGACGCGGAAGATCATCGCGGACGGCGAGGGCCGTTACTTCGGCGCCAAACTCGCCGACACGTCGCTGGTGCCGCTGGGCGCGGCGATGCAAGGGAGGGTGAGGTTCGGGGAGTGGGTGGGGAAGCGATAATTCACCTTGATTATGCCAGAGCTTTGGAAACGAAATCGATCGTCTCCTTTGTAAATCTCCGCTCCATGCAATCGGCGTATGTTGCCCCAGTAACCTTTCCGAGGCGATCTGCATCCAGAAAGTACATGTTTCCATCCAGCGACAAGATGTTTTCCTTCATCAGGAGGCTCAGAACCGCTTGACCGACGCCTTTCGTCATCCTCGCATGCTCGATCTTATCCTTGAATCTAGCGAGACTTCCCTTGCTATGCGAACGAAAGGCAATGATGAATCTTCGAAACCTTCGTAGGGCTTCGTCAATTCTTGGATCGGAAACGGGGGTAGGCTCGGTTGCGAAACTTGTCCAAGGATAGGATTGCGCGCTAGGCCAAGACACAGCAAACGATGCGCTACCTCGGATCACAGGGACTGTGGCGAAGGACGTACTATCTAATGCCTGAGCCTCGAAATATACGGAAGCCTCTTTACTCGCTAGCGACCCCTCTACAACGATCTTATCGGCGGTGATCGCTAGGTTTGAACACTGAATGCTGATCGGCGTAACAAGAATCGCTTCCGGCCCCGGGCCAATCTCAACGCGACTATGTGGTACTGTGATATCAACATCCTCGATATAGGCGCCTAGTTTGATTGATCCTACCTGCTCTGTTGTAAAGTTTAGCAATCGGGGACGCTCCATCTCGCGGCGAGCCAGAGTGATTTCTACTTCCGCTGCTAGCGCACTTTCCTCATCCGCGTCATCGGCGCCCTCAACCAGCAGACTTGCTGTGTCACCTATCGATAGCCTAGCCCTAAGCGAGCTGTAGACAATTCCGATATGTTCAGCAGGCAAGCTTACTTGATCGCCATTGGTCTCTTTGGTGATGTAGAATTCGGAAAGGAAAGGGTTCGCCGCTGCGCCCTTCGCTAATTCTCGCTTAATTGCAGACTCGCCTGCACTAGTATTTCTTAGTGCATGTGTACAAATGACCGCGTCGAATACTGCGGACGAGGCGTTGTTGCCGCTCAAGAATGGATGCTCAGCAACCCATGTTTCTATGGCGGTTGAGTATGTCTGCGCGTCTTGTGCGCCCATCTTGATCGGGTCTGGGGGAGGGAGCCGATATACTCGTGCAACCAAGCGATCGAGTTGTTCGTCAGGCGAGTAGAGTTTTTCGACAAGTGATCCATCTACGAGAGGCAGTCGGTTCAATTTGCCTCGTTCGCGGTCAAGTATAGATGATACCACAGTTCGCAAGGTTACCGGCTGCGCTCCCTTTTCTATCTGAGCAACGAGTGCGCCAGGATTTCCCTCGTGGGCTACTCTATTTGCCACAGCCTGAAGTACCGGTGCGTAGCCGGCAAAGCGATCTCCGTCGCTTTCCGTTTGTGCTCTCAGTCGTGCGAGCAGAAGCTCTATAGCCTTCCGTTCGGAATCCGCGTGCGTACTATTAGGTTTTTCAGAGCGTAAGTGAGCTTCCGCAAACTGTATTGAAGCTTCTAGCCCATAGTATCCAATTTCTAGTACGGGGGCTTCCACGTCATGATCAGAGAGGGCGAGCCAAGCGTCTTGAATGGCTCCCGTTCGACCGAACAATACCGTTGGTAATTTCCTGCCTTTAGAAGCTTGCGCAACATCACCGAGGAACGCTTCGAATGCTTCTTGCGTAACGCGGAGACGTGCCTCGTCGAGCCCATCAATCAAGACAGCGGCCGTATTCGCCGTCCAGTCCTGATACACGTTCGATTTGACTAGCCCCCCGCTCAGAGAGTTCCCGCCCACGGGATCGGACAGCGCTAGATCAAGATAGATGGCACCCGTAACAGAAGCTATTTGTCTCGCAAGAGTTGATTTCCCAACGGCGCCCGGTGCGGAGATCAGAATGATTGGGCTCTTCTCTATGTCAGTAGCGGACGCGAAGTCCGAGCTAATATCAAGCGGGGCCTCCAAGAAGGATGATAGTCCTTCGGGTTTAGACCACCCGCGCAGCATTTGGTCCGGCGGTCGGCGGAGGCCTGCGAACATTGGCCTCCAGAAAACCTCTATCGTGTAATTGGGCATGCAACATCCTGTTGAGCTTGATTCTCGACAGGATGCCGTCTCCGAGAGACTGAGCAAAATACAAGAATTGGGGGCTTGACTAACGCGCTCACGCTCGGCGTGGGCTGCAAGTTTGCCTCACCGCCACTCGCGCACGTCCACGAAGTGACCCGCGATTGCCGCCGCTGCCGCCATCGCCGGTGAGACGAGGTGGGTGCGGCCCTTGAAACCCTGGCGGCCTTCGAAGTTGCGGTTCGAGGTCGAGGCGCAGCGCTCGTGGGGCTTGAGGCGGTCGGCATTCATGCCGAGGCACATCGAGCAGCCCGGCTCGCGCCATTCGAAGCCGGCATCACGAAACACGCGGTCCAGCCCTTCCGATTCGGCCTGCCGCTTGACCAGTCCCGAACCCGGCACCGCCAGCGCCAGCTTGACGTTGCCGGCGATGCGCTTGCCTCTGAGCACTGCGGCGGCAGCGCGCAAATCCTCGATCCGCGAATTGGTGCAGGAGCCGATGAAGACCTTGTCGATCGCGATGTCTGTGATCGGCTGGTCGGCGCGGATGCCCATGTAGTGCAGCGCGCGTTCGATGGAGTTGCGCTTCACCGGATCGGCCTCGTTCGCCGGATTCGGGACGCGGCCGGAGACCGGCAGCACCATCTCCGGGCTCGTGCCCCAGGTCACCTGCGGCTGGATCGACGCGGCATCGATCTCGACTTCTCGGTCGAACACCGCGCCATCATCGGACTGCAGCGTGTTCCACCAAGCGATGGCCTTGGCGAGCGCTTCGCCTTGCGGTGCGAACGGCCGGTTCTGGACATAGGCGATGGTCGTGGCGTCGACCGCGATCAGGCCGGCGCGCGCACCGGCTTCGATCGCCATGTTGCAGACCGTCATGCGGCCTTCCATCGAAAGCTGCTCGATCGCTTCGCCCGCGAATTCGATCGTGTGACCGTTGCCGCCGGCGGTGCCGATCCTGCCGATGATCGCCAGCACGATGTCCTTCGCCGTGATGCCGGGCGCAACCTGCCCGCGCACCGTCACCCGCATGTTCTTCGACTTCTTCATCACCAGGGTTTGGGTCGCCAGCGCGTGCTCGACTTCCGAGGTGCCGATGCCGAACGCCAGCGCGCCGAACGCGCCGTGGGTCGAGGTGTGGCTGTCGCCGCAGACCACGGTCATGCCCGGCAAGGTCGCGCCCTGTTCCGGCCCGATGACATGGACGATGCCCTGACGGGCGTCATTCATCTTGAATTCGGTGATGCCGTACTCGGCGCAGTTGGCGTCCAGCGCCTCGACCTGCGCTCGCGAGATCGGGTCTTCGATGCCGACCGAGCGATCGGTCGTCGGCACGTTGTGATCGGCCACCGCGAGGTTGGCCGACAGCCGCCACGGCTGGCGCTGGGCCAGACGCAGGCCGTCGAAGGCCTGCGGGCTGGTCACCTCATGCAGCAACTGGCGATCGATATAAATGAGGGCCGAGCCATCGCCGTTGTCGAGCACCACGTGGGCATCCCACAGCTTGTCGTACAGGGTTCTCGGTCGGGTCGCGGAGGTCATCGTCGGTCTTCCTGGCAGCGGGTTTCGCACGTCGCAGCGCGCGCAACCGGGTCTTGAATGGCGCGCAGTGTAGGAGCGACCCACCAATAACTCCAATGAATCGTCTTCATTCTTTGAAGTCGCGTTGGTTATCATTGATCGGGCTCGACATTGTCGCGGCCTTGCTTGCTGGCCACATCGCCGTCCCGCACGCTATGACGCTGCGACTCGCCCATCCCGTTTCCGCTTTCCGTCCGCCCGCCGACCGTGTCCGCCCTGCTCGACGCCCTGCGAATTGCCGAACAACGCCTGCGGCGACTGGCCCTGATTCTTGCGATCGGCAGTCCGGCGACGGCTGCAAGCTCTTACGCCTTGCTGGCGCTGGAACCGAAAGTGGCCGTGTCCGCGATGCTGGCCCTGCTGCTCGCGGTGCTCGCTCAGCGCGGCGCCCGGCGCTCGCGCGTCGCGTGGGTCGTGACCGGCGCGCTGCACCTGCTGCTCGCCGTGCTGATCGCACAACAGGGCATCAATGTGCCGAACCCGCTGCTGCCGGTCGGCATCGCCGTGCACGCGCTGTTCGGGCTGGTGGCGGTGCTCGGGCTGCGCGCGCTGAGCCGGCTCGATGCCGCCGAAGTCGATGCGGCGCGCCCGATTCCGCTCAGCGCCGTCAACATGCCGGGACCGAGCGTGCCGCTGCCGTTCCCGCCGACGCCGGTGCCAAAGCTCGTGATGCCGACGCTGCCCAGCCTGCCGGCGACGCCGACCGTGCCGATTGACGGGCCAGTACGGGCCGCGGACACCTTGGGCGAGATCTTGGGCAAGATCGCGCCCGACGAACCGTCGACCGAACTGTCAACCGGACGGTCGACTGCGGCGGAAGCCGCGACGGACGCCGCGACGGACGCCGCTGTCGAATCGGTTGACCCGGCAGCAACCAGCGTCACGATGACCGAGCCCCCGACGGTCGAACCTGCCAGCGCCAGCGCCTTGCCGCCCTTGGCGCCGGACCTCGAAGACGTCGACCTCGCGCCGCACACCCGTGACCTCGACATCGTCGCAGAATCGCCGTCGGCCGCCGTCGAGCCTGATCCTGACGAGTCAGAGCCGCCCGAGCCCGTCGCAATGTCGAGCGAGCCAGCGGCTGCAAGCACGAAAACGGCCGCAGCTAAAATGCCCGTCGTCGAAGCGATCGGCTCGCCGGAACCGGACGCGGTGTTGCACGACGAGCAGACGCCACGCGAAGCACGGCCCGAAGCGCTTCCGGAACCCGTCGCGGAGACCGCGCCCGCCGCCGTCGCTGCGGTGCCGACGCCGGAGCCCGCGGCGAAGGCGGCCACCGACGTCGCGACATTGCTCGCGGCCGACATCCCGCCGATGCCGGTCTCGGCCCCGGTGGTGAAGACGGCACCGCCGGTTTCCGCGTTCTCACCGACCGTGACCAAGGCGGCGCGACCGGAGCCACCGCCGGTACCGAAGGCCGAGACCCGGCCGGATGTGCCGTCGGCGATTCCACCGCCGCAGGCCGTGCTGCACATCGCCAAGGAAGTCGATGCGCTGGGCCGCATCCAGTGCCCGCGCTGCCGCTATCGCCAGGTCGACACGCCGTTCTGCGTCTATTGCAGCTTCGACCTCGACAAATACTGGGCGGCGGCGCAGCGCGCCCGCGAGCTGGAAGCGCGGCTCGGCCATTCGCCGCCGGCGAACTGACGCGCGACCGGCCGACGATCCCCGATGGACACCCACGGCCTCAGCGCCTTTCTCGAAGTCGCCGAATCGGGTTCGTTCTCGAAGGCCGGCGAGCGCCTGCACCTGTCGCAGCCGGCCATCAGCAAGCGGATCGCCGCACTCGAGGATTCGATCGGCGCGCCGCTGTTCGACCGCGTCGGCCGGCAGATCGGTCTGACCAATGCCGGTCGCACCCTGCTGCCGTATGCGCGGCAGGTGCTGCAGCAGATCGAGGACGGACGGCGGGCGCTGGCGCAGTTGTCCGGCGCGGTCAGCGGCCGGCTGTCGATCGGCACCAGCCATCACATTGGCCTGCATCGACTGCCGCCGGTGCTGCGCGCGTTCACCAACCAGTACCCCGATGTCGATCTCGACATCCAGTTCATGGATTCCGAAGACGCCTGCGAGGCGGTCGTGCACAGCAAGCTGGAACTCGGCATTGTCACGCTGCCGACGGTCGAGATCGACAATCTCGTCATCCAGCCGATCTGGGATGACCCGCTTGCCGTCGTTGCCGCGCCCGGCCACCCGCTGGCACTGAAGACCACGCCCCGCCTGATCGAGCTGGCCGAACATCCCGCGGTGCTGCCGGACGATCGCACCTACACCCACCGCATCGTCACGGCCGCGCTGCGCGAGCATGGTGTCGCCCCGCGTGTGCGGATGGCGACCAACTATCTGGAAACGCTGAAGATGCTGGTCGCGATCGGTCTGGGCTGGAGCGTGCTGCCAGCCTCGATGATCGACGACACGATCCGTGCGGTCGCGATTCCGGGGCTTTCGATGCAGCGGCAGCTCGGCGCGGTCAGCCATCGTCGGCGCACGCTGTCGCGCGCGGCGGACGCGTTGCTGCTGGCGCTGAACGACGCGCGCTCGTTGCACGTGACGACGCCACCGGAGGGCGGCGGTGTTTGAACTTCGCGATGTCTCCCGGCGCTATGGCTCGGTGGTCGCACTCGATGACCTGAGCCTGTGGTTCGCGGCCGGCACCGTCACGGCCGTGATCGGCAGCAGCGGCTCGGGCAAGTCGACCGTGCTGCGCCTGCTGCTCGGACTCGACTGGCCGGATCAGGGCGAGGTGCGGGTCGACGGCGAGCCGGTGACCCGGCGCAACCGGCTCGCGATTCGCCAGCGCATCGGCACGGTGATTCAGGACGGTGGCCTGTTTCCGCACCTGAGCGCGCGCGACAATCTGGCGCTGCTGCCGCGTCACCTCGGCTGGAGCGATGCCCGCATCGATCGCCGCGCCGATGAACTTCGCGCGCTGGTGCAATTGCCGGCGGACGCGCTGCGCCGCTATCCGTCGGAACTCTCCGGCGGCCAGCGCCAGCGCGTGGCGATGATGCGGGCGCTGATGACCGATCCGCCGGCGCTGCTGCTCGACGAGCCGCTGGGGGCGCTCGATCCGATCGTTCGCCATGATCTGCAGGACGAGCTGAAGGCGCTGTTCGCGAGCCTCGGCAAGACCGTGGTGCTGGTCACGCACGATCTGCCGGAGGCCGCGTTCCTCGCGCCGCGACTGGTGCTGATGCAGCACGGCAGGCCTGTGCAGGACGGCACCTTGGCCGACCTGATCGAACGGCCGGCCAGCGACTTCGTCCGCCGTTTCGTCGAAGCCCAGCGCGGCCTGCCGGAGCGCCCGGCATGAGGCACCTGCTGGCCATGATCGCCATGCTGCTGGCCATCGGCTGCGCGCGGGCGGACGAGCGGCCGCTGACCATCGGTTCGAAAAACTTCACCGAATCGATCGTGCTGGCCGAAGTGCTGCGGCTGGAAGCTGCGCGCGCCGGCGCCACGATCGAGCACCGGCGCGCGATGGGCGGCAGCGCGATCCTGTGGCAGGCGCTGCAGGCCGGCAGCATCGACGCCTACCCGGAATACAGCGGCACGCTGACGCAGGAACTGCTGAAAGGCGACGTGCCGGCGACGGCCCACGTCGATGAACTGGCGGCAGCGCTCAAGCAGCGTGGTCTCGGCATCGGCCCCAGCCTCGGCTTCGATGACAGCTATGCGCTCGGCGTGTCCGCTGATACCGCCGCCACGCTCGGACTGCGGTCGATCAGCGATCTGGTCCGTCACCCGGAACTGCGGCTGGCGCTGTCGAACGAGTTCATGAGCCGGGCCGACGGCTGGCCGGGCCTCAAGGCGGCGTACGGCCTGCGCAACCACACCGTCCAGGGCATGGATCACGGCCTCGCCTATCGCGCGTTGAATTCGGCGGCCGCCGATGTCATCGACCTGTACACCACCGATGCCGAAATCTCGACCTACGGCGTCACCGTGCTTGACGATGATCGCCACTACTTTCCGCCGTACGAGGCGCACTGGCTGTATCGGCTGGACCGTGCCGAGGAACGCCCCGCGCTGAGGCAGGCGATCGAGGCACTTGCCGGCCGCATCTCGCGCGAGCAGATGAGCCGCCTGAATGCCGCTGTCAATCTCGGCAAGCGCAGCGAAACCGACGTGGCGCAGACCTTTCTCGGCCTCGCCGCCACCGGCACGCCGCCGGCCGACAATCGCACCGCGCGGATGCTGGCGCGGACCACCGAGCACCTGCGGCTGGTCGGCATCTCGATGCTGCTGGCGCTGCTGATCGGCCTGCCGCTCGGCGTGCTCGCCGCAAAGCTGCCCCGCGTCGGTCAGATCACGTTGGCGCTGACGGCGCTGCTGCAGACCTTGCCGTCGCTGGCCCTGTTCGTGTTCCTGATTCCGCTGCTCGGCATCGGCGCACAGCCGGCCATCGCCGCACTGTTCCTGTACAGCCTGCTGCCGATCGTCCGAAACACGCAGACCGGCCTTGCGACGATCGCGCCGGCCTTGCGCGAATCAGCCGCGGCCCTGGGGCTGCCGTGGTCCGTGCAATTGCGCCGCATCGAACTGCCGCTGGCGCTGCGGACGATCCTCGCCGGCATCTCCACTGCCGCCGTGATCAATGTCGGCACGGCGACCCTGGGCGCCCTGATCGGTGCCGGCGGCTATGGCGAGCCGATCCTCACCGGCATCCGCCTCGACAACATTCCGCTGATCCTCGAAGGCGCGATCCCGGCATCGGCGCTCGCGCTGGTGGTGCTTGCGCTGTTCAGCGGACTGGAACGGCTGCTGACGCCACGCGGACTGCGCGCATCGTCACGCGGCTGATGCCTTGCGTGCGCTGGCGCGCGGAAGGGTGCGCACGGAATTGATCGTGATCGGTCCGGCCATCGGCATGCGGAACCCGGCCGCTATACTCCCGCGCTGACCGCAATGGCCGCCGAACGGCGTCCTTCATTCCCAGCATTCGAGGAGATTCGATGTCCGACGTGATCCTGCACCACTATCCGATGTCGCCGTACAGCGAAAAGCTGCGCGCGATTTTCGGATACAAGCAGCTGGCATGGAAATCGGTGATCACGCCGTTCGTGATGCCGAAGCCCGACTTGATGCCGCTGACCGGTGGCTATCGCAAGGCACCGGTGATGCAGATCGGCCGTGACATCTACTGCGATACCGCGCTGATGGTGCGCGTGCTCGATCGCCTGTTTCCGACGCCGCCGCTGATGCCGCTTGCGCACAAGGCCAGCTGTGCCGCGTTTGCCGCGCTCGAGCAGACGCTGTTCTTCGCGGCCGTGCCGACGCTGTTCCAGCCGGCCGGACTGAAGGTGATGATGGAACGGCTCGGGCCGCAGGCGCTCGATACTTTCTCCAAGGACCGCGCTGGCTTGTTCACTGGCGGCACGGCATCGCGTCCGGGACCTGAGTTCGGCAAGACCCATTTCCTGCCGCTGATGAATGCGCTCGACCAGCAGCTCGCGTCATCGCTGTTCCTGCTCGGCGACGCGCCGACCTTGGCCGACTTCACGTCGTACCACCCGGTCTGGTTCATTCTCGGCAACTCGGGCGTGGCACCGCTGCTCGATCCGTTCAAGCATCTGCTGGCCTGGGTCGAGCGGATCAAGGCGCTGGGGCATGGCCAGCCGAGCGATCTGTCCGGTGCCGATGCCATCGAGATCGCCCGCAGCAGCACCGGCCTGCAGCCCCCGGACGGCCCACTGCTGGAGCCGGAAGGCGTGCGCATCGGCTCGAAGGTTGTCGTCGCGGCAACGGACTACGGCGTCGATCCGGTGCACGGCGTGCTGATGCACGCCTCGGTGTTCGAGATCGCGATCAAGCGCGTCGACGAACGCGCCGGCGATGTCGTCGTCCATTTCCCGCGCGCCGGGTTCAAGGTCAAGGCGGAGGCCTGAGTCGATGAGCACGGAAGCCAATTTCGTACCGCTGAAAACCTGGCGCGAACTGCCGCACGACGAGATGCGCCTGCGCGCTTCTGCGTTTGCCGATGACATGCACCGCCGACGCACCGTGCGCGAGTACTCGCCGCGGCCGGTGCCGCGCGACGTGATCGTCGATGCCGTGCGCGCTGCGGCCTCGGCCCCAAGCGGCGCCAATCAGCAGCCTTGGCATTTCGTCATTGTCGAAAGCGCGGACGTTCGCAAGCAGATTCGCGAAGGTGCAGAAGCGGAAGAGCGCGAGTTCTATGGCCGCCGCGCGCCGGACGAGTGGCTGGCCGCACTCGCCCCGCTCGGCACCGACGAGCACAAGCCGTTCCTCGAAACGGCGCCGTACCTGATCGCGATCTTCTACGAGCGCCACGGCGTCAAGCCGGACGGCTCGAAGTTCAAGACCTACTACGCGCCGGAATCGGTCGGCATCGCCACCGGCCTGCTGATCGCGGCCCTGCATCAGGCAGGACTCGCGACCTTGACCCACACGCCGTCCCCGATGGGTTTCCTGCGCGAGATCCTGCAGCGCCCGGTCAACGAGACGCCGTACCTGCTGCTGGTGACCGGCTACCCGGCCGACGATGTCAAGGTGCCGGACATTCGGCGCAAGGCGATGGCCGACATCCTGACCATCGTCTGAGCCGACTCGAACGCCTTCGGCTCGCGCGAGCGAAGGCGTCGGGGCAAGTCCTTACGGCAGCATCCGCTGGATTTCCGGTTCCTTGTCGCGGAACTGGTGCTTCAGTGCCGCGCCGACGTGCAGCACATACAGCCCGTACAGCAAAAAGCCGAACACCTCGTGCACGAGGCCGAAGCGGTCGTGCAGCACTTCCTTGAAGTCCGGCTCGACGCTGCTGATCGCCGCGATTCGCGGCCATTCGAACAGGCCGTACAGGAACATCGGATGCTCGGCGGCATCCTTCCATGCCGAGTCATGCATCCAGCCCGACAGCGGCAGCGCGATCATCACCACGTACAGCAGCGCATGCGCCACGTGCGCGGCGATCTTCTCCCACGCCGGATACTGGGCCGGCAGCGCCGGCGGCCGATGCGTGGCGCGCCATAACAGCCGCATCAGCGCCAGACCGAGCACCGTGATGCCGGTCGACTTGTGGGTATCGATCACCGGCCGCACCCAGGCATCCGGCAGGAAATCGACCGACCAGATCAGCAGCACGTTGACCACGATCAGCGTGGCGATCAGCCAGTGCAGGGCGACGGCGACGCGGGTGTACTTCTCGGGCAGGGCGCTCATGGCGTGGGTTCGTCGTTCAGGTCGAATGATTCAGGGATTCGGCGATGACGCGGCCGGTGGCGGCAGGGTCGGCACCCAGTCGTTGCGGCGGCGCAGGAAGCTGATCCAGCCGAGCGTGGCTCCGGCATGACGCAGCAACTGGAAGCTGAAAGGTTCGGCGAGTGCCGCAGCCAGCGCAAGCCCCCAGGTCTTGAGGCTCACGCGCTGCCCCAGCCAGCGGTGATACAGATGCACCGACCACGCGTGATAGACCAGATCGATGCCGAGCTTGGTCGCGATTGTCGCGAGAATTTGCCAGATCACCGGCTGGCCGCTGATGGCGTACCAGCACAGCAGCGCGAACGCGGTGACGCCGAACACCGGCTGCATCGTGTCGAGCACCTTCACCGGCAGCATCAGCACGCCGACCTTGCCATAGCGCGGGCTGCCGACCATGTCGCGGTTCTCGAAGATGGTTTCGAGGAAGCCGCCGAACCAGCGGCTGCGCTGGCGCAGGAACTGGCGCAGGGTTGCCGGGGCATCGGTCTCGGCATGCGCCTCGCTGAACACGCGCACCTGCCAGTCGAGCCCGTGCCGGTACGAGTGCCGATGCAGACGATGGATCAGTTCGTAATCCTCGACCCGGCTCAGCGGGTCGAAGCCGCCGACCGCCAGCAGCGGCTCGCGGCGGTAGCCGGCAAACGCGCCCGACACCAGCAGCAGGGCATCCGAACGCACCCAGGCTTCGCGCGAGATGAACGCGCGCAGGTATTCGAAGGTCTGGAACCACTCGAACAGCCGTCCGGACACGCCCGGCGCGCAGCGCGGCCGCAGCACGCCGCAGCCGGCGACCAGCTTCGGGTTCGCCGAGAAGTCCCGGCGCAGCGCCGCGATGGCATCCGGCGCCAGCACGGTGTCGGCGTCGATGGTGACGACGACCTCGGTCGTCATCCGCGGCAGCGCCTCGTTCATCGACCGCGCCTTGCCGCTGTGCGGCTTGGCCAGCACCGCGAGCCGCCCCGCCCGTTCGATGCCGTCCGGCCCCGTGACCAGCGCGAACTCGCGGCGCAGCAGCGCCAGCGAGTCGTCGGTGGAGCCGTCATCGGCGATGAAGATCAGGTCCGGTGGATCGGTCTGCGCCTGCAGCGCACGGATGCAGCTCGGCAGGATCTCGCGCTCGTTGCGCGCGGCCACGATCACGCCGACGGTCACCCGTTGCGCGGCTGTGGCCATCGCCGCCTGGTGCCCGCCGGCAAAGCGCAGCCCGCGTGTCTGCCAGGCGACGTACAGCAGCAGCGAGGTATCGTAACTGACGTACAGCAGACCGGCCGCCCAGACGACAAGGCCACTCAGGCTGGCCGCACCGACCAGCGACGCCAGCCAGGCGCTGACCACCAACACGAACAGCAGATTGCCGCGCAGCAGGCGGCCCGCGAGTTCCCAGCCGGTTTCGGGAGGCAGGATCGATGAGGAGTCAGGCAGCTTCAAGCGGATTCTCGGGTCGGGCAACGCGCATCACGCATTCAGCGTCGGGCGTCAGGCAGCGGTAGACCGCCGATTGGCCAGCAAGTGCCCGCGAATCGGCAGCCACGGCGACGATGCCGATGCCTCGCTCACGGCGACTTCGCGGCACCGGATGCCGTCGGCACGGGTTGCACAGGCGCCGGCCGGTTGTACAGGACGATCAACAGCACGCCAGCCAGCACCAGCACGATCGCGGCCAACTCGGTCGCCGAGAACACTTCGCCGCCCAAGGTCACGCCGAGCAGCAGCGCGATCACCGGATTGACGTAGGCATAGCTCGTCGCCAGCGATGGCGACACCGTCTGCACCAGATAGATATACGCGCTGAACGCCAGCACGCTGCCAGCCAAGGTCAGGTAGACCACCGACAGCATCGCCTTCGGCGTGGTCGCGATCTGCCAGGACTCGCCGGCGAAATGGCTCGCACCGAGGAACACGACGCCGGCCGACAGCATCTGGCAGGCCGTGCTCATCGCGCCTTTCGGCAGATCGATCCGCCGGCTCCAGACAGAGCCGAACGCCCAGCTCACCGGCGCGATGATCAACAGGCTGGCCGACAGCGGATTGGCCGCGAAATCGCCATCCAGATTCAGCAGCACGATGCCCGAGAAGCCGACCAGCAGCCCGAGCCACTGCAAGGCCTTCGGCCAGACGCCCCAGATACCGCCGAACAGGCTCGCCCACAGCGGCATCGTCGCCACCGCCGTCGCCGCCAGCGCCGACCCGACCGACTGCTGCGCGTAGACCACCGCGCCATTGCCGACATTCAGCAACAGGAAGCCGATCACGACCGAAAACCCGACCTGCCGACGTGTCGGCAGCGCATGGCCACGCAGCCGCAGGAACGCCATCAGCACGCTGCCGGCAATGACGAAGCGCAGCCCCGGAAAGAACAGCGGCGGATACTCCGCCAGCGCAAAGTGGATCGCCAGATAGGTCGACCCCCAGACGAAGTACACGGCCGCCAGCGACAGCCACACCAGCAGCGGCAGCCGCCCGGAGGCGGCAGGCAAGGCATTCACGGAACATTCTCGAAAAGGCAGGCGCGCATGGTACGCCCGGTGCAGACATCACGGTCGTCCATAGACCCCGATTCGTCGCGTTTCACGCCAATCGCGCTTGGTTGCCATTGCAACAACCGGACGCCCACTCCGTCAGGGGCCAATGTCTTGGTTTGCTTGTAAACCAAGACACTTCAGCATCAGCTCGTCGGGTCGGCTTCCGCGGGCCTGTTGGCAATTCTGCCAGGCCATGCATCTATCACTTGTGCTGGATAAACATGGCGCGTGGTCTGCCAACGGTGCATCGGCTGATCGTCGACGATGACGTGCGGCTTGGGAAGGAATGCCGTGAAGCAATCGGTGATTCCAAGCTCCTCCGCGGATGCCCTCGCGTACTCCTGACCGCCCGAACTCCACAAGTACAGAACGGCACCGGATTCCTTGAGACGACGCACATCTGCCACGACGCCGGACATCGGAATTCGCTTGCTGCCGACCGAACGCACCAAGGTGTCGTCGACATCGATGAAAACAACGTGCGGTTTCATGTTGATGCGTCCCTGCCTGCAGTAAAGCGCCGCGCGCTCGGTGCACGCTCCCGTAAGCGGGCTGGACCGTCAGACAGCGACAGGTCACCCCTTGCCCTATCGGTTCGCATCAACCGCCCCGCAAAACCTCATGCGCACAGTTGCGTCCGGGAGCACCCGTGACGCCGCCGCCCGGATGGTTGCCGGAGCCGCACAGGAACAGGCCGCGCAGCGGTGTGCGGTAGTCGGCCCAGCCGGGGATCGGGCGCATTGAGAACAGTTGGTGCAGCGCCATCGAGCCGTGGAAGATGTTGCCGCCGGTGAGGGCGAAGCGACGTTCGAGGTCCAGCGGCGTCAATATCTGGCGGTGCAGCACGCTGGCGGCGAAGTTCGGCGCATAGTCGTTGACGGCGGCGATGCAGCGATCGGCGAAGTCTTCGCGGATTGCATCCCAGTGCAGGCCTTCGGCGAGCTGGTACGGCGCGTACTGGATGAACATCTGCACGATGTGATGGCCTGGCGGCGCCAAGGTGGTGTCGACCGAGGTCGGAATCGTCAGTTCGAGGATCGGCGCCGTCGACGGCTGGCCACGGCGGGCATCGTCGTACGCGGCTTCGAGATATTCCATCGTCGGGCTGATGTGGATCGTGCCGCGATGCTGCGGGCCGACCGTCGCCTTGCCCGGCATCGCGATGAAATCCGGCAGCTCGGACACCGCGAGATTGATCTTCATCGACGCACTCGCATAGTCGATGCGAGCCACCGCATCGGCGAACGGCTTCGGCAGCGCCGCGGCCGGCAGCAGCTTGCGGAAGGTGACGTCGGGCGTGGCGTTCGAGATCACGGTCTTCGCGCGAATCACATCGCCGCCGCGCATCCGCACGCCGACCGCACGGCCGTCTTCGACCACGATTTCGCCAACCTCCGCCCCGAGGCGAATCTCGACACCCGCCGCGCGCGCGGACGCGGCCATCGCCTGCGTCACCGCGCCCATGCCGCCTTCGACATAGCCCCAGACGCCGCGGGCACCGCCGGCCGTGCCCATGACGTGGTGCAGCAGGACGTAGCCGGTGCCCGGTGCCGAAATCGGTTGCTGCGCGCCAATCACGGCATCGGTGGCGAGCGTGGCCTTCAGCACGTCGGACTCGAACCAGCGATCGAGGATCGGCCGCGCCGCGCCGGTCAGCAGTTCGATGCTCTGCGGCAGTTCGTCGCCCAGCGCCTGCATCGCGCGATACAGCTTGCGGCTGCGGCGCAGCTCGCGCAGGCGCGACAGCCAGCCGCGTGCGCGCCACGTGACCGGCAGTGGCAGCAGATCGGCCGGCGGCTCGGTCAGCAGCGGCTCGATGCATTCGGCGACGCGGGTCAGCCAGGCTTCGTACTTCGGATAAGCCTCGGCATCGCGCGCGGAGAACTTCGCGATCTCGCGATGGTTCAGCGCTTCGTCCGGGCCCATCAGCAGCGAACGGCCGTCCGGCAGCGGCGTGAACGACGACGGATTGCGGCCCAGCACCTTGTAGCCGTGCTTCGCGAGTTCCATTTCCTTCACCACTTCCGGCAGCAGCAGGCTGATCAGGTAGGACGCGGTGGAGGCGCGATAACCGGGGGCGATTTCCTCGGTCACCGCAGCACCGCCGACCACCGTATGCCGTTCGAGCACCAGCACTTTCTTCCCGGCCTTGGCCAGGGTCGTGGCGCAGACCAGGCCGTTGTGGCCGCCGCCGATCAGGATTGCGTCGTAGCTGGGGTTCATCATCAGGTTTCCGAAATTCGGCTCAAGCAGCGGATGGCGTCACGGCACGGCTGCGCTCGCTGACCGCGACGATGACGCCGGTAATCAGGATCGCGGTGCCGATCAGCACGGTCAGTGGCGGTGTCGCCCCGCTCCAGACCGCACCGTAGGCAATGCCGGCGATGGTTTCGAACACGATCATCTGGCCGAGCAGCGACGACGGCAGGCTGTGACTCGACATGTTCCACAAGGTATTCGCCGCCCACGACGTGACCAGCCCGAGAAACAGGCTGATGCCGCCGAACAACCACCAGCCCTGCGCCACGGGAACGGTAGCCGGCTGGGTGGCGGCAAACAGCAGCAGCGAGAACGGCAGCGCCGCAGCACCCTGCAATGACGTCCACTGCAGGCCGGTCATGCCGCCGGGTCTGGCGACGGCGAGCTTCAGGCGCTCGGCATTCATCACGCCGTAAACCGTCCACAGCAGCAGCGATCCGGCGGCGCAGGCCCAGCCGATCAGCTCGTCGCGGGTTGGCCCATCGACGAAGGCCGTGCTGCCCTTCCCGGCCGTCGGGGCCTGCGCCAGCCACAGACCGCCAAGGATCAGCAGCAGTGCCCACAGATAGCGCGCCGTCAGCGGCTGCTGATCGCGAATGCGCGCGGCCAGCGAGACGGTGACCGGCAGCAGCCCGATGATCAGGGTCGGCATCACGTAGCCGGCCTTCTGCACCGACACGCTGAGCAGCGCGTAGTACAGGAGATTGCCGAACAAGGTCAGCACTGCGGCTTCCCGCCACAGCGCGGCATCCCGCAGATTCACGCGGCCGCGCCGATGCAGCAGCCACAGCGTCACGATCGAACCCAGGCCATAGGCCATGTAGCGCCCGGCGGCGACCGCGAGTCCGGGCCAGTCGCTCAGAATCAGCGGGCCGACGAAGGCAAAGCCCCAGCCGGCGCAGGCCAGAATCGCGTAGAGAATGCCGATGCGCACGCGGGCGGCCCGGTTCAGCGCAGGGTCACGAGATCGACGGCGACGGTGCGTTCGCCATCGCCGAGCCAGACCTGACCATCCTGAATCGTGCAGTGCAGCTGCATCGTCCGCTGGGCCAGTTGCGCCAAGCTCACGTCGCCGCTGACATTGACCTTGCGCACGCCGAGGTTCTTCGCCCGCGCCAGCTTCGGCTCCGCGAGCTGCCACCACGGATCCGCTGCACGATTGAAGCCGTAGACGAAGACCTGCCCGGCGCGGCCGCAGGCGCGAATCACGTTCTTCTCGTCCGGCTGGCCGAGTTCGATCCATTCCTCGATGAGGCCGGTCAGATCCTTGCGCCAGAGGTCGGGCTCGTCCGGATCGCTCAAGCCCTTGCCGAGTTCCAGCCGCTCGTGCGCGTGCAGCGCGAACACCAGCACGCGCACCATCATGCGTTCGTCGGTCTCCGACGGATGGCGGGCAATGGTCAACGCATGCTCCGCGTAGTAGCCGCGATCCATGTCGGCGATCTGCAGTTGTGCCTTGAAGATGGTGGCCTTGAGCGCCATTCGAGTCGATTTTCACGGTACCGGCGCGCGGCGAACGCGTGTTTTACGGGAAAGCGCTGGCAAAGACCATGATCTGGCGCGGTTGCCGGGCGATCCGCGTCGTTCGGCCGGAATCTCTCTCGCTCGAAGCTCCGGCAAACACCTTGCCAGACCCCGGCACGCGTCCCGGCGATTCGACCTGCCAGCACGTTGCAACGCATTGCGAACGGGTTGGCAGTTCGCGGCATCGGTGCGCGCTATCGACTAGCGGTATTGGCCTGAAAGCTGCAGCCTGCGCACCTGCCGCATGGCGTCAATCTTTCAACCGCCCCGATGCCGTTCACGCTTGCTCATCCCGCTGCGGTGGTTCCGCTGCGCCGCCTCGCGCCACTGTCCGCTCTGGTCATCGGCAGCATGGTTGCCGATGCCGGACATTTCCTGTCGATCGACCTGCCGCGCGGCTTCACGCACGGCCGGCGCGGCTTGCTGATGTACAGCGTGCCGGCCGGCTGGCTGGTCTGGCTGATCTTCCAGCGTCTGCTGCGGGAACCGCTGCTGGCACTGGCACCTGCCGGATTCGCGGCGCGACTGCCGGCGGAAGCGCCGCTGCCGCGCACGTTCGTCGAGGTCGGGCGGATCACGCTCGGTCTTGTGCTCGGCTGGTTGACCCACGTCGCCTGGGATCGCATGACGACGATCAATTTCTCGCTGCCGTACACCGCCTCTCTGATTGCGCCGCTGACCGTGATCCGCGGCGTGCCGATCTATCCGCAGGACCTGCTGCGCCATGGCAGCGCCATGATCGCGCTGGCATTGCTGGCGCTGTGGCTCGTGCGCTGGTGGCAACGCACGCCGCCGGCCGTGCGCCCGACGCTGATTTTGCCGATCACGATGCGGATCAGCCTGATCGCCGTCTCCTCGCTCGCCATTGCCGCGTTCGCGCTGGCCGCCGCCAGCGGCCACGACAGTCCATTCGCGGGGCGCACCGTTCTGACCCGCGCCGTGCGCGCGGCGCTGCCGGCGATCGGCGTGACCGTGCTCGGCTACGCCGTCATCTGGCAGCTGTGGCGGCGCAAGTCACAGAAATTGGGGTCAGATACACATTAAATAATGTGTATCTGACCCCAATTAATTTTGGGCGATCAGGGCGCGAAGACCGTCGAGGTCGAGCACCGGCACGCCGAGCTTCTCGGCCTTCGCGAGCTTGGAACCGGCCGCTTCGCCAGCCAGCAGGAAGTCGGTCTTGGCCGAGACGCTGCCGCTGACCTTGCCGCCGTTGGCCTCGATCAGTGCCGAAGCGTCCTCGCGGCTGATGCCGGGCAAGGTACCGGTGATGACGAAGGTCTTGCCGGTCAGCACGCCGTCCGCGGCCGCTTTCGGGGCTGGCCAGTGGATGCCCGCACCACCCGCCTCGACCGGGGCGACGAGCGTGTCGATCACGGCGCGGTTGCGCGGCTCGGCCAGGAAATGGGCAATCGACGCGGCCACGGTCTCGCCGACGTCCGGCACCGCCTGCAACTGCGGATAGGCCGGCGCCCGCTCGGCGTCGCTGCGGCGAATCTTTTTGCCGCTGCGCTGCTCTTCGGCTTCGCGCTCGAGCTGCATGACGTGACGCGCTTCCGCGTGCTTCGCGTCGCTCTCGGCCGCAGCGATCAGCGCCTCCAGCGTGCCGAAATGCTGCGCCAGGTCACGCGCCGTGGTTTCGCCGACCACCGGAATGCCGAGCGCGAACAGGAAGCGGCCGAACGTGGTGTGGCGGCTGGCATCGATCGCCTTGACCAGGTTCTGGGCCGACTTCTCGCCCATGCGCTCCAGCGCAGCCAGATTCTCCGCATTCAGCTTCAGATAAATGTCGGCAGGCGTGGCGACACCCCGTTCGTCGATCACCAGCGCCAGCAGCTTTTCGCCGAGGCCGTCGATGTCGATCGCCTTGCGCGACACGAAGTGGATCAGCGCACCGTGCAACTGCGCGTGGCACGACAGGCCGTTGGTGCAGCGGGCGATCGCCTCGCCTTCCTCGCGGGCGATCTGGCCGCCGCAAACCGGACAGGCCGCCGGCAGACTGACGATGCGGGCATCGGCTGGCCGCAGCGCAAGTACCACTTCCTTGACCTCGGGAATCACGTCGCCAGCACGGCGCACGACCACGGTATCGCCCACGCGCACGTCCTTGCGCTGCACCTCGTCCATGTTGTGCAGGGTGGCGTTGCTGACATTGGCGCCGCCGACGAACACCGGCTTCAGCCGTGCGACCGGCGTCACGGCGCCGGTGCGGCCGATCTGGAACTCGACGTTTTCGAGCACCGTCACCGCTTCCTCGGCCGCGAACTTGTACGCCACGGCCCAGCGCGGCTCGCGCGACACGGTGCCGAGTTCCTCGCGACCGGCGAGGTCATCGAGCTTGAACACCACGCCGTCGATGTCGAACGGCAGGCTGGCGCGCTTCGCGCCCATCCGCTCGAAATACGCCTGGCAGCCATCGGCGCCGGTCACCGGCTCGATCAGCTCGGACACCGGGAAGCCCCAGTCGCGCAGCTGCCGCAGCACGTCGCGATGCTGCAACGGCGCCGCCCAGCCTTCCGATACGCCGACCGCGTAGGCGTAGAACGCCAGCGGCCGCTTCGCCGTGATCACCGATTCGAGCTGCCGCAGACTGCCGGCCGCGGCATTGCGCGGATTGACCGGCGGCTTTTCGCCTTTGGCCTCGGCATCCGCCACCATTTTCCGGAAGCCGGCCAGCGGCAGGTAGACCTCGCCGCGCACTTCGATCAGCGGCGGTGCCTCGCCCTGGATCCGCAGCGGCAGCGACCGGATCGTGCGCAGGTTGGCGGTGATGTCCTCGCCGGTTTCGCCATCGCCGCGGGTCGCGCCCTGCACGAACACGCCGTTCTGGTAGATCAGCGAAACCGCGAGACCATCGAGCTTCGGCTCGGCGATGTAGTCGACGCTGCCCTTCAGCAGCACCTCGCGCACGCGGCGGTCGAAATCCTGCAATGCGGCTTCGTCGTCGGCCTTGCGCAAGCTCAGCATCGGCTGGCGGTGCCGCACCGGCGCGAATGCCAGCGACGGCGCACCGCCGACGCGCTGGGTCGGAGAATCCGGGGTCTTGAGTTCGGGATGCTCGGCTTCGAGCTTCTGCAGCTCGGCAAAGAGCCGGTCGTACTCGGCGTCCGGAAGCTCCGGATCATCGAGCACGTAATAGCGGTGATTGGCCCGCTCCAGTTGCCGCCGCAGTTCGGCGGCGCGCGTCGCCGCCGTGGTCATGTCAGTGCGGCGCGTGCTGCCGCGCCCAAGCTTCCACTTCCTGCTGCAGTGCACGGGCGGACGATGGCGTGAAGCCCTGCTTTTTCGAATCGTACACGTCCGCGTTCAATGCTCGCGCCAGCTTTTCGGCCGTGCCGATCATGTCGCGGATCGCGTCCGACGCTCGTACCGGACCGGGAAGCACCATGAACAAGGTCAGACCGGGCGTCGAGAAGTGCTCGCCCGCAGACGGGTCCAGATGGCCGGGCTTCAACAGACTGGCAACGCTGAACACCGCTTCGCCGCCGGACAGGCGGTGATAGATCTGACGCGCGCCGAACTCGAGGCCGACCGACTCGAGTGCTGCGTGCAGTTCCGGCCCCTGGATCTGCACGCCTTCGCGCTCGGCGATCAGCAGCGACACGATCTTCTGCTGCTGCGGCTTGTCGGCGACCGCGGGTTTGACCGGCGGCGGCGGTGGCGGCGACACCAGCGTCGGCCCGCGCGGTGGCACCGGCGGTGGCGGCGCATCGCTGGCGCTGCCGGCATTGAAGCGGGGCTCCACGCGACGCGGCTTGCCGACGCCGAATTCATCGAACTGCTGGCCTTCGGCACCAAAGATGTCGAGCTGGCGCTCGCGGCCGCTTCCGGGACGCAGTTCGCCGGCCGGCTCGTCATCGCTGTTCAGTGCGCGACGGTCGCGACGCGACAGGAAATAGATCGCGATGACCGCGATGACCGCGAAAATCAGCAACGCCCACTGCAATGGACTCATCGTTTCGCCCTTGGCCCTGATTCGCTGACCGAACTCACGCTGCCGGCGCGGTCACGGCGGCTTCTTCCGGCGAACCGGCGAGCGCCACGGCCTGCTGCACGTCGACGCTGACCAGTCGCGACACGCCCGGTTCCTGCATCGTCACGCCGTGGAGATGTTCGGCCAGCTCCATCGTGATTTTGTTGTGCGTAATGATAATGAATTGAACGCCCTGCGACATTTCCCTCACGACTTCGCAGAAGCGGCCGACATTGGCGTCATCGAGCGGGGCATCGACTTCGTCCATCAGACAGAACGGCGCCGGATTGAGCTGGAACAGCGCCAGCAGCAGCGCCACCGCCGTCATCGCCTTTTCACCACCCGACAGCAACTGAATCGTCGAATTGCGCTTGCCCGGCGGCCGCGCCATGACCTTCACGCCGCGGTTCAGCACCGTGGCCGTTTCGCCTTCCGGCGCGTCGCCAGTCAGTTCGAGATAGGCCTCGCCGCCGCCGAACAGCTGCGGAA
>LWDM01000063.1 GCA_002083525.1 Proteobacteria bacterium SG_bin9 | reverse complement strand
CCGAACTTCGCCATCCACACGAACATGTAGATGCAGAGCTCTTGCGCCCACGACAGATGAAACGGTGCGAGGTACGGATAGAGTGCGCGGATGCCGACCCCGTAGCGATGAACGACCGCCACGAAAATGACGATCGTCGCGCCCGCGATCAGGCTCGCGATCATGATTTCCTCGATACGGTCGAGGATGCGCAAGAGCAACTTCACCGGCCCCACCCCGCGCTGCGGCTGGCCGCAGCATTCAGCTCATTCAGCACAAACGAGCCCGGATGCAGAGCACCCGGGCTCGTCAGCGGTCAGTTGGTGGCGCCCTTGGCGGCGATGCGGAATTGCTCGATCAGGTCCTTTCCGATACGCGAAGACACTTCCTGCGTGACCGGCTCGAGTGCCTTCTTCCACTCTTCCTTTTCGGCCGCTGTGAGTTCGTAGAAGGTCGTCTTGCCGGCCGCCTTCATTGCGACGATGGCATCGTCGTTTTCCTTCTGCGCGATACTGTTGGAATACTCGGTCGCTTCCGCCATCGCCTTTTCCAGCTGGGTGCGAATGTCGGCAGGCAAGCCATCCCAGAACTTCTTGTTCACGATCACCGCGTAGCCGATGTAACCGTGATGGGAGATGGTGGCGTGCTTCTGCACCTCGTGCATCTTCTGGGTATAGCAGTTCGACGGGACGTTCTCGTTGCCGTCGACGACGCCGGTCTGCATCGCCTGATAAACTTCGGAGAACGCCAGCACCTGCGGGATTGCACCAAGCGCCCGGAACTGCGCTTCCAAAACCTTTGACGACTGGATGCGCATCTTCAGACCCTGAAAGTCCGAAGGCTTATGCATCGGCTTGTTCGACGTCATGATCTTGAAGCCGTTGTCCCAGTAAGCGAGACCCTTGATGCCCTTCGGCTCGAGCTTTGCAAACAGCCCCTTGCCGACCGGACCGGTGGTGACGCGGGCCAGCGCAGCCTTGTCCGGAAGAATGAACGGCAGATCGAACACCTCGAACTCGCGTACGCCGAGCGGACCGAACTTCGCGAGCGACGGCGCCAGCATCTGCACGGCGCCCAGCTGCAACGCCTCGACCTCTTCCTTGTCCTTGTAGAGCTGCGAGTTGGGATAGACCTCAACCTTCACCTTGCCCTGGGTATATTTCTCAGCCAGTTCCTGAAATTTCAGCGAGCCCTTGCCCTTCGGCGTCTCGGGCGTGACGACATGGCTGAACTTGATCACGATCGGCTGCTGAGCCGACGCAGGCCCGACGATGGCCAGAGCCGCAGCTGATGCCGCGGCGACGAACAATTTATGCATAGGTCCTCCCGCTTTCTTTCCCTTATTTCGTGCGTTCGAAACGTTACTTCAAAACGCTCCCCCGCGCGCTTCCGGCCCACAATCGCAGAGGATCAAGCGCCTGACCATTGCCGGATTTACGGAGCGCCGCAAATTTGTTTGCTGCAATGCAAAACGCGACGCCGAAGCGTCGCGTTTTCCTTACCGAATGCAATCGACTCTAGCCCGCTGCGGCGGACGGTGCGTTGCGCTGCTTCTTCTTCACGATCTTGTTGAGCGCGCCGAGATAGGCCTTGGCGGACGCCACCAGCGTGTCCGGATCGGACGCGCGTGAGGTCACCGAGCGGCCATCCTGCGACAACCGCACCGACACTTCCGCCTGCGCATCGGTTCCCGCGGTCACCGCGTGTACCTGATAGAGTTCCAACTTCGCCTCATGCGGCACCAAAGTCTTGACGCAGTTGAACACCGCGTCGACCGGACCGTTACCTTCCTCTTCCGCAATCTTTGCGACGCCCTCAATGTCGAGCTTCATGGTCGCGCGCTGCGGGCCGCGCGTACCGGCGACGACCGACAACGACACGAGACGAATGTGATCGTGCGAGGTCGCCATCTCCTGATCGACCAGCGCCTCGATATCCTCGTCGTAGATTTCCTTCTTGCGGTCGGCGAGCGCCTTGAACTGCACGAACACGTCGTCGACCTGGTTCTTCGACAGCTTGTAACCCAGCTCTTCGAGCTTATGGATCAAGCCGGCGCGGCCTGAGTGCTTGCCCATCACCAGCGAGGTGGCTTTCAAGCCGACCGTTTCCGGCAACATGATCTCGTAGGTCGAAGCGTTCTTGATCATGCCGTCCTGATGGATGCCGCTCTCGTGCGCGAAGGCGTTCCGGCCGACGATTGCCTTGTTGTACTGCACCGGGAACGACGTCGCCGCCGACACAGCTTTCGAGGCGTGGGTGAGCGACGTGCTCTCGATGTTGTTCCAGTAGGGCACCTTGTCGTTGCGCACGCGCATCGCCATCACGACTTCCTCGAGCGCGGCATTGCCCGCACGCTCGCCGATGCCGTTGATGGTGCATTCGATCTGCCGCGCACCGCCGGCGACGCCGGCGAGCGAGTTGGCGACCGCCATGCCGAGATCATTGTGGCAATGAACCGAGAAGATCGCCTTGTCGGAGTTCGGCACCGTCTCGCGGATACGTTTGAACATATCCATGTATTCTTCCGGCACGGCATAGCCGACCGTGTCCGGGAGATTGATCGTGGTCGCGCCGGCTTTGATCGCGGCCTCGACGCAGCGGCAGAGGAAATCGAACTCGGTGCGGGTCGCATCTTCCGCCGACCACTCCACGTCATCGATGTGGTTGCGCGCACGGGTGACGGACGAGATGACCATCTCGTAGACCTGCGACGCTTCCATTTGCAGTTTGTACTTCATGTGCACCGGCGAGGTGGACAGGAAGGTGTGGATGCGGCCGCGCTTGGCGACACGCACCGCTTCGGCGCAGCGATCGATATCTTTCAGCGCGGCGCGCGACAAGCCGCAGACCACGGCGTTCTCGGTGCGCTTGGCAATCTCGTGCACGGCTTCAAAGTCGCCGTCGGAGGCGAAGGGGTAGCCGGCCTCGATGATATCGACGCCCATAGTGTCGAGCAGCTTCGCGACCGTGAGCTTTTCCTCGAAGGTCATGGTGGCGCCGGGGCACTGCTCGCCGTCGCGCAAAGTCGTGTCGAAAATGAAGACGCGGTCCTGGTTGGACTGGGTGGTGGCGGTCATTGAAGAAGTCCTCTGGTCAATTGCGCCGTTTGCTGAAGGCGCTCTGGGGTTCGGATCGGCTTTCGTCGTCCCCTGAGTGCCCAGGCGCACACGCCCAGACGGCCCTCAGGGGCTGATAAGCAGAAGGAGCCCGCCAAGAAGGGACGCAGACGGCGCAGCAACGGTCACGGGAACGCTGGCCGTGGCGGCCACCCCGTCAAAACCGTCGATATCGCTGCGAATCGTCATTCCGAGTGCCCTAAAGACCGCCATACTCGGCCACAAACCGTTGACGGTTCGTTGCCGGACAGCGTCGTCCGGCGTCGTTCTAGACGACATTCGGCAACCGGAGCAATGTCAAAAAAGGGGCAGCAGACCTGCCCTATCAACGCCTCAGACGCCCGGCCGCGCGTGCATGGCGGGTCGTTCGATCAGGTAATAGGACAGCGTGGCCACAGCAAAGGTCAACGGCCAGCCGACGAGAAACGTCGTGATGTAAAGCGGCCGCCACGTCGCGATCCAGGCAAAGATCGGGAAGTGCCAGATGTAAAGCCCGTAGCAAATCCGGCCGATGAAAACCGGGACTGGGTGCTCGTAGAGTTTGTGCATGAAGGTGCGCTCCGGATGGAGCAGACCGACAACGCTGATGACGCCGGGAATTGCGCCGAACAGCGGCGAGACACAGTAGTACCAGCGCATGTGATGGTTCATGGTGAAGCACGCGATCAGGCTTAGCGCCGCAATCGGCACGAGGGCCATTGCACACGCCTTCCAGAGCCGCGGATACGCTGAGATATCGACCGCCTTCAGCAGCACCGCCAGCGCGCAGCCGGACAACAGGGCGTCGGCGCGGGTATCGAAGGCACGATAGAGGTGCGCGATCGGCGCGCCGTTCACGGTGAGGTAGATGCGCCACAGCCAGAAGGCCAGCGCCAGGCCGACAATGATCATGGCCGTACGCACGGTTACGCCACTGAAGCGAAGCAGGCAGATGAGCAGCAACGGCCAGATCAGGTAGAACTGTTCTTCCACCGCAAGCGACCACGTGTGGCCGGTGTAAACCGTCTCGGCGTGGATGCCGATCAAGGGACTTATCAACGACCAGTAGTCCATCAGATAGAACCAGGTCACCAGCCCTTCGATCAGCCGTTCGCGAAAGTTGTCAGAGAAGAACCAGGACAACGCGATGAAGCAGATCACCATCGCCGTGAGCGCAGGAAAAAGCCGCATGATGCGGCGCAAGTAGAAATTCTTCAGGCGGATGTGGCCGCGCTTCTGATAGTCCTTCAGCAGGATCGACGTGATCAGATAGCCGCTCATCGCGAAGAATACGTCCATGTAGACCATGGCGCCCTCGAACAGGGCCATTCGCGTGTGAGCGACGAGAACGCCGATCGTCATCAGACCGCGCGCGCCGTCGAGAGAGGCCATGTAGCCGAGCGGGTAGCTGACGCTCTGGCCGCGCAATGTCGCGATCAGGCCACGCACCCAAACGCGAAGCCTATCCGCAGCCGAAATCGGTTCGGTAATCGACATAAAAAGCAGTGCCCTGCTGGATCTCAGCAATACAAAATAGAATGGCGCCTTATAATACCGGCAGAGCCGGACTCTTCAGCCCGGAGTATAACCTCCGGACTACATCACTGCTGTTGCGTAAACGTCACGTTCAGAGTGGTTCCGTCGCGTCGCCTGTCACGGCTTTCCGTCCAAAGCCGCACGGATTTGCGCGAACTCGCGCTGCGCATCCTTGCCGACTTTTGGATATTTGAGGTCGAGGCCATCAAGGGCGCCGACAATGGCCGAGCCGATCACGACGCGCGCGAACCATTTGTGGTCCGCCGGAACCACATGCCACGGTGCGTGCTTCGACGACGTATGGCGAAGCACATCCTGATACGCCGCCTGGTAACGATCCCACAGCGCGCGCTCGGCGATATCGCCGACAGAGAACTTCCAGTTCTTTGACTTGTCATCGAGGCGCTCGAGAAAACGCTCGCGCTGCTCTTCCTTCGAAACGTTCAGGAAGAACTTCAGGATCACGGTGCCGTTGCGCGCGAGGTAACGTTCAAACGCCGAGATATCCTCGAATCGCTCGCGCCAGATGTTCTTCGTGACGAGCTTCTCCGGAATGCGCTGCTTCGCCAGAATCTCCGGATGCACGCGGACGACCAGACATTCCTCGTAATAGGAGCGGTTGAAGATGCCAATGCGGCCGCGCTCCGGCAGACAGATCGTGCTGCGCCACATGAAGTCGTGATCGAGATCCTTCGACGACGGCGTCTTGAACGAATAGACCTCGCAGCCCTGCGGATTGACGCCCTGAAACACGCTTTCGATCGCGCTGTCCTTGCCGGCCGCATCCATGCCCTGGAAGATCAGCAGCATCGACCAGCGATCGTTGGCATAAAGCCGTTCCTGCAAATCCCGCAGCCGGTCGCGATTGGCTTCGATAATTGTCTTCGCCCGGTCCTTGTCCAGACCGCCCGTCTCGCCGGGATCGTACGACTTCAAATGAAACTCGCGCGAGCCGTCGATGCGGAACGGCGTGACGTAGGACTGCAGCCGCTTGATCGGCGGCGAGGACTTTCCGTTACTCATCTCAACACGCCTTCGCCGCTGACCTTAATACTCATATCTGTCCGGCCGCCTTCTTGACGAACCGATCGTCGAACGTCTTGTCGAGATCGATCTTGGCGCCCTTCATCTCCGGGTCGAACTCGAGCAGCATGTTGAGCGCATTCTTCATGCCTTCCGGCGGAATGATTCCGGTTTTCGAATACATCGGAGCCGACGCCTTGAACGCCGCGAGATAGAGCGCACGATCACCGATGAAGTATTCCTCCGGCACGACCTTGGCGACATCCTCTGCGCTCGCCTTCTGAAGCCACAGCGTCGTCTTATAGAATGCGTTGACGATCCGCTGCGTCGTTTCCGGATTCTTCGTCACGAAGTCGCGCTTGAGATAGACCACCGCGGCCGGATTGTTGCCGCCGAACAGCTTCATGTTGTCTTCTTCGGTGCGTGAGTCCGCGAGGATCACGATATCGCCGTCCTGCGTGAGCTTGGTGATGGCAGGATCGAGATTGCAGATTGCGTCGATCTCGCCCTTCTTGATTCCAGCGACTGCGCTCATGCCTGTTCCGACGCCGATGATCGAGACGTCTTCCGGTTTCAGCCCTTCGCGCGAAATCAGCGCATTGACGAAGAAGTTGGTGGACGAGCCGGGCGCGGTCACGCCGATCTTCATGCCCTTCAGATCCTTGAACGACTTGACCTGCGCGGCCTTTTCCTTGCGCACGCCAAGAACCATACCGGGGAAGCGTCCGATTTCGAGCACCGAGACGATATCCTGGCCCTTCACTTGCATGCGGATGGTGTGCTCGTAGGCACCGGTCACCACGTCAGCCGAACCGCCGATCAGCGACTGCAGTGACTTCGCACCGCCGCCGAAATCCGTGATGGTGACGTTGAGCCCCTGCTCCTTGAAGTAGCCGAGGCGTTCGGTGAGCGTGAGCGGCAGATAGTAGAACAGTCCCTTGCCGCCAACGCCCAGCGTAATGTCCTTCTTTTCCTGCGCTTGTGCCGGAGCGCTAAAGGCCGCAACCGCGGCGAAAGCAAGGGCGGCAATCGTCAATCGTTTCATGAGCGTCCATCCCGGTTTGTTGTTGGACTTATGTTAGCTGCGCACTTCGCTGGCGTACAGAGACCTTAACTGCGCTCGCTGGCCGCGGCCGGCCGCCAGACCAGCAGCCGCTTTTCGACCTGCGTGACCAGTGCATCGATCACCACCACGAACGCCGCAAGCACGATCATGCCTGCGAACACACCTGCCACATCGAAGGTGCCTTCCGCCTGCTGAATCAGATAGCCGAGCCCGGCCGCGGAACCGAGATACTCGCCGACCACCGCGCCGACGACGGCAAATCCGACCGAGGTGTGCAGCGAGGAGAACATCCAGGACAGCGCCGACGGCCAGTAGACATGGCGCAGCAGTTGCCGCTCGCTCATCCCGAGCATGCGCGCGTTGTCGACCAGCGTCGCGCTCGTCTCCTTGACGCCCTGATAGACGTTGAAGAACACGACGAAGAACACCAGCGTGATGCCGAGCGCAACCTTCGACCAGATACCGAGCCCGAGCCACAGCGCGAAAATCGGCGCCAGCACGACGCGCGGCAAGGCGTTCATCATCTTCACATAGGGATCGAATACCGCGGCGACCGTCTGCTGTCGCGCGAACCAGAATCCGATCAGCGCGCCGCCGAGCGAACCGATGACGAAGGCAAGGATCGCTTCCGTCAGCGTGATCGCGAGATGCTTCCAGATCGTACCCTCAACGAACCACTTGACGATGCGTTCGAACACCTTTTCCGGTGTCGAGAAGAAGAATGGCGGCAGTATTCTGAAGTCGCTGGCCAGTCCCGGGATCGGGACCGTCGTCAGCACATGCCACAGCCCGATCAGGCCGACGCCGACCAGCACCTGCAGGAGAAGAAGCCAGCGCCTGTTCATACGGCCGTCCCCAACGGAACGCCCGCAGATTGCTGATAGCCCTTCATCACCTCGGATTTGAGCGCGCTCCAGATCTCGCGATGCAAGTCATGGAACACAGGATCGAGCCTGATCTCGAAGATATCGCGCGGCCGCGGCAGCGGCACTTTCCAATTGCCGATGATGCGCGACTGCGGGCCGGCCGACATGATGACGACGCGATCGGCAAGCGCGATCGCCTCTTCCAGATCGTGCGTGACGAACAGGACTGCCTTGCGCTCGGCGGTCCACAGTTCGAGCAGCAGGTTGCCCATGATCTGCCGCGTCTGCGCATCGAGTGGCCCGAACGGCTCGTCCATCAGCAGAATCTTCGGATCGCGAATGAGCACTTGTGCGAGGCCGACACGCTTGCGCTGTCCGCCCGACAGCATGTGTGGATAGCGGCCGGTGAATGCACCGAGCCCCACTGACGTCAGCCACTTTTGCGCACGAGCTTGCGCCTCTGCCCGCGGAACGCCGACGACTTCGAGGCCGATGGTGACGTTTTCAAGCGCGGTCTTCCATGGGAACAGCGCATCGCCCTGAAAGAGATAACCCGCCTGCCGGTTGATGCCGCCGAGCGGTGCACCGAAGATCGACACCGATCCATTGGCGGCCTTCAGCAACCCCGCCGCGACGTTCAGCAATGTCGACTTGCCGCAGCCGGTCGGCCCGACGATAGCAACGAACTCACCCGGCGCGACGGTAAGGTCCGCGCTCTCGACGGCGGTGAACACGCTGCCGTCGGCGAGCTTGAACGCCACCGTGACGCCCGCAAGCGAAACCGCAGCCTCAGGACCGGCCGAAGCGCGGCTGGCGTCAGGTGATGGCACGTCGTCCCCCGGGAAGCTTTCGATCTGGCGGTTATGGTTCGCCTTTGAAGGGCCAAAATCCGATGCCTGCCGCAAACATGCAAGGGCCTAGTGTCCCGATTCCGAAGTTCGCACCATTCTGCCGCACTCTCGTTTGCGAACTTCGGAATCGGAAGGACACTAGCAGTTTACCGATCTAGTGTGGCTTTGGTTCAGAAGTCCGCGTGACGAAGGCGCGGCCAACAAAGACGCGGACTTCTGAACCGCCACACTAGTGGCCGCAGCTTTGTGCCCTGTTTGTGCCTGTGGTAACCGGAGACAATGAACGAGGCCGTCGCAGCAATCGTTTTCGACCGGGTCGGCAAGACCTTCGATGACGGCCGCGTGAAGGCCGTCGACGATGTGTCGCTTCGCGTCGCAGCGAGCGAGTTTCTCGCCATCGTCGGCGGCTCCGGCTCCGGCAAGACCACGCTGCTGCGGCTCGCCAACCGGTTGCTCGACACCGACGCGGGCCAGGTCAGCATCGCCGGTGCCGACGTTCAGACCGCCGATCCGATCACCCTTCGCCGCAGCATCGGCTGCGTGTTTCAGAACGGCGCACTGTTTCCGCACATGACGGTGGCGGAGAACATCGGGATCACGCCGAAGCTGCTTGAATGGCCGCTACATGAGATCGCAGTGCGGGTGGACGAGCTGCTGAAGCTGGTGCGGCTCGAACCGGATCAGTATCGCGATCGCTACCCGCATGCGCTCTCTGGCGGTCAGCAGCAACGTATCGGCGTCGCCCGTGCCCTTGCCGCGAAACCGACAATCGTGCTGATGGACGAGCCGTTCGGCGCGCTCGATCCGCTGACCCGCGATGCGCTTGGCGATGACTATCGGCGCCTGCACGAGTCTCTCGCGCTCACCACCGTTATGATCACCCACGACATGACGGAGGCGATGCTGCTCGCGGATCGCATCGCGGTGATGCAGGCCGGCCGTTTGATCGGCACCGGCACGCCGCACGAGCTTGCCGCAAGCCGCGATCCTTACATCAGGGAGTTACTCAATACGCCGCGCAAGCAGGCCGCACGCCTGCAAGCGCTTCTCCCCGGCGGGAGCGCTTGAGCATGTTCGCCGATCCGCGCTGGAGCGAAGCCCTCGCCCGCCTGCCCGATTATCTCGGCAGCCACGTGCGCGTCAGCATGACGGCGCTGGCGCTGGGGTTGGCGATCAGCCTGCCGCTCGCACTTCTGGTCTATCGCAAGCCCACAGCGCGGACGTTCCTGCTCGGCGTCACCAGCATCGTGCAGACCGTTCCAGGGCTCGCGCTGCTGGCGCTGTTCTATCCGCTGCTGCTGGCGCTCTCGGCGCTGACGGCGAATGCCTTCGGCGTCAGTTTCTCGGCCTTCGGCTTCCTGCCGTCGGTGCTGGCACTGGCGCTCTATTCGATGCTCCCGGTCGCACGCAACACCATCACCGGCCTACTGGAGATCGATCCCGCGCTGAAGGAAGCCGCCGACGGTGTCGGTATGACGCCGCGGCAATCGCTGACCATGGTCGAACTGCCGCTGGCAATGCCGGTGATCATGGCGGGGATCCGCACGGCGGCCGTGTGGGTGATCGGGACCGCGACGCTGTCGACGCCCATCGGCCAGAACAGCCTCGGCAACTACATCTTCGCTGGGCTGCAGACCCAGAACTGGGTGTTCGTGCTGTTCGGCTGCGTGGCCGCCGCGCTGCTCGCACTCGCAGTCGATCAGTTGCTGGCGCTGATCGAAACCGGACTGCGATTCCGCAGCCGTGCTCGCATGTGGAGCGGAGCGATCGGTCTGCTTGTGCTTCTGCTTGCCACGCTGACGCCATCGTTCTCGCAGTCACGCGCCGCTTACACCGTCGGCGCAAAGACGTTCACCGAACAGTATGTGCTGGCGGCTCTGCTCGGGCAGCGCCTCGAAGCGGCAGGGTTGAGCGCCGCGCCGCGCGAGGGTCTCGGCTCCAGCGTCATTTTTGAGGCGCTCGCCCGCAACGATATCGACGTCTATGTCGATTACACGGGTACACTCTGGGCCAACCAGCTCAAACGCACCGACATCAAGCCGCGCGAGCAACTGCTGGACGAGTTGAGAACCGCGCTCGCGGAGCGTTGGAAGGTGAAGGTCCTCGGCGTCCTCGGCTTCGAGAACGCCTATGCGCTCGTCATGCCGCGCAGACGCGCCGAGGAGTTCGGCATCCGCTCGGCCGCCGATCTCGCGGCGCGATCCGGCAGCATGACCATCGCCGGCGACTACGAATTCTTCTCCCGTCCCGAATGGGCGGCGCTGCGTGGCGCGTACGGCCTGAACTTCCGCCAGCAGCGGCAGATGCAGCCGGACTTCATGTACGCCGCCGTCGCCAGCGGCGATGTCGATGTGATCGCGGGCTACACCAGCGACGGATTGATCGCAAAGTACGATCTCGTCGCGCTCAGCGATCCAAAGCGCGCGATCCCGCCTTATGACGCTATCGTGCTCGTCTCGCCGAAGCGCGCAAACGACGCAGTTTTGCTACAAGCCATCGAGCCGCTGATCGGCAAAATCGATATCGCAACGATGCGCGACGCCAATCTGCGCGCGGCTGAGCCCGGCAATACGCCGGCGACGACGGCCCGCTGGCTGTGGGAGAAGATCGGTAAACGATAACGCTCAGGGCGTCTTGATGAGACCCGCGTCGATCAGCAGACGATTGAAACGGCGCGCTTCGGCGCCGTCACGGCAGGCATAGAACACACCGTTGCAGCGGAGCATGATCTTCTTCTGCTCGGCGAACGACGGATCGAGCGGCACGCCGGCGGCTTCCTGAATCACGATCGGGATGTACGCGGCATCGAGGCTCGCCAGCGCCGACGACAGATTGCGCGGCTGATAGTTGACGCCGTCGAGCGCATAATACGTCGCGAAGTAGCGCGGATCGGCGCTCATCAACCGCTGCGCCAGCGCCTTCTGATCGATTCCGGGCTCCAGCAGCTTCTGCGAGATCGCCGGCTGGTGATCGCCGAAACGCAGCACAAGGAACTGCTCGTCCGGATAGTCGCGCTTCAGCCGTTCGACGAACGCGCCGTAGTCGGTCACGGTCATCGCCTGACGCCGCAGGTACTCGTCGACTTCCGCCGTATTGCCCGGCGGCTTCCAGTCCGGCGTCAGATCGGCGCGATACGGCGTCGTCCACGGGAAGTGGTTGGCCGTGAGATACACGAACATGAACAGCGGCGACTGCGCCGGCTTCTCGCGCTCGAAAATCTTCAACGCCTGATCGAAATAGAACTTGTCGGGCAATTGCTCGTCTGCCGCGCCCATGTCGGCGAGATCCATGAAGTGACCGACGCCCGTCGACTTCTGGAACGAGCGCGCACCAAGGAAATTGCCGTAGCTCGGATAGAGGGAAAATGTCTTGTAGCCGCAGCGCTGCAGGGATTGCGGCAACCCGCGCCCGACGCGGCCGGCCGTGATGCGCGTGACATAGAACTTCAGGTCGCCGAACGAGCGCGCGGACAAGCCGGTGAGCACATTGAATTCGGTGTACCAGGTCGGCCCGCCGGTCGCTTCCGCAACAAAGGCACGCTGTTTGCCGTCGACCGACTTGAAGTAGTCGGTGTAATTCGCCGGCGTCTTGATGCCGGGCGCCGCCGTGATGTCGAAACTCGACTCGTCGAGCAGCATGATGATGTGCGGCCGCTTCACCGTGGTATCGCACGTCTCTGTCGCTTGCGGCAGGCCGGTCGCAGCGTATGCCGGCGATCCGGACGTCAGAAGCGCGCGCGCACCGCGCGGCTCCGCCTCGATCCAGCCTGTTGCGGTCAGCCTACCGACCGACACCGCGCCGGACCGCGCCAGATTGGAGATGTGATTGACGCCTTGAAACGGCTCCCATGGCTGCTCGGGATTGACGAACGCCGCAGCCGCCATCACGACGGTTGAGCCGGCCAGGCCATACGCTGCAAACTTCCGCCGCACGTGGAATGGATCGGCGCGCCAGATCAGCAATAGCAGCGGGATGCTCACCGCCGCCACGATCAGAATCTGGTTCTGCAGGCGCGGAAAGATCGTCAGCAGGAACGAGAACGAGTCGCGATCGATCAGCAGGAAGTCGAGGAACGTCAGCGTCAGTTGCGTAATCTCGAACTTGAAACGCGACAGCGTGATCAGCACCGCGATCAGAATCAGCGAGAGGGCCGCCGAGAGGCCCGGCCGCGCCAGCGCCAGCAGAAATAGACAGTTCAGGAACACCCACGCGACCAGCGCCATCCCGAACGCGAACAGCGTGTATTCCGTCTTCCAAAGCAGAACCAGCGCGCCCGCGTGCAACGCCGCCAGCATCGCGACCTTGAGCCGCCACAGCCATGCGGAACGCAGCGAAGGACGGTTGGGAGCGGACTCGGCGACTGCAGACATTCCGCGCCGCCTTAAAGGTTCTTGATGAAGCCGGCGTCGATCAGAAGCCGGTTGAAGCGGCGCACCTCCGCGCCATCCTTGCAGCCGTAGAACACGCCCTTGCAGCGAAGCATGATCTTCTTCTGCTCGTCGAATGCGGGATCGAGCGGAATACCCGCAGCTTCCTGCACGACCAGCGGCAGATACGGCGCGTCAATCGTCTCCATCGCCAGCGCGCTTGCCGCCGGTTTGAAGTTGACCGCGTCGATCGCGTAGTAGGTCGAGAAGTAGCGCGGATGGAACGTGGCGTGCTGACGCGCAATGGTCTCGTCATCGAGCTTCGGTTCGAGGATCGACGACGAGAACTCCGGCTGATGGTCGCCGTAGCGCACAATCAGGAACGGCTCGTTCGGGAAGCGCTGCTTCAGCTGCGCGAGGAAGTCGCGATAGTCGTCGGCGCTCATCGATTGCCGGCGCAAATACTCGTCGACCTTCGGCGTGTTGCCGGGATCGCGCCAGGTCGGCGTCAGATCGGGCCGCAGCCGCCCACCCCACGGGAAGTGGTTGGCACCGAGATAGACATACATGAACTGCGGCTTGCCGGCCGCATCGCCCAGCAGGCGCAACGCGCTGTCGTAGAAGAAGCGATCAGGCTCGAGGCCCTTGGCGCCGAGGTCGCGCGCGTCCTGGAAATTCTGGATGCCCGTCGTGATGTGGAACTGGCGCGCATTCATGAATGCGCCGTGCGCCGGATAGAGCGAAGTGGTCGCATAGCCGCAGCGCGCGAGCGCGAGCGGCAGGCCGTGTTCGACACGGCCTGCGGCGAGGCGCGTAACGAAGTACGAGAAGCGGCCGAACGAGCGTGACGACAGACCGGCGAGCACGTTGTACTCGGTGAACCAGCTCGCGCCCCCCGAGGTCTCGACCATGAACTTGCGCGCCTTGCCGTCCCCCGACAGGAAATGCCGGCCGTAGCCGTTCGGCACTTTGATGCCGTCGGCCTGACGAATGTCGAAGCTCGACTCGTCGTGGATCATGATGATGTGCGGCCGCCGCCCTGCCGGATGGCACGCGTCCTCCAGCGGCAGCCGCAGCCGATCGGCCACTGCCGCATCCGACTCCATGAAGCCGTGCTGGCGCAGTTCGGAGACGGCCGCGACGCCCGAGCGGGCGAATTTCGAGACGTAACCGCCGCGCAGATAGCCTTCCCACGGATCGTCGGGCGCAATCGCCTCGAGTCCGGCAAGGCCGGCGAGGCACGCCGCCGCGACAGCGGCGGCCGTCAGACGGCGAATACGGAACGGATCGAAGCGCCACAGCGCCATGCCCACCGGCACCGCGACGATGAACGCCGCCAGCACCGGCCAGCCGAGCTTCGGCATGATGGTGAACAGGAAGGCGATGGTGTCGCGATCGATCACCATCACGTCGACGAAGTTCACCGTCATCTGCATGATGTCGTGCTTGAGCCGCGACAGCAGCACCAGCACGGTCAGCATGGCGAACGAGAGCGCACCCGAGAGCGCCGGGCGGCGCAACACGCAAAGCCAGAGCGCGTTCAGAAGCCCCCACGCCAATCCGAAGAACAGCCGCTGCCCGAAATTCGGCTCGGTCAGGAACATGACTGTCAGCGCCGCCAGGTGCGGCGCGCCGACCGCCAGCCATCGCCAGAGGCCGATCGGCTGGGCGCCGCCAAGCGACTGGACCGAGGGAACTTGAGGCGGCAAGGACGTCATCAGGGACGCAAGCAACGCCCGGCGCGGGTGGGGCCTTAAGCTGGCGACAGCCAGGGGGCGATACGGCGCGGCCGGTTAGCCGCCGTGTCGCAAAACCGTAATTGAACTGTCATGAAGGCGCAACTTGGTCTTAAGCCGCAGGTTACCAACGGCTTTATTCAGCGGCGGTTCAGGCGGCCGCGCCGCTTATCCACCAGCTGAGGCTCGGCCTATCCTTTGGGCAGCAGGCCGAGCTGCTTGCCGATCACCCGGTCGATCAGGCGGCTGGGCAGGAAGTGCATCATGAACATCCGCCCGGGCTCGGGCGTCACCTGATAGCGCACCTTCGGCTTGGGGTCGGTCAGCACATGGTGCACCAGCTCGCCGAGCTGCTCGGGCGGCAACCCCTTTTCGCCAAGCTGCTTGGCATAAGCCTGCAGCTTCTCCAACGCCGGCCGGTACTCGGAGTTGCTGTAGCGGCTGAAATCGATCTCGTCGGTCTTGTCCCAGATCGGCGTCTTCACCGCGCCCGGACCGATGATGATGACGTCGATGCCGTACAGCATCAGTTCGCGGCGCAGACTTTCCGAAAAGCCTTCAATCGCATGCTTCGAAGTGCTGTACGGCGACAGCAGCGGGTTGCCGTGCTTGCCGGCGACCGAGGAGATCATCACCACCCGCCCCGGCTTCCCTTTCAGCGAACGATCGGCGCCGAGCAGCGGCCCGAACGCCTGGGTGGCGACAAACGGGCCGATCACGTTGATATCGATCTGCTTGCGGAAATCGTCCGACGACATTTCGAGCGCCGGCCCCGAGACCGCGACGCCTGCATTGTTGACGAGGCCCTTCAGCGTCTCGCCGCCGAGCGCCGCCCTCACCTCGCGCGCTGCCGCATGCACCGCCGCTTCGTCGGTCACATCGAAGATCAGCGGTACGAAGTTCGCACCGAACTCCGCTTTCAGCCGATCGGCATCCGCCTGCTTGCGCACGCTGCCGAACACGCGGAAGCCGCGCGCGATCAGAACTTTCGCACATGCATGGCCGATGCCGGTGGACGTACCCGTGATGACGACGGACTGCATTGATATCTCCACCCCATGACGTTCCAGACTCAGTGGCAGAGATGTATTGCCATCATCTCGTCGCGGTAAGGGGTCTCGGAGAGAAAAAACGCCGGCCGAGCGCGATGCCAGGGTACTCGACCTTGATGAGGAAAAGGTACGCCAACGGCACAATCGCAAGGACCGACAGAACAAATACAATCACGATGACCATCGACGGCGGGATTCCCGACTCGACAAGGCGTGCAGCAATCTGCGCCGCCACAGGCAGATGCAGAACGCACAGGACCAGCGGGTGCAGCAAATAGAAGCTGTAGGAGATCCGGCCGAAGAAGCGCGCAGCGGAGGTATTGAGACCCGGTCCAATACCCTGGAACGCGGCCAGCGCAACCATCACGGCCGAGCAAAAAACCGCGACGATCGTGCCCCAGTGCGACGTCCATCCAAGAACCGGGGACACGCCGAAGAAAACAATAGTGGCGCCCAGGAAGATGGCGGTCGCGCCGCTGCGCGACAGCTTCGCAAACCAATCCCGTCCGGACGCGGCGACAATCATGCCCAGCATGAACGCATGGAAGCCGAGCATCGGCGTTCCGATGATCCGGTTAAACTTGCCGACAAACGATAATGCCGTGAAAATCCAGAACAGAGTCCAAAGGGCTGCTACGCCGAAACGTCGATAAGCAAAGTAGGCGGCGGCGATAATCGGCGCCGCCAGCAGTTCGACCTGCAGTGTCCACATCACCCCATTGATGTCGGTTCGGAAAAGAAGCGCATTCAGGACGACGTCGCGAAATCCGATATTGCTGCTTTGGCCTTCAAGCCAAGCCATCGCGATCTGAACGACTGCGAACAGCAAGACCACTGCGATCGCCGCAGGATAAATTCGAAATACGCGCGCGACGAGAAAGCGCAACGCCCCGCTCGCATCCTGTTCAAGTCTTTGCAGGGAGAAGAAAAGGACGAACCCGCTGATGACGAAAAACATCAGGACGGCGTGGTCGCCCTTACTGAACATCCGAAGCAGACTCGGAAACCCCAGCGTGTCTGCCGGAACGAGCTGAAGGCCCCAGATGTGCCCGAACGCGACCATCCCTGCTGCGAGCCCGCGCAGCGACTCGACACGGCCGAAGAACTGAGTCTGCGGTGCGTCCATCAACGAAGACGTTTCAAATTGCCAGAAAACCAAAAAAGAAAATCGAAAACAAACAGCGTCATTCAGCAGAAAGAACGTTACCGGATCGCGCGCAGGCGATCCGGTGACGCAGATATCAATTCTTCGTCTTGTCGACGAGCGCGCCCTTCTTGATCCACGGCATCATGTCGCGCAGCTTGGCGCCGACTTCCTCGATCGGATGCGTCGCGAGCTTGGCGCGGGTGGCCTTGAACGAGGTCTGGTTAACCTTGTTCTCGAGCATCCAGTTACGGGTGAAGATGCCGTTCTGAATGTCGGCCAGCACACGCTTCATCTCGGCTTTGGTCTCGGCGGTGACGATGCGCGGGCCGGTGACGTATTCGCCGTACTCAGCCGTGTTCGAGATCGAGTAATTCATGTTGGCGATGCCGCCTTCATAGATCAGGTCGACGATCAGCTTCACTTCGTGCAGGCACTCGAAGTACGCCATCTCCGGCGCGTAACCGGCCTCGACCAGCGTCTCGTAACCAGCCTTGATCAGCTCGACCAGACCGCCGCAGAGCACGACCTGCTCGCCGAACAGATCGGTTTCGCACTCTTCCTTGAACGTGGTCTCGATGATGCCGGCGCGGCCGCCGCCGATCGCCGATGCATACGACAGGCCGAGGTCATGGGCGTTGCCCGACGAGTCTTTGTGGATCGCGATCAGGCACGGCACGCCGCCGCCGCGCTGATACTCCGAGCGCACGGTGTGGCCCGGGCCCTTCGGCGCGACCATCAGCACGTCGATGTCGGCGCGCGGCTCGATCAGGTTGAAGTGGACGTTGAGGCCGTGCGCAAACAGGAGCGCAGCACCCTGCTTCATGTTGGCGTGCAGGCTCTCGCGATAGATGTCGCCCTGCAGTTCGTCTGGCGTGAGCATCATCATCACGTCGGCCCACTTCGCGGCTTCGGCGACTTCCATCACCTTGAAGCCGGCGTTCTCCGCCTTCTTCGCGGTCGCCGAACCCTTGCGCAGCGCAATGGCGACTTCCTTGACACCGGAGTCCTTCAGGTTCAGCGCATGCGCATGGCCCTGGCTGCCGTAGCCGACGATGCAAACTTTCTTGCCCTTGATGAGATTGATGTCCGCATCACGATCGTAATAAACGCGCATGGTCGTTCCTCTATTCGGCGGCGCAGCAAATCCGCTTCCGCCCTCTTTGAATGGCCGAAGCTGTCTAGTTCGGCTGTGGGGTCCAGACAAGCCCGAAAGGCCCTCCAGACGGTGACTTTATGCATGGCGGCATGCCGCAGGACCCGTGGTTCATGGCTCCATCAGAACCGGATAGAGCGAGGCCAGAAGCAGCACCGCCATGGTGACGTTGAAGATGCGGATCGCCCGCGGCGACCTCACCAGCGCCTGCAGCGCCGTGCCCATCAGCAGCCACGCCAGGGCCGAGGCGAGCGTAATGACGCAGATGATCGCCGCCAGCAGCAGCATGTTCCATGGGTAAGCGGTAATCGCCGCATAGGCCGAGACCGACCCGACCGCGATCACCCATCCCTTGACGTTAACGAGCTGGAACAGCGCCGCGCTGGTGAAGGTCATCGGCCGGCCCTGAGCCGCCTCGGAGGGATCCGCCGGCTTGGACACCGCGATCACATACGCGAGGTAGATCAGATAGGCCGCGCCCACATACTTCAGGATCGTCTGCAGGATCGGATAGGCGGTGAAGACCGCGCCGAGCCCAAGACCAACGACCGCGAGCAGCACCGAGTAGCCGATGGTGACGCCCGCGACGTGCGCCAGTGACGGACGAAAGCCGTAGTTCAAACCCGAGGTCATCAGCATGATGTTGTTCGGCCCCGGGGTGAACGCAGCGGCGGTCGCGAACACGATAAAGGCGATGAGGAGTTGCTGGGACATTTTGCCCTCTTATTTTTCTCGCGTTATTTTCTGCGCCATCTCGATGATGACGTCCCCGGCCATATCGGCATCGGCTTCGGTCATGTCAAAGGCCCCCGCCTGAAAACGAATGACCGACTGTCCGTTGAGCTTGGTCTGCGTCAGATAAATACGGCCGTCATCATTGATCGCAGCGACCAGCGCGAGATTGTGCGCATCGAGATCGGCGGCGCCCTTCGGCTCATAGCGGAACGAGAACAGCGACAGCATCGGCGCCGACGTGATGCGGAAGTCTGGTGTCGTCCCCAACCGCTTCGCCAGTGTCTGCGACCACGACACATGATTGCGGATCATCGTGCGCAGCTTCTCAAGCCCATAGGCGCGCAGCAAAAACCAGATCTTCAGCGCACGGAAGCGGCGGCCGAGCGGCACCGACCATTCGGAATAGTTGATGATGCCGTCATGGCCGTGCGTCTTCAGAAACTCCGGCTGGATCGCCAGCGTCTTCACCAGACTGTCCGGATCGCGCAGAAAGTGCGCGGAGCAGTCGAACTGCGCGCCGAGCCACTTGTGCGGATTGAACACGACGGAGTCCGCCTGCTCCACACCGGCCCACAGATGCCGGAATTCCGGACAGATCATCGCCGAGCCCGCCCACGCCGCATCGACGTGGACGTAGAGATCGTGCTTGCGCGCGACCACGCAAACCGCCGCGATATCGTCCGTGCCGCCGATGCTGGTGCCGCCGACCGACGCGATGATGCCAGCAGGCAGGAAGCCCGCGGCTTTATCGGCAGTAATCGCAGCTTCGAGCGCGGTCGGGTCCATGCCCTGCAACTCGCCGATCGTCGGAATGCGAATGAGATTGTCCTCGCCGATGCCCGCGACCCAGATCGCGCGATCGATCGACGTATGCACCTGCCCCGAGCAATAGATGCGCAGGCGCTTTTGTCCGGCTAAGCCTTCCTTGTTGCCCGCCCATTTCAGCGAACGCTCGCGCATAACAAGCACAGCCGCGAGCGTTGCGGACGACGCCGAGTCCTGAATCACGCCGGTGAAACCATCCGGCAGGCCGAGCGCACGGCGCAGCCAGTCGAGCACGCGTGTTTCGAGTTCGGTCGCGGCCGGCGACGTCTGCCAGAGCATGCACTGCGCCGCCATCGCGGTCACGAGCTGCTCCGCGACGACCGACGCCGGCGCGGCGTTGGCCGGAAAGTACGCGAAGAAACGCGGATGCTGCCAATGGGTCATGCCCGGCAGGATCAGCGTCTCGAAGTCGGCGAAGATCGCGTCCATCGCTTCCGGCGCTTCCGGCGGCGTCACAGGAACTGCGTTGAAGATCGCACCGGGCTTCGTCTGTGCGCGTACGGGCCTGTCGCGCAAGCTTGCGCGATAATCGGCGCCCCAGTCAGCGGCCTTGTGGCTCCAGTCGCGAAACTCGTTGTCGTTCATGGCGTGTCCCGCTTCTGGTTATGCCGGTGCTTGCGGCACGGTCTTCGGCCGGCCATACAGCAGCATGATGGCGATGCCGGCAACGACGGTGATCATCCCGGCGAGGCGCAGCGGCCCGAAGCGCTCACCGAATACGATGGCCGACGACGCTGAGCCGATGAACGGCACCAAGAGCGCGAACGGCACCACTTGTGCCGCCGGATAGTCGCGCAGCAGCCGGCCCCACAGCCAGTACGCGACGCTTGTGGTGATCGCGCCGATCGTGAACACGCTGAGCCAACCGGTGAGCGACATGTTGCGCAGCGACTGCAGCGCGGGCTCGACGCCGTCGGTCACCGGCACCAGCGCCAGCAGCGGCACCGCCGAGATCAGCGACAGCCACGAGAACAGCTCGAACATCGGTGCCTTGCCGGCCTTGCGCACCAGCAGATTGCCGATCGCGAACGTCAGCGGACACGTCATCACCACCGCGAACGCGGCAAGGCTGAAGTCGTAGCCGACCGTGCCGCAGATCATCAGCAGGCCTACCGTCGCGACACCGATACCGACGATCTGCACACGCGTCGGAATCTCGTGAAATGCCAGCGCGGCAAAGGCGATGGTGAACAGTGCCTGGCTCTGGACGATGACGCTGAGCAATCCCACCGGCACGCCGTGGGTGATGCCGTACGCCTGCGCCAGAAATTGCCCCATGAAGAGGCACAAGCTGGCGGTCACGAGCAGTTGCCACGGCACATCGGGTCGCCGCAGAAACAGGCACGGCACCGCTGCGATCGAAAAACGCACGGCCGTCATCACCACCGGCGAGAGTTCATAGAGCGCGAGCCGGCTTGCGATGAAGCCGACACCCCACACCATGGCAACGCCTATCGCGATCGCGATGTCGACCGGCTTCATTGGCGGGACTAAGCTTGCACAGGTTTCTTGCAGAGATACGTCCCGTGCATCGGCCCGTGATAATCCGCCGAGGTCAGCGTGAAGCCCACATCGGCCAGCAGCCGTTCGACCACCCAGCCGAAGGTCGAGTACTCGTCGCGCATGTGCGTCATCACGTCGTCACGCGAGAAGCTGTGGTTCTTGATGTTGAAATCGGCCCACTGCTCGACGCCGCGATCGGTGCCGTCCGGCATGCTGACAAAGACAATGTCGCGCAGGAACAGGCGACCGCCCGGCTTCAGCGCACTGAACATCCGCGACAGCGCCACCGCCTTCCAGAAGTCCGGCAGGTGATGCAGCGTGAACTCGCTGACGATCAGATCGAACGAATTCGGCTCGAACTTGAAGCTGAGCAAGCCCGCCGACTGCGTCTTGATCGCAACCTTCATGTCCTTGGCCTGATGCTCGGCCAGCGCCAGCATCGCCGGCGAAATATCGACGGCATGGACCTCAGCGCCGAGCTTGGAGGCTTCACAGGCGAGCGTGCCGTTGCCGCAGCCGAGGTCGGCGATGCGCATGCCTTTGGTGACGCCGAGCTTGGCGAGCGTCGAGCGGGCGCGGCTGCCGCTGTCGTCGGAATCGTAGATGGCCGATTGCCGCGCCACCGCGGAATCGATGCCGAGCTGCCGCCTCTCGTTATAGAACCAGTCGCGCGCCAGCATGGCTCACATCCCTTCCGGACCCCGAACGATGGCAACCACACCCGTCCGCGAAACCTCGACGAGGCCGAGCGGCTTCATCAGATCGATGAACTGATCGATCTTGGTGGTGTTGCCGGTAATTTCGAATACGAAGCTTTCGGTGGTGGCATCAATCACGCGTGCACGGAACGCTTCCGCCAGCCGCAATGACTCGACGCGCGTTTCGCCTTTGCCGCGCACTTTCACCATCGCCAGTTCCCGCTCGATCGAGCGGCCGGTCAGCGTCATGTCGACGACGCTGTAGACGGGGATCATGCGGTCGAGCTGATGCTTGATCTGCTGGATCACCATCGGCGTGCCGGTGGTCACGATGGTGATGCGCGAGACGTGCTTCTGGTGTTCGGTCTCCGACACCGTGAGACTGTCGATGTTGTAACCGCGGCCCGAGAACAAACCGATCACACGCGCGAGCACGCCGGGCTCGTTGGCGACAAGCACAGAAAGCGTGTGCGTCTCGTTCGGCGTCTTCTGCTCTTCGAGGAAATAGGCTGAGGCTGGCTGGTTCATTGTTCTGTCTCGGTTCAGGCGGTCATTGTCAGTCGTTGGGTCGCGATCGCGTTCACGTCGGGAGAAACCCAGGAGCGGAACAGATCGAAGTCGATGTTGCCGCCGCTCAGGATCAGGCCGACGCGTTTGCCGCGCAGCTTCGCTTTCTCCTGCGTGGCGGCGGCGAGCGCAGCTGCGCCCGCGCCTTCCGCAAGGTTGTGCGTATCGGTCCAGTAGGCGCGCATGGCGTCGGCGACTTCGGCGTCGCTCACCTGCACGATGCGCGCGGCACCTTTGCGGATGAGTGCGAATGCATCGGGATCGGGAATGCGCGTCGCCATGCCGTCGGCGAGCGTGTTGCTGGTCGCCGTGGACACCACCGTGCCGGCGGCGAAGGAGAGCGCGTAGGACGGCGCTTCCGTCGACTGCACGCCGATGATCTCAGTCTTCAGGCCGAGCAGATCGCGCGCCATGATGCAGCCGGAGATGCCGGAGCCCTGCCCGATCGGTACGTAGAGGACGTCGAGATCGGGAGCCGCGCGGAACAGTTCGAGCGCGTAGGTCGAGACACCCATCACCAGGTCGATGTGGAACGGCGGCACGATTTCGAGACCGCTCGCCTCGGCGCGGCGATACGCCTCCTCGCGCGCGGCCTGGAAATCGTCGCCGAACTCGACGAGGTTCGCTCCGAGCGCCTGCATCGAACGGTTCTTCTCGGTCGAGTTGCCGCGGGGGACGAGGATCGTCACCGGCACGCCATAGCGGCGGCCGGCGAACGCAAGGCTCTGGCCGTGATTGCCGCGTGTCGCCGAGATCAGACCCGGCACCTGCAGCCGCTCGCGCTTCAGGCGCTCGGTGTAGACGAGACCACCGCGCACCTTGAAGGCGCCGATCGGCGTGTGGTTCTCGTGCTTGACGACGACGGTCGCGCCGAGACGCTCCGCGAGCAGCGGCCACGCATGCGCGGGTGTCGGCGGCATTGCCGCCTTGACGACCTCCCATGCACGTTCGAGCTGCCCGAGATCAAACATTCCGCTGCCTCACACGAGCTATCTCACACCAAGGCCTTGCCGCCGGCGAACGCCGCGGCGGTGGCTTCGTCATTGGCTTCGGCCGGCAACAGCATCTCGTTGTGCGCCTTGCCGGACGGGATCATCGGGAAGCAGTTTTCGAGCGCCGCGACGCGGCAATCGAACAGCACCGGCTTCTTCACCTTGATCATTTCCTTCAGCGCGCCGTCGAGATCGCCCGGTTTCGTTGCCTGCAAGCCGACGCAGCCGAATGCATCCGCGAGCTTGACGAAGTCCGGCAGCGCTTCCGAGTACGAATGCGACAGGCGATTGCCATGCAGCAGCTGCTGCCACTGGCGCACCATGCCCATGTACTGGTTGTTGAGGATGAAGATCTTGATCGGCAGCTCGTACTGAACCGCCGTCGACATTTCCTGCATCGTCATCTGCACCGACGCGTCGCCGGCGATGTCGATGACGAGCGCGTCGCGATGCGCGACCTGCACGCCGAGCGCCGCCGGCAGGCCGTAGCCCATGGTGCCGAGACCGCCGGAGGTCATCCAGCGGTTCGGCTCCTCGAAGCCGAAGAACTGCGCCGCCCACATCTGATGCTGACCGACTTCGGTGGTGATGTAGGTGTCCTTGCCGCGCGTCGCTTCGAACAGGCGCTGGATCGCGAACTGCGGCAGGATCACGTCGTTGTTCTTCTTGTAGGCAAGCGAGTTGCGCGCACGCCAGGTCGCGATCTGCTGCCACCACGCCTTGATGTCAGGCTTCTTCACCTCGGCTTTGAAGACCTGGAGGATGTCACCGAGGATGTTGCCGCAATCGCCGATGATCGGCACATCGACGCGGATATTCTTGTTGATCGACGATGGGTCGATATCGATGTGAATCTTCTTCGAGCCCGGCGAGAACGCATCGGTGCGGCCGGTGATGCGGTCGTCGAAGCGCGCGCCGACGCACAGCATCACGTCGCAATCGTGCATCGCCATGTTGGCTTCGTAGGTGCCGTGCATGCCGAGCATGCCGAGCCAGTTGGTGCCGGACGCAGGATACGCGCCCAACCCCATCAAGGTCGAGGTGATCGGGAAGCCGGTCGCGGCGACGAGATCGCGCAGCAGTTTCGAGGCTTCTTTGCCGGAGTTGATGACGCCGCCGCCGGAATAGATCACCGGCCGCTTGGCACCTGCGAGCAGCGCCACGGCTTTACGGATCTGTTCGGCATCACCCTTCACGCGCGGCGCGTAGGACACGTGCACGTCGGACTTGCGCGGCGGATGATAGGTGCCGGTGGCGAACTGCACGTCCTTCGGCACGTCGACCACCACCGGGCCCGGACGGCCGGTGGTCGCGACGTAGAACGCTTCATGCAAAACCTTGGCGAGATCGTCGACGCTGCGCACCAGCCAGTTGTGCTTCGTGCAGGGCCGCGTGATGCCGACCGTGTCGCACTCCTGGAACGCGTCGTTGCCGATCAAGTGGGTAGGGACTTGTCCGGTGATGCAGACCAGCGGAATGGAATCCATCAGCGCGTCGGTCAGCGGCGTCACCATGTTGGTGGCGCCGGGACCCGACGTCACCAGCACCACGCCCGGCTTGTTGGTCGCGCGCGCATAGCCTTCGGCTGCGTGGCCGGCGCCCTGCTCGTGGCGAACCAGAATGTGTTCGACATCGCTCTGCTGGAAAATCTCGTCGTAGATCGGAAGCACCGCGCCGCCCGGATAGCCGAAGATGTGCTCCACCCCATGATCCTTGAGCGCGCGCACGATCATCGCGGCGCCGGTCATCTGATTGGGGTCGTGCTTCTTGTCGCTCATTGTCCTGCTCCGGTCGTCTCTTCAGTTTTGCGTATGACCCGATCCGAAAACCGGCTTCCACTTTCGGGGTCGTACGCGCCGCGCTTCAATTTCCGTCTGTCTGATCTGGGAAATAAAAAAGGGCCCCAGAGGCCCTCAACACACCGCCCGTCTGTCAGGTGGCCGTCAGCCACCCCCGGCGGTGTGCCAAGGTACGACGATAAGGGCGAGTTTGGTAATTTTATTGCGCATCTTAACGAAGTTCCGCCATTTCCTTGCGCGCTTATAGGCAGCGCACCACGCCGGGTCAAGGGCTTATCGCCCCCGCAAATCAGCCAAACCGGCAAATGCCAGCATACCGCGAAGTTCGATTTCGACAACAGGCGAGCCGGGCGGAGCAGCCATTCGGCCGCTCATGAGCCCTCGCCTGATGCAAAACCGCAATAGCCGGCCCGCCTATTTGAACTGGGAGACGACCTTCCAGGCCAGATTGCCGCTCTGGTCAGATCGCTGCACGGACAACGTCCCCACCAGCCGCCCGTCGACAACCTTGCCGGTGAAAGTCGCATTGGCCTTCGGCGAGTTGCCGGCGGCAGGGGCGAAGTTGAGGACGATGTTGCCGGCCGGGTCCACGCTTCCCCCGCCTGTATAGCTATGCGGCTTCGCCCCGATCGGGGCGTGAGGGCACGGCGGTACGCTTTCCTCGAACATCGTTGCCGAGAGCGTCGCATTCGCGATGTTGCCTTGCGCATCTGCCGGCGCGCTGATGCGGGGATTACGCAACGTCACCCTGTATTCGCAGTAGGGCGAACCGCCGAACTTCACCGTTGGCTCGGTGCCACTCGCAGCCGCCAACGTCCGGGTCTGCGAAGGCAGAGCGGTAACGGTGTTGGCCCCTTGCTTCTTCAGGTCGGTGATGCGGCCGCGCGCGAGGTCACCGTAGAACGTATCGCCGAAGTAACGGACGAACGACTCCAGTGCCGGGATGCTGTTGGAGTCCTTCACGGCCTCCCACGCCTGCGCGGCACCCTGCCCTGGCGAGGTCGCGGACGGGCTGACGGCACCGCCAGCACCTGGCTTCAGGAAAATCTGTTCGCGCGACAACGACCCGTACACAAAGGGCTGCTGCTCGCGCTTGGTCGCCGCCATCACCTCGTCGCGCACGTTGCGGAACATGAAGGTGATCTCGAGGCCCGGCGTTTCCATATTGCGCAGAAGCGCGGCAGTGAACGGGCTGTTGCGGCCGTCGCCGTCGTTGGCGGTGGTGCCGTCCTTCGCCGCATAGGCGACGAGCACGTTGTCGGTCGGCTCGGTCGGTGCAAGCCCGCGCGTCACCGCGCGCGTACGGATCGAGCGCTGCATCTTGGCGGCGAACGGATTGTTGCGGCAGGCATCGAGAATGACGAGACCCAGCTGGCGCGCGCTCGCCACCTGCTGCGTCACCGCCTTGAGGCTGACCGCTTCATACTCGGCGTCGGTGTCGTTGCGCAGTTCCGCATCGACCGGGATCAGCCAGTTCTGGCCGCCGATCTCGATGCCGTGGCCGGCATAAAACACGATCGCCATTTCGGAGCCGACCGTTGCGCGGCCGAACTCGACCAGCGCCTTGCGGGTCGCCGCCGCATCCGCATCGAGCAAGGTGGTGACAGTGAAGCCGAGACGCTTGAGGCTTTCCGACATGTCGGACGCGTCGCGCGGCGGGTTGGGCAAGGATGGCTGGTTCTTGTAGGCGCCGTTGCCGATAACCAGCGCCACGCGCTGCGCGGCGTGGCTATCCGACGTCACAAACAGGATCGCCACCAAAACGAGAAACAATCGAGCCGCGACCATCATGCGGCACCCCCAAAACACCTGAAAACAATGGATAAGAGTACCCATGCCTGCCAATCGCAGGCAAGTGAGATCAAGCGCCGAGAACGGAGTGCAGATGCGCCTGCGTATCGTCAGGCTTCATCCATTCGAACTCCGGCAGCTGGTGCCGAAACCAGGTGAACTGGCGCTTGGCGTAGTGGCGGGTGTCGGCCTGGCCGATCGCAATGGCCTCATCCAAAGAGAGCTTCCCAGCAAGATGCCGGATTAGTGCCGGAACGCCGTGCGCCTTCATCGCCGGCAGCAACGGGTCGAGATTGCGTGCAGCGAGCGCCCTCACCTCGTCCAGCGCGCCGTTCGTGATCATCGTCTCGAAGCGACGCTCGATGCGCGCATAGAGGGTATCGCGATCCGCGTCGAGGAAAACGGCGGTGACGCTCTCCGGCGCAAGCAGGGGTGGCAGCCCATCGCGATGCCAGTCGGTGATGGAGCGGCCCGTCGCTTCGATCACCTCCAGCGCCCGCGCGATGCGTGTGCGGTCGCGCGGCTTCAGACGTTCGGCTGACACAGCATCGACACACGCCAGCTCCGCATGCAGCGCCTCGACGCCATCGCGCTCCAGCCGCGTCCGCACACTCTCGCGGATGTTGGCGGGAATCGGCGGCACGGCCGAGAGCCCGCGCGTCAGCGCTTTGAAGTAGAGCCCGGAGCCGCCGGTGAAGATCGGCAGGCGGCCGTCCTTGTTGAGTTCGTCGAGCACCTTCGCCGCCTCGGCCACCCACATACCCGCCGAGCAGTTCACTGCCGCGTCCTTCGTGCCGTAGAGCCGGTGCGGAACACGCGCCTCTTCCTCAGCGGAAGGTCGCGCGGTGAGCACCCGCAAATCGCGATAGACCTGCATCGAATCCGTGTTGATCACGACCCCGCCGGTCGCGCGGGCGAGGTCGAGCGCCAACGCCGACTTGCCGCTGGCGGTCGGCCCTGCGATAAGCACGGCCTCGATCGTTTTCCCGCTCGAACTCAAAGCCAATCCCGTCTCATGTCGCTCGTCGCCACGCTCATCTGTAACCCGGCCAATCCGGCGCTGGACTCCACCATCATCGATGGCGCCCTCGCCGTGCTGCCCTCACCCGGCCGCGCGCAATGGCTGTTCGACGAAGTCGCCGCCGACATCCCGTTCGAGAGCGGCGAGCCCGCACGCGCGATTGCGGACCGGCTCAAGGCGGCGATCGGCGATCTCTCCATCGACGTTGTGGTGCAGCCTCGCGCGACGCGACGCAAGAAGCTTTTTCTCGCCGACATGGATTCAACCATGATCGGACAGGAATGCATCGATGAACTGGCCGACTTCGTGGGCTTGAAGGAAAAGGTCTCGGCGATCACCGAGCGCGCCATGCGCGGCGAGATCGCGTTCGAGCCGGCATTGCGCGAACGCGTGGCGCTGCTGAAGGGCTTGCCCGAGAGCGTTGTCGCCGAAGTCCTCGACAATCGCATCACCTTGACGCCGGGAGGCCGCGAACTGGTGATGACCATGCGCGCGCACGGCGCCTACACCTGTCTCGTCTCCGGCGGCTTCACGCCGTTCACCAGCGCCATCGCGGCGAAGGTCGGCTTCCAGGAGAACCGCGCCAATACGCTGCTCGTCGACGGCGGCAAGTTCAGCGGCAAGGTGGCCGAGCCGATCCTCGGCAAGGAAGCCAAGCTGGCGACGCTGAAGGAGCTGCGCGAGTCATTCGATCTCGACGAGATCGATACGCTCGCGGTCGGCGACGGCGCCAACGACCTGGCAATGATCGAGGAGGCCGGGCTCGGCGTCGCCTATCACGCCAAGCCCGCGGTTGCGGCGGCGGCCGCCGCCAGCATCCATTTCGGCGATCTCACTGCGCTATTGTACGCACAGGGCTACAAGCGCAGCGAGTTTGTGAGCTAGCCCGAGAACCTTAAGGCGCGATCGACAGCTTGTTCAGGCCTGCGCTGTCGAACGCCTTGCGCACGGTGCCATCCAGCTTCGCCTTCTCGACGAACGTCTTCACGTAGGCGAGCGCGGCCGGACGATCCTTCTGCACGGAAATCGCCACGCCCGTCGTCTGGAATGCGCCGTCGAGAATGCGCGAGCCCGGCAACTGCGCCTGCAGCGGCGGCAGCGAGTCGTGCGTCAGCGCGAATGCTTGCGCCGAGCCGGACTTCATCATCTCCATCGCCTCGTCGACCGACTTCGCCGGCACGATCTTGGCGACCTTGAGCGCGCGGCCTGCGGCGCGGATCGTTGTCGAGCCGTTGATGCCGACCACCGTGATCTCCGGCTTGTCGACATCCGCATAGGTCTTGATGTCGGTGTTGCCCGCGGCGAGGAACGTGCTCTCGATCACGAAATAGGACGGGCTGAAGTCGACGCGCTGGCGGCGCGCGTCGTCGGCCGGCATGAAGCCGATGTCGATCTCGCCGGCGACGTTCTTGTCGGTGAGTTCGTTGGTGGTGGCCGTGACGACCAGTTCCACCGGCACGCCGAGCGCCTTCGCCATCGCCTCGCCGAGATCGCGCGGCACGCCGCGGACTTCGCCGCCGGCATCCTTGGCCGCGAAAATCGGCGTCGGTTTTGGGGCGTAGGCAATGCCGACCCGGAGCTTTCCGGTCGGCACCAGCTGCTTCATCACATCGGCATCATTGGCCATGGCGGTCGAAACCATGGCGGGCGAAACAATGGCAATCGTGCCCATCGCGCATGCGATTAGTGCACCGAACAATGCGGTTTTCATCACAACCTCCCCAGCCTGCGCGTGTCGCCGCGCTTCGGCCTGCTCGATAAAGAAAACGCGCCGTTGAGCGGCGCGCTTTCATAAACACCGCTGCGTGCTCCTTATTGCACGCTGAGCGCAACGAAGCGGACCTCGCCCTCGCCGTTCGAGACGAGCAGCAGCACCGACTTCTTGCCGTCCTTCTTGAGCTGATCGATGCGCTTCTTGACGTCGGCCGCGTTGGTCACGGCCTCCTGCGCCACCTCGACGATCACGTCGCCGGCGTTGAGGCGCTTCTCCTGCGCATCCGATCCGGCATCGACGCCAGTGACGACGACGCCCTTCACGCTGTCCTTGATCTTGTACTTGGTGCGCAGGTCCTTGCTGAGACCGGCGAGATCGAGGCCGAGCGCCTTCTGCGTCACGAGCTTTTCGGTCGGCTCCGGCGCGGTGGTCTTGGCCGAGGCCTGGATCGCCTTCTCGCCATCCTCGAGGCGGCCGAGCGTGACCTTCTTGGTCTCTTCCTTGCCCTTGCGGATGATGACGACGTCGACGACCTTGCCGACCGCCGTATCCGCAACCGCGCGCGGAAGATCCTTCATTTCCTTGATGTCCTTGCCGTCGAACTTGACGACGACGTCGCCCGGCTCGATGCCGGCCGGCTTGCCCGGACCCTTCTCATCGACGCCGGCGATCAGCGCGCCACGCGCCGGCTTGATGTTCAGGCTCTCGGCGATTTCGTCGGTGACCTGCTGGATGCGCACGCCGAGCCAGCCGCGGCGGGTTTCGCCGAACTGACGCAGCTGATCGACGACGCCGACCACCGTCTTCGACGGCACGGCGAAGCCGATGCCGATCGAACCGCCGGTCGGCGAGATGATCGCGGTGTTCACACCGATGACTTCGCCGTTGAGGTTGAACAGCGGACCGCCCGAATTGCCGCGATTGATGGCGGCGTCGGTCTGGATGTAGTTGTCGTACGGACCCGAGTTGATGTCGCGGTTGCGCGCCGAGACGATACCCGCGGTCACGGTGCCGCCGAGCGAGAACGGGTTGCCGATCGCAATCACCCACTCGCCGAGACGCAGCGTGTCGGAGTCGCCGAACTTCACCGCGGTCAGCGGCTTCTCCGGCTTCACCTTCAACACGGCGAGATCGGTCTTCTTGTCGCGGCCGAGCACCTCCGCCTTCAGCTTCGAGCCGTCGTTGAGAATGACGTTGACCTCGTCGGCGTCGGCAATGACGTGGTTGTTGGTGATGACGATGCCGGCCGGATCGATGATGAAGCCCGAACCGAGCGAGGACACCTTGCGCGCCTGCTGATTGCCGCCACGGCCGCCCGGCGGGCGATTCTTGAAGAAGTCGTCGAAGAATTCCTCGAACGGCGAACCCGGCGGAACCTGCGGGTTGGCGCCGCGCTCGCTGTTCTGGTTGTTATTGTTGTTGCGGCCCTGCTGCTGGCTTTCGCCGCCGCCCTGGCCGCGCGCATCGACCGTCTGCGAGGTCGAAATGTTGACCACCGCGCTGATCACCTTTTCGGCGACATCGGCGATGCCATCCGGCCCGCGCGCGTGGGCGAACGTGACGGCCGGCAAGGTTCCCGCCGCGCCGATCATGATGCTGAGACAGACCGCCGCGGCCCGCGAGCCCAGATGATACGATGACACTCGGAATGCGCCGGACATGTTGGCTTTCGCTCCTGATACCGATGAATCGGGAAAATTGGCTGTTACGCTTGAATCTACAGCGCGCACCTGCGCCGTGCCAGCGTGAATCGTGGCCTTTCCGCCCTTCTGGCCGCAGATGAGGCAGGGAATAAGGCCAAAACCCGGCGCGACGGGCGTGTTTTGCGCCGGGTCACGAAGCTGTTAGGGCGACTGGTAAAATCGTCAGCGCCGCACCAGCCAGATCAGCGCAAGGCCGCCCAACGCAGAAACGATGCCGACCACCCGCAGAACATTGTCGGGCGTGATCAGCACGCTCTTGACCGCTTCCCGCATCCAGCCGGGCATGGCGGCAAACAGCAGCCCCTCGATCACGAAGAGCATGCCGATGCCGACCATGAAGTCGGAAATACCGATAGACCTCATCCGCGCGTCCCAGCGCTGACCGAAACGGTCAGCGCGAACCGGCCGGCGCGCCAGCGGCAGGCGCCGCCGGCTTGTTGGCCGGATTGCTGAAGTACCGGAAGAAATCCGAGTCCGGCCGCAGCAGGTAGCGGGTGTCGTTGGTGCGAAGGCTCGCCTCATACGCGCCCATCGAGCGATAGAACGCGAAGAAGTCCGGATCCTTGCCGTAGGTTTCGGCGAAAATGCGGTTGCGTTCGCCGTCGCCTTCGCCGCGCGTCTGCTCGGCCTTGGAATTGGCCTCGGCGATGATCACGGTCGCTTCGCGATCCGCCTTCGAGCGGATTTCCTGTGCCTTCTGCGCACCCTGCGCGCGGAACTCAGCCGCTTCACGCTGACGTTCGGTCTGCATGCGCTGATAGACCGCCTGGCTGTTCGACTCCGGCAGGTCGGCACGGCGGATACGCACGTCGACCACCGAGATGCCGTAACCCTCGGCTTCCTTGTCGAGTTGGTCGCGGATACGCCCCATCAGCGCGGCGCGCTCGTCACGCACCACATGGCTGAACGTCACTTCGCCGAGCACGCGGCGCACCGCCGCGTTCAGCAGCGTCGTCATCTGCACGTTGGCGGCCTGGATCGAACCGAGGCTCTGATAGAAGCGCAGCGCGTTCTTGATGCGGTAGCGTGCGAACGCGTCCACCACGAGACGCTTCTGGTCGGATGCGATCACTTCCTGCGACGGATTTTCGAGATCGAGAATCCGCTTGTCGATGTTGATCACCGTGTCGACGAACGGCGCCTTGAAATTCAGGCCGGGCTCGGTAACGACGCGGACCGGCTCGCCGAGGCGAACGACGATCGCCTGCTGCGTCTGATCGACGGTGAACACCGAGCTGTAGCCGATCACGACCGCCGCTACGAGAAGGATGAGGGCAACGATGCCCGAGATACCGGACTTCATCGGTTGCCTCCACCTTGCGATTGCGATGTAGACGGAGCCGGACGGCGATTGAGAAGATCGCCGAGCGGCAGGAACGGCACTGCGCCGCCTCCGCTGCCACCCTGTCCGCCGTCGAGCACCAGCTTGTCGGCACCGCCCAGCACGCGCTCCATGGTTTCGAGATAGATGCGCTGACGCGTCACGTCCGGCGCCTTCTTGTATTCCTCATAGACCGAGAGGAAGCGCGCGCTCTGGCCCTTGGCCTCGGCGACCGCCTGCTCCTTGTAACCTTCGGCGGCCTGGAAGATTTGCGCGGCACGGCCGCGCGCTTCAGGAACGACGCGGTTGGCGTAGGTCTGCGCTTCGTTCTGAACGCGCTCGAGGTCGGCGCGGGCCGCCTGCACGTCGCGGAATGCGTCGATCACCTGCGCCGGCGGGTCGACCTTCTGCAGCTGCACCTGCTGGATCAGCACGCCAGCCTGATACTGGTCGAGCGTCTTTTGCATCAGGTCGTGCACGGCGACTTCGGTCGTGGTGCGCGCGCCGGTCAGGATCGGCTGAATGTTGGTGCGGCCGATCACTTCGCGCATCGCACTTTCGGCCACCGCCTTCACGGTGCCTTCCGGATTCTGGATGTTGAAGAGGAAGTTGCCGACGCCGTCCGGCTTGATACGCCAGAGCACGGTGAAGTCGACGTCGACGATGTTCTCGTCGCCGGTAAGCATCAGGCTCTCTTCGGGAACGTCGCGGATGGTGGTGCCGCCGCGGCGCGTGTCGTCGATGATGCGCATACCGACGCTGATGGTGGAGACGCGCAGCGCCTTCGGCAGCAGCACGGTCTCGATCGGATACGGCAGGTGGTAATTCAGACCCGGCTGCACGGTGCGCACATGCTTGCCGAAGCGGAGCACCACGCCGAGCTCTTCCGATTGCACGCGGAAGAAACCGGACAGGCCCCAGATCGCCAGCGCGCCAAGGATCACGATCATGATGCCGAGGCCGCCGAGGTGGCCGCCGGGGAGCATGTTCTGGATTCTGTCCTGGCCGCGGCGCAGCAGGTCTTCCAGATCAGGCGGACGCGGCCCCTGCGATTGCGGGCCGGAGCCCCACGGTCCCTTCGGACCCGGGCCCCATGGGCTTCCTCCGCCCTGATTCTTCCACGGCATCAACGATCTCCTTGTGGGCGGGAACGCCGCCCGAAACGGTCCGGACGGCTTTATAGGGGACGGTCCAGCCCCTTACAACGCGGGTTAGGGGTGCTTTGCAGCTAGGATTGGGCTGGACATTGTCAATGTGAACGAGCGGCTAACGCGATTTAGCGCGCAATCCGGCGGCGGTAGGTCACATAAGAAAAGTCGGCGCTCTCGCCCTCACCGGCCGCATGGCGCTCCCGGGCGACTTCCTCCCAATCGGCGGGGCTCAGCGGCTCCATGAACGTATCCCCCTCAGGCGACGCGTGGACGACCGTCCACTCCACCCGCGTTGCACGGTCGAGGCATTGCCGGAAAATCTCGGCGCCGCCGATCACGGCAATCTCAGTGACGAAACGCCGCAGCGCATCGCCGCGCGCAATCTCATGAGCGATGGCGAGGGACGGCGCGACGACGATGCCCGGCGCGCTGTATCCGCGATCGCGTGTGACAACAATGTTCGTGCGCCCCGGTAACGGCCGCCCGATCGACTCGAACGTCTTGCGGCCCATCACCACCGGCTTGCCGACGGTGAGCGCTTTGAGCCGCTTGAGGTCGGACTTGAGACGCCATGGCATCGCACTGCCAAGGCCGATGACGCCATTCTCCGCAACCGCAACGACGAAGACGATCTCCATGGTCACGCCCTCTTCGCCAGCGCTGTCAGCGCATCGCCGTTGACGCGGCAGACCGTCCACTCGTCCATCAAGGTCGCACCGAGCGACTTATAGAACTCGATCGACGGCGTATTCCAGTCGAGCACCGACCACTGCAGCCGCGACCAGCCATTGCGGACGCACTCCTTGGCAAGTCCCGCCAGCAGCGCCACGCCGATGCCCTTGCCGCGATGGGCGGGCCGCACGAACAGATCTTCGAGGAAGATTCCGGACCGGCCGCTGAAGGTCGAGAAGTTGATGAACCAGAGTGCGAAGCCGACCGCCTCGCCGTCCCATTCGGCGATATCGCAGAAGACCCGCGGCGTCTCGCCGAACAGGGCGCGATCGATCGCCGCCTGGTCCGCCTCGACCTCGTGTAGCAACTTCTCGTAGTCAGCCAGCTCGCGGACGAACTCCAGGACAAGACCGGCTTCGCCGCGGCGCGCGCGGCGAATGGTCAGCGCCGGCGATGCGCTCAAACCGCGACCTCGGCCTTGATGTGCGGATGCGGATCGTAGTTCTGGAGCGTAAAGTCCTCATACTTGAACGCGAAGATATCCTTCACCGCCGGATTGATGAGCATGGTCGGCAGCGCACGCGGCGCCCGCGAGAGCTGCAGATGCGCCTGCTCGAGGTGATTGGAATAGAGGTGCGCATCGCCGAGCGTATGCACGAACTCGCCGGGCTTCAGGCCCGTCACCTGCGCGATCATCATCGTCAGCAGCGCATAGGATGCGATGTTGAACGGCACGCCGAGGAAGGTATCGGCCGAGCGCTGGTAGAGCTGGCACGAGAGCTTGCCCTTGGCGACATAGAACTGGAACAGGCAGTGGCACGGCGGCAGCTTCATCTGCTCGATGTCGGCCGGATTCCATGCACTTACGATCAGCCGCCGCGAGTCCGGATTTGTCTTGATCGCAGCGACCACATCGGAAATCTGATCGATGACGCGGCCGTCCGGCGCGGTCCATGAGCGCCACTGCTTGCCGTAGACCGGACCGAGGTCGCCGTTCGCGTCCGCCCATTCGTCCCAGATCGTGACCTTGTGGTCCTGCAGGTACTTGATGTTGGTGTCGCCGGCGAGAAACCACAGCAGCTCGTGAATGATCGCCTTCAGCGCCAGCTTCTTCGTCGTCAGCAGCGGAAACCCGGCGGCGAGATCGAACCGCGACTGGTGCCCGAACACGGACAGCGTACCGGTGCCGGTGCGGTCGTGCTTCTCGACGCCGTCGCTGAGAATCCGCTCAAGGAGCTCGTGGTACTGCTTCATTCGGATGCCGCCAAAAGCCGTTTGTTATCCGGAACATGCGACGGAGGGGCAGTCGCCCGACTCACCCCGCAGCCTCCCATGACCATATCTCAAGAGATGGCGGCCGGCGGTTAAAACGGCAAGCGAAGGTGTTCGGAAATCCCCGCAATTTCAGGGCTGAGGACAGCTCGTTTTCGGCCTAATTGACCGGTTTCAGCACCGTTTTTAGCCAGGCGATATCGCTGCTCTGGAGTTCCGCCAGCGGACCGGGTCCGGCGTTATCGCGCCGCAGAACCTCGTGAGCTGAAGCGGTCACTGCTTTTGCAACTTCGGCATCGCTCATGGCCGACAGGATAGCCGCGCTCAGTTTGGCGACGACAGGCGCAGGTGTTCCCTTCGGCGCAAAAACAGCGGTCCAGTTGTAGTAGATGAAGTCTTTCAAGCCTGCCTCCGCCGCTGTCGGCACGTTCGGCAGCGCCGCCAACCTCCGATGTGACGCGACCGCCAACGCGCGCGCCCGCCCCTCGGTCAGGAGGGAAGTTGCCACCGCCGACGGAACGCACAGGTAGTCACCAGCACCCGAAAGCATCGCGGCAAAGGCTGGCCCCGTGCCCTGAACTGCTAACGTCGCCGGCTGGAGGCCGTTGGCCTGATTGAAGGACAGACACGCCGCATCTGCGACGGTCCCCTGCCCCAGGCTGATCATCTTGACGCTACCCGCGTTCGCCTTGGCGAAGGCAACGAACTCGCCCAGAGTCTTCTGCGGCCGGCCGGTCGAAGTCAGAATCACGATCGGCGTCGCGGCAACCAGCGAGACGGGTTCGAAGCCTCCGACAGGATCGTAGTCGAGCTTCGGATAGATCGCAGCAGCAGCCGCGTGTGTCGCAGAATTGCCGAGCACCAGCGTATGTCCATCCGCCGCCGCACGCGCAACCTCCGCTGCGCCGACCGTGCCGCCGCCTCCCGCCCTGCTGGTCACGACGACAGGTTGACCCAGGATCCGCTGAAGCGGCACTCCGATCTGGCGCGCAAGCAAGTCGGCCGCGCCGCCGGGCGCAAACGGGACGACGAGCGTGATCGGCTTCGACGGAAACCCGCGCGCGTCGGGCCGGTTCAGATCACGATTGATGTCGACAGGCGCCGATGCGACGCGCTGTTGCGGAGGCGCGGCGGGCGGTGGCGATGCAACGACCGGCGGTGGCGCGATAACGGGAGCGGCCGGCGCCGGTGCTGCCGTTCCGCGCGGCGCGAGGTATACGCGCCCGCCGCGGGTCTGATCGTAGTACGCCGGAAATTGCTGATGGTTGACGGTCGCCGCGAGCTTGGCGACCTCTTCGCGCATGTCGACGACGATATCGCCGAGATGCGCATCGGTGCGGCCGAGCGCGGGAACGAGCACGCGCGTGAAGACCGAATTCTGCGACGTGTCGTTCGAGCCAAGACTGTCCAGCGCCGACTGACCGAAGCCGGCGCTGTAGACTGCGAACACGCCCTCGCCTTCGCGGCCGCGCGTCAGGCCCGCATTCTCTCCGGCCGACCGCAACAGTCCAGGCTGGCGGAATGGATTATCGCGGCAAGCATCGAGCAGCAGCACCGCCACGCGCGCCTTCTTGTCCTGAATGTCGGCGACGATGTCGGCCTCGCCGATCGCCATGTTGCGGACGCGCGACTCCTCGCCCGGCGCCGCCGAGCGCACGTCGCTCGGCAAGAGATAGTTGCCGCCGGAGATCGCAACGCCGTGACCGGCGTAGAACAGGACCGCGATGTCGCCCTGCTTGATCTGCTGGGTGAAGGTGAAGATGCGATCGACCATGCCCTGCCGGTCGAGGTTCTCGCCGCGGATGACCTTGAAGCCGATCTTCTCCAGCGCATCGCCGACCGAGCGGGCGTCGTTGACCGCCTTGCTCAACTGCTTGTCAGCGGGGAGATTGGTGTAGCGGTTGTTGCCGATCACCAGCGCGTAGCGGTCTTGCGCGGCGGCCAGTTGCGGCACGAGAAGGGCCACGGCGGAAAGCAGCATTGCAACGGCATGGCGCATGCGATGGGCCCGATCAAAAGGAAACGTCACGGCAATAAACGGCGGCTCAAAAATACCTTGGCTTCCGCGTTCGGCAAACAGGGAAATGGCAGCCCGCCACAAGCGAAAGGCCCGGCTGTCCGCGCGGGACAACCGGGCCTTATCTTAAACGCGGCAGATGAATATCAGCCGACCGGCTTGAGGAACTTCTTCCACTTGTCGACTTCGTCCTTCACCAGCTTGCCGAGCGCTTCCGGCGTGCGCTGGGCTGCGGGCGGAATGTCGTTGCCGAGTTCCTTCATGCGCGCGATCACCTTCTCTTCGTCGAGCGCCTTGGCGGCGGCGGCGTTGAGCTTGGCGATGAAGGCGGGGTTGGTGCCCTTCGGCGCGAACAGCGCGTTCCAGGCCGTCGTCTGATACGTCGGCAGACCGGCTTCGGCGGTGGTCGGAACGTTCGGCAGCGACGGATTGCGCTCAGCCGTCGCGACGGCATACGCCTTGATCGTGCCCGCATTGACCTGACCGACGACGTTGGTGATCTGGTCGCACATGTAATCGACCTGGCCGCCGACAAGCGCGTTCATCGCCGGGCCGGTGCCCTGGAAGGGAACGCCGACTGGGTTGATGCCGATGACGCCGTTGAGCAGACCGCAGGTGATGTAGGACACCGCGCCCACGCCGGCGTGGGCCTGGTTCACGCTGTTCTCGTTCTTCTTCAAGTACTCGACGAACTCCTTGAGATCCTTCGGCGGGAAATCCTTCTTGCCGAGGATGACGATCGCCGCGCCGTTGATGAGCGCGATCGGCTCGAAGTCCGTGCGCGGATCGTAGGCGAGCTTGGGATAGAGTGCGGGCGATGCCGCGTGCGTTCCCATGTGCCCCATGATGACGGTGTAACCGTCGTTGGCCGCCTTGGATGCGCGCGTGCTGCCCGTCGTACCACCGGCGCCGACGACGTTTTCGATGATGATCGGCTGACCCAGCGTCTTCGACATCTGTTCGCCGACGAGGCGTGCAACGATGTCGGTGGGGCCGCCGGCCGCGAACGGCACGATCATCGTGATCGCGCGGGTCGGATAGTCCTGCGCCTGCGCTGTGGCCGCGCCCGTAAACAGCGCGCCGCCGAGGGCGGCGGCCGCGGCGAGTTTCTTGAAATAGCTCATGATCTCTCCCTTGTGCGGCCGCATGACAGCGGCCGCCGGTTTTTTCAATTTCATCATCCCCGGAACCCGCGAGCCATGCGACCGAAAGCCACCGCCCGCGGAACCGGACATGCGTGGATCAGGATTCCTCCACGAACACCTCATCGCGCTTGCTGCGGATGGCCGGCAGGATCGCGATAATGATCAGCACCAGCGACAGCAAAAGCAGCATCGGGGAAATACAACCTTTGGCGTAGTCCCCGACGGTTAGGGCCGCGATATCGCCACTCGGCAGGCGCTGGCCGACCGGCTTGACGCACCGCCAGAAGTACACGGTCGCGTCGCCGCGGGCGATCAGCATGGCGCGGCGCAGGTTCTCTTCCATCAGCGGACCGAGAACCATGCCGAGCAGCAGCGGCGCCGGCTCGAAGTCGTGCTTCAACAGCCAGTAACCAAGCAACCCGAACACGCCGGCGATGATGACGTCCGTCGGCGCGTTGTTCACCGAGTAGATGCCGATGGCGCAGAACACGACGATCGACGGGAACATCAGCCGGTAAGGCACGCGCAGCAGCCGCACCCAGATGCCGACGAGCGGCAGGTTGATGATGAGCAGCATCAGGTTGCCCATCCACATCGAGGCGATCATGCCCCAGACGAGATCAGGCTGCTTCTGCATGACCTGCGGGCCGGGGATGATGCCGTGGATGGTCATGGCACCGACCATCAGCGCCATCACCGCGTTCGGCGGGATGCCGAGCGTCAACAGCGGAATGAACGACGTCTGCGCCGCCGCGTTGTTGGCGCTCTCCGGACCCGCCACGCCCTGGATGGCGCCGCGGCCGAACTTCTGCGGCGTCTTCGAGAGCTTCTTCTCGAGCGTGTAAGCGGCGAACGACGCGATGACCGCGCCGCCGCCCGGCAGAATACCGAGAATCGAGCCGAGCACCGTGCCGCGGACGACCGCAGGGGCCGAGTCCTTCAGATCCTTTGCCGTCGGCATCAGACCGGTGACCTTCTCCTGCACCAGATCGCGGTTGGCGCCCATGCCCGCGTCGAGGTTGCGGATAATCTCCGCAAAACCGAACAGACCCATCGCCACGGTGGCGAAGCCGAGACCGTCGGCGAGTTCGGGGACGTTGAAAGCCATGCGCGACGCGCCGGTCTCGATGTCGGAGCCGACCATCGACAGCAGCAGGCCGAGCACGATCATGGCGATCGCCTTCAGCACCGAGCCCTTCGCGAGCACGACCGCGAAGATCAGGCCGAGCACCATCAGCGAGAAGTATTCGGCGGGGCCGAACGCGAGCGCGAGCTTGGTCAGCGGCGCGCCGAGCAGCGCGATCAGAACCGTCGCAACGCAGCCGGCGAAGAACGAGCCGATGGCGGCGATGGCCAGCGCCGGACCGGCGCGGCCCTGCTTCGCCATCTCGTGACCGTCGAGCGCGGTGACGACCGAACCGGCTTCACCGGGAATGTTGACGAGGATCGATGTGGTCGAGCCGCCGTACTGCGCGCCGTAGTAGATGCCGGCGAGCATGATCAGTGCGCCGACCGGCGGCAGACCGAATGTGATCGGCAGCAGCATGGCGACAGTGGCGATGGTGCCGATGCCGGGCAGCACGCCGACGAGCGTGCCGACCAGCGCGCCGATCAGGCAGAGCATCAGGTTGATCGGAGAAGCCGCGACCGAAAAACCGAGTGCGAGGTTGTTGAGGATCTCTTGCATCGCACCCTCACTGAATCAGGAAACGCGGCCAGAGCTGCAAGGGCAGCCCAAGCGCGTAGGGAAACAGAAGCGCGCAAAACGCGGTCAGGCAGGCGCCGACGATGGCGGCCTCCAGCCACTTCGTCTCGTCCGATCCCATCGCAGCGACCATGAAGCTTGCGAACGCGGTGACGATGAGACCCATCGGGCGGATCAGCAGCGCGAAGGCAACGATGGCGAGCGACACGAAGAACGGACCGCGCACGCCGTACTTTTGCAACGGAGGTCCGTCGCTGGTCAGCCCCATGATGGCGACGCCGCCACCGAGGAAGAACAAGAGTGCAGCGAACAGCCGCGGCGCGGTGCCCGGGCCGAAGGTAAAGCCGCGCATACCTTGCAGATCGCTGGCTGCCCAGTACGCGAACGCGGCGATGGCCATCAAAACAAGACCGCCGAAGAAATCCTGCGGCGATCGGATGAACGATGTCGCACGCGGTTTTCCAGGCGATGGGCCTGTTGCCTCAGACATGAAATATCCCCTCCCAGACTTGGCTGCGCTCACGTTTCTTATGGTCAGCCGGGGGCAATCGACGCCCCATCTGAATATTGCCTAGCCATTTTCGCTAAACAACGCCAGCAAAACCAAGAATATGGACCGTGGACATTTTTTGCGGATGCAAAATGAGCGGTGCTCCGGTGGCAAGATTACAGCGCCGTAACAATGTCCTGCCCAACAAAGACGCAACTGCATGAATTGCAGTGCGCTGCGTTAAACCAATCCGGCAAAGCCGAGCACGCCGCCAGCAGCCAGCAACCACAGCGGATTAAGGCGCGTGAAGAAGGCGAGCACGGCTGCAACCGCGGTGATGAGCGCGGCGATCAGCGTCCGGTCCGCTGTCAGCGCCAGGATCAATCCGCTGGCGCACATGAGACCGATCGACAACGGCACCAGCGCCGCCTGCAGGATGAGGGGCCAGCGCGCATCGCTCGCGCGTTGCAAGGTGCGGCTCACAAAATAGGCAACGGCAGCCGACGGCCCGCACATGGCGATCGTCGCGATTGCCGCACCTGCGAGACCGGCGACGTGATAGCCGATCAAGGTCACGATCAGCACGTTCGGTCCGGGCGACAATTGCGCGATCGCGAACATGTCGGCGAATTGCGCATCGGTCATCCACTGCCGCACGTCGACTGCGATGCGATGCATTTCGGGGATCGCCGAGTTGGCGCCGCCGATGGCAAGCAGCGACATGAATGCAAACGTCCATGCGAGGGTGAACAACGTACCGACCGGCGCGTTCATGCGGCGCTCCGTGTACGCGCGAACGCCGTGAGCGCGATGCTGACCGGAATCGAGACAAGCAGCACGATCGGCAACGGCCATCGCAGCAAGCCCACGGCCCCGAACACAGCCACCAGCAACAGCAGCGCCACCGGATCGCGCTGCTTCAGCAGCGGCAGCAGCATCTTTGCGATGACGGCAAGAAACAGTCCGACCGCCGCGCAGGTGATGCCGGCGAGCGTGCGTTGCATCCATTCGATCTGGCCGTACACCGTATAGACCGCGGCCAGCGCGGTGACGATCACCGTCGGCGGCCCAAGCAGGCCGAGGAAAGCGGCGATGCCGCCCGGCACGCCGCGAAAGCGCGAGCCGAACACCACGGAGAAGTTGACGATGTTGGGCCCTGGCAGAAAATGGCACAGCGCGAACGCCTCGTTGAACTGCTCCGGCGTCATCCACTTGCGCTCTTCGACGATGGCGCGCCGCGCGAACACCAGCACGCCGCCGAAGCCGGCGAGCGACATCTTGGCAAAGGCAAGAAACAACTCGGCCAGTCCGGGCGACGCAGCGGCCGGACTCTCGGAGGGTGGCGATTCTGCGGGCATGAGAAAGCTTTACGGCAGCAGTTCCCGCAATCCAACCCGGCTCAGGCGATGCTTCTTCTTCGGCCGGACTGTGCAGCCGCCGCCCAACGGCTCGCAAAGGCCTTCTTTCTTCACCTTTTGCCCCCTATATTAAGGGTGCCGGTTCGCCGGCTATGGAAATAAATGGCCGTCGCAATAAACCATTCGGACCCGGGGGCAG
>LWDM01000062.1 GCA_002083525.1 Proteobacteria bacterium SG_bin9 | reverse complement strand
AAGCGCTCCGCGCACTGCTCCAGGGAGAAAGGGAACAGATTCGACCACTGGGTGCCGTGGAACCCGCCGAAGCCTGGCAGGAACGTCGTCAGTCTCGTCGTCTCGGTCACGTCTCTCTCCTCGTAATGGCGGCGCGCATATTCCTTGTCGGGCACGACGCGTCCGCTCCAGAACTCGTGGGGATCATTCAGCAGGATCTTTTCGAACGCATCGAACGCCCGATCCGCGTCGGAGCCGTGACTGTCCGACCGTTCCACGACGGTGTACGCGGCGTATTCGAACTCGCTTCCGCCCGCCGGGCGCCGCCCGATCGCGAAGTAGCGCAGCGGTCCGATGTCGCTGTGGACGATGGTCGCCCTGCCGCGGCCGCCGTGCTCCAGCGCGAGCACCAGCGCGCGGGGCAGCGTCACGCCTTGCGCGACAATCTCCTCGGTGCCGGCGACGCCGCCGACAAACATGGTGTAGGTGGTCTTGCTCATCGATTTTCCTTTCAGACGACGTAGCGGGGCAGCTTCTCGATCTCGCGCAGCGCCACGAGCGGCCAGGTCTCCCCGTAGTCGTCGGCGACCTTGCCGCCGGCGTGGCCTTGGACGATGTTGCGGACGTCCTCCGGCATCCCCACGAAGCGCGACACGGTCGAGAAGCGGTGGCGCCAGCCGTGGTTCGGCGCGACGCCTTCGATGCCGAGCGCGCGGACCCATTCGGCGAGGCGCTCGGCGACCTTCTTGTGGTGAGGATTCGAATCTTTGCCCCCGCGGCTGCGGGTCGGGTCGTAGAACAGCGGCCGCCTGCCGCGCGACTTCGCGTAGACGAGCAGCCCCTGCTCGATCAGGTGGGAGTGCAGCGGCACCTCGCGGTACGTGCGCGTCTTGTTGTTGGCGCCGCGGATCCGGATCATCCAGATACCGTCGCGCTTGACGAAGTCGGCCGCCGTCAGCGGCGTGAGTTCGTTGATGCGGGCACCGGTGTAGGCGCCGATCCAGGGCAGCCAGCGGCGCGCCGCCGCCATCTCCTCACTGATCAAGTGCGAAAACTGCTTCAGCGTGGCCGCGAGGATCGCCCTCGCCTCTTCGCCGTCGAAGCCCTTTTCGCGCTCCTTGACCTTCTTCCTGACGCGGACCTTGACGTCCTTGGCCGGATTTTCGGCGAGCTGCCCCTGGTCGACGGCGAACTGCAGCAGCGCCTTGATGGCGGCGAGATAGACGTCGCGGACCGTGACGTTCGCCATGCCGCCGCCCAGCAGCGCGTCCTTCCAGGCGACGATGTCGGAGCGCGTCGTCGCGGCCGCGTCGTCGTGGCCGAGATGGCCGATAAGCCGCTCGATGACCGGGGTCCAGCGCTTGACGGTCGCGGGCGATAGCTGAGCTTCCTTGCCGTAGGACTTGAACAATGTATGCAGCGGCACCGGCGTTTTCGGCGCGCCTTCGATTGGCGCCGTGGTCGCGACCGCTGAAACCGCGGTCGCTGGGACCGCGGAGATGGCCGTCCCAGCTTCCGTGGCGGCCAGCACCGGGCTTCGCGTCACCGCGGACATCCGCGAGAACTTGGCGTCGAGATAGGAGGCGAAGCGTTCCGAATTGCTCGCGCGCGTGCCGTCGATCTCGGCCCAGGCGCGCTCGAGTCGCGCCAGTTGTTCGATGTTGCGCAGCCGCGCCACCGCGGGATCTCGCGTTTGCAGCGAAAACTTGATCTCGCGCCTGCCGACGAGGTTTTTCAGTCTTTCGGGAACGCGCTTGCGGAACAGGAAGATTCCGCTTTCCGGGTGGCGCTTCGGCGTTAACGTCGCGTTGACCATGGGCCGTGTGTACCGTCGTTGTGTACCGACGGAGGTCCGGACGAACGCCGAAAAGTCCTTTCAGATCAGAAGGACGGCGATTTTACCGAGGTTTTCGTGACTGCTGGCGGAGAGGGAGGGATTCGAACCCCCGATAGACTTGCGCCTATGCCGCATTTCGAGTGCGGTGCATTCGACCACTCTGCCACCTCTCCAGGCGCCAAAAGGACGGCACATCGTCCGCGGTCGGGCGTGTTCTTAAGCGAGGATCGGCCGCCAGACAAGGCGCGAGCCGCTCCGAAAACGCGGGAATTCCGCCCGAAACCGCGATTGCCCGCCGGATTTCACGGCTGATCCTGGAACTACAGCGAATCGGCCGACCCGAGCGCGCGGTTATTCGCAGTAGCGCTTGCCGTTGAAGGTGAAGCACTTGCCGCCGCCACCGCCGCCCGAGGGCGCTGCGGCCGGCGCCGCCCGGCGCGGTTCGGGCCGTTCGCGCTCCTGCGCCACGCGCGGCTTCGGTGCCGGCGGATCGGGCCGCTTCACGCAGGTGCCGCTTGAGTTCAGCATGAAGCCCGAATCGCAGGTGATCTGGACGCAGCGGTCGCCGTCGGCCTTCTGGCCCTTGGCGCAGATGAGCGGGCAGACGCGGCTGGTCTTGGCGCGCACGCCGTCGAGCGCATCGAGGCTCGCAAGCTTGATCTCGAACTTGGTGCTGGCGTTCTTGTTGAACAGATCGAGCGCCTTCTGCGACTTGTCATCCCACTTGCCGTCGCTGTTGCCGGGATCGCAACCGACGCGCTTGAGATGCGCCTGCAGCAGCCGCGCGACGTCGCCCGGGTCCATGGCGGGGACGACGGGCGCGGGAGCCGGCTGATCCGACGGCGACAGGGCCGCGACTTTGGGATTCGCGGCGGCCTTCTCCTCGGCCGCCTTCCGTGCTGCTTCCTTCGCGGCCTCTTCGGCCTGCTTCTTGGCTTCCTCGACGCGCTTGCGCGCTTCCTCGACGCCCTGCGCCTTGGCGGCTTCCACCTGCTTGCGCGCGTCGTCCGCCTGCTTGTTCGCTTCCGCTGCCTGACGGCGCGCCTCATCGAGTTCGCGCTTGGCCTGCTCGGCGATCTGCTGGCGCGCGACCTCAAGCTCCTTCTTCGATTGCTCGGAGTATTGCCGCCGAGCGTCGTCGGCCTGCTTCTTCGCCTGCTCCTCGAGCTGCCGGCGGAAATCGTCGGCCTTGTCCTGCGCCTGCTTCTCGGCTTGCGTGCGAGCGGCATCGGCCTTCAGACGCGCCGTCTCCGCCTCGATCAGCTTGCCCTGCTGCGAGCGCGCCAGATCGGCGTAGAGACCGCTCTTGTGGGTGCCGAGGAACGACGCCCACGCTTCCTTGGTGCCGACCTGCGCCGCAAGTTCGTAGTCGCGCCGCGCTGCGGCCTGCGGATCGGGCGGCGGCGCAACAGGTGCTGCGGCTTGCGGCACCAGCGCCACCGTGTCGCCGCCGAGCGAGGCATAAACGAACGGCTCTTGCCGGTTGTTGGTGAGCCTTTTCACTTCGTCGCGCACGCGGCCGAAGGCGAGACGCAGATCGAGGCCGGGCGAGGCGATGTGCTTGACCAGCGCCAGCGCGAACGGACTGTTGGCGCCGTCGCCGTCGGAGGCGAGTGCGCCGCCTTTCGCAGCGTAAGCAACCACCGTGTTGTTGAGTTGCGGATCGACTTCGGCGAGACCGCGACTGATCGCGCGCGTGCCGACACTGCGCTGCATGGTTTTTTGGAAGGGATTCTCGCGGCATGCATCGAGAATCACCATGCGCAGCTTCTTCGCCGGCTCGATCGCTTTCAGCACGCGATCGAGCGGTACGGTTTCGTCTTCGACGTCATAGTCCGAAACCAGCCGCGCATCGGCCGGGATCAGGTAGTTGACGCCGTTCACCTCGATGCCGTGACCCGCGTAATAAACCGCAGCCATGTCGGCCGTCGCCGCAGCCACGGAGAAATCGCGAAGCGTGCGGCGCATGTCGGCGATGCTGAGGTCGCGCTTCAGTTCGACGACGTCGAAGCCGGCGTTCCTGAACAGGTCGCCCATCGCGGCCGCATCGCGGGCCGGATTGGTGAGTTGCGGAACGTGCTGATACTTCGAGATGCCGACGACGAGCGCGACGCGCTTTTCGGCGAACGCGGCCGACGCCGTCGCCACGACGAACATCGTGGCCAGCACCGCAATCGCCTTCACTCGTCCGAGCAATCTCATCGCTCAGTTTCCAAACACATTGCCGCTGCGCACGCTGCAGCTTGCGCCGCTCGTCTTGATCGACAGGACCTCAAGCTGGTTGCCGGTGATCATGCTCTTGGTCCGGATATGACTGGCACCCTGCGCTTTGCCCGCGATCACCTGCGCGCTGCAGCTGTCGCCCGCGAGATTGACCACGATGTTACGCGCCCCGCCGTCACCCATCCGCATGGTGACGTTCATGGTATTACCGCTGAAGGACACGTTGCGGTTTCCGCCGCCCTCGCCGCCAACCTTGTCGCGGTTGCCGGTGCGGAGCCCGCCTCTCATGTTACTGAACGAATAGCGCATGCGGCTGAACGGCCGGCCCTTGTCGCTGATGTAGACGCTGAACTCCGCACTGCGCGACACATTGCGCATCGTTTCTTCGCCGACGACCTTCTGCTGGCGGTCTTCAGTCCAATTCACCACCACCGACTTGCCTAGAACGCTCGCGGGAGCGGCTTGCGCCTGCTCGGCGATGGCAGCGGACACGAAGAGGAAAGCGATCGATACGGTCTTGCGCATCAGTGGCTCTGGCCGGTCGTGAGGCGCTTCTCAGCGGCGCCTCGCCGGGCCGGAAATAAACGGTTTCAATACACTTAGAATACCGCTGCTGCGGCGCGACGGCAATTGCCTTCGCAGCCGCTCACCCGAATGGGTTAAGCCGAAAAACTGTGCAACCGCAGGGACTAGCCCTTCTTGCCGTTCTCCTTGCCGGTGCGGTTGGTGAAGCGTGCATTCCCGAGCCCGGTTCCGATGGTGAGGATGCCCCAGCGTTTGACGTCCTGCATGAACGGCACCTCGGAAAGGCCCTGCACCACGCCGTCGTTATGCATCAGCACCGCCGTGTCGTGATCGCCGATCACCGGAATCATCTCGATCATCGAGGCGGGTAAGTTGAAGCGGCTGCTCTCCCAATTTCCCGGCAGGTTCTGCGCGCCCTTCTCGATCGACCCGTCCTCATCGATCGCGCCCGGGCACGAGATACCGATGAACGGCGCCAGCTTGTGCTTCTCGTCCTCCGCCTGTTCGATGAAGCGCTTCAGCATCTTGCCGAGCTTTTTCACCGCGCCCTCGCGGGTCGGCTCATCGTCCGCGTGCCGCCACAGCTCGGAGTTCAGAACTTTCGCCTTCGACAGGTCTTTCGCCTTGCTCCAGCGGGATTCGACGATGCCGCAGCGGATGTTGGTGCCGCCGATGTCGACGGCGAGGATGGTGTCGTAGCCCTCGAAGATCCAGGACGGCGCAAGATGCAGACAGCCGATCAATCCGGCTTCGTCGGGATGATGGCGGATCGGCACCAGGTCGGTTTTCTCGCCCTCCGCTTTCAGGATGATATCGGCGCGCGCGATCGCCAGTTCGCCGAGCCGCCCCTGCCGGAAGCCACCGCCGACAATGATCCGCTCGGTGCTACCCCACGCCTTGGTCTTGAGAAAACGGCCGGTGACGTACGCGAGCTCCTGCGCAAAATCCTCGATGGCGCTGTGCACGACCGCGGCAGCGACCACATCATCACCGACCAGAATTCCGTTCAGTTCGGTCTTGCTGATGTCTTCGGACGCCGCCTTGCCGAACGGGTCTTCGCCTTCCTTGCGCAGCGGCTTGCGCCAGCGCTCGAGAATCTCCTGAAACGCGCGCTTGCTGGCGCGGTCGCCGAGGAATTTGCCCTCGTCCTTCAGCTCGATGTTGTAGCTGTCGATCTCGACCGACGGCAGCTTGGTCGCCCCATGCTTGCCGATACCCGTCTGAACGATGGTGTCGTCCGCCATTCCTGCCCTCAAACCGGTGATTTCGCCTGCCGGGGCGTCAACGGCTGAGGGAACTGATTGTTTCCGCAGGGCGGCTTAGCGCTTTCGACGCATCATTTTCAGCATGTGCAGCACCGCTGCCATGCGCGTTCTGAGATGCGACAAAGGAGAACTACGTAGGCGCCAAAATCATCTTTCAGCTGCAATGGAACCGTGGTTCCATCCTACCGCGCGAATCAGCAAAATGGGGCAACTCATGATTGAGCGTGACACCCAAACGATTGAATATATTGGAACAATGTCGTTTCAGTTGCGCACGCTGGCAGTCGGCGCCGGCGCCCCTGTCCTCGCCCATGTTCTTGAGATGGCGAGCCTTGAGTGCGTAAAAATTCAGAGCGAGCAAGTCGGCGATCTCCGCGAAGTGATCCAGGCTGCCTAGCCGCTGTTTGTCGATTTGCCGGGGACTTCAAAACGGGCCGTTTTGGCCCGTTTTCCTTGACTCACCGCGCTTGGCAGCTATAAGTCCGGCCAAGTTCGGCGTGGGCTTGGCTCGCGCCGTTACATTTTCGCGGCCCAAAGGGCGAATGCCCGCCGCCGCGATGAACCCATAGAGCGCGACCAGCAAAAGTGGACACCGGTTTTGCGTCCGGTCGCGCTTAGATTGTAACGACTGAATAAGAAGCCGGCCCAAGGACTTAGCCGCTAGGCTGTCCATGAGTGCCGGGATCGAACACGAAGGATGAAAACGATGTTCGCAGTCATCAAAACCGGCGGCCGGCAGTACCGCGTCGTTCCGGATGATGTGCTCGAGATTACCAAGATCCCCGGCGACGTCGGGACGATCGTGCAGCTCGGTGAAGTGCTCGTGGTCGGCGGCGATGCGCCTGTCCTCGGCACCCCGTTCGTGAAGGGCGCTTCGGTTGCAGCCGAAGTTCTTGATCACAAGCGCGGCCCCAAGGTCATCGCGTTCAAGAAGCGCCGGCGCAAGAATTCGAAGCGCAAGCGCGGCTATCGCGACGAGCTGACGCTGATCCGCGTCACCGAAATCCTGACCGACGGCAAGGCGCCGAGCGTCGGCCCGCGCCCGAAGAAGGCGAAGGTTGCGAAGGCTCCGGAAGCCGAAGGCGAGGACAAGCCCGCCAAGAAGCCCGCCACCAAGAAGGCAGCGGCGCCGAAAGCCAAATCTTCTAAGGCGGCGGCTGAAAAGGCCCCGGCCAAGAAGGCTCCGGCGAAGAAGCCGGCCGCCAAGAAGGCCGATAAGTAAGGCCCGCAAGTAAGGCCTGACGCGAGATTTGAAGGTTTCTTTTTCGAAGCCTTCGGAACGACACGATTCACTAATGATTCCGTCAAGGAATCGCGTTACACAGAGAACGAATTCGGAGACGAGCGATGGCTCACAAAAAAGCAGGCGGTTCTTCGCGCAACGGACGCGACTCGGCTGGCAAGCGCCTTGGCATCAAGGCGTTCGGCGGCGAGCACGTGATTCCGGGCAACATCATTGCCCGTCAGCGCGGCACGACCTGGCACCCGGGTGCGAACGTCGGCATGGGCACGGACCATACCCTCTTCGCGAAGGTCGAAGGCAAGGTGGAATTCCGCGCCAAAGCCAACGGCCGCACGTTCATCTCGGTACTCCCGATGACGGACGCGGCTGAATAAACGGTAGACACAATTCGTGGTCTGCCGGTCCCTGACGAACCGGCAGAGCCACACAAGGCTCCAAAGGGGAGGCAGGGAAACCGGCCTCCCCTTTTGATTTGGTCGGCGCTGTTGGGGAGCAGCGCGCATCACGGAACGTCGCAAGACGTTCATCAAGGAGCCTGTCATGTTGCAAGATTGCCCAACCCAGACGTTGAGCCGGCGGAGTAGCTTCGTCCTCGAGACCGCTCGCTTGCAGTTGCGCAAGCCGACGCTCGCGGACGTAAAAGCGATCGCGCGGCTCGCCAACGATCGCCGTATTGCCGAAATGACGCGCCGCTTGCCGCATCCGTATGCCGCGGCCGACGCAACGAATTTCATCAAGACGATCGCCGGCGAGCAGCATGAGACCGTGTTCCTGATCGAGCATGAGCGCGCGCCTGTCGGCATGGTCGGTATCGACTGGGCCGACGAGGATGCGCCGGAACTCGGCTATTGGCTCGGTGTGAACCACTGGGGCCAGGGCTTCGCGACCGAAGCCGCGCGCGCGGTGATCGACTACGTGTTCGACGAGTTCGAGGACGTGACGCAGCTCGTCTCGGGCGCACGCGTCGTCAACCCGGCGTCGCGCCGCATTCTCGAGAAGTGCGGCTTCCAGTGGACCGGCGTCGAGCTGCACCGCTTCCTCGCGCTCGGCTCATCGACGCCGTGCGACCGCTTCAAGCTCGATCGCCATGTGTGGGCGTCGCTGAAGGCGTGGAGCAACGCGACGCGCCGCTAGCCGCAAACAATCGGAGCTGCCTTACCTCTTTCTGCATCAGTGAAGAGAGGTGAGCGGCTTCGACGCGTTTCAGCGTTGCGACGCAACGACGGGTTCGGCGATGTCCCAAACGCCCATTCCGCCCGGACTGCTGTACGTGGTCAACATGCGACGGCTGTCAGGTGAAACAACAACGGATTTCACCCACTTCTCTGAGGTCAGCGTCTGCAGTTCTTGCCCGTTCGCAGCGTTGTAGACCCATATCTTGTCGGAACGCGCACCAAAAACAAAACGGCCGTCCGGAGAATAGGCGATCGCTCCACCAGGCGACCCATACAATGGCTTTGACCACATCTGACGGCCGGTTTTCAGCTCCCACATCGTGACTTGGAACGCGCTCATGATGGCGGCTTGCTTACCGTCGGGAGAGATGGCCACTTCATTGTAGTCGTTATTGTAGTTGTGACCCTTCGCAGGTTCGCCCGCGAGTGTGCGCACCAGCTTTCCGGTCGCGACTTCATACAGCCGATAGGTGCTCGTCAGCAGATGGCGGCCATCGGGGGTGAACGCAACATCGTTGATCCCACACCATTTCTCGGCGGCCGGCGCGGGCAGCGCTCGGAGCAGCTTACCTTTTTCCGAGTCCTGCAAACGAAGAACCGAATTCACATCGCTCGACGCAACGATTTTGCCGTTCGGGGAAACCGCAATGGCGTTACCTGCACAACCAGGAGCAAAATTGCTGTACGTCCATATTTTCTTGAGGTCCGAACCATCGGCTCCTGTCCCTTGATAAACGGACGCCGTACTATAGCTGCCGGCGATCAACCGCGTTGTGTCCGGCGACAGCACCATGCGCGATACGAATTCGGGCCCTCCCGAAGGTCTTTGAAGAATCGTTCCCGTCTCGGAATCCCATCGCCTGACCGTCTGGCCATCCGCAGACACAACCGTCCGGCTATCCGGCAGGAATGCCGCAGCGGGCGCGTCGTTCGAGTTATGAATGAGAACGTCCCTGATATGCCGTAGCGGCGGCCCTGATGCAGACGGCACTGCCGATGGCGCCTGAGCCGGAGGCAAAGGCTGAACCGGAGGCGTCACTGCCGCTTGCTGATTTTTACGGGGAGCATCGAACGTGGGCGCGGCAGGTTCGGGAGGTGGCGGCAATCCAAACGGATCCCGAGCCGGCTGCTTTGAGGCAGGCGCGGCGGCTTGCAGACTTGGTTTCGGCGCATCCATCACAACAGGCGCAGGAACAGGTGGCGGTGGAAGTCCGAACGGATCGCGGCCCGCCGGCCGTGGCGTGGTCTGCGGACGCGCTGGCGTCGAATCCATCACGACCGGCGCCGGCTCGGGCGGCGGTGGAAGATTAAAAGGATCTTTTGCAGCCGGCCGCGCAGGCGCAGCTTGTGGCGCAATCGGCACAGGAAAACCCACCGACGGATTCGTCAGCGGCGGCGGCAATCTCGTTGCTGCGGCGGGAGGCGTTGGCGCGGGCGGCGCAGCCGGTGGCGTCAGCACCGCCTGATCGCGCCGGCTGATCTGTTCCTGCATTAGCCGCAGTTGTTCACGCAGCGCCGCGACTTCGCTGTTGTCGGGAAGCGGCAACGCCGCTTGCACCCGGCCCTTCAGATAATATTCGCCGATCAGCGACAACGAGAGTTCAGGGAGCTGCGTCCGCTTCGTCGTCTCGAACACGTCGGCGCTGATACGCCGGAACACCGTGCCGATCTCGTCCTGCTGCTCGATGTATTTGAGAAACGCCGTCGTATAGGGACTGTTGCGGCCAAGTCCGTCTTCGGCGGTCCGTCCCGCCTGCGTCGCATACGCCACGATCATGCCTTCGGGCGTGTCGATCTTGGCGAGGCCGCGCGACAGGCCGGCGGCGCGGGTACGGCCGATCGAGCGCTTCAGTTCCTCGGCGATCGGGTTGTCGCGGCAGGAATCTAGCACGAGGATGCGCAGGTTCTTCGCCTGCTGGAGATCGGCGACGATGGAGTCGGTCCGCACCATCAGCCGCAGATCGGCCTCGTCGGTCAGCTTGGCATCGACCGGCATCAGATAGTTGACGCCGGCATACTGCATGGCGTGGCCGCTGTAGTAGAAGATCGCGACATCGGCATCGCGCGCGGCACGGGCAAAGCGAATGGCGGCACTGTCCATCGCCGGCTTGTCGAGATCGAGCCCGACAATGACCTCGAAGCCGACGCGCTTCAGCGCCGCGCTGACATCCTCGGCATCGTTCTTGGGATTGGGCAACCTCGGCGCTTGAACATAGGCGCCATTGCCGACAACCAGCGCCACGCGCTTCTCCGCCAGGGCGGGGGCGACGGACAACAATAGAAGCAGAATCGCTGAAAAAAATAGCTTATGGCGCAAGGGAGGCTCCGCCGAGTATCGGCCGATACTAACGAAGCAGGCCGCCTCCGGCAATCACACCGGCGGCGGGTTGGGCTGCGGCTCGCGCCGCAACAACGAACGTTCGCGGAAGAAGATGTAGAGGCCGGCGCCGGTGACGATCACCGCGCCGAGCAGCGTCGACAGCGACGGCACATCGCCGAAGGCGAGGTAGCCGAGCAGCACCGCCCAGATGATGATCGTGTATTGATACGGCGCGACAACGCTCGCGGGCGCGAGCGTCAATGCGCGATTGAGGCAGAACACGCCGATGACATTGACGACGCCGCTGATCAGAAGCAGCCCGACAATGGTCCAGGTCGGCGGCACCCAGAACACCGTCGAGGCCGACGCACCGATCGCGAACGAAGCGATCACCTGCGTCAGCGACAGGAACGTGCTGTCGGTACCGCGCACCTTGCGGGTGATCAGCATGAAGATCGACTGGCAGAAGCAGCCGCAGAGCGCGACCACCGCCGGCCAGGAGAACGACGCGCTGGTCGGCCGCAGGGCGATCAGGACGCCGATGAAGCCGATCACGACGGCGCTCCAGCGCCGCCAGCCGACCGGCTCCTTGAGGAAGATCGCCGACAGTGCGGTGACGAAGATCGGCGCGGCGAGGTAGCACGTCGTCGCGTCCGCCAGCGGGATGTAGCGGATGGCGATGAAGAACATCACCGCGTCCGATCCCGACAGGATCGCGCGTATCACCTGCAGCTTCGGCCGCTGGATCGTGCGCAGCGCCGCCCAGTTGTCGCGGGCGATGAACGGGATCAGCACGGCCATCGCGGCGAAGCCGCGAATGAAAAGGGCCTCCGTCGGCGGATAGGTGGCGAGGATCGCCTTCGAGAACGCGTTGACGAACCCGAAGATCGCGATCGCCAGCAGCATCATGCCGATGCCGTGCAACGTCGAAGCGGCCACCCCCCGCGCATCAATTTCTGGTGTGGGTGCCCTCACGCGCTCAGGCCGGCGGATCGACGCGCGCCGCGCGCCGCCCCTGTGCCTGCTCGCGCACGAAGATGTAGAGACCGGCGGCGATGATGATCGCAGCGCCGACGAAGGTCGCCACCGACGGCACATCGCCGAACACGATGTAGCCGAACGCCACCGCCCACACGATCATGGAATACTGATACGGCACCACCACGCTTGCGGGCGCCAGGATCAGCGAGCGGTTGATCGAGAGCAGCGCGCCGATCGAGATACAGCCGGCCAGCATGAACATGCCGAAGTCCGGCAGCGTCGGTGTCACCCAGGCGAAGGGCGCCAGCACCGCGCCGATCACGAGCGTGCTTGCGAATTGCGTCGAGGCCAGCACGATGTCCGGGGTCTGCCGCAGCGACCGCGTCACCAGCATCAGCCCGGCGAATGAGAGCGAGCCCATCAACGCGATCAGCGCCGGCCAGCTCAGCGATTGCGGCGACGGCTGCAGCGCGATCAGCACGCCACAGAAGCCGACCGCGACCGCGATCCAGCGCCGCCAGCCGACGTGCTCCTTCAGGAAGATCGCCGAACCCGCGGTGACGAAGATCGGTGCGGCCAGATAATACGTGATGATGTCGGCGAGGGGCAGATAGACCGCAGCCCAGAAGAAGAACGCGACCTCCGAGCCCGACAGCGTGACGCGCAAAAGCTGCCAGCCCGGCTGCTCGATCCGCTTGAACGCCGCACGATTTGCCCAGATCAGCGGCGACAGCACGAGAAGCGAAGCGATCGAGCGCAACAGCAGGAACTGGCCGACCGCATAGATCGAGACGAGATGCTTGCCGAGCGCGTCGCCGAATGAGAACAGGCACACGCCGAGCAGCATCAAGCCGATACCGATCAGCCGCGCGGAGCGGTTCTCGGTCGCAAGCGTCGAATGCGGTGTGGCAGTCATGACGAAACGGCGCCCCGGCAAGGCAAGTTTGAACGTCGGTACGTTGGATAAAAGCTTCTGGAATTAAGGATAATTGGGCGGGCCCAAGAAGTGCCTGTTTAGAAAGCCGTTGCCGCCCGGGCAACCCTTGAAAATGCAGAGCAAATGCCCTCGCACCGCAGGTTGCGGTTGAAGCTCCACACCCCCTGCGATACGAGTAAAACATGAAATTCCTCGATGAAGCCAAGGTCTACATCCGCTCCGGCGACGGCGGGAACGGTTGCGTGGCATTTCGCCGCGAGAAGTTCATCGAGTTCGGCGGACCGAGCGGCGGGAACGGCGGCCGGGGCGGCGACGTGATCATCGAGGTCGCCGACGGCCTCAACACGCTGATCGATTATCGCTACCAGCAGCACTTTAAGGCCCAGAAGGGCGTCAATGGCATGGGCAAAGATCGCCATGGCGCCGCCGGCAAGGATGTGGTTCTCAAGGTTCCCCTCGGCACCCAGATCATCGACGAAGACCGCGAAACCCTGCTGCACGACTTCACCACACTCGGCGAACGCTTCGTGCTGGCGAAGGGCGGCAACGGCGGCTTCGGCAACGCTGCCTTCAAATCGTCGACCAATCGCGCCCCGCGCAACGCCAATCCGGGACAACCCGGCGAGGAGCGCTGGATCTGGCTGCGCCTGAAGCTGATCGCCGACGCCGGTCTGGTCGGATTGCCAAATGCCGGTAAATCGACGTTCCTCTCCGCCGTCAGCGCCGCGAAGCCGAAGATCGCCGACTATCCGTTCACGAC
>LWDM01000061.1 GCA_002083525.1 Proteobacteria bacterium SG_bin9 | reverse complement strand
GCCGAGGTCGGCGGCATGCTGAAGGTCAGCGGCAAAAGGATCGCAACGCCATTAGCGCCGCCGAGACCGGGCAACACGCCGATGATGACACCGAGCACGATGCCCAGGATCATCACCATGATGTTGAACGGTTGCAGCGCGACTGCGAACCCGTGAAACAAATTGACAATCTCTTCCATGATCTTGTGTCCCGAAGCGAAGGAATAAGGGATTCGATTTACAGACCGAGCAGGTTTTCGATCGGCCCTTTCGGAAGCGGGACCAGGAACCAGCGCTCAAACAGCAGATAGGTCAGAATCGGCACGCCGATGGAAACAGAGGCGACCGTGGCCCAGTTGTACTTGCCGAGCCATCGCATGAATCCTGCGATGAAGATGATCGACGAGACATAGAGACCGAGGAATGGAATNNCTGCAGCGTAGACCGTGGTCGGGATGAGAACGCTGAGCACCTGACGAAGCTGCACCCATTCGGCGAACAGTCCTTCGGCTTCGCGCCAGTTGTTGTAGAGGTTGATCAAGCTCGCGCCGACGATGCAGATGCCGATGTAGAGCGGGAAGAACCCAGCACGCGGGCCCTCGGAGCCCCAGCCGGTTCCGGCTTTCACGCTGCCGACGATCACCAGGACCCCGAACAGGGCGATGAACAAGGTTACGCCCGTTTCGACCGCCTTGTGTGAGGGGCCGGCATTGCCTGAATTATGCGTCGTCATTGGATCTCCATCCGCGACCGGTTCTCCGGCGGGCGCGCAGCCCGCCGGTAACTCGTATGAAACAAGGTTCGATCAGTTCGACATCAGTTCGATTTTGCGAGGAAGTCCGCTTCCCGCATCAGGGTCTCGTGCCGCTTTTCTTCGGTCTCGACCCACTTGGCGTACTCGGCGCCGACCATGAAGGTGGTATTGAACGCACCGCTCTTCATGAACTCCTTCCACTCCGGCGTCTCACGCACCTTCTTGAACAGCTCGACGTAGTATTCGATCTGATCCTTGGTGGCGCGCGGCGACATGAAGATGCCGCGAAGCATCAGGTACTCGATATCGAGACCTTCGGCCTTGCAGGTCGGAATGTCCTTCCAGCCTTTGCCGTCGGCGATGACCTCGTCGTAGTCCATCTTCTTGTTGTCGAAGACGCACAGCGGACGAACCTTGCCGCCGCGCCACTGCGCAACAGCCTCGATCGGGTTGTTCACGGTCGCATCGACATGGTTGCCGACGAGCTGCACCGCGACTTCACCGCCGCCCTTGTAGGGGATGTAGGTGAACTTGGTGCCGGTCGCCTTCTCGAGCGCGACCGTGATGATCTGGTCTTCCTGCTTGGAGCCGGTACCGCCCATCTTCATCGAGCCGGGAGGGGCAGCCTTCACGGCGTCGACGAACTCCTTGACGCTCTTGTAGGGCTTCTCCGCGTTGACCCAGAGCACGAACTCGTCGAGCGCGAGCATCGACACCGGCGTCAGATCCTTCCAGCTGAACGGAATGCCCGTCGCCAGCGGCGTCGTGAACAGGTTCGACAGCGTGATGATGATCTTGTGCGGGTTGTTGGCTGACGACTTCACATCGAGGAAGCCTTCACCGCCAGCGCCGCCCGACTTGTTGATCACAACAAGCGGTTGCTTCATCAGGCTGTGCTTGGTGACGATGCCCTGAATCGTTCGGGCCATCTGATCGGCGCCGCCACCGGTGCCGGCCGGAATGATGAATTCGACAGGCCGCGTCGGCTCCCAGGCCGCAGAGGCCGGAACAGCGACAGCGCCGATGCATGCCGCAACGGCGACACTCATCGTGTAGTGCAAGACAGTGCGTTTCATTACGTACCTCCCATTTGTTTGAACGTGCCGGTCTCGCGCCGGCTTCGTCAGATGACTTACCCAATAGACATCCCGTCTCAGTCTATTCTCCTTGCAGGCCCAATCGTTGATGCCGGACAGGAACTACCTTTCACATGTCCTTTACCGGCAAACGCGGGTCTTCGATACGATCGACAGTCCGAGAGTATTTCCACGACGCCAACCAATGGATCGCGCGAGATCGAACCGGACTTTCTTTTGCCCGGCACGCGCCATCATCAGCTATTGGTCATTGGTTGTGGTGCCACAACACCAGTGGACAACGGGATTTCGCACAGCTCTGCGCGAACCCGCCCCCTTGTGTCGATGACCACCAGCGTTGTCATCCGTTCCGTCCTCCATGGCGCCCATCTTTGTTTGTTTGGCGGGCTGCCGATACGCATCTTGGTATATGATATGCCAGAGCACAAGCACGATTTACATGCAGTCCAAATTTTGGCGATGCAACATAACCGGTACGAAATCTACCCTCCGGCCGTCGCGAGAACGATACCCCAAAACGAGCCATTGCGGTTGCACGACCTGCCGCAAATCGGACAGGCGCATTGACACAAGCTCACGTCTTTCAAACAGATACGCCGCGCATCCGCCCGCACGTTCCACGACGCGAGGCGATCCATACCCTCGGCGTCTCTTCGTCCTGCCGATGCTCGCACAAAGTGCAGTTCGGCGGCGGAAGAAATCTGTTGAATCGAATTCATGCGACAATAAGCGCGCCGCATAACCCGCGCCGAAACCCACCATGTATGCCAGCGCGCGACGCGGCGGCCTCATCGATGTGATTGCGCCGCGCAAATAAAAAAGGCCGGCGAACAAAGTCGCCGGCCTTCAAGTCCCGGTGCGTGCTGCGCGGCTTATTCAGCCGCAGCGACTTTCCGGGGAGGCTCGAGCGCGCCCGATGCGTGAACGTCAGCGAGCTGCTTGTCGCTGAACTCCAGCACCTGACGCAGAATCTCGTCGGTGTGCTCGCCGAGCAGCGGCGAGCGAGTAACGACCGTCGGGCTGTCCGACAGCTTGATCGGGTTGCCGACCGACAGATACTTGCCGCGTTTCGGATGATCGACTTCGACGACGGTGCCGGTCGCGCGCAGCGACTGGTCTTCCGCGAGCTCCTTCATCGACAGGATCGGGCCGCACGGAATGTCGTCCTTGTTCAGGATTTCCATGGCCTCGAACTTGGTCTTCGTCATCGTCCACTGTTCGATGCGAGCGAAGATTTCGTTGAGGCGCGGCAGGCGTGCCGGAGGCTTGGCGTAGTTCGGATCGGTCTTCCAGGTCGGCTCGCCGATCACGTCGCAGATCTTCTCCCAGACCGGCGCCTGGGTGATGAAATAGATGTAGGCATTCGGATCGGTCTCCCAGCCCTTGCACTTCAGGATGCGGCCCGGCTGGCCGCCACCGGAGTCGTTGCCGGCGCGTGGTACGGCATCGCCGAACGGAATGCCTTCGCCGAACTGGCTATATTCCTTGAGCGGACCGTGCGCGAGACGCTGCTGGTCACGCAGCTTGACGCGCGCAAGATTGAGCACGCCGTCCTGCATCGCCGCCGTCACGCGCTGACCCTTGCCTGTCACCGTGCGCTGATAGAGCGCGGTGACGATGCCGAGCGCGAGATGCAGACCCGTGCCGCTGTCGCCGATCTGCGCGCCGGTCACGAGCGGCAGGCCGTCGCGGAAGCCGGTGGTCGAAGCGGCACCGCCGGTGCACTGCGCGACGTTTTCGTACACCTTGCAGTCTTCATACGGACCCGGACCGAAACCCTTGATCGACGCGACGATCAGCTTCGGGTTGATCTGGTTGATGGTCTCCCACGGGAAGCCCATACGATCGAGCACGCCGGGACCGAAGTTCTCGACCAGCACGTCGCACTTCTTCATCAGCGCGGTAAGGACTTCCTTGCCCTTCGGGTTCTTGGTGTCGAGTGTGATCGAGCGCTTGTTGTGGTTGAGCATCGTAAAGTAGAGGCTGTCCGCGTTCGGAACATCCATCAGCTGACCGCGGGTGATATCGCCGACGCCCGGACGCTCGACCTTGATCACGTCAGCGCCGAACCAGGCGAGCAGCTGCGTGCAGGTCGGACCCGACTGAACGTGGGTGAAATCCAGAATGCGAACGCCCTTCAGCGCCTGTGTCATCGTCTGCTCCGTGTGATCAGCGCCTTCTGACGCTAAAGTTCGAGAAAACCAAAGTCCGAGAAAGCATGGGCCGGGAGCTACGCGTTCCCGGCGCGATTGAAAAGTCCTTATTTCTTCTTCAGGACGCTCTGCGGATTGAGATTGCCGATGCGGCCACTCTCGCTGCCCGCCGCCGGATCGATCACCGCATTGATGAGCGTCGGCTTGCCGGAATCCATCGCCGCGTTGACGGCGCGCTTGAGTTCGTCCGGCGAGGTCGCGTTGACGCCGACGCCGCCGAAGGCCTCCATCATCTTGTCATAGCGAGCACCCTTGACGAAGACGGTCGGCGCAACGTCCGCGCCGCCGGTCGGATTGACGTCGGTGCCGCGATAGATGCCGTCGTTGTTGAAGACGACGATGCAGACCGGCAGGTTGTAACGGCAGATCGTCTCGACCTCCATGCCGGAGAAGCCGAAGGCCGAGTCGCCCTCGATCGCCAGCACCGGCTTGCCGGTCTCGACGGCCGCGGCAATGCAGTAGCCCATGCCGATGCCCATGATACCCCAGGTGCCGACGTCGATGCGCTTGCGCGGCTGGTACATGTCGACGATGCCGCGCGCGAGGTCGAGCGTGTTGGCGCCCTCGTTGACGAGGATCGCGTCCGGCCGCTCGGCAACGATGGTGCGCAGAACGCCCAGCGCGCCGTGATAGTCCATCGGCGAATTGTTGTTGCGCAGCTTCGGCGCCATCTTCGCGATGTTGTCGTCGCGCTTCGACACCACGGTCTTGATCCAGTCGTCCGACGGCTTCTGCCAGGACTTGCCCATGCCATCGAGCAGCGCGTTTACGCACGAGCCGATGTCACCGACCACCGGTGCAACGATCTCGACGTTGGAGTCCATTTCCTTCGGCTCGATGTCGATCTGGATGAACTTTTTCGGTGCGTCGCCCCAGGTCTTGCCCTTACCATGCGACAGCAGCCAGTTGAGGCGCGCGCCGATCAGCATGACGACGTCGGAGTCCTTCAGCACGGTCGAGCGGGCCGCACCGGCGCACTGCGGATGCGTGTCCGGCAGCAGACCCTTCGCCATGCTCATCGGCAGGAACGGCACGCCTGAAGTTTCGACCAGCGCCTTCACGGCATCGTCGGCTTGCGCGTACGCCGCGCCCTTGCCGAGAATGATCAGCGGCTTCTTTGCCGACTTCAGCACGTCGAGCGCGCGCTTGACGGCATCCGGTGCCGGAATCTGCGCCGGCGCCGCGTCGATGACCTTCACCAGCGACTTCTGGCCGGCCTCGGCATTCATCACCTGGCCGAACAGCTTCGCCGGCAGATCGAGATAGACGCCGCCTGGACGGCCCGAGACAGCAGCGCGGATGGCGCGAGCGAGACCGATGCCGATGTCCTGCGCATGCAGCACACGGAACGCGGCTTTACACAGCGGCTTGGCGATGGCGAGCTGATCCATCTCTTCGTAGTCGCCCTGCTGAAGGTCGACGATCTCACGCTCGGACGAGCCGGAGATCAGGATCATCGGGAAACAGTTGGTGGTCGCGTGAGCGAGCGCGGTCAGGCCGTTGAGGAAGCCCGGCGCCGAGACGGTAAGACACACGCCCGGTTTCTTGGTGAGATAGCCGGCGATCGAGGCAGCATAACCGGCGGCCTGCTCGTGGCGGAACGACAGCACGCGAATGCCTTCTGCCTGCGCCATTCGGCCGAAATCGGTGATCGGAATGCCCGGCACGCCGTAGATCGTGTTGAGCCCGTTCAGCTTGAGCGCATCGATGATCAGATGGAAGCCATCCGTCAATTCCTGCTCGGCTGCATTAGGTGCAATGCTCTGTACGACTGCGGACATCCGCTTCCTCCCTGACTTTTTTCTCCGGCGATTTATTCGCCGCTATCCAAACAATTCCTGGCCGTGCGTTTCGACGTAAGTGGCAAGACCAAGCGTGTGATCGCGTGCACGCTTTTCGGCGAGTTCGGTGTCCCGCTCTTCCAGCGCCTCGATGATGGCAAGATGCTCCGGCAGCGACACTGCGGTGCGCTCCTGCCGGCTGATGGTGAGCTGACGATAGCCGCGCACGTGCAGCAGGATATCGTTGGTCATGTCGATCAGAACCTGCGACTCGCTGAGCGACAGCAGCGCCTGATGGAACGCGATGTTCGCCTTCGAGTATTCCTCGATGTTGTCCTGCGGCAGCCGGTCCTTGCTGAAGTCCTTGAAGAAGCCGCGCAGCGCCGAGATGTCTTTCTTGCGCGCGGTCGTCGTGATCAGACGCGCCGCCATGCTTTCGAGCGCGGCCCAGGCGCGGATCATGTCGACGATTTCAGCCTTGGTCTTGCGGACCACGACGATGCCGCGGCGCGGAACCGTCTTCACGAAACCGTCTTGTTCCAGCATCGCGATCGCTTCACGGATCGGCGTGCGGCTGACGCCAAGGCGCTCGGACAGCGCCCGCTCGTCGAGCATCACCGGATCTGGAGTGGCGTAAATGTCCATCTTCAGGATCGCGTCCTTCAAGGCCTCGTAGGCCTTGTTCTTGAAACTCGTTTCCGGCGCGATGCGGACAACCGAAATTCCCGCCTCAGCCGCGACTTTCGTCGTCTTCTTCGCGTCGTTTCCAGCCATGATCATCTCCGTTCCTCGGGAGACGAGAGGATACCACCGCTGAACATGCCGTGTACGTGGCATACCAAATGCCAGACTGTCAAGAAGCGGTTCTGCACAACAACCCTCGCCTACGAAACGCGCTTGACAATAATGATCTTGGCATACCAAATGCCACAAGTAAAATAATTGTCGTCACAGATCGTTATTGTGGACGGCATTCCCTAATCTGCGGGGCGCCTCAACGCTTGCGGAGACGGCGAAAAATTCATGCGCGCGAGACCGTTGTCCAAAGGCTCGCTCGCGCCCGCAAGTCAAAAATGGACGTCACAGGAGGAATTCATGTCACCACAGGACGCAGCTCGCAAAGTCGACACTGGATCGCAGGCCGCTGCCGCCGTCCGCAAGGTGCTCGACGCAGTCAAAGCCGACGGACGCACCAGCCTGACCGCGCCCGAAGGCAAGATCGTCTGTGACGCTTACGGAATTCCCGTTCCGAAGGAAGGTCTTGCGACCTCCGCCGCCGACGCCAGCAAGCTGGCCAGCGGCATGGGCTTCCCGGTCGTGATGAAGATCGTCTCGCCGGACATTCTGCATAAGACCGAAGCCGGCGGCGTCATCGTCGGCGTCAAAACCGCCGCCGATGCCGAGAAGGTCTACGACACCATTCTCGCCAACGCGAAGAAGTACAAGGCCGACGCCAAGATCGAAGGCATCCAGGTTCAGCAGATGCTGATGGGCGGCACCGAAGTCATCGTCGGCTCGATCACCGACGGCTCGTTCGGCAAGCTCGTCGCCTTCGGCCTCGGCGGCGTTCTCGTCGAAGTGCTGAAGGACGTCACCTTCCGTCTCGCCCCGGCGACCAACGCCGATGCACTGTCGATGCTCGATGGCATCCAGGCGCACGAAATGCTGCACGGCGTGCGCGGCGGCGACCCGGTGAACCGCGAAGCTCTCGCCGACGTCATCGTCAAGGTGTCGCAGCTTGTCACCGACTTCCCGGAGATCGTCGAACTCGACCTCAACCCGGTGTTCGCGACCAAGATGGACGCGATCGCCGCCGACGTGCGCATCGTCGTCGACTTCGCCTACAAGCCGAAGCCGGCTCCGCGTTCGAACGCCGAGATCGTCACGGCGATGAACCGCATCATGATGCCGAAGGCCGTCGCTGTGATCGGCGCGTCCGCCGAGGCAGGCAAGATCGGCAACTCGGTGATGAAGAACCTGATCAACGGCGGCTACAAGGGCGAGATCTACCCGATCCACCCGAAGGCCGACGAGATCATGGGCATCAAGGCCTACAAGAGCGTCAAGGATGTTCCGGGCACGATCGACACGGCCGTGTTCGCGATTCCCGCAAAGCTCGTGGCCGCTGCTCTCACCGAATGCGGCGAGAAGAAAATCCCCGGCGCCGTTCTGATCCCGTCGGGCTTCGCCGAAGCCAACGAGCCTGCGCTGCAGGAAGAGATCGTCGAGATCGGCAAGAAGTACAATGTTCGCCTGATGGGTCCGAACATTTACGGCTTCTACTACACGCCGTCGAACCTCTGCGCGACCTTCTGTACCGCCTACGATGTGAAGGGCTCGGCCGCGCTGTCGTCGCAGTCGGGCGGCATCGGCATGGCGATCATCGGCTTCTCGCGCTCGGCGAAGATGGGCGTGTCGGCGATCGTCGGTCTCGGCAACAAGTCGGACATCGACGAAGACGATCTGCTCGCGTTCTTCGAGCAAGATCCGAACACGACGATCATCGCGCAGCACTGCGAAGATCTGAAGGACGGCCGCGCCTTCGCGGAAGCCGCCAAGCGCGTCTCCAAGAAGAAGCCGGTTGTTGTTCTGAAAGCTGGCCGCACGTCGGCCGGCGCCAAGGCCGCGTCGTCGCACACCGGCGCGCTCGCCGGTAACGACAAGATCTACGAGGACGTGCTGAAGCAGTCGGGCGTCATTCGCGCCCGCTCGCTGCGCCAGCTGCTCGAGTTCGCACGCGGCATTCCGGTGCTGCCGACCCCGAAGGGCGAGAACGTCCTGATCATCACGGGTGCTGGCGGTTCGGGCGTGCTGCTGTCGGACGCAGTGGTCGACAACGGTCTCTCGCTGATGGCGATGCCGCCGGATCTCGATACGGCCTTCCGCAAGTTCATTCCGCCGTTCGGTGCCGCCGGCAACCCGGTCGACATCACCGGTGGCGAACCGCCGATCACCTACGTCAACACGGTCAAGCTCGGCCTCTCGGATCCGCGCATCCATTCGCTGATCCTCGGCTACTGGCACACGATCGTCACCCCGCCGATGGTGTTCGCCAAGAACATGGTCGAGGTGAAGAAAGAGATGCTGGCCAAGGGCATCGAGAAGCCGATGGTCGCTTCGCTCGCGGGCGACGTCGAGGTCGAGGAAGCTGCCGAATATCTCTATCAGAACGGCATCCCGGCCTACGCCTACTCGACCGAACTGCCGGTCGAGGTGCTCGGAGCAAAGTACAAGTGGGCCCGCGGCGCCGGCCTCCTTTAATAAAGTATACCAGCGCCGCGCCGGTATCCGGCGCGGCGTCCTTCTGCTATCAGTGCCGCCCTTCAATTGGACCCTAGGCAGTCGATAGCGATGCGGAAGCCCGTCACCCGCCGAAAAACCGGCGACACCACAGAAGGCGAATCGGACGTCCGCGACGGCGGCGTTCAATCTGTCGATCGCGCGCTGCTGCTGATCGAAACGCTCGCCGAGGACGATGAAGGCTATCGCCTCACCGACCTCGCGCTTCGCACCGGTCTCTCAACTTCCACCGTTCACCGCCTGCTGACGACGCTGGAAAAGCGCCGCTTCGTCCAGTTCGATCGTAACGGTTCGATCTGGCACATCGGCGCACGCAGCTTCTCGGTCGGTTCGACCTTTGCGCGCCGCAAGAACTTCACCACCCATGCGATGCCGTATCTGCGCAAGCTGCGCGATCAGACCCGCGAAACCGCCAATCTTGCGGTGGTCGACGACGCGTCGATCATCGTGCTGACGCGGATCGAAAGCCGCGAAATCATGCGGTCCGTGACGAAGGTCGGCGGGCGTGTCGCGATGGTCGCATCGGGTGTCGGCAAGGCCGTGCTTGCGACCTATTCGGACGAAGACGTGCATGTGATCATCCAGCGTCAGGGCATGCCGCGCTTGACGGAGAAGTCGATCACGCGCCCCGGCGAACTGCTCAAGGAGCTGCAAACGATCCGCCGCCAGGGTTATGCGGTCGATGACGAAGAGGCGCGCATGGGCCTGCGGTGTGTCGCCGCAGTCGTCTACAACGATTGCAGCGAACCGCTTGCCGCGATTTCCGTCTCGGGCATGCCGTCGCGCATCACCGATGAACGGCTGCCGCAGATCGGCAAGATTGTTTGCGACACGGCCGCCGAACTCACCGCCGCACTCGGCGGCAAACCGCCTGCGCCGCGCAGCACGTAACGACACCTTCGTCGTTCTTGCACAGGCATGTGCTTTCACCGGATTTTCACCGGTAATCATCTGATTTGCCGCAACATTTCGTTTCGACGCTCACAGCGCGGGAAACAAAATCCCGTTGATTGAGAGCGCGTGCTCGCAGCGCGATCATCACACTCGAGACTAAAACTCGAGGTGCGACATGGCGAAGATGCGAGCAATCGATGCGGCCGTCCGGGTGCTGGAGAACGAAGGCGTCACGTGCGCGTTCGGCGTTCCTGGAGCCGCGATCAACCCGCTCTACTCGGCGTTGAAGACACGCGGTTCGATCCGCCACATCCTCGCGCGGCATGTCGAGGGCGCCTCGCACATGGCGGAAGGCTACACGCGCGCCGTCGCCGGCAACATCGGCGTGTGCATCGGCACCTCCGGTCCAGCCGGCACCGACATGATCACGGGTCTCTACTCGGCATCGGCCGACTCGATCCCAATCCTGTGCATCACCGGCCAGGCGCCGCGTGCCAGGCTCTACAAGGAAGATTTCCAGGCCGTCGACATCGAGTCGATTGCAAAGCCCGTGACCAAATGGGCCGTCACCGTGCGCGAGCCGGCGCTGGTGCCGATGGTGTTTCAGCAGGCGTTTCACGTCATGCGCTCGGGCCGTCCCGGTCCGGTGCTGATCGATTTGCCGCTCGACGTGCAGCTTGCCGAGATCGAGTTCGACGAAGACACGTACGCGCCGCTCCCCGTCTACAAGCCGAAGGCGACACGCGCGCAGATCGAGAAAGCCTTCGCCATGCTGCAGGCGGCCGAACGGCCGCTGATCGTCGCCGGTGGCGGCATCATCAACGCTGACGCGGCGCAGGAGCTCGTCGAGTTCGCGGAGCTCACCGGCATTCCCGTGATCCCGACGCTGATGGGCTGGGGCACAATTCCCGACGATCACCCGCTGATGGCCGGCATGTGCGGTCTGCAAACCAGCCATCGCTACGGCAACGCGAACATGCTGCGCTCCGACTTTGTGCTCGGTATCGGCAACCGCTGGGCCAACCGGCACACCGGTTCAGTCGAGGTCTACACCAAGGGCCGCAAGTTCGTGCACATCGATATCGAACCGACGCAGATCGGTCGCGTGTTCGGCCCCGACTTCGGCATTGTCTCCGATGCAAAAGCCGCATTGCAGCTGTTCGTACAGGCCGCGAAGGAACGCAAGAAAGTCGCGCGGCTGAAGGATCGCAGCGAGTGGGCCAACGAATGCGCCGAACGTAAATCGACCATGCAGCGCAAGACGCACTTCGATCAGGTGCCGCTGAAGCCGCAACGCGTGTACGAGGAGATGAACGCCGCGTTCGGCCGCGATACCTGCTACGTCACCGCGATTGGCCTGTCGCAGATCGCCGGCGGGCAGTTGTTGAAGGTCTATCACCCGCGCCACTGGATCAACTGCGGCCAGGCCGGCCCGCTCGGCTGGACGCTTCCTGCCGCGCTCGGAGTGCGCGCGGCCGATCCGACGCGCAAGATCGTCGCGCTCTCCGGCGACTATGACTTCCAGTTCCTGATCGAGGAGCTGGCGGTCGGCGCGCAGCACAAGCTGCCGTACCTCCATATCGTCGTGAACAATTCCTACCTTGGGTTGATCCGTCAGGCGCAGCGCGGCTTCAACATGGACTTCGAAGTCAGCCTCGCGTTCGAGAACATCAACTCCGCCGACACGCAGGGCTATGGCGTTGACCACGTCGCTGTCGCCGAAGGGCTCGGCTGCAAGGCCATCCGCGTGCGCAGCCCGAACGAGTTCAGAGACGCATTCGCGCGTGCCGAAGCACTGATGACCGAGCATCAGGTGCCGGTGGTGCTCGAATTCATTCTCGAGCGCGTCACGAACATCCCGATGGGATTGGAAATCGACGCCATCAACGAGTTCGAGGAAGCCCTGACCGCCGAGCCGGCATAAATCCGGCCGGCCGCACGAAGCCAATGGTCAAAAGCACATAAAGCCGCGCCGGTGAACGGCGCGGCTTCATCATTTGAATTTCCTATCGACTGATTTGATTTGCCGATCATTCGCACTCATCGTTGCGTTAAACAACAATCCCTCTTTCCCCGTGGTATACCAGAGATTAGAGTAGCTCTATCTCTGGTAACTGGCTGCTTTTCCGATGGGTCACGACGTCAAAGAACTTCAAAAGGTCCGTGCATTCGAGCATCCGGGCGAAGGCCGCAAACGTGCGAAGGCCACGCCGAAAGGCCGCCAAGTCGATCCATACGCGGCTGAGGAGATCGAGCGCCTGCTCGGCGATCGTTCGCGCCGCCGCGACCTCCTGATCGAGCACCTGCACCTGATCCAGGATACCTATCATCAGATCTCGGCCGCGCATCTCGCCGCACTCGCCGATGCGATGAAACTCTCCTTCGCCGAGGTGTTCGAGACCGCCACCTTCTACGCCCATTTCGATGTGGTGAAAGAAGGCGACCCCGCGATTCCGCCGCTGACCATCCGCGTCTGCGATTCGCTGACCTGCGCGATGCTCGGTGCAGAAAAGCTGCTCGGCGAATTGCAGTCCAAAGCCGGCCCCGGCGTGCGTGTCGTCCGCGCACCGTGCGTCGGCCGCTGCGATACAGCGCCCGCTGCCGAGGTCGGCCACAACTTCGTCGATCACGCGACGACCGAGACCGTGCTGGCAGCCGTGAAACGCGACGACACGCACGCTCATCTTCCGAAGTATGTCGACTACGCCGGCTACACCGCGAAGGGTGGCTACAAACTTCTGCAAAAGCTCCGCTCCGGCGAAATGCCGAAAGAGGATCTGCTGAAGGCGCTCGACAACGCCTCGCTGCGCGGCCTCGGAGGCGCAGGCTTCCCGACCGGACGCAAGTGGCGCGCGGTGCTCGGCGAACCCGGCCCGCGGCTGATGGCGATCAACGGCGACGAAGGCGAGCCTGGCACGTTCAAGGATCGCTTCTATCTCGAAACCGACCCGCACCGCTTCCTTGAAGGCACGCTGATCGGCGCGTATGTGGTCGAGGCGAGCGACGTCTACATCTACCTGCGCGACGAATATCCGGCGGCGCGCGAGATTCTCGAACGCGAGATCGCGAAGCTGCCGGCCGGCGGCCCCACCTTGCATATGCGCCGGGGCGCCGGCGCCTACATCTGCGGCGAAGAGTCGGCGCTGCTCGAAAGCATCGAGGGCAAGCGCGGTCTGCCGCGGCACAAGCCGCCCTACCCGTTCCAGGTCGGCCTGTTCGGCCAGCCGACGTTGATCAACAACATCGAAACACTGTGGTGGGTGCGCGATATCGTCGAGCGCGGCGCCGACTGGTGGAAGAGCCACGGTCGCAACGAACGTCAGGGCCTGCGCAGCTATTCGGTCTCCGGCCGCGTCAAGAGCCCGGGCGTCAAGCTTGCACCCGCGGGCGTGACCATTCGCGAACTGATCGACGAATTCTGCGGCGGCATGGCCGACGGCCACTCTTTCCGCGCCTATCTGCCCGGCGGCGCGTCCGGCGGCATCCTGCCGGCATCGATGGACAACATCCCGCTCGATTTTGGCACGCTGGAAAAATACGGCTGCTTCATCGGTTCGGCCGCAGTCGTCGTCATGTCGGACAAGGACGACATCAAGGGTGCAGCGCTCAATCTGATGAAATTCTTCGAGGATGAGAGCTGCGGCCAGTGCACGCCGTGCCGCGTCGGAACCGAGAAGGCCGCGCGCTTGATGCAGCAACGGAACTGGAACCGCGAATTACTCGACGAATTGAGCCAGGTGATGCGCGATGCATCGATCTGCGGCCTCGGACAGGCCGCCTCGAATCCACTGACCTGCGTGATTAAATACTTCCCCGACGAGTTCAGCCCGAAAGAAGCTGCCGAATGACCAAGATCGTATTCGAACTCGACGGCAAGCAGGTCGAGGCCAAGGCCGGCGAAAGCATCTGGCAGGTCGCCAAGCGCGAAGGCACCGACATCCCGCATTTGTGCTACTCGCCGGAGCCCGACTATCGCGCCGACGGCAACTGCCGCGCTTGTATGGTCGAAATCGAGGGCGAGCGCGTGCTCGCCGCGTCGTGCAAGCGCACGCCCACGATGGGCATGAAGGTGAAGTCGGCGAGCAACCGCGCCGTTACAGCGCGCAAGATGGTGATGGAGCTGCTCGTCTCCGATCAGCCGGAACGCGCGACCTCGCACGATCCGGATTCCAAGTTCTGGCAATGGGCCGACAAGGTCGAGGTGAGCGAGAGCCGCTTCCCGGCCGCCGAGCGCTGGGACGTCGATGCCAGCCATCCGGCCATGCGCGTCAATCTCGATGCCTGCATCCAGTGCGGCTTGTGCGTGCGCGCGTGCCGCGAGGTGCAGGTCAACGACGTCATCGGCATGGCCTATCGCAATCACGACGCCAAGATCGTCTTCGACTTCGACGACCCGATGGGTGAATCGACTTGCGTCGCTTGCGGCGAATGCGTGCAGGCCTGCCCGACCGGCGCGCTGATGCCGTCGGCCTATCTCGACGAGAACCAGACCCGCGCTGTCTATCCGGACAAGAAGGTGGACTCGCTCTGCCCGTTCTGCGGCGTCGGTTGTCAGGTGACGTATCAGGTCGCCGACGAAAAGATCGTCTACGCCGAAGGCCGCGACGGCCCCGCCAATCACAATCGCCTTTGTGTGAAGGGCCGCTTCGGCTTCGACTACATCCACCACCCGCATCGCATCACCAAGCCGCTGGTGCGGCTGCCGAATGCGAAGAAGGATGCGAACGATCAAGTCGATCCCGCTAATCCATACACCCACTTCCGCGAAGCCTCGTGGGATGAAGCGCTCGACATCGCTGCGAAGGGCCTTCTGAAGATCCGTAACGAGAAGGGCGTGAAGGCGCTCGCTGGTTTCGGATCGGCGAAGGGCTCGAACGAAGAAGCGTATCTGTTCCAGAAACTGGTACGCACCGGTTTCGGCTCGAACAACGTTGACCACTGCACCCGCCTCTGCCACGCCTCGTCCGTCGCCGCGCTGATGGAGGGCGTCAGTTCAGGCGCGGTGTCGGCACCGTTCGCCGCAGCGATGGATGCCGACTTCATCATCGTCATTGGCGCCAACCCGACCGTGAACCACCCGGTCGCGGCGACGTTCATGAAGAACGCGGCGAAGCGCGGCACCAAACTCGTCGTCATGGACCCGCGCAAACAGTCGCTCTCGCGCCACGCATGGAAGCATCTCGCCTTCAAGCCCGGCGCCGACGTGGCGATGCTGAACGCGATGATCCACACGATCATCAACGAAGACCTGACCGACAAGCAGTACATCGCCGGATACACCGAGGGTTTCGACGAGCTGAAGAAGAGCATTCAGGACTTCAGCCCGGAGAGGATGGAGCCGATCTGCGGCATCCCGGCGGAAACGCTGCGCGAAGTTGCGCGGCAATACGCGACCTCGCAGGCGTCGATCATCTTCTGGGGCATGGGCATCAGCCAGCACATTCACGGCACCGACAACGCGCGCTGCCTGATCGCGCTCGCGCTGATCACCGGTCAGATCGGGCGTCCGGGCACGGGCCTGCATCCGCTGCGCGGCCAGAACAACGTGCAAGGCGCATCGGACGCCGGTCTCATTCCGATGTTCCTGCCGGACTATCAACCGGTCGGCCGCACTGATCTGCGCCAGCCCTTCGAAAACCTATGGCATCAGGAGCTCGATCCGGTGCGCGGTTTGACCGTCGTCGAGATCATGAATGCGATCCACGCAGGTGAAATCAACGGCATGTACATCGAGGGCGAAAACCCTGCGATGTCGGATCCCGACCTGCAGCACGCGCGCGAAGCGCTGGCAATGCTGGATCACCTCGTGGTGCAAGATCTGTTCGTCACCGAGACCGCGTTCCACGCGGACGTGATCCTCCCCGCCTCCGCATTTGCCGAGAAGGTCGGCACCTTTACCAACACCGATCGCCGCGTGCAGCTGGCACGGCAGGTGGTGAAGCCGCCGGGCGATGCAAAACAGGATCTCTGGATCATTCAGGAGATCGGTAAGCGCATGGGCCTCGACTGGCCCTACAGCGGCGCGGCCGATGTCTTCCACGAGATGACGCAGGTGATGCCGTCGCTGAAGAACATCACCTGGGAACGGCTCGAGCGCGAAGGCGCCGTCACTTATCCGGTCGACGACCCGCACAAGCCCGGCAACGAGATCATCTTCACCACGGGATTCCCGACGGAAAGCGGCCGCGGCAAGATCGTGCCCGCACGCGTCACGTCGCCCGATGAAGTGCCGGACGCCGAATATCCGATGGTGCTGTCGACCGGACGCGTGCTCGAACACTGGCACACCGGATCGATGACACGCCGCTCGGGCGTGCTCGATAGCATCGAGCCGGAAGCGGTCGCCTTCATGTCGCCAAAGGACATGCGGAAAAAAGATATGCGGCCCGGCGATTTTATCCGCCTGCTGACACGGCGCGGCGCCGTCGAGGTAAAGGTACGATCCGATCGCGACGTGCCGGAGAACATGGTGTTCATGCCGTTCTGCTACGCCGAGGCGGCGGCGAACCTGCTCACCAACCCCGCGCTCGATCCATTCGGCAAAATTCCCGAGTTCAAATTCTGCGCGGTGAAGGTGGAACGCGTTCAGCCGGTGGTCGAAGCGGCCGAGTGATTCCATTCGGCATTTTACGTAGTCGAGGCGGACACTGATGCCTCACTGCGGTACGCGTGCGCTTATTTCAATACCGTTCGCTTGGCAGCGCGTTGCCCCGGCACTCCTGTACGGTTTCTAAACACCGTTTAATAGCCCAGCGGCATCAATAGCCAGACCAAAAGGTATTTCCGGTTCGCAGCGCAACAAGCGATTGTCGCGACCGCCGGAAGACGAGAACGAGAACTTGGCGCGCAACGATGCGCGCCATGACGCTCTCTATTTCTCAAGAGAGCCCCGGCGCGAACATCGCCGGGCCATTCTGCGTTAAGGTTCCGGCGGCCCGGCGCACGCCCGCCACCGGCTCCAGCACATTACATGATCTGTGGAAGCGGTTGAGGGATGCTGCATGGAAATGCATCAGGTGAAGTATTTTCTGGCGGTCTGCTCGGAGCGTAATTTCACGCGCGCCGCGAAGCTCTGCAACGTCTCGCAGCCATCGCTGACGCGCGGAATTCAAATGCTCGAAGCCGAGTTCGGCGGCGTGCTGTTCCATCGCGAGTATGCCAACACGCATCTGACCGAGCTCGGCGAGATCATTCGCCCGCACCTGCAAGAGGTCTGGGACAAGAGCCACGCGGCCAAAGCGCAGGCGCAGGAGTTCACCTCGTCGGGCCGCGCGAAGCTGCGGCTCGGCATCATGTGCACCATCGCGCCGGCGCTGATCGTGCATCTGTTGAAGCGCGCCAGGGAGCAGCACGACGATTTCGAACTGCAGATCGTCGATGGCAGCGCCACCGAGCTGCAGCGCGAACTTCTCGAGGCGCGGCTCGACATCGCGATCTACTGCATTCCCGGAAAGGATCCGGACCGGCGCTTCAACTACCTCCCGCTGTTTCGCGAGCAGATGATGATCGTGCTGCCGCGCGAGCATCGTCTGACGGCGCGGGAGAGCGTGCGGCTGGAAGACCTCGCCGGCGAAAAGTTCGTTCTGCGCGCGCGTTGCGAATTCAATGAGGAGATCCAATCCGCATTGGCGGCGCGCGGCGTCATCTGCGACCTGAACAATTCCAGCGAACGCGATGACTGGGCTCTGGCCATGGTCGGCAACGGCTTCGGCTTCGGGCTGTTTCCGGAACACACCGTCAAACAACAACGCGACCTGATCGCTCTGCCGCTGACGGACCCGGATGTCTGGCGCGAGGTCAATCTGATCACGGTCAGGGGCCGGCCGCATTCAAAAGGTGTCGGCGCATTCATCCATGAAACCATGCGCGCGCGATGGGCGAACGAGGCGCCGCTTGCCGTACAGAACTATCAGAACGAAACCACCGACAGCTGATACAAACGGCTGAAATGGAAACGGCCGCCTCACCGGGCGGCCGTTTGCATTTCGATACTCGCGAACGCTTAGCGCTCGGCGAACGCCTTCTCGACGACGAAGTCGCCGGGCTCGCCGTGGTTGCCTTCGATGAAGCCGCGATCGAGCAGAATGTTCTTGGTGTCGGTCAAAAGCGCCGGGCTGCCGCACATCATCACGCGATCTTCGCTCGCGTCGAGATTGGCGAGACCGATGTCGCCGAACAGCTTACCCGAGGTGATGAGGTCGGTGATGCGGCCGCGGTTACGGAACGGGTCGCGCGTCACGGTCGGATAATAGATCAGCTTCTCGCGGACCAGCTCGCCGATCAGCTCGTCGTTCGGCAGATGCTCCTGGATCATCTCGCCGTAAGCGAGCTCGGCGACGCGGCGGCAACCGTGCAGCAGCACGACCTTCTCGAAGCGCTCGTAGGTTTCCGGATCCTTGATGACGCTGAGGAACGGCGCGAGGCCGGTGCCGGTGCCGATGAGATAGAGGTTACGGCCGCTCTTGAGATTGTCGATGACGAGCGTGCCCGTCGCCTTGCGGCTGACGATGATCTGGTCGCCTTCCTTCAGATGCTGGAGGCGCGAGGTGAGCGGGCCGTCCTGCACCTTGATCGAGAAGAACTCGAGCGTGTCTTCGTAGTTCGCGCTCGCGACGCTGTAGGCGCGCAGCAGCGGCTTGTCGTTGACCTTGAGGCCGATCATCGTGAACTCGCCGTTGCGGAAACGGAACGAGGTGTCGCGCGTCGTGCGGAAGGAAAAGAGATTGTCGGTCCAGTGATGAACGCTGAGAACGCTTTCTTGATTGAAGTTGCTCATTGCACCCTATTCCAAGATCGAGGACCGGCAGGTCGGACAGCGGAAGGACAGCAGCTTTAACGGCTCTTGCAATTCGTTTGTATACTAACGAATATGCTGCGCCCGTCAAGTGCAGCGCAGCATGCGTGTATGTAGCCCATCCGGCTCGTGAATCCCTGCAATAAATTTCTCTATTTCAATGAGTTAGAGCTATTCTGATCCAAAATCGGCCTGCGTCCGGAAATCTCCGGTTCCGGCCGAAAAACCGCCCAAAGGAGCCCGAAATCCATGGCCCACGACGCACCCCAGGCGACCGGACCGACCAAACTGGTCATCACAAACATCGGCCTTCTGCTTTCGGGCGACCTGAACAAGCCGATTCTCGATGCCGACACGATCCTCGCCGAGAACGGCAAGATCACCGCGATCGGCCGGGCCCAAGATATTGATTTGGACATCGACCAGGCCGGCGCGACCACGGTGGTCAACGCCAACGGCACCGTGGTGACGCCGGGGCTCATCGACAGCCACGTGCATCCGGTCGCCGGCGAATGGACGCCGCGGCAAAACCAGATCGGCTGGATCGACAGCTTCCTGCACGGCGGCGTCACCACGATGATTTCCGCCGGCGAGGTGCATATGCCCGGCCGCCCGCGCGACATCACCGGCCTGAAGGCGATGGCGATCTTCGCACAGCGCTCGTTCGACAACCTGCGCCCCGGCGGCGTGAAGGTGATGGCGGGTGCGCCGGTGATCGAGCCCGGCATGACCGAAGAGGATTTTCGGGAAATGGCGCTGGCCGGCGTGCGCTGGCTCGGCGAAGTCGGACTTGGCGGCGTGAAAGACGGCCCGACCGCGCGCAAGATGGTGGCGTGGGCGCGCAAGTACGGCATGAATTCGACGATCCACACCGGCGGCCCGTCGATCCCCGGCTCCGGTCTGATCGACGCGGATGTCGTGCTCGAAGCCGACACCGACATCGTCGGTCACATCAACGGCGGCCACACGGCGCTTCCCGACAACCAGATCCGCTGCATCTGTGAAGGCTGCAAGCGCGGCCTCGAAATCGTGCACAACGGCAACGAGCGCGCCGCGCTCTATACGCTGCGCCTCGCGAAGGAGATGGGCGATCTCAACCGCGTCATTCTCGGCACCGACGCACCGGCCGGCTCCGGCGTGCAACCGCTCGGCATCATCCGCATGGTGTCGATGCTCTCCTCGCTCGGCGAGGTGCCGGCGGAAATCGCATTCTGCTTCGCCACCGGCAACACCGCGCGCATGCGCGCGCTCGATTGCGGCATCGTCGAGGTCGGCCGCGCGGCGGACTTCGTCATCATGGACAAGGCGCAGCACTCGGCGGGCAAGACCTTCCTCGAGAGCATTCAGCTCGGAGACCTGCCCGGCATCGGCATGACCATCATCGACGGCATCGTGCGGACGCAGCGCAGCCGCAACACGCCGCCCGCGACGGCGATCCCGGAGATTGTTGCGGGGCATTGAACGCTTTCTCCTCGTCATTACGGGCACTCTCTCCTCGTCATTCCGGGGCGCGCGTTCTTCACGCGCGAGCCCGGAATCCATATCCCCTGTGCGCATTGGGATTTGCTG
>LWDM01000060.1:109350-109554 GCA_002083525.1 Proteobacteria bacterium SG_bin9 | reverse complement strand
GCGACCGCATTCGCACGCTGCGCATGGGCGGCGGTCTCTCCGGCTTCACCAAGCGCTCGGAGAGCAAGTACGACCCATTCGGCGCCGCGCACTCGTCGACGTCGATCTCCGCCGGTCTCGGCATGGCCGTCGCCCGCGATCTCAAGGGTGAGAACAACAACGTCATCGCCGTGATCGGCGACGGCTCGATGTCGGCCGGCATGG
>LWDM01000060.1:92154-109308 GCA_002083525.1 Proteobacteria bacterium SG_bin9 | reverse complement strand
TCCTCAACGACAACGACATGTCGATCGCGCCGCCTGTGGGCGCGATGTCAGCGTATCTTGCGCGGCTGATTTCCGGACCGACCTACGGCTCGGCCCGCGAAGCGCTGAAGAACCTCGCTCATCATCTGCCGAAATTCTTCGAGGAACGCGCGCTGCGCGCCGAGGAATATGCGCGCGGCATGGTGACCGGCGGCACGCTGTTCGAAGAGCTCGGCTTCTTTTATGTCGGCCCGATCGACGGCCACAACCTCGACCATCTGCTACCGGTGCTGAAGAACGTGCGCGATGCGCCGGGCGGCCCGATCCTCGTTCACGTCGTGACGCAGAAGGGCAAGGGTTACGGCCCTGCGGAGGCCTCCGCCGACAAGTATCATGGCGTCGTCAAGTTCGACATGGTCACCGGCGCGCAAGTAAAGGCGAAATCGAATGCGCCGTCCTACACGGCCGTGTTCGGTCAGAGCCTGATCAAGGAAGCCCAGAAGGACGAAAAAATCGTCGCCATCACGGCGGCGATGCCCGGCGGCACCGGTGTCGACATGTTCGCGAAGGCATTTCCCCAGCGCACCTTCGACGTCGGCATTGCCGAACAGCACGCGGTGACCTTCGCGGCCGGTCTTGCGTCCGAAGGCTTCAAGCCGTTCGCGGCGATCTACTCCACCTTCCTCCAGCGCGGCTACGATCAGGTCGTGCACGACGTTGCGATCCAGGGTCTGCCGGTCCGCTTCGCCATCGACCGCGCCGGTCTCGTCGGCGCCGACGGTTCGACCCACGCAGGCTCGTTCGACAACGCCTATCTCGGCTGCCTCCCCGGCTTCGTCATCATGGCGGCAGCCGACGAAGCCGAACTCGTGCACATGGTCGCAACGCAGGTGGCGCTCGACGATGCGCCGAGCGCGCTGCGCTATCCCCGCGGCGAAGGCCGCGGCGTCGAAATGCCGGAAGCCGGCATTCCGCTCGAAATCGGCAAAGGCCGGATCGTGCGCGAGGGCAGCAAGGTCGCGCTGTTCTCCTTCGGCACGCGGCTCGGCGAATGCCTCAAGGCCGCCGACGAACTCGCCGGCCTCGGCCTGTCGACCACCGTTGCCGACGCGCGCTTCATGAAGCCGCTCGATACCGACATGCTGCTCCGCCTTGCGCGCGACCACGAAGTGCTGATCACCATCGAGGAAGGCTCGATCGGCGGCTTCGGCTCGCATGTGATGCAGACGCTGGCGGAGAATGGCGCACTCGATCAGGGCCTGCGCGTTCGCGCCATGGTGCTGCCGGACATCTTTATGGATCACGATACGCCGGCGGCGATGTATGCCCGCGCCGGTCTCGATGCCAAGTCCATCGTCATCAAGGCGTTCGAAGCGCTCGGCAAGGACTACAAGGCCGAGAGCGTCAAACTGGCCTGACGCCATGACCGGGCGGCAGCGCGCAGACCGCTTGCTCGTCGAGCGCGGGCTGTTCGAGAGCCGCGCCCGCGCCCAAGCCGCCATCGAAGCCGGTCTTGTCGTCGCCGACGGCAAGCAGGTGCTGAAAGCCTCAGAAAACATTGCGGCGGATGCCGAAATCTCCGCCGAACCCGCGCATCCATGGGTATCGCGCGGCGGCGTCAAGCTGGCGGACGCACTCGAGCAGTATCCGATCGAGATTGAGGATCGCGTCTGCCTCGATGTCGGATCATCGACCGGCGGCTTCACGGAAGTGCTGCTCAACCACGGCGCCAGCCTCGTGCACGCCATCGACGTCGGCACCGGCCAACTGCATCCGAGCTTGCAGGGCAACCCGCGCATTCTCTCGCGGGAGGAGACCGATATCCGCTCGCTGCGAGGCACGCGGCTCAGCGTACGGCCCGAAGTCGTCGTGATCGACGTCAGTTTCATTTCGCTGAAGCTCGTGCTGCCAGCCGCTCTCGATCTCGCTGCCTCGCCATGTCATCTGCTGGCGCTGATCAAGCCGCAGTTCGAGGCCGAGCGGACGCACATCAAAAAAGGCATCGTGCGCGATGCCGCGATTCATCAGGTCGTCTGCGACGACATCGCGCAAACGGCCGCTGCACTCGGCTGCACGCGGATCAAGGTGTTTCCGTCGTGCATCGCCGGCGGCGACGGCAATACCGAATTCTTCATCGGCGCGCGCCGTGGCTGAGACCGTCATCATCGATCATATCGGCCATCGCGGCGACGGCGTCGCGCTCGGCGCGGCCGGCGACGTCTATGTCCCCTGCACGCTTCCCGGCGAACACGTCGAAGCCGAAGCGATGCCCGGTCATCCTGAGCGCCTTCGCCTTGTTCGCATCAAGCAGCCGAGCCCCGATCGCATCGATCCCTTCTGCGACTATTTCGGCGCTTGTGGCGGCTGCGCGATCCAGCACTGGCAAACGAAGGCCTATCGAACCTGGAAGCGCGGCCTCGTCATCGAAGCGCTCGCGCTCGCCAAGGTCGCCTGCGAGGTCGGCGATCTGGTCGATGCCCATGGCGAGGGCCGCCGTCGCGCCACCTTCCATGCCCGCCGCGGCAGCGGTGACGATCTCGCCGTCGGCTTCGCCGCACAAGGCAGTCACGCCATCGTCCCCATTGAGCAATGTCCAATCTTTGCGCCCGCGCTCAAGGGCGCCCTCGATGCCGCACGCGCGATCGCCACTGTGCTCGCGCCGACCGGCAAACCGCTCGACATTCAGGTGACCGCCGCCGAGAACGGCCTCGACATCGACGTGCGCGGGTCGGGCCCGCTCGACACGGCCAAACTGTCGGAGCTTTCCGCCCTCGCCGCCCGCCACAAGCTTGCGCGCATCAGCCGCCACCGTGAGCTCGTGATGATGCGGATGCCGCCTGTTGTGACGATCGGCAAGGCAAAAGTCACACTGCCAATGGGCTCGTTCCTGCAACCGACCGCGGACGGCGAAGATGCGCTGGCCACGCTCGTGATGGCACAGGTGAAGAAGGCAAAGCATGTCGCCGACCTGTTCTGCGGCGTCGGTCCGTTTGCGTTGCGCCTTGCGCAAACCGTGCGCGTCAGCGCTTTCGACAGCGACGGCGCGGCCGTCGGCGCGCTCGCCGACGCGGTGCGCAACACCCAAGGCCTCAAGCCGCTGAAGGCCGAAACCCGCGACCTGTTCCGCCGGCCGCTGGTGCCGCAAGAATTGTCAGCATTCGACGCCGTCGTGTTCGATCCACCGCGTCAGGGCGCGCAGGCGCAAGCCGAACAGCTTGCGAAAAGCAAGGTGCCGCTGGTGGTCGCGGTTTCGTGCAATCCGGCGACCTTCGCGCGCGACGCACACATCCTGATCGATGCCGGTTACAAGATCTCGGAGGTCGTGCCGGTCGACCAGTTCCGCCACACACCGCATGTGGAGATCGTCGCCGCATTCAGGCGGCGCTAGCTTCCCATCTGCATGTCATTGCGAGGAGCGCGCTTGCGCGACGAAGCAATCCAGATCCGAGCAAGGAATGGATTGCTTCGGCCCTTTTGGGCCTCGCAATGACAAAGATCGCTACCGCCCCCAGCGATCCTGCCAGATCTGCTCGCCGATCAGGCACGGTACCCGCGGCTCTTTGTTCGACACCGGCACCACCGGCCGCTCCGGCATCCGGTTTGCGACCTCCAGCACCAGCTTGGTGCGGATCGCCTCGGCGAACTTCTCCTTCGCCTTGATCGACACCACGAACGAGCCTGGACCGCCGATCACACAATCCTCGTAGTAAAGATCGAGGTTCGGAATATCCATGGTTGCCGGATTGAGCTCCTTCACCATGATCGGCAGGCCGTTGATGGTGATGCCCTTCTCCAGCGCCGCGTCCCGCGCCACCGTGACCGGCACGCCGTTGTTGTTCGGGCCATCGCCGGAGATATCGATCACCTTGCGGATACCGGGATACGGATTCTGCTCGAACAGCGGCAGCGAGAAATTGATGGCGCCCGAGATCGAGGTGCGCGAGGCGCGGCGAAGCGGCGCTTTCAGGATTTCAGCCGCGACCGCGCCGGCGGACTCCGGCCCATCGACCACCCGCCACGGGATGATCACCTTCTGGTCGCTCGACGCGGCCCATTCGAAGTAGGTGATCGCGACCTTGCCGGTCGGACCGGTCTTCAGCGCTTTCAGAAATTCCTGCGACGTCACCGCCAGCGCATAGCCCTCGCGCTGCAGCGCCAATTCGTCGAGATCCATGGAGTATGAGATATCGACCGCGAGGATGAGTTCCACGTCGACCACGGGTGAAACGTCTTTGCGCTGAGCGAGCGCATCAGTGGTGGAATGCTTCGCCGTGGCGTGCGGTTTTGCCAGAGATGCATAGGTGAGCGGCAAGGGCGCGTCCGGCGCCTCGCCGCGCGCCATATTTCCCCCAGCAATCGCCCCCGCGATCAGCAAAGCCCCGATCGAGATATACCCGCGCATTGCGGCCCTCCCGTCGTATCGAGTCGGGTGATGGTGGCACGCACCCTGTGCGGGGGAAAGCCCATTCTCCGGCTTGTCCTACCCGTTCTGCGCTTTGCGCATGCGCATGTGCCGTCCGGGGATACCGTCGTTTACCAACGCTTCACCGATTTCGATCAATTTCGCTATGCGAATCTTGAAGCCTCCCGGCCGCGGTTTCGACTGGAACTATCGCGTAACGCGTCCTCAAAAAACTGACGTGCGATCACCGCCGAGCGCGTTGTGCGCCTGAGTGGCTTTCGTGCGTTTCCAGCAAGGAAATGCCAATGCTCTCCAAGTACTCGATCCGCGCCAAAATCATCGCGGTCGTCTCGGTTTTGCTCGTGGCCATGACCGCCATGGGCGCCTTCGCCATCCGGCAGATGCAGACGATCAACGCCAACACCGTCGACATTCAGCAGAACTGGCTGCCCAGCGTCCGGACCCTTGGAGAACTGCGCGCCTCGACCATCACCTATCGCGTCGTCGTGCGGGCGCACATCCTGGCCACCGATGCCGCCGGCAAGGAGGCGCAGGAGAAGCTGTTCGTCTCCGTCGGCGAATCCATCGACAAGGCCATGAAGGCCTACGAGCCGATGATCACCTCCCCCGAAGAGCGTGCGCTCTACGACGAATTCAAGAAACTCTGGGCCGACTACATCGCCGGCGTCCAGCAGCTCGTGGTGATCTCGCGCAAGAACGACCTGCCCGCCGCACGCGAATTCAACATCGAGAAGGTCAATCCGATCGGCTTGAAGGCGGACGAAATCCTCCGCAAGGACGTCGAACTGAACAACAAGGGCGCTGAAGCGGCCGCGCTCCAGGCCGGTGACGCCTATGCCCACGCCATGCGCATGGTCGTCGGCCTTCTCCTGATCTCGATGTTCGCAGGCGCAGCGATCGCTTGCTTCCTGGTGCGCGACGTGTCGTCCGGTATTCGTTCCATCACCGAGCCGATGCAGGCGCTGGGCCAGGGCGACCTGACCGCCATCGTGCCGCATCAGGGCGAGAAGACCGAAATCGGCCAGATGGCCGACACCCTGCAGGTCTTCAAGGAGGCGCTGATTGCCAAGAAGGCGGCCGACACGGCCGCGGCTGCCGACGCCGAGGCCAAGATCGCCCGCGGCCAGCGGGTCGACAACATCACCAGCCAGTTCGAGCGCATGATCGGCGAGCTGGTGAACTCGCTCTCGTCATCCTCGACCGAACTCGAAGCTGCCGCCAACACGCTGACGACGACAGCCGAGACCACCGGCCGGATCTCCAGCGACGCCGCCTCCGCCTCGCAGGAAGTCTCAGGCAATGTCCAGTCGGTCGCGACCGCCACCGAAGAGATCACCTCGTCGGTGAACGAGATCAGCCGCCAGGTGCAGGAAGCGAGCCGCGTCGCCAACGACGCCGTCAAGCAGGCCGCCAAGACCGACAGCAGCATCGCCGAGCTGTCGCAGTCGGCCGCGCGCATCGGCGACGTGGTGAAGCTGATCAACGCGGTGGCCGAGCAGACCAACCTGCTGGCGCTCAACGCCACCANNTGTGGGCACTGTGCGAGCTCGCCATCATCGCCTGCGATTTGGCCGAGCTGCTCGGCACCGCCATCGCCCTGCAGTTGCTGTTCGGCGTCTCGCTGGGCTGGGGCGTCGCGATCGCGGCGGTCGGGACGCTCGTCATCCTCGGCCTGGTGCAGGACCGCGGCCGCCGCCTGGAAGTCCTCATCGTCGGGCTGCTGATGGTGATCGCCGGCTGCTTCGTCGCCGAGCTCGTCTTCGCGCGGCCGGTGCTGAGCGATCTGCTGGGCGGCCTCATCCCGCAGACGCGCATCGTCACCGATCCGGCCATGCTCTATGTCGCGGTCGGCATCATTGGCGCGACGGTGATGCCGCATAACCTCTATCTGCACTCGGCGATCGTGCAGGCGAAGCCGTTCGCGCGCACGCACGCCGGTCGGCGCGAGGCGATCCGCTTCGCCGGCATCGATTCGACGATTGCACTCAGCTTCGCGCTCCTGGTCAATGCCGCGATCCTGATCCTGGCGGCGGCGACCTTCCACAGCCAGGGCAAGACCGAGGTCGCCGGGCTCGAGGAAGCCTATCATCTGCTCTCGCCGATGCTGGGCGCGCCGCTGGCCGGTACCTTGTTCGCGCTGGCGCTGCTGGCCGCCGGGCAGAATTCGTCGGTCACCGGCACCCTCGCCGGGCAGATCGTGATGGAAGGGTTTCTGTCGATCCGGCTGCCGGTGTGGCTGCGGCGCATCGCGACGCGCCTCGCCGCGATCGTGCCCGTCGTCGTCACCATGGCGCTGTTCAGCGAAAGCGCGACCGGGCAGTTGCTGGTGCTGAGCCAGGTGGTCTTAAGCCTGCAGCTGCCGTTCGCGGTCATCCCGCTGGTCAATTTCACCAGCGACCAGCGCCGCATGGGCGCCTTCGCCAACAGAAGCTGGCTGGCGGCAGCCGCCTGGATCATCGCGGCGGTGATCGTCGGTCTCAATCTGTGGCTGCTGGCGTACAGTTTCCTCTGAGCCATTTCTTGCACTTTGGTACGATTGCGCAGTACCGCGACTTGACGCAGGCTTTCAATCAGGCTGCGGTTGCTCGACATCCGCGGCAGTGTTTTTTTGCGCGAGGACGAGCCGTGAAGGCCCAGCAATCGGAATCCTACCGGCTCGAGGCGGAAGCGGACGGCGTCAAGGACCGCCTGATCGCCGAGCTCGCCGACCGGATCGGAACCCTCGGCGTCGAGATGGCGGACATCGCCGGCAACCTCGACCAGGTCACCCACCGCTTCGACCAGCAAGCCGAGCAGTTCAAGAGCCTGCAGCAGACCGCCGCCACCATGGTGTCGGCCAACCGCGCGATCGACGTCGCGGCGCGCAATGCGCAGAGCGCGGCGACCGACGCCGGCTCGGGGATCGCGCAGTCGAGCGAGACCGTCAGCGGCGCGGTGCGCCATATCGGCGACCTGATCGCGGCGGTGGAACGGATCGAAGGCCGCCTTGCCAGCGTGCGCACGGTGCTGGAGCAGGTGACCGGCCTTTCCGGCACCATCGATGCGATCGCGCGGCAGACCAACCTGCTGGCGCTCAACGCCACCATCGAGGCCGCCCGCGCCGGCGACGCCGGCCGCGGCTTCGCGGTGGTCGCGTCCGAGGTGAAGGCGCTCGCCGCGCAGACCTCGAAGGCAACGGAAGAGATCGGCACCCAGATCGCCGGCATGCAGTCGGCGACGGAAGCGTCGGTGACCGCGATCAAGGAAATCAGCACGACCATCACGCTGATCTCGGAGATTTCCTCGACCATCGCGGCCGCCGTGGAAGAGCAAGGCGCGGCGACGCAGGAAATCGCCCGCAACGTCCAGCACGCCGCGCAACGGTCGACGGCGGTTGCCGAGAACATCAACGACGTCAGCCGCGGCGCCGGCGAAACCGGCTCGGCCTCGTCGCAGGTGCTGTCCTCGGCGCAGACCTTGTCGAACGAAAGCACCCGCCTGAAGATGGAAGTCGAGAACTTCCTGACCAACGTGCGGGCAGCGTAACCAGCCGCATCAAGCGGAGGTCCGGAAGGCGGCGTGGGCGAGCTCCACGCCGTCTTTTTTTGGGGGGATATCGCTTCACCGGGCGGCGCGTGCTCGCGCTGCAGAAGCTTTCTCGCAAGAAGTACCGAAATACCAGAAGCGTTTGCTCCGGCCGCCCATCGGGTGAAACACCGCACGCGATATCACGCCAGCTGTCGCATCTGCGATCCGCGCAACTCCACGCAAAGCCAATCCGCGCACCTTATTACCTCTCACCATGCCGATGATGGCGGTGTGAGCGGCCAAGACAGTCAACCAACACGACTCCCGTCTCGAGCAATCGATGCTTAACGTGGAGTTCACCGATTCTGCACACTATTCGGGCTCCGAATCTCGGCACCGATGCCGGCTTCGGTCACACGCAGCACCTTCAGAAAAATCGCTCCCCAACCACTGGACGGCTGTCGATCGCAACGATCGCCCTGGAGTCTACGATGCTGTCGACTTTCTCCATCCGCGACAAGATCATCACGGTTGTCTCGGTGCTGCTGATCGCGATGACCGCCATGGGCCTGATGTCGCTCAAGGAAATCCGCGACATCAATTCGAAACTTGTCGAAGTCCAGGCCAACTGGCTGCAAAGCGTTCTGGCGCTTGGCGACATGCAAGGAACGCTGCTGCGTTATCAGACCGCGGTTCGCGATCACCTGCTCGCGGACGATCCCGCGACCGAAGCCAAGGTCGAACAGAACATCCAGAGTCTGGAGAAGAGTATCCAGATCACATTCCGCGCCTATGAGGCACTCAAGTCATCTCCGGACGATCTGAAAGTCTACAACGAATTCCGCAAGGTCTGGGACGACTACGCGGCCGCCGGCCTGGAAGTTCTCACAGCCTCGCGCAAGCAGGATTTCGGCACCGGCCGCGAAGTGTTCACCGGCAAACTGATCCCCCTCAGCACGCGGACCGACGAGCTGCTCAACAAGGAGCGTGAGCTCAACCGGGACGGCGCCAGCGCGGCGGTCGCGCGCGGCAATGCATCCTACACCCTCGCCATTCAGATCGTCGTCGGCGGTCTCCTGCTGGCTACGCTTCTGGGGGCGGCGATTGCCTATTATCTCGTGCGCGACGTCTCGCGCGGCATCACGTCGATTGTCGAGCCGATGCACGCGCTGGGACGCGGCGAGCTCGACGTCGATATCCGTGGTGAGGGGGGCCGCACCGAAATCGGCCGGATGGCAACCGCCCTTCGCGTGTTCAAGGCGACGCTGGTCGCCAAACAAGCGGCCGATCAAGCCGCCGCTGCGGAGGCGGCGGCCAAGGTCGAACGCGCACAGCGGATCGACGGCATAACTCACGGCTTCGAGTCCATGATCGGCGAATTGGTGGACTCCCTGTCCTCCTCCTCGGCGGCACTGGAAACCGCTGCGAACAAGCTGACTGCGACGGCGGAGGCAACAGGCAAGATTTCCGGCGACGCGGCTCACGCCTCGCAGGACGTATCGGGCAATGTCCAGATCGCCGCCACCGCCACCGAACAGATCACAGTGTCCGTGCACGAGATCAGCCGCCAGGTCCAGCAGGCAGCCCAGATCGCGATCGATGCCGTGAAGAAGGCCGAAAACACCGACGCCAACATCGCTCAGCTCTCCCAATCAGCCATCCGGATCGGCGACGTCATCAAACTGATCAACGCGATCGCCGAGCAGACCAACCTGTTGGCGCTGAATGCCACGATCGAAGCCGCACGCGCCGGCGAGGCAGGCCGCGGCTTTGCCGTGGTTGCGTCGGAGGTAAAGGCGCTGGCGTCCCAAACTGCCAAGGCCACCGAAGAAATCGGCACCCAGATCGTCGGCATGCAGAACGCAACCGACGCATCGGTTGCAGCCATCAAGGATATCGGCGCGACGATCACGCTGATCTCCGAGATATCCGCCGCCATTGCCACCGCGGTCGAACGGCAGAACGTGTCGACCCAGGAAATCACCCGCAACGTTCAGCATGCCGCCAACCGGTCCCGGTCGGTCGCTGAGAACATTGGCGATGTCAGCCAGGGCGCGGCCGAAACCGGGGTTGCTTCTGCGCGGGTGCTCGAGGCCGCACAAAGCCTCTCCGGCGACAGTCAGCGATTGAAACGCGAGGTGGAACGCTTCCTTGGCAACATGCGGGCTGCCTAGACTGAAACACGGTAAGCCAGACTGGCGCGCCATCCGCAAGGGTGGCGCGCTTTTTCATGATCGGTTAGTTTCCGCGGCGCGCGGCGGCCGGTCGCCGCCGAAGGAAACAACAATCGAAATGACCACACCGCTCGCCGCAAAAATCGCCAAAGAATATGGCACCCCCGCCCTCGTCATCGACATGGATCGCGTCGAGCGCAACATCGCCCGCGTGCAGGCGATCTGCGACAAGGCCGGCGTCAAGAACCGCCCGCACATCAAGACGCACAAGAGCCCCTATCTCGCAAAGCTGCAGATCAAGGCCGGCGCGCAGGGCATCACCTGCCAGAAACTCGGTGAGGCCGAGGTGATGGCCGCCGACGGCATCGACGACATCCTGATCAGCTACAACATCCTCGGCGAGGAGAAGATGGCGCGGCTCGCCAAGCTGATGCAGACGACAACGATGACGGTTGCCGCCGACAACCCCGTCACCATCGCCGGATTGCCGCAAGCCGCAAGGGCCGCAGGACGGCCGCTCGCAGTCGTGATCGAGTGCGACACCGGCCGCAAGCGCGCCGGCGTCGAGACGCCGGGCGAAGCGATCGCGCTCGCACAGCAGATCACGGCGTTGCCGGGGCTCACCTTCGCGGGCTTTCTGATGTACCCGACCGAGAAAGGCTGGCCGGAGGCGCAGACGTTCTACGACGAGGCGCTGGCCGGTGTGCGCGCTGCCGGACTTGAGCCCACCATCGTCTCGACCGGCGGCTCGCCGAACTTGCCGAATGTCGGGAAACTGAAGGGCGCAACCGAGCATCGGCCCGGCACCTACATCTATAACGACCGCATGCAGGTCGTGGCCGGCGTCGCCGATTGGGACGACTGCGCGCTGCATGTCTATTCCACCGTGGTCAGCCGCGCGGCGCCCGAGCGGGGGATTCTCGATGCCGGATCGAAGACGCTGACCTCCGATCCCGGCGGCGGGCTCGACGGCTTCGGCCAGATTCTCGAGCATCCGGAAGCCAAGATCGCCCGCTTCGCCGAGGAGCATGGCTTCCTCGATCTCGCGCGCAGCAACACCCGCCCGAATGTCGGCGAGGTGGTGCGGATCGTGCCGAACCATGTCTGCGTCGTCGTCAACATGGCGGACGAGGTGGTGATGGTGCGCGGCGACGAGATTGTCGGCGTGCTCCCGGTTGCGGCGCGCGGCAAGCTCCGCTGACGGCTCGGCTGACGCAGCGGCGGTATTCACGCCGCGCGTTTGCTCGGCTTCCCCTTGCGCTGCGTCAGCAGTTGCCGGAACGCCTCGACCTTCGGCGAACTCGCGCCCTTACGCCAGATCATCACGATCTCGATGCGGTTTTCGCCTGGCGGCAGCCGGTGAACTTTCAGCCGCGCCGATTCCGGAAATGTCGCGAGCACCATCTTCGGCAGCAGCGCCACGCCCATGCCCGCTGCGACGCAGCCGAGCATCGCATGATAGGAGCCGAGCTCGATCATGCGCTCCGGCAGCCCGCCGCGCTTTGCGTACCAGTTGTCGAGCCGCTTGCGATACGGACAGCCGTGTTCGAACGCGATCATCGTCCGCGGCAGATCGCCCTTCTTCTCGATCGCCGGATGGCCCGCCGCCGAGATGATGACCGGCTCCTCCTCGAACACGGAGACCTTGTCGAAGGGCGTGTCGGCGACAGGCTCGGCGACCAGCGCGGCATCGAGCTCGCCGTTCAGGATCATGGCCGACAGATGCGGCGGACTGTCGGTGACGAGTTCCAGCGTCACGTTCGGATAGAGCCGGTGAAACTCGGTAAGGATCGCCGGCAGGCGGACCGCGGCGGTGCTCTCCATGGCGCCGATCCGGAACACACCGCGCGGACGCGGGTCCTGCACCGCGAGGCGGGCCTCGTCGGCGAGCAGGAGCAGCTTGTCGGCATAGCCGAGCAGCACTTGTCCGGCGGGCGAAAGGTGCAGCCGTTTGCCTTCGCGGATGAACAGCTCGACGCCGAGATCGTCCTCGAGCTGGCGGATGCGCGTCGTCACGTTTGACTGCACGCGATGCAGCCGCTCGGCCGCGCGCGTGACGCCGCCTTCGCGCACCACCGCTGAAAAGATGCGAAGCGCTGCCAGATCCATACATCTCTCCTAGAGATCATTATCATCAACATTATTCATTTTATGGGATCGTTCGCGCGGCGTAAAGCTGCTCTCGGTCGCACCGGCTCAATCCGTGTGCAAACGATGGAGGCACAGATGGTCTGTTGCCCAAGAACGATGACTCAGCAGCAATGGTCCGCCTACAAAGCACGCATCATCCGCGAGGCGCATCAACAGCAGGCTGCCGTCATACGCGCAGCCTTCGCATGCCTGTTCGCGTCGATTGCGCGTCTCGTGCGCCAGCCCCATCCCCAACGCCGCCCCTCAGAAGCGGAAGCCTGACCCCGATGTCACGAACTGGTGTAGCCCGGCTCTTGGGTTTCAACTTGATCGTTTCCGCCATCGCAGCCCTGATACGGCGGCGCGAGGAACGCAAGGCGGTGGCTGAACTCAACGCGTTCAGCGACAAGGCCCTGCGGGACATGGGCATCGACCGCTGCGGGATCGAACGTGCCGTCCGATTGCCGGCCGGTTACTCGCCCGGGTGCCTGTGGCGCGGACACACTCTGTGGCGACGGCACGTTTAGGCCTGATACGAAAGGACAACTGCAATGGCAAAAGGCTACTGGATCGTGCGCGTCTCGGTGAAAGACGCCGAGCGCTATCCGGAATATCTGACGGCCGCGCGTCCGGCGTTCGAGAAATACGGCGCCAGGTTCGTGGTGCGCGGCGGGCCATATGAGGTGATGGAAGGTCAGGCGCGCGACCGCAATGTCGTCATCGAGTTCGACAGCCGGGAAACGGCGATGGCTTGCTACAAGAGCCCCGAATATCAGAAGGCCGTCGTCATCCGTCAGAAGTACGCCGACGCGGATCTTATCGTCATCGAAGGCGCGTGACGCGGAAGCCGGTCACGCGGCCTACCGGAGCCGATGCTTTCTTAAGCACCGGCACCCTTCTTGCTTTGCATTCCGGGATGACCAGTCCCGGAGAACGACATGACCCCTGAGCAGAAGACCCTCGTCAAATCCACCTGGGCCAAGGTGGTCCCGATTTCCGATACGGCCGCAAGCTTGTTCTACGGCAAGCTGTTCGAGATCGATCCGTCGACGCAGCCGCTGTTCAAGGCGACCGACATGCCCGAACAGCGCAAGAAACTGATGCAGGCGATCGGCACTGTCGTCGCCGGCCTCGACAATCTCGCGCCGCTCATTCCGGTGCTGGAAGGTCTCGGCAAGAAGCACGTGACCTACGGTGTGACCGACAAGCAGTACGACACGGTCGGCGCCGCATTGCTCTGGACGCTTGAGCAGGGTCTCGGCGATGCATGGACGCCGCCCGCGAAGGACGCGTGGGTCGCGGCTTACACAGCTGTGGCCGGCGTGATGCGGAACGCGGCGAAGGCCCCCGCGGCGGCGGAGTAGCGTCTACTTCTTCTTGCGGCCCGTGCCGCGCCGGAGCGTGAGCATCCAGTTGCGGACGACGCCGAGAAATTCGGCCGCGGCCGGGCTGAGTTCGCGCTCCCGTAGCCGCATCACGCCGAGACTGCACGTGAGCCGTTCGCCGACGAGCGGTCGCGCGATCAAATCCGGATCATTCGGGAGCGGCCGCTCGCCGAAAGGCACAACCGCAAGACCGATGCGATTGCGGACCAGGCCGTGGAGCGTCGGCAACCGGTTCGCCGTCATCACATAACGGAAGGTCAGTCCCTCGGCCGCAGCCGACGCATCGACCGCCCGGCGCGTCCGAGACTCGGGCGGAAACGACACCAGCGGCAAGTCGATTAACGTGCGCAACTCCAACGCCTTTCGCCGGGCAAGCGGATGATCGGCGGGCAGCACGACGTAGAAGCTTTCAGTCGCGATCATCTCGGCAACAAACCCGTCCGGCAGATCGTCGACATAGCCGACGCCGAAATCCGCAAGGCCGCTGCGCACCTCGTCCCGCACGGTGCCGTGCAACCCCTCACGCAGATGAATTTCGACCCCGGGAAACATCCGCGTGTAGTCGGCGAGCAGCGCCGGAAGCATCGCATTGGCAAGCGACAGCACGCTGCTCACCACGATCTGTCCCCGCGGCTCACGCGCCTTCTCGCGGATGTTGCCGACGCTGAACTTGAGATCGTTCAGCAGGCGCTCCGCATGGGCGGAGAACTCCTTGCCTGCATCGGTGACCGAGACGTGGCGCGTGCTGCGCGAGAACAGCAACACACCGAGCTCCGCCTCCACCTGCTGGATCAACCGCGTCAGCGCCGGCTGCGACATCTTCATCGCGCTGGCGGCCGCGATGAAGCTTCGATAATCGGCGACGGCAACGACTGCACCGAGCTGCCGCGCACTCAGATCAGGATAGGCATTGGCCACCGCGCATCTCCATTTATGCAAATAATGGAATTATTGAGCGTATCAGGAGAAAATTGCAATATTTGCGCAGCAAGGCATCCTGCTCCCATGTTCAGCAGCCCCGCCCTGCTCGCGCTCGGCGCATCGTTCTTCTTCGGTCTGGCGCTGGTCCTGACGCAGTTCGGGCTGCGGCACATGCGGCCGGGCGAGGGCACGCTGATCAGCATTCCGCTGCTCTCAGCCATCGCGTGGCTGCTCGCCGTCTTCGTGCTGGATTTCCGCGACTGGAACACGCGGGGCTTCCTGATCTTTGCGGCGGTCGGACTTGCCTACCCGGCTCTGGTCACCTTGCTGACCTACGAGTCGAACCGCTTGATGGGCCCGGGCGTCGCCGGCGCGCTCGGCAACATCGCGCCCCTTTTCGCAGTTGTCGGCGCAGCACTGTTGCTGGGCGAGTTTCCCGGCCCGGTCCAAACGGCCGGCATCGCCGCGATCGTTGTCGGCGTCATCGCGCTCTCGCTGCGCGGCGGTCAGGCCACCGGACGGTCCTGGCCCTACTGGGCGGCGGCGCTTCCGCTCGGCGCAGCATTGATCAGAGGCGTCGCGCAGCCGCTGACCAAGCTCGGCCTCGCACACTGGCCGAGCGCATTCGCCGCAGCTCTGTTCGGCTTCACCGCATCGACCGTCGTCGTGGTCAGCATCGCGGTGGTACGCCATCGCGGATGGCCGACGGGCTTCTCGCGTCCGGGGATATTCTGGTTCTGCTGCATCGGGCTGAGCAACGGCATGGCTGTGCTCTGCCTCTATGCGGCGCTCGCGCGAGGATCGGTCGCGCTGGTCGCACCGCTGACCGCGACCTATCCGCTGATCACTCTCATCCTGAGCGCACTGCTGCTGCGCTCGGAAAAGATCACTGCGCTGATCGTCGGCGGCGTGACGATCATCGTTGCCGGAGTGGTGGCGCTGCTATGGACCTGAGACAAAACGAGGAATGCGATGGACAATGCCCTGTTTGATAAATGGCAGCAGATTCTGGCCGCGCAGCCGTTCAGCGTCTTCGTCGGCGCAGAACTCGCCGAGGCGAGCAGCGACCGCGTTCAGCTTCGCCTGCCGATCCGGGAGCATCACAAGCAGAACTTCGGCTTCGTGCATGGCGGCGTGATCGGCTACCTTGCCGACAACGCCCTCACCTTTGCCGGGGCAATCAGGCTCGGCACATCGAGCGTGACGGCGGAGATGAAGATCAATTACATCCGCCCTGCGATCGGCGATCATCTCATCGCACGTGCCGAGGCGATCAGCGGCGGCCGCTCACAAGCGGTCACGCGCTGCGATGTGTTCGTCGTGTCGGAAGGGCAAGAGAAGCTTTGCGCCGCAGCCCAGGCGACCATCGTGGCATTGCCGAAGCCGTAAACTCAGCCGACCTGCCCGCGATGGCGCAGGAAGTGGTCGGCGATGACGCACGCCACCATCGCCTCTCCGACCGGCACGGCACGAATGCCGACGCACGGATCGTGACGGCCCTTGGTGATGATATCCGTCTCGTGACCGCTGCGATCGACGGTCTTGCGCGGCGCGAGGATCGATGACGTCGGCTTGACCGCGAAACGCGCGACCACCGGCTGCCCGGTGGAGATGCCGCCGAGAATGCCGCCCGCATGATTCGAGGTGAACACCGGGCCGTTGTTGCCCATCCGCATTTCGTCGGCGTTCTCTTCGCCCGTCAATTCAGCCGCGCCGAAGCCCGCGCCGATCTCGACACCCTTCACCGCGTTGATACTCATCAATGCTGAGGCGAGATCGCTGTCGAGCTTGGCGTAGATCGGCGCGCCGAGACCGGCCGCGACACCCTCCGCGACAACCTCGATCACCGCGCCGATCGACGAGCCGCTCTTGCGGATGCCGTCGAGATAGTCGGCGAAGAATGCAGCCTTGTCCTTGTCCGGGCAGAAGAACGGATTGCGCGCGATCTCGTCCCAGTCCCACTTGTCGCGGTCGATCTTGTGCGGGCCCATCTGCACCAGCGCGCCGCGCACGTTGAGGCCCGGCACGATTTTGCGGGCGATGGCGCCGGCGGCCACGCGCGATGCGGTCTCGCGCGCCGACGAGCGTCCGCCGCCGCGATAATCGCGCAGGCCATACTTCGCTTCATAGGTGAAGTCGGCATGACCCGGGCGAAACTTGTCCTTGATCTCGGAATAGTCCTTCGAGCGCTGATCGGTGTTCTCGATGAGGAGCGCAATCGGCGTCCCCGTCGTCACCTGCACGCCCGTTTCCGGATGCGCCATGACGCCGGAGAGGATCTTCACCTTGTCCTCTTCCTGGCGCTGCGTCGTGAAACGCGACTGGCCGGGACGGCGGCGATCGAGATCGCCCTGAATGTCTGCCTCGACCAGCGGGATCATCGGCGGACAGCCATCGACCACGCAGCCGATCGCGACCCCGTGGCTCTCGCCGAAGGTCGTGACGCGAAACAGATGGCCGAAGGTGTTGTGCGACATCAGTAAGCTCTGCAAGGTTGCAAACTTGCATCTGAAAGTTTGCAGATTTTCATCTGCAAGATTGCATATTTGCATCTGAAATGTTGCAGATGTCGTACCGAGAAGTTGCATAAATCGCAACCTCGCCGAAGGACCCTCTCCCCTTGCGGGAGAGGGTG
>LWDM01000060.1:0-92120 GCA_002083525.1 Proteobacteria bacterium SG_bin9 | reverse complement strand
ACCCCTCACCCGCCTTCGCTTCGCTCAGGCACCCTCTCCCGCAAGGGGAGAGGGAAAGAGCATTAACCGTATTTGGCGACGGCACCGCCGCTAAACACGTAAACCACGCCCTGCCCGATCGGGATGCCGGACGCCTCTGCCGGCGTCTTGACGCCGAGCGCGACCATCAGCGCCCGCATGGTGCCGCCATGGGCGACCACCACCGTGTCGCCGGCGAGCTGCTCGAACCAGTCGCGCATGCGCGCGGTGACGCTGGCATAGCTTTCGCCGCCCGGCGCCGCGACATTCCAGACGTCAGCTTTGCGCGAGGCGAACGTCGCCGCGTCGTGCTGCTCCATCTGCGGCAGGGTCATGCCCTCCCACTGGCCGTAGCCGATTTCGCGCAGGCGCGGGTCGAGGCTGTAGCCCGCAGCCGGAAGCGTCAGCGCGCCGCGCACCAACTCCATCGTCTCGCGCGCGCGGCCGAGCGGTGACGAGATGTACGGCAGCAGCGTGTGATCGTGACTGTTGCGGCGGATCAGATCGGCGAGCACGCGGCCGGCGTCAGCGGCCTGCCCGCGCCCCTTGTCATTCAGCGGAATGTCCTGCGTGCCCTGAAAGCGGCCCGCGGCATTCCATTCCGTCTCGCCGTGGCGGATGTAGTAGAGCGTGGATGTGGGCATGTCGCGTGACGGCTATTCCTTCGCAGCGCTGCCGAGCGCGATGTCCGGCGCATCGGGGCGCTTCATGCCGACGACGTGATAACCGGAATCGACGTGGTGCACCTCGCCGGTGACGCCGCGCGACATGTCGGACAGAAGATACAGCGCGCTGGCGCCGACATCCTCGATCGACACCGTGCGCCGCATCGGCGCGTTGTATTCGTTCCATTTCAGGATGTACCGGAAGTCGCCGATGCCCGACGCTGCGAGCGTCTTGATCGGACCGGCGGAGATTGCGTTGACGCGGATGTTGTTCTCGCCCATGTCGGCCGCGAGATAACGCACGCTGGCTTCGAGTGCTGCCTTCGCCACGCCCATGACGTTGTAGTGCGGCATCCACTTCTCGGCGCCATAGTAGGTGAGCGTGATGATGGAACCGCCATCGGTCATCAGCTTTTCGGCACGCTGCGCGACCGCGGTCAGCGAGTAGCACGAGATCAGCATCGTCTTGGAGAAGTTCTCTTCCGTCGTCTCGATGTAACGGCCGTCGAGCTGATCCTTGTCGGAAAACGCGATGGCATGCACGACGAAGTCGATCTTGCCCCACTTCGCCTTCACCTCATCGAACACGGCGTCGATCGTCGCCGCATCGGTGACGTCGCAGTGGCCGAGCAGGATCGCGCCGAGTTCCTTCGCCAGCGGCTCGACGCGCTTCTTCAACGCGTCGCCTTGCCAGGTCAGCGCGATCTCCGCGCCGGCCGCCTGGCATGCCTTGGCAATGCCCCAGGCGATGGAGCGATTGTTGGCGACGCCGAGGATCACGCCCCGCTTGCCCGCCATAAGCCCTGTATTGTCAGCCATTTTCGCCTCGCCGTCGCTGTTCGGGCCCCTCTTGGCATACCCCCTACCAGCCTTCAAGCGCATACGGCTTTGCCCGCAGGAATAGTCCTGCGGGCTGGGTGTTTAGCTTGTAAGGTCAGCATGTTCCGCCATGCGGCCAACCGTTAACAGGACTGCCGATGATCGCGTTTCGCCCCAGCGTCGAAGCCATGATTCCAGCGCTGCGCCGCTATGCGCGCGCCTTGGCGCGCGACCCGGATATCGCCGACGATCTGGTGCAGGACACCTTGGTGCGGGCGCTGCGCTCGGAGAAGCTGTTCGTCGGCGGCGATCTGCGCAGCTGGCTCTACACGATCCTGACCAATCTCAACCGGAACCGCCGGCGCTCGCTGGCACGGCAGCCGCAGTTCACGCCGCTGGTGGAGAATGCACCAGATGCCAGCGGCACCGAAGCCGAAGGCCGCGACATCTCCCGCGCACTTGCAACGCTACAGCATGACCAGCGTGCAGTGCTGTTGCTGGTGATGCTGGAGGGCATGAGCTATCGCGAAGTCGCCGACATTCAGGGCGTGCCGATCGGCACCGTGATGTCGCGCCTCGCCCGCGCCCGCGCCCATGTGAAAACCGTTATCGAAGGCGAGCGCCCGGCGCTGCGCCGGGTGAAATGACATGAGACGATCTCGACGTGAAAGACACCTTCGGCTTGAAAGAGCTCTTCGGTTTGAAAGAATTGGGCCATGACCGAACCGTTCATCCCCGTCACTGAAGACGAGCTGCACGCGTATGTCGATGGCGAGTTGCCGGCCGATCGCATCAAGGCGGTCGAGGCGTGGCTCGAAACGCATCCGGAGGATGCGGAGCGGGTCGAAGCCTGGCGCGCCATGGGGCAAGCGCTGCATGCCCGCTATGGCGGCGTGGTCGAAGAGAGCGTCCCGCGCCGTCTCGAACTCGACCGGCTGGTGAGCGCGCCGCGCCGCTGGATCTTCGCCGCCGTTGCGGCGACGCTGCTCGCCTTCGTCATCGGCGGCGGCGTCGGCTGGAGCGTGCGCACGGTTGCCGCTGCGCCGACCGATCCGCTCGAACTGCTGCGCCGCGAGGCGATCACGGCCCACAAGCTCTACACCGGAGAAGTGCGTCACCCGATCGAGGTGGCGGCGACCGAAGCGCATCTGATTCCGTGGCTGTCGCGCCGCATCGGCACCACGCTGCGCGCGCCGGACCTGTCGACGTTCGACCTGAAGCTGCTCGGCGGCCGCCTGCTGCCCGGCATCACCGCGCCGGCCGCGCTCTACATGTACGAGAACCCGGCCGGCGAGCGCGTGACGCTGTACGCGACGCCGCTCAGGGCCGCCGCTTCGGGCTTCATCTACAAGGCCGACAACCTTGTCGCCTCGGTGGAATGGATCGCGGAGAACTACGGCTATGCCGTTTCCGGGCCGGCCGACAAGCCGCGCCTGAAATCGATCGCGCGCGCGAGCTACGAGCAGATGGAGAAGCGGTAACTTACGACGCGAACGGATTGCCGGTTTGCATTGAACAGCTGGCCGACGTGGTCTGGATCGACTGCAGGATCACATGTTCCTTGCTGCCGAACGTGATGTACTCAATGTTCGCCGAGCCGGCCTCCTTGCCGTGTAAGACCCGCAACGTGCAGCTGCCGTAGCTGTCATCGAAGGAAACGATCAGACGCCGCGCGCCTTTCACGAAGCGCTGATCGGCAACCAGCGTTCGCCCCTCGGCACGCCAGTTGAGCTGGCCGCGATTGTCACCCGACACTTCGTTCAGATTCTTGGAGCTGCGGCCCGTGGTGCGGCTGAACTTGCTGAAGTAGCGGCCTTCGGCGCTGACATAGACAATGATGCCGGAGCTTTGCGTGAGGGGGCGCTCGCGGCCGTCCGAAATGATCTTCTCAACGCGCTGGTCGATCCAGTTCAACGTCAAGGCCTTGCCGCGCAGTTGCACCGGAGCCCCCGCCGCCTCCACGGCGCCCGCCTGCAAGCAAGACAGCGCTGCAAGCACGACCAATCGCTTCAAAAAAAATCTCCGCCCCGCAATCGGAAAAAGAACGGCACCATCATCGCGCGCCGTATTCAATCCCGCAAGGCTGAGTGCGATGCCTACAGCATCTGTCCGCCGTCGACGACGAGCGTTTGTCCCGTCACCCATGACGCCGCATCGCTGCACAGAAACAGCGCGGCATTGGCGATTTCTTCCGGCTTGCCCAGACGGCCCCATGGAATCGATTTCAGGATCGCATTGTAGAGCTGCGAGCTCGAGTTTTTGCGCTCTTCCCACATGCCGCCCGGAAATTCGATCGACCCCGGCGCGATCGCGTTCACGCGGATCTTTTTCGGCGCCAGCATCAGCGCCTGCGACATGGTGTAATTGATCACCGCCGCTTTCACCGCCGCATAGGACGGCGTGCGCGTGCTGGCCGCGAGGCCCGAGATCGAGGAGATGTTGAGGATCGCACCACCGCCGCTGTGTTCGATGTGCGCAAGCGCCGCATTCGAGGCGCGAACCGTTGCCATCACGTCGACGTCGAGGCCCTTCTTCCAGCCGTCTTCCGTATCGCCGCCGCCGAAACCGGAGGCGTTGTTGATCAGGATATCGACGCCGCCGAGCGCCTCGGCCGCCGCGGCAATATAGCCATCGATTGCGTTCTTGTCGGCGAGATCGCACGGCGCTGCGTGCGCCTTGACACCGAGCGCACGGATTTCGCCAGCCGCCGCATCGAGCCCGGCCTGACCGCGCGCGCAGATCGAGACCGATGCTCCGGCGCTGGCAAAGCCGAGCGCGATCGACCGCCCGATCCCCCGGCTGCCGCCTGCAACAACGACCCGCTTGTTCTTGAATGATAGCTGCACCGGCGCCCTCCCTCGTATCCTGGCGACGCCGTCGTATCACATCGCACGCTCACCAGCGCCGTCACTTTCACGAGGATGGGCATGCCGTAACGCCGGCCGAGAAATACCCGATCAGCCTGTGACCTACCTCACACCCGGCGCGGAGAAACCCGCCTAGGCTCGCTGCATCATCTTTCGAGGAGGCGTGCCATGCGCGAACTCACCGCACTTTATGCCGATCTTGCCGTCTGGCTTGTTGCCCGTTGGGAAGCACTGGCGCCATTCGTTGCCTTTATCGGCATCGGCGCCGTACTGGGAGTTGTGACGCTGCTCATCCGGTATTTGCGGATCCCCGACATTCAATTCTACATCCGCAGGCAGGCACGTTTGCGCGAACGCTTCGGGCGTCGGCGTCAAATGCGGGCGAGAATCTCGCGCATGCCGGTCTAGCCGGACGCGGACCGATCTGAATTCATGCTCGGGAAATGCGCGAACGCGGTCGCGCATCGGACGTCCTAGGAGACGTCAGGTGTTGTGACCGCTCTCGCGGCGCGCAGCGATCCAGGCAGACAGCGTTTCCGCTGTCACCTTTTCCTTGGCAGCCTTTCGCGTACCCTTTTTCTTCGGCGCCGGTGCCTCGACACCGATTCCGTTGGCGCGATCCTCGGCTTCCTTGGCGAGACGCAGGGCGCGCAGCCGCTCCATGTTTTTGCGGACGGCGACGTCGTGGGCGCGCACCTCGGACATGGCCTTGGCGCCTTCGGTGGTCGCGATCTTCTGCTTCTCGGCGCGGGCGATCTGCTGCGGACTTGGGTCTTTGCTGCTCATGACCCCAATATAGGCACGATCCGGCAAATTTCCATGCCGAAATGGCTGCCGCAGCGCGGGAACGGGCGGCGTGATTAACGCCGCAAGGGCTTGGTTCCCTTGCTGAAAAAGCCATCCGGTAATGAAGAACCGCAGTGATCAGCCGAGATCGCTACGCGGGTTGTACTTGTGGCTCTCGCGCCATCTCTCCATCAACGCTTCGAGCTCGGCATCGTTGCCGTCCGGGAGCGCGATGCGCACGGTGACGAACAGATCGCCGCTCGGGCCGACCGTGCGCGGCATGCCTTTGCCCTTGAGACGAAACGTGCGGCCGCTCGACGTGTTCTTCGGCACCGACAGTTCGACCGCGCCATCGAGCGTCGGCACACGCACTTTCGCACCGAGCACCGCTTCGTAGAGCGTCACCGGCAGATCGAGCCGCAGATCGTTGCCGTCGATCTTGAAATGCGGATGCGGCGCGATGTTCACCGTGATCAGCACGTCGCCGGGCCGATGACCGGCGACGCTGTCGCCCTGCCCCTTCAATCGGATTTGCTGACCGGCACTGACACCCGCCGGAATGCGAACGTTCAGTTCCTTGCCGCTCGGCAACCGCACGCGCTTCTCGCCGCCCTTCACGGACTCCTCGAGCGAGATCGTCATCGCCGCGTTGATATCGAGATCGGGTGTGTTGAACGGCCCGTCGAATTCGAACGAACTGGTGCCGCCGCGCGCACCGGCCGCACCGCCGAACATGCTTTTGAGAATGTCCTCGAAGCCGCCGGCGCCGGCACCCGCGCCGGCAAAGCCGCCACCCGGTCCGCCGCCGGTGCGGAAGCTGTAATTCTCGAAGCCGCCGGGATGCGCGCGCCCACCGCCGCCGGGATGCCCCTGGAAGCGCGGCTTGCCCTCGGCGTCGATTTCGCCGCGGTCGAACTGCTTGCGCTTGTCGGCGTCGCCAATGATCTCGTTCGCCGAATTCACTTCGGCGAACCGCGACGCCGCCTTGGCGTCGTTTTTGTTGGCGTCGGGATGATGCTTCTTGGCCAGCTTGCGAAACGCGCTTTTGATGTCGGCCGCGCTTGCACTTCGCTGGACCCCCAGCACCTCATAGGGGTCGCGCATTCTCAACGTGCTCCTTCCGGGAGATCGAATTCTGCAAGGCGCAGGCGTACTTGTCAGCCTTAGCCTTTGCGAGGTCCCCGCTGGTCATCTGGGGTGTCCGTTGCATTTTTGCAACGGGATATTGGCCGGATCAGGTCGCTGACAACAAGGTTCGCGCCAATCAGCTGCGGCGCCAAGGCTTCATGGTGTGGACGATCCACTGGCCGCCATTCCCGCGGCAGGCCTCGCCCTGCATCCAGGCTTCCTGCTTGTCGCGGACGTAGCTCGCCAGGAAGTCCCGGCAGGTCCGGCCGTTCTCGTGGGTATAGGAACTGGACAGCGGCGTCACCGAGCCCCGCGCCCCGGTTTGCGGATTTTCCCACGGCTGGCTGGCGTCCTTGCTGCCCTTGGTCAGAACGTCCGAGGCCGCGTTGCGGGTAAAAGCGAGGTCGCTTTCGGTAAAGCCGTCGCGGTTTTCGGCCATACCCGAAATCGAGCCAGTGACCTCGGCCATGGCGTCTTCGGTCTTGCCGAAATAGGAGCTGATCTTGGAGGACATCGTGCAGCCGGCGGAGCCGAAGCCGATCGCGACCAGCATAAACGCCGATACCACGCGGCCGCCGCCGGATAGGCGCGGGCAGCCCATTGGCCTATATAAGGCGGGCGATAGGCCCAGGCCGGGTAAACGACGCAACACGATACGCTCACTCAAATGAACAAAACACGCCCCATGGAACACCAGAACCAGTTAACGCCCGATTTCACTGCGGCCGATGACCCGTTCATCCTGTTCGAGACCTGGTTCGCCGAGGCCGTCAAAAGCGAGCCGAACGACCCCAACGCCATGGCGCTGGCGACCGTCGATGCCGACGGCCTGCCGGACGTGCGGATGGTGCTGCTGAAGGGCCACGACCGGGACGGCTTCGTGTTCTACAGCCACGTCGACAGCGCCAAGGGCCGCGAACTCGCAACGCATCCGAAGGCGGCGCTGCTGTTTCACTGGAAGTCGCTGCGCCGGCAAATCCGCATCCGCGGCCCGGTGACCCGCACGACCGATGCGGAGGCAGATGAATACTTCGCGACCCGTCCAAAGCAGGCGCAGATCGGCGCCTGGGCGAGCAAGCAAAGCCACCCGCTCGAGAGCCGCTTCGCCTTCGAGCAGGCGATCGCCAAGGTCGCTGCCAAGCATGTGATCGGCACCGTGCCGCGTCCGCCAGGCTGGGGCGGCTTCCGCATCGCGCCGGTGCAGTTCGAGTTCTGGCACGATCGCCCGTTCCGCCTGCACGATCGCATCGTCTTCGATCGCAACGAGTCCGCGTGGACCAAGACACGGCTCTACCCATGATACCTAAAGCAAAAGAAGCGGCGGCGACGAACGACGCTAATCAGAAACGCCGCACGCTGCTGCTCACCGGCGCGAGCCGCGGCATCGGGCATGCGACTGTCATCCGCTTCTCAAGCGCCGGCTGGCGCGTGATCACCTGCTCGCGGCATCCGTTTCCGGAACAATGTCCGTGGGGCGCCGGGCCCGAGGATCACATCCAGGTCGATCTTGCCGACCACACCGACACCGCCCGTGCAATCCAGGAAATCCGCTCGCGCCTCGATGGCGGCGAACTGCATGCGCTGGTCAACAACGCGGCAATCTCGCCGAAGGCCGATGGCGGCAAGCGGCTCGGTTCGATCGATACCGATGTGGACACATGGAGCCACGTGTTTCGGGTGAACTTCTTCGCGCCGATCATGATGGCGCGCGGCCTGATCAACGAACTGAAGGCCGCGAAGGGTTCGGTCGTTAATGTGACGTCGATCGCCGGCTCGCGCGTGCATCCGTTTGCAGGCGCGGCCTACGCGACGTCGAAAGCAGCGCTGGCGGCGCTGACGCGCGAGATGGCGTCCGATTTCGGCCGCGTCGGCGTGCGTGTCAACGCGATTGCACCGGGTGAGATCGATACCTCGATCCTGTCGCCCGGCACCGACAAGATCGTGCACGAGCAGATTCCGATGGACCGGCTCGGCACACCCGACGAAGTCGCAAAGATCATCTACGTGCTGTGCACGGAGACGAGCTCGTATGTGAACGGCGCCGAGATTCACATCAACGGCGGCCAGCACGTCTGACGATTGCAGCGGCACAAACGACAATGGCGAGGCTCGCGCCTCGCCATTTCTGTTTTGCGATTGCGGACGCGCTTAGACCACGGTCAGCTTGACGTCGAGGTTGTTGCGGGTCGCGTTCGAATACGGGCACACCTGATGCGCCTTGTGGACGAGCGCTTCGGCGTCGGCCTTCGGCACGCCCGGCAGCGAAACCGTCAGCGCAACGTCGAGGCCGAAGCCGCCTTCCGAGCGCGGACCGATGCCGACATCGGCGGTCACGGTCGTGTCGGCCGGAACCTTGACGCCACCGCCCTGCGCGGCGACGGCCTTCATGGCGCCGAGGAAGCAGGCCGAGTAACCGGCCGCGAAAAGCTGCTCCGGATTGTTGCCGGTGCCGCCACCGCCGCCCAGTTCCTTCGGCGTGGACAGCTTGACCTTAAGCGCACCGTCCTTGGTCGCGGCTTCACCTTCACGGCCGCCGGTTGCGGTGGCGCTGGTCTTGTAGAGAACTTTCACTGGCATTGGTCGTCTCCCGTTCTTGGGGTTTGGCGTTGGCGCACCCGAGATATATCGCGCACGATCTAATCGTTCGCAAGTCATTTTTCGCACTCCAGCCATGCAAAAATAGCTTGAGCGATTCAATCGTGCTCGACTTAAATAGGCGAAAGCGTAATTCCGGCTTGGACTTAACCGATCAGGACACAACGATGGCCCGGCCCTCAAGTTCCGACCTGCTCAAGATCGACAACCTGCTCTGCTTCGCCCTCTACTCGGCGGGCCACTCCTTCACGCGGCTCTACAAGCCGCTGCTGGAGCCGCTCGGCCTCACCTATCCGCAATTCCTTGTCATGATCGCGTTGTGGGAGAATGACGGCCAGACCGTCAGCGACATCGGCGAGAAGCTGTTACTGGAGTCCTCGACGCTGACGCCGCTGCTGAAGCGGCTGGAGACCGCCGGGCTGATCAAGCGTACGCGCGACCGCGATGACGAGCGTGTGGTACGCATCACGCTGACCCGTCAGGGCGCGGCGCTGAAGGACAAGGCCGCGACCATTCCGGAGGCGATCGGTTGCGCGACCAATCTCACCATCAACGATGTGAAGAAACTGACCCACGAAATCGCGGCGCTGCGCAAGACGTTGCAAAGCGCGCTCACGGCCGCCTGAGGGTCGTCGCATCAACGCAAACAAAAATGCCCGGCTTGCGCCGGGCATTTTGTATTTGGATCGAAATCGCGCTTAGCGGACAGTGACCGGCGCTGGCAGCGGCGGCACGACGGTCGGTCCGGTGCCCGGCACATTCGACGCAACGTTGCCCTGCGGGATCGGAGCTGAACCCGACGCCTGCGGCGCGTAGATCTGACCGCTCTGCAGCTGCACCGGATCGGCGGCTGCGGTATTCGCAGGAATCGGCGGCTTGCCTCCCGGCAGCACCACGACGCGGGTGCCGACCTTCACGCGATCGAACAGATCAGCGACGTCGGCATTGAGCATACCGAAGCAGCCCGACGACACCGACTGACCGATGGTCGACGGCTGGTTGGTGCCGTGGATGCGATAGACCGTATTGCCGAGATACATCGCGCGCGCGCCGAGCGGGTTGCCCTCGCCGCCGGCCATGAAGCGCGGCAGATACGGCTGACGCTCGATCATTTCCGCCGGCGGATGCCAATCCGGCCACTCGGCCTTGCGGGTCACCTTCTGCACGCCGTTCCAGGTGAAGCCATCGCGGCCGACGCGAATGCCGTAGCGCACGGCGCGTCCGTTGCCGAGCACGTAGTACAGGTGCGTGTTCGAGGTATCGACCACGATGGTGCCCGCGGGCTCCTTGGTCGCGAAGCTCACTTCCTGACGGCGCAGATGCGGCGGCAATTCCTTGACCGGACCGGTCTCGGGCTGCTCGTCGGCCGGCAATGCCATGACCGACTGGCGGGGATCGCCCTGCGGCTGCTGGATCGAACCGGTCACCGGACCGCCCTGACCAATACCGTTCGCGCCGACACCTTCCGGCGGACGCAGAACACCGTCGCGCTGCTGCGCCGGACGGTCGGAATAGATCACCGGCGGCGGGCCGGCCGGCTGACCGTAACGCGGATCGTTCGGAGAGAGGATCGGGCCGGTCGGCGCAGCGTTGGCCGACGGTCGGCCATAACGCGGATCATCCGGCGACATGACGGGGCCGAGCGGGGCCCGCGCGGGACCCGGCGGTGGCAACGCGACCGGATTTCCCGACAGCGGCGGCTCGTCTTCATCGAGCGCGTCGAAATCCGGCGCGGCCTGACCGCGATAGGGCTGCGGGACCGAGTAACCGGGCGGCTGCTGATAGATCTGGGCAACGGCAGGCGCGGCCACCGAACTCAACGCGATGGCGCCAAAAACCGCGAAAATGCTCTTGTTCATCATACCGGTTGTATAACCCTGAAGCCCGTACTGGAACGTTAATGGTCGTTTGGCCGGAGATATAGGCACATTCAAGACCTCGAAGTAAAAATTCGCCCCCAAAAGATGTGACATTTTCGCGAGTTTCGGGCGTCCGGTCAGGCCAAAATCGTGCGTTCCGGTCGCGGATGCGAGCTTCATAAATTTAACGAATCGAGCTCGCAACCTTGCGCTATTCTCATCAGCGTCTGATTCGGAAGTTGCGTGTGTCGCGTTCAGTGCTTGTCGGCGTTCTGCGTTCGTTAAGGCTCTAACGTCCTCGCGCCAGCCATCCAGCGCGATGGCAGGACATCACAGGCACATGCTTCCCGGATTCCGGTTTCTGTTCGTCGCGACCGTCATGTCGGTCTCCGTGCTGGTGTTTGCGCTCGGCGCGGCCGCGCTGCTGCGCGCGACCCACGAGAATTTCGCCACCTTGCCGCAGCGCCGCCCGCCCGAGCAGGTCTTCGTCAAAACCGAAACCACGCAGCCCGTGATCGCGCTGCTGCGCGTCGAAGCGGAACCCGCGAAGGCGAGTATCGCCGCAGCGGCGACCGTGGCACGCGATGAAATGCCGACGGCCAACGGCAACAGCGAGACAGCCGCAGCGGTATCTACCCCATCGGAACCAGCTCTCGTCTCGCCCGATACAAATGCGTCGCCAGCAACAACGGATGGATCGGTTCCGGGGCCCCTCGCCGCGCTGAACACGGAACTCGCGGCCCTAGCCGAGCGGCGATCTGCCACACCAAGTATTGCGGCCACTCCGCCAACAGAGACTCCGGCCCCGGCGGTTATCGAACTTGCGCCTGACGTTGCAGGGCAAGCGCAACCAGCTCCTGCATCTGATCAAGCCGCAACAACCGGATCGGTGAAGGTCGCCGCGCTCAACGATGGCGGCGATGTCGTCGCCCGCATCGCCGATGCGCGTAAGAAGGCCGAAGCTGCGCAGGTTCGCACGCGCAACGTGCTGGCGGCACGGCGGGCACGCGCGGCGAAGCTCGCCGCTCAACGGCGGCGGATCGCGATCATCCGCGCGCGCGAAGCAAAACAGAAGCAGCTGCAAGAGCAACAGCAGCCGTTCGCGCCGCTCTTCAATACGAATTGAGCTTGCTCAGGCCGGTCCTGTCGCGAGCGGCGGGCCATCGGCCGCGCCCCACTCCGTCCACGAGCCGTCGTACAGCGCGGAATTCTCGACGCCGAGCCGATAGAGCGCGAGCGTCAGCACGCCGGCTGACACCCCCGAGCCGCAACTCGTGACGATCGGCGCATCCAGCTTGACGCCCGCGCCCGTGAACGCCGCACGCAGATCGCCGAGCGGCTTCATCGTTCCGGTCGCGGGATCGATCAGCTGATTGTAGGGAACGTTGCGCGCACCGGGAATGTGCCCAACGCGCAGACCCGGACGCGGCTCCGGCACCTTGCCCTCGAAGCGCTCGGCGGCGCGCGCATCGATCACCTGCTCGGCACGGCTTGCGACGTTCGCCACCATCTGCTCGATCTTGCGGATGCGTTTGGCATCGAACGACGCCTTGTAGACCGCAGCCTTCGGCGCCACCGCGCCGCTGTCGACCTTGCGGCCTTCCGCGATCCACTTCTTGAGACCACCGTCGAGTACGCGCACGTCCGGATGTCCGTAGGACAGGAACATCCACCACGCGCGCGGCGCGGCCATCCAGCTTCCGGAGTCATAGACCACGACCGTGTCGCCGTTGCTGATGCCGAGCGCACCCACATCGCGGCCGAACTGATCGGCACTCGGAAACATGTGCGGCAGCGGATTGGCATGATCCGACACGCCATCGATATCGAAGTACGGCGCACCGGGAATGTGCGCCCTGGCGTAGTCATCCTTCGCCAGCGGCGTCACGCCCGGCATCTTGAACGAGGCGTCGATGACCTTGACGTTGGCATCGCCCTGATGCGCGGCCAGCCATTCGGTAGAAACGAGCGGGTCCCTGTTCGTCATTGCTTCAAACCTTCGGCTTCTTCGGTTCGACCTTTTCGACCGGCAGTCCGGCCTTCAGCCATGCGCCGAAGCCGCCATCCATGTGCGCGACCGGCTTCAGTCCCATGTCGTCGGCGGTCTTGGCGGCGAGCGCCGAGCGCAGTCCGCCGGCGCAATGAAAGATGAACTTCTTGTCTTCCTGGAAAATCGGCTTCGCATAAGGCGACTGCGGATCGATCCAGAACTCCAGCATGCCGCGCGTGCAGGAGAACGCGCCGGGAATCTTGCCGTCGCGCTCCATCTCGCGCGGATCGCGAATATCGACCAGCACCACATCGCCCTTGGCCATGGCGTCGTGCACCTGCTGCACGCTCATCGTCTCGATCTGCGCGTTGGCCTCTTCGAGCATCGGCTTGATGCCGCGTGTGATCTGCTGGGGCATATTCCTCGTTCCGTTTCTGATTGTTCTCTCTTCAAGACTGAGATGCCCGGCGCGGGCCGGGCATTCAAGACAACAGACTGTGTCCGGTCGCTTAGTGAGACAGCTCCCGCATCGCGCCTTCCAGCCCTTCGAGCGTCAGCGGGAACATGCGCTCGCTGAAGAGACGGCGGATGATGGTGGTGGATTCCGAATAGTCCCAGTGCTTGCGCGCCACCGGGTTGAGCCAGACCGTGTGCGGATAGGTGCGTGTCACCCGCTCAAGCCAGACATTGCCGGCTTCCTCGTTGACGTGTTCGACCGAACCGCCCGGCACCATGATCTCGTAAGGCGACATCGACGCGTCGCCGACAAACACGACCTTATAGTCGTGCGGGAACTTGTGCAGGATGTCCCAGGTCGGCGTGCGATCGGAGAAGCGCCGCTTGTTCTGCTTCCACACGCCTTCGTAGAGGCAGTTGTGGAAGTAGAAATACTCCATGTGCTTGAATTCGGTCTTCGCCGCGGAGAACAGTTCCTCCACCTGCGCGATATGCGAGTCCATCGAGCCGCCGATATCGAAGAACACCAGCACCTTCACCGCATTGCGCCGCTCGGGCCGCATGTGCACATCGAGATAACCGTGGTTCGCAGTCTCGCGAATGGTCGTGTCGAGATCGAGCTCGTCCGGCGCACCGGTGCGCGCGAACTTGCGCAGACGGCGCAGCGCCACCTTGATGTTGCGGATGCCGAGTTCGACGTTGCCGTCGAGATCCTTGAACTCGCGCTTGTCCCAGACTTTCACCGCACGGAAGTTGCGGTTCTTTTCCTGCCCGATACGCACGCCTTCGGGATTGTAGCCGTTGTTGCCGAACGGCGAGGTACCGCCGGTGCCGATCCACTTGCTGCCGCCCTCGTGACGCTTCTTCTGCTCTTCGAGGCGCTTCTTCAGCGTCTCCATGAGCTTGTCCCAGCCCATGGCCTCGATCTGCTTCTTCTCTTCCTCGGTCAGGTATTTTTCGGCGAGCTTCTTCAACCACTCTTCCGGAATCTCCGCGCCTTCCATGGCATCGAGCAGATTCTCGAGGCCCTTGAAGACGGAGCCGAAGACGCGATCGAACTTGTCGAGGTTGCGCTCGTCCTTCACCAGCGACGCGCGCGACAGATAATAAAAGCTCTCCACACTCTGATCGGCGAGGTCGGCGTCGAGCGCCTCCATCAGCGTCAGGTATTCGCGGAGCGTGACCGGCACCTGCGCGTCACGCAGGGATGTGAAAAACTGTAAAAACATAATTCGAAAGTTGCTCGCGAAGCCCGCTCCGTCAAGGGCCGCTCCCGCCGGCGGCACCGGCATTTCTGCGCGCCCGCTTCACCTCCTGTGTACCGGCAAATCCAGGCCGGACCGGCCGCTGGACCGGAGGTATTTTTGTATTAGACTTTCGTCTGCCAATCTGGCCCGGCGGCCGGGACCGGACAATGGCCGTCAGAAATGACGTCATAACAAGGGGTTGAGAGGGGAAACGTCACATGGGTATTGAATCCGTTATCGTCTGGCTGATCGTCGGCGCTATCGCCGGCTGGCTGGCCGGAATGATCGTGAAGGGCGGCGGCTTCGGGCTGATCGGCAATATCGTGATCGGCATCGTCGGCGCCGTGGTGGCAGGCTGGCTGCTGCCGCGCCTCGGCATCGCCATCGGTGGCGGCATTGTCGCCGCGATCATCAACGCGGTGATCGGCGGCGTCATTGTGCTCGTCATTCTTTCACTGATAAGACGCGCCTGAGACAGGCTTTCGCAAGTGGGACGACCGCCGTCAGGCGGTCGTTTCACGTTTAAAACAAAGCACGACTTCGCTGGTCGAAGCGGAGCAACAGGGCAAAGGTCCGATGAAATTTTCCGGTACGAAGAATTACGTCGCCACCGACGATTTGAAGATTGCCGTCAACGCCGCGATCGTGCTCGAGCGTCCGCTGCTTGTGAAAGGTGAACCCGGCACCGGCAAGACCGTGCTCGCGGAAGAAGTCGCGAAAGCGCTCGGCGCGCCGCTGTTGACCTGGCACATCAAGTCGACGACCAAGGCGCAGCAGGGCCTCTACGAGTACGACGCCGTCTCGCGTCTGCGCGACAGCCAGCTCGGCGACAGCCGGGTGTCGGACATCAAGAACTACATCAAGCGCGGCAAGCTGTGGGACGCCTTCACCAGCGAACAGCGCCCGGTGCTGCTGATCGACGAAGTCGACAAGGCCGACATCGAATTCCCGAACGATCTGCTGCTCGAACTCGATCGCATGGAATTCCACGTCTACGAGACCGGCGAGACCATCAAGGCGAAGCAGCGCCCGATCATGATGATCACCTCGAACAACGAGAAGGAGCTGCCGGATGCATTCCTGCGCCGCTGCTTCTTCCACTACATCAAGTTCCCGGACGCCAGGACGATGGCCGAGATCGTCGACGTGCATTTCCCGTCGATCAAGCAGCGCCTCGTCGCCGAGGCTCTCAAGATTTTCTACGAGATCCGCGAGGTTCCCGGCCTCAAGAAGAAGCCTTCGACGTCCGAACTCCTCGACTGGCTGAAACTTCTGATGACGGAGGATATGCCGGAGGAGATGCTGCGCGAGCGCGATCCGCGAAAACTCATCCCGCCGCTCCACGGCGCGCTTTTGAAGAACGAGCAGGACGTGCACCTCTTCGAGCGCCTCGCCTTCCTGAGCCGCCGCGAGGTGTGATCGTTTCAGCGGGAAACACTTCTTGATTCGCAAAACGGGCGGGACGGCTGCACAAGTCTCCCGCCCGTTCTTTTTGGAATTTTCATGAGCGCGACATCACCAACCATTGCCGTGTTCGACATCGGCAAGGTGCTGCTCGATTGGGACCCCCGCCATCTCTACCGCAAGATGTTCGACGACGGGGCGCGGATGGAGGCGTTTCTCGCCGACGTCTGCACCATGGACTGGATTCTGGAATTCGATCGCGGCGCGCCGTTCGCCACGGCGATCCCCGCCCGCATCAAGCAGTTTCCGCATTACGAGCGGGAAATCCGCGCCTTTGATGAAAGATGGCTGGAAACGCTGGTGGGCGTGCTTCCGGGCAGCATGGCACTGCTGAAGACATTGCAAGCCAAAGGCGTCCCGAACTACGCCATCACCAACTACTCCGCAGAGAAATTCGAAGAGAGCCGCCCGCACTATCCGTTTCTGGATTCGTTCGACGGCATCGTCGTCTCAGGCCGCGAGAAACTGCTGAAGCCGGATGCAGCGATCTATCGTCTGTTTCTCGATCGCTTCAGGCTGAAGGCAGAGGACTGCCTGTTTATCGACGACTCGCTGAAGAATGCCGAGGGCGCCCGCACCGTCGGCATGCACGCGCATCACTTCACGGGAGCCGAAGGATTACACGCCGAACTGAAGCGGCACGGCTTTCCGGTCTAGCGCCGCTTACTTCTTTAGTGCACGCTCGCGATTGCTTATTCCGCGCGCGGCTTTTCCAGCTGGTACGAGAGATGTGCTTTCACCGTCGGCCACTCCGCCGCGATGATGCTGTAGACCACCGTATCGCGCAGCGTTCCGTTCGGCGCGACCTGGTGGCTGCGCAGAATGCCGTCCTGCTTGGCGCCGAGCCGCTCAATGCCGCGGCGGCTCTGATGGTTGAAGAAGTGCGTGCGGAATTCGACCGCGATGCAATTGAGCTGCTCGAACGCATGCCGCAGCAGCATCAGCTTGCACTCCGTATTCAGCGGCGTCCGCTGCACGCGCTTCGCGTACCAGGTCGAGCCGATCTCGACGCGCTTGTGCGCGGCATCGACGTTCATGTACGTCGTCATACCCGCGATCTTGCCGGCCGCATCGCGCACGGTGAACGGCAGCATCGCGCCCGCAGTCTGCAGATCGAGCCTACGCGCGATCTCCGCCTCCATCTTCTCCGGCGTTGGAATGAAGGTGTACCAGAGGTTCCAGAGTTCGCCGTCCTTCACGGCCTCGACCATGCCGTCGCGGTGCGATTGCGCGAGCGGTTCGAGGCGCGCATGCGCGCCTGTCAACGTAACGGGCTCAAGCCAGGGCATCGTCGTCCTTACGTGTTGAGGAAGTTGAGCGGCAGGCCGCCGCGCGGCCAATCCATCGCGATCAGTTCACCCTTGCCGGACAGCGTGATATACGCCGTCTTCAATTCGGGTCCGCCAAAGGCGATGTTGGTGGTGACGCGGTCGCCGGTCGGCACCTGTTCGACCAGCTTGCCGTCCGGCGCGATCACCGAGATGCAGCCGGAGACGAGAGTCGCGACACAGACGTTGCCCGATGCTTCGACCGCGAGCGAGTCGAACATCTGGTAACCGCCAAGGCCGCAGATCGGCGTGCCGCGCTCGCCGCGATAGATCACGTCGCGCGGCTTCACCACACCCGGCTCGCCGATGTCGAACGCCCACAGCCGCGCCGTCGGCGTCTCGGCGACGTAAACGGTCTTCTCATCCGGCGACAGACTCGTGCCATTGGCCGGCAGCATGCCGTGCACCTGCTCGGTGAGTTCGGTCGCGCCGGGCTTCATGTAGTAGAGCGCGCCAACGTCCATATCTCGGGCGCGGCGTTTGCCGAGGTCGGTGAACCAGAGCCCGCCCTGCTTGTCGAAGCAGAGATCGTTCGGGCCGTTGAGCTTGTGCTCGCCGCACTTGTCGAACAGCGTCTCGATCTTGCCGCTCTGCAGATCGACCCGCTGCAGCGAGCCGCCGATGTACTCATGCGGCGCCGGCGGTCCCGGCAGCAGCATGTTGCGCGTCGGAATCCAGCTGAAGCCGCCGTTGTTGCAGATGTAGATCTTGCCGTCCGGCCCCATCGCCGCGCCGTTCGGCCCGCCCGGAATTTTCGCGACTGCCTCCTTGCGGCCGTCCGGATACACGCGGGTCAGCTGCTGACGGCGAATTTCCACCAGCACCACCGAGCCGTCCGGCAGCACCACCGGACCTTCGGGAAACTGCAAATCGGTTGCGAGCACGCGAACGTTGGACAAGGGCATCTCCCGGCATGTCGTTTTTGGAAGCGCCGCATTCGGCCGAATGCAGCACATCATTTGGTTGGCGGGCAGAGTTTAGAGCAGCCGTTTGCGCGTTGCCAAGCGGGGCACGGGCAGCGAGCTATGCGAAGATCAGACGCAGCGCCGTCTATTTTGCCGGTGCGGGAGATGCGGGTGCCGCAGGCGTCGTGCCGGTCGTGGGTGCGGGGCTCGCCGGCTTCTTCAACTTCTCGACCTCCGCCTGCAAGTCGGCGATCGTTTTCTGCAGCGACACGAGCGCAAGCCTGAGCGCCTCGATCTGCCGGGCGGCTGCATCGTCGCGGGTGCGGTTATCGAGCTGCGCCTTGTCGAGCGATTTCTTGAGAAAATCGACGTTGCTCTGCAGACAGCTGGTGCGCCGCTCCATGGTCTTTTCGACGGTACAGATCTCGATGCCGGGCACGTCCTGCGCGGACGCAGGGAGCGCCACCAGTATCGCCGCCGCGCCGGTCACAAGAAGCCGCCTCAACCAACTCTGCATCGTTCCGTTCCCCGGAATTGAACCGGCGGCACATTGCCCCGGATTTCCACCTGTCGCTATCCTTTCCGGGGCGATTCGCCGGGCCAATCCACGCATGAACTGCTTCGTCTATCTGCTGGGAAGCGCAAGCAAGGGCCGCGTCGTCACCTACGTCGGCTGGACCAACGATCTCGACAAACGCATCGCGCGGCACAATGCCGGCACCGGCGCGCGCTCGACCCGCGGCCGATCATGGGTGCTGCTGCATGTGGAAGAGTTCGCGACCAAGGCCGAGGCGATGAGCCGTGAGTGGCATCTCAAGCGCGATCGCGCCTTTCGCAAACAGGCCGCCGACAAGCTGCGGCGCTGATCGATATAAGCCGATCGTTACAATTTGTGTCGAATTGATCCAGCTTGATGCCGTGATGCTACTGCGCGTTAAGCTTTGGAACGCGGCTGGAACGAAACGCGGCCGAATCATGGGAAACCCGATTCGCGTGATCGATGCAGCTCTAAATCTAGAGCCGCTGTCCAAGCTGCGCACAAGATCGGGGCCGCGCACAAACTGCGCGGAGAACAAACAGCCGCTTTCACCTTAACGTTTGGCCTCAAGGATCGAGCAGAGGCTCCCGGCACACCGTCCCTCGCCGGTTCGCCCCGCCGGGAGCCTCGCTCGCCCTCTGGAGACTCGGGTCAATCAGGTCTTACCCATCAGGTCTTGGGCCAAGGCGTCACGGACGGAACGTCCTCGGTCGGCGCCGGCATGTCCACGGTGCCGAAGTCGGCCGGGCTGACGATTTCGAGGTACTCCATGTCGGGTGAGTAATCGAAGAGGTAGTGGACGATGCCGGGCCGCTGATGCACGCAGTCACCCGCTTCGACGAGCGTGACCTTGTCCTCGTACATGAACTTGGCCCAGCCCTTCATCATCAGCACGATCTGGAAGTGGCACTCATGACGATGCCAGCCGGTGCCGTCGCTTGGCGGCATGTTCGCTTTCACGAGATGGGCGATCACCTGACCGCCGGTCGCGTCCTTGATGCCGAGATCGCGGTACAGGAAGAAGTCACGCAGACCCCCGCCCTCGTACTTCGTGTCCGTCGGCTTGTTGTGGGAAAATTTCATGACGGTGGCATGCGTATTCATTAGCGGCCTCCAACTGTTTGTTGCCCCGCGCGGGGAGCAAGGCGACGGCTGAAAATGTGCGCATAGCCGTCGCGATTGATGTCGCTATGCGAGAACCGCGCCAATGCCTGCGATGCATTCAGTTCGTTGGGATGCCAGATGCGATGCACACAGCCGCGCCGCCGCGAATGGTCGCGGGGCGGATTCGTGCTCAGCGTTGATGTGAACTTGGGCAACCCGCCGGCGATCGCACAGGCCGGCCCGCTTACGCGGCGGGCACGCTGCCCGCTGCGGTGCCTAATATTCGACCTCGAGCTCTTCGATTTCCGCAGGCTCCAGCCGCGCCGCGGCAATCCATTCCTGCATTTCAGGAAGGGCCATGATGTTGTGCGCGTAGGCGGCGAGCTTGGCATCGAGCTTGACGTCGTAGGTCATGAACCGGGTCACCACCGGCGCATACATGGCATCCGCCATGGTCGGCTTGGCGCCGAACAGGAACGGACCGCCGGACTCGATTAGGCATTCGCGCCAGATCGTGCAGACGCGATCGATGTCCGCCTGCGCCCGCGACCAGATCTTGAAGCCCGGAAAACGCCCCTTGAGGTTGACCGGCAGCGACGCGCGCAGGTTGGCAAAGCCCGAATGGATTTCGCCGCAGATCGAGCGGCAATGCGCCCGCGCCAGGCGGTCCGCGGGCAACAAACCCGCGTCCGGATTGAGATCATTGAGGTATTCGGCGATCGCCAGCGTGTCCCAGACCACTGCCCCTTCGTGCCGCAAGCACGGTACCCGGATCGAGGACGACAGCAGCAGGATTTCGGCCTTGGCATCGGCGTCATCGGGCGCGACCATGATCTCGTCGAAGTCGAGCTTGGCGAACTTCGCGAGCAGCCATCCACGCAGCGACCAGGACGAATAATTCTTGCTGGAGATGGTCAGCGTTGGCTTCGATCTTTCGAGCATCTCGTTCCTCCCTTACGCCAAACCTAAGAAAACGACTCACGCAAACGAGGCCTCGCAGCCCCCTTGACCGGCTCTGTCGCGGCCGGTTTCGGCGGCTTCGATGCCTTTTTCAGCATGGGAATGAGCAAGCCGTGTGCCAAACGCCTGCGGCGGCAGCGGCCGGTCTGGCTTTGAACTTGCATGGACGCCCTTATGGCAGGGCCGGGTATGCAATCGATGCTGTATCAAGCGTTTCAGAACCAATCAGATTTCACCGCACCGTGGCGCACGGGGGCCTCGATGGCTCTCGGCTACCTCAACATGCTGCCCGACGGGCTCTCGGATAAGTTGTTCGGCCGGCTCAGCGCCGCGCTGGAATTGATCACCCGCTCCACCCTCACCTACAGCCGGCCGGCCTACGGCATCGACCGGGTGATGTGCGGCAACCGCGAGGTCGACGTCTACGAGCAGGTGGTCTACTCGACGCCGTTCGGATCGCTTCTCCATTTCAAGAAGGACAACGGCCGCGCCGAGCAGCCGCGCGTTCTGCTGGTCGCGCCGATGTCCGGCCATTTCGCGACGCTGCTACGCGGCACCGTAAAGACGCTGCTGCAGGATCACGACGTCTACATCACCGACTGGCACAACCCGCGCGACATTCCGCTCAGCGCCGGAGCGTTCGGTCTGTCGGACTACACCGATCATCTGATCGACTTCATGGGCGAGCTTGGACCGCGCTCGCACATGATCGCGATCTGCCAGCCGTCGGTTTCCGCGCTCGCGGCAACCGCCATCATGTGCGAGGACAATCTGCCCGCACGGCCCGCGAGCCTCACGCTGATGGCCGGGCCGATCGACACGCGCATTCAGCCGACCAAGGTCAACGAATTCGCCAAGAGCAAACCGATTGAGTGGTTCGAGGATAATCTGATCAACTACGTCCCGGTGCAGTGCAAGGGCGCTTACCGCAAGGTCTATCCCGGCTTCGTGCAGCTGACGGCGTTCGTGTCGATGAACCTCGAACGGCACATCAAGTCGCACGTCGATCTCGCCGACCATCTCGCCAAGGGGGAGAAGGAAAAGGCTGCCGCCATCAAGACGTTCTACGACGAGTATTTCGCGGTGATGGATTTGACTGCCGAGTTCTACATCGAGACGGTCCGCGATGTGTTTCAGGAGCACCTGCTGCCGCAAGGCAAGCTGAAGCATTTCGGCCGCACGGTGAATCCTGCCGCCATCAAGAAGATCGGCCTGCTGACGGTCGAAGGCGAAAAGGACGACATCTGCTCCATCGGTCAGACATTGGCGGCGCAGGACCTCTGCACCGGCGTGCGCGCGTACCGGAAGGTGCATCACATGCAGGCCGGTATCGGCCACTACGGCGTGTTCAGCGGCAAACGCTGGAACAACGAAATCTATCCGCTGGTGCGCGACTTCATTCACATGAATTCTTGAGAGAAACTTTGTCCCGGACGCGATGCAGCGTGCAACGCTGCATCGCAGAGCCGGGACCGTTACAGGTGCAGAGGGTGGTACGGCCCCGGATCAAGTCCGGGGCAAGAGTTACGGGAACAATCCACGCGTCATCTTGGCGCCGCGAACCTTCTCCACGCCGATCGCCATCGCCGCCGTACGGTTCGGCACTTTGTCGCGGCGCGCGCGGATCACCATCTGATCGAAAGCGCGATCGAGAATCTGATACTCGCGCCGCATCACCTCTTCCTCTTCCCAGAACAGCTGTTGCAGGTCCTGCACCCACTCGAAGTAGCTGACCACGACGCCACCGGAATTGCAGAGAATGTCCGGCAGCACGACAATTTCGTCCTGACGTTTCTCCAGAATCAAATCGGCTTCCGGCGTCGTCGGTCCGTTGGCGCCCTCTGCAATCACGCGGCATTTGAGATTTTCCGCAACCTTCGCATCGATCACACGCTCCATTGCTGCCGGCACGAGAACGTCGCACGGGATCGTCAGCAAGGTCGCAGGATCGATCTGCAACTCATTTGAAAAGCCCTTCAGCACGCCATGCGCTGACGTGTGCGCGATCAGCGCCGGAATATCGAGCCCGGCCGGATTGTGAAGCGCACACGTGTGATCGCTCACCGCGATCACCTTGACGCCCAGACGAAAGAGCTCCGACGCCGACACCGAGCCGACGTTGCCAAAGCCCTGCACGACGGCGGTCGCGTCCGAGAGACTGATCGACAATCCCTTCAGCACGCGAACGGCGAGATGCACGACGCCGCGCCCCGTCGCCTCACGCCGCCCGAGCGTGCCGCCCGCACTCACCGGCTTTCCGGTGACGATCTCGGTGACGGTCTTGCCCTGATACATGGAGTACGTATCCATGAACCACGCCATCACCTGTTCGTTGGTGCCCATGTCCGGCGCCATCACGTCCGTATGCGGTCCGACGAACGGAATCATCTCCTGCATGTAGCGGCGCGACAGCGCTTCGAGCTCGTGCCGCGACAGTTGCGACGGATCGACGTTGATGCCGCCTTTGGCTCCGCCATAAGGTAGACCCGCAAGCGCGCACTTCCAGCTCATCCAGATCGCGAGCGCCGCGACTTCGCCGAGATCGACGCTGCTCGCGAAGCGCGTACCGCCCTTGGTCGGGCCGAGCGTCAGATGGTGCTGGACACGGTAGCCTTCGAACACCGCCGTGGTGCCGTCATCGCGATGGATAGGGCACGATATGGTGACGGCGCGTTTCGGCAGAAGTAAACGGTCGCGCTCGTCATGGGGAATCTCGAGATAGTCGGCGATCACCCCGAACTGCTTCGCCGCCATGTCGAACACCGGACCGCTATAGACCGTCATGACGCAAGACCTCCGTGCGATGGACTCGCGCGGAGCTTACGCCTGTGCGGTGGCGCAACGAAGACGTCGGCGAAATATTATCGTGCTGCAGAGCGAGATAACCGCCGGCGAATTTTATCGCCGGCGATAAGCGCGCGTTAAGCGAGACCGGCCTGCGCCAAAATCTTCAGCGCCGCACGCAGATGCGGCTTGTCGACCATCTTGCCGTCGATGCGCACCACACCCGCCTCCGGATTCTGCTCGAAGGCCGCAACGATCTTCTTCGAATGCGCGATCTCGTCCTCCGTCGGCATGAACGCCTTGTTGACGACGTCGACATGCTTCGGATGAATCACAGCCTTCGACAGGAAACCGTCGCGCCGTGCCTCGATCGCCTCTTCTTCGAGGCCTGCGAGATTATCCAGATCCGCGTAGATCGTGTCGATCGGCACCACGCCCGCGGCAACCGCACTGATCAGGCACAGATTGCGCGCCAGCAGGAACGGCCCATAGATTTTGCCGTTGATGCGATTCTGCGAGGCGCCGAGCGAGGCGGCGAGATCCTCGGCCCCCCACATCATGCCCCAGAGCCGCGGGCTCGCGCCCTTGAAGTTCGCAAGTTTGAACACCGCGTCCGCCGTTTCGGTCGCCACCGGCACGATGCGCGTGAAGCCGTTCTCGATGCCGTGCGCGGCTTCGAAGGCGTCGAGATGGAAGGCGAGCTGGTTGATATCGTCGGCGCCGGCGCACTTCGGCAGCACGATGCCATCCGGCTTGCCCGGCATGATCGCCGCCAGGTCCGTGCAGGTCATGCCGGTGTCGAGCGCGTTGACGCGCACGTAGTACTTCTTGCTGGCCTGCCGGCCGCTATCCTTCAGCATGCCGAGCGTGATCTCGCGCGCCGCCGGCTTCTGGTCCGGCGCGATCGAATCCTCCAGATCGAGGATCAGCGCATCGGCCGCCGTCTTCTTCGCGCTCTCGTACTTGCGCGTACTGTCACCGGGAACGAACAGAAACGAACGCATCGCTCAACCTTCCTTCTTGCCGCGCATCAGGCCCGAGCGGCGGCAGATCGCCACCACTTCGCCGCGCTGATTGGTGCAGGTGTGTTCGAACTCGACGATGCCCTGTCCCGGGCGCGACTTGCTCGGCCGCAAGCCCACCACCTTGGTGTGCGCCTTCAGCGTGTCGCCGTGGAACACGGGCTTGGGAAACTTCACCTCGGTCATGCCGAGGTTGCCGATCGTCGTACCGAGTGTCGTGTCATAGACCGACATGCCGATCATGATGCCGAGCGTGTAGAGGCTGTTGAACAGCCGCTGGCCGAACTCGGTGTTCTCGGAGAAGTGCGCATCGAGATGCAGCGGCTGCGGATTCATGGTCAGCAGGCTGAACATGGTGTTGTCCATTTCCGTCACGGTCCGGCTGAACGCGTGATGGAATTCCTGACCGACGTGAAACTCCTCGAAATAAAGCCCGGGCATGGTTCCTCCGATATTTTTCGCTACTTAACACCATCTTTGCGAGCGCTGAAAGCCGCGCGAGAGAGCTCTTCGCGATGCTCGGGCGCAGCGATCGCGATCAGCCGCCGCGCCCGCTCCGCAACATCGCAGCCGCGCAACTCCGCGACGCCGAACTCGGTCACGATCGCGTCGGCAAGTTCGGCAGGCGTCGTCACCGTCTCCACCGTTGGCACGATCCGGCTCTTGCCTTTCGACGCTGCAGGCAATGCAATGATCGCGCGGCCGCCCGGCGACGCGTTGGCGCCGCGCACAAAGTCGAGCTGCCCGCCGATGCCGCCGACCGGCATGCCGCCCGCGGTCTGCGCATTGATGCTGCCGTCGAGACCGACTTCAACCGCCGAGTTGATCGCGACCAGCCGCTTCACCCGCTTCAGTACATCGTGCCCGTGGGTGTAAGCGGTCGGCCGCACTGAGATGGCCGCATTTTCATGCGCGTGATCGTAAAGTCTGCGCGTGCCGATCAGCTGATTGGCAACGGAGACACCGCGATCAATGCCCTTCTCGCCGTTGGTGATCGCCCCGCGCTCAATCAGATCGACGGTCACGTCGTTGATCAGCCCGGAATGAATGCCGAGGCTCTTCAAATGCCCGAGACTGGACACGATCGCCTCCGGAATCTTGCCGACGCCGAACTGCAACGTCGCGCCATCCCGAATCAGCGTCGCCGCATGCGCCGCTATCCTACGCGCCGTCTCGTCGAGACTGGCTGCGGGCACCTCCAACGGTCCACGCCCCGCGGCAACGCAGAGGTGCAGCGGCACGTCGTCTAGCAATTCCGCGCCATGCGTCCACGGCGCATCCGGATTGATCTCGGCGATCACAACGCGCGCCTTGCGCGCCGCCGACAGCACGTAGTCGTGCGACAGCGACAGACTGAGGCCCCGCGCCAGTGAGCGCGACGACAGCTGAATCAGCACAATGTCAGCTGCACGCTCGCCGCTCTCATACTCCGCGCACAGCTGGCTATAAGGCAGCGGCACAAGCTCAAGCCGCCCGCGCGCGGCCAGCGCCAGCGAATTGCCCATCGCGCCATAGCTCGACAGCGCAATGCCTTCGGTCCGTTCCGGCGCAAACGTCTGCGAATAGACCGGCCCGAGAAACATTGAGAATGGCGGCAGGTTGTTCTTCTGCGCAATCAGCGCTTCGGTCAGCGTCAGCGGTTCGGCGGCAGCCTGCCCGCACACGATCCGGTCGCCGGGCCGCACGATCGACGCGAAGTCGAGCGCATCGGCCGCAATAACGTTGTCGGGAACGGCAACCATCGCCGGCGGTCAGTATGACTTCGGCTGGCCGAGCACCTTCTCCGCAATGAAGGAAAGGATCATCTCGCGGCTCACCGGCGCAATGCGCGGAATCATCACTTCGCGCAGGTAACGCTCGACGTGATACTCCTTGGCGTAGCCGAAGCCGCCGTGCGTCATCACCGATTGCTCGCAGGCGTTGAAGCCCGCTTCCGCTGCGAGATACTTCGCCGCATTCGCCGCAGCGCCACATGGCAGGCCTTGATCGTATTGCCACGCGGCCGACATCACCATCAGCCATGCGGCTTCCAGCTCCATCCAGTTCCTGGCGAGCGCATGCTGGATGGCCTGGTTCTGGCCGATCGGCCGGTTGAAGACGATGCGGCTCTTCGCATAAGCCGACGCGCGATCGAGCGCGAGCACACCAAGCCCGACCGCTTCACCCGCGATGAGAATGCGCTCCGGATTCATGCCGTGCAGAATGTATTCGAAGCCGCGCCCTTCCTCACCGAGCCGGTCCTCGACGGGGATCTCGAAGTCCGCGAAGAACAACTCGTTCGAGTCGACCGCCTTGCGGCCCATCTTCTCGATCTCGTGCACCGCGATCGTCTTGCGATCGAAGTCCGTGTAGAACAGGCTGAGACCGTGGGTCGGCGACTTCACATCCTCCAGCGGTGTCGTGCGCGCCAGCAGCAGAATCTTGTTCGCGACCTGCGCGGTCGAAATCCACACCTTCTGGCCGTTGACGACGTACTTGTCGCCCTTGCGCACGGCGCGCAGCTTCAGCTGCGTCGTGTTGAGGCCGGTGTTCGGCTCCGTCACCGCGAAGCAGGACTTGTCCTTGCCCTCGGCGATCGGCGGCAGCATGCGGCGGCGCTGCTCGTCGGTGCCGAACACGACCACCGGATTGAGCCCGAACACGTTCATGTGCACGGCGGAGGCGCCGGACATGCCCGCGCCGGATTCCGCAATCGTACGCATCATGATCGCCGCCTCGGTGATGCCGAGATTTGAGCCGCCGAATTCCTCCGGCATGCAGATGCCGAGCCAGCCGGCATCGGCCAACGCCTTGTGGAATTCGTTCGGGAAGCCGCCCTCCTTGTCCTTCTTCAGCCAATAGGCGTCGTCGAAACCGGCGCAGATTTTCTTGATCGCATCGCGGATCGATTCCTGCTGCGGGCTGAGGGCGAAATCCATCGCGGGCGTTTCCTGTCGTTATAGTTTCGGTTCTTGCGGCGTCTTGGTGACGCCGTCCTTGATCAGCGCGTCGATATCGTCAGCGCTGTATCCGGCTTCCTTCAGAATCTCGATGCTGTGCTCGCCGTGACGCGGTGCAAGATGACTGACCTCCACCGGAGTCTCCGACCACGTCGCCGCCGGCCGCATGTTGCGAATCTGGCCTTCGGTCGGATGCTCAAGGATAGAGAAGAAATTGGCGCTGACGAGATGCGGATCGCTCAGAACACCCTGCAGGTCGTGCATGGGCATCGACGGCACGTCGGCTTTATCGAGCAAACTGATCCATTCGTCGGTGGTGCGGGTCAGGAAGATGCGGGCGAGCTCGCCGAGCACGAACTCGATGTTCGCGAGCCGTGCGGCGACCGATGCGAAGCGCGGATCGGCGGCGAGATCGTCGCGGCCGGTGGCCTTGAAGAAATTCTGCCACTGCTTGTCGTTGTAGACGATGACGCTGATATAGGCGTCTTTCGTGCGATACGGCCGGCGTTCGCGCGACATCTGCCGCGCATAGCCGCCCCGATCGAGCGGCGGCTCGAAGGTCAGCCCGCCCATGTGATCGCCGAGCACGAACGCCGCCATCGTCTCGAACATCGGGATATCGACGCGCTGACCTTTGCCGGTGCGGTCGCGATGGACGATGCTCGCGAGGATCGCACCGACCGCGGTCAGGCCGACCACACGATCGGCAATTGCGTTCGGAACATAGCGCGGGGTGTCGTCGCCGGCGCGCGCCATCAAATATGACAGTCCTGTGCCGCCCTGGATCAGATCGTCGTAAGCCGGCTTCGCGGCGTAGTCGCCGTCCTGGCCGAAGCCGAACACGCCGGCATAGATGATCCGCGGATTGACCTCCGACACGACGTCATAGCCGAGCTTCAATCGTTGCATGGCTTGCGGGCGCACGTTGTAGACGAGCACGTCGGCGTCGGCGGCGAGCTTCAAAAGCGCCGCGCGGCCGGTCTCCTTTTTCAGGTCGAGGCAGATGCTGCGCTTGTTGCGGTTGGTGTTGAGGAAGATCGGCCCCATCCCCGGACCGCGCATCGGTCCGATCTGGCGGGTGATATCCCCTTCCGGCGGCTCGACTTTGATGACGTCGGCGCCGTAGTCGCCGAGCATCTGGGTGGCGTACGGCCCCATCAGGACCGCACTCATATCGACGACCTTGATCCCCTTGAGCGGTCCCATTCGTCAGCTTCCCTGCTGCGTTTGAAGGCAGAAGACCCCGCCCAAACTCGTGCGTACCGCCAGTTGAGGCCGAATCGCAAACACACGCCGGTGTGATCGCGGAGCGCCACCCGCAGGCTGGCTATACCCATTTTCAGCCATCGACCGCGCCGCGCCGATCATGTTCACCTCGTGGAACGCCGTTTCGTTTCGGGTTGGTACGACAGAAGGCCGCAAGACGGCAAGCTTTCCCGAAATCTGGTTTCAACTGTTGAAATGAAAAAACATGCCCCGTATAGTTCCGGCCCGCACCAAATCGTTCAGCCCGAAGCGCGCGATGCCGTTGGTGCGGCGCGATCCGCTCCAGCGCGGTCAGCGCAACGCAACAAACGAGGTCAAGGTCAGCGTGCCCTCTTTCAAACCAGTGGTCGCGGTCGCTCGCGGGCTCGAAGTGCTCCGTGTCATCAACGAGGAGCGGATTTCGACCGTGCGCTCGCTGAACAAGGCCACCGGCCTCGACAAGGCGACGATCGTCCGGATGCTCGAGACGCTCGAACATGAGGGCTATGTGATGCGCGACGCCGAGCGCGCGGTTTACGCGCTGACCGGCCGCACGCTGCTGCTGAGCCAGGGGTATGACCAGCATCTGTGGATCGGCAGCGTGGTCGAGCCGACCTTGCGCAAATTCCGCAAGGAGATCGGCTGGCCGTCCGACGTCGCCCTGTTCGATCAGGATGCGATGATCGTCGCGCAAACCTCGCGCGAAAGCGGGCTGCTGCTGTTCAACCGCACGCCGGGATTCCGTGCGCCGGTGCTCGGCACCTCGCTCGGCCGCGCCTACCTCGCCTATTGCGCCGAACAGGAGCAGGCGCAGATCATCGAAACGCTGGCGAAGACGCCGGGCCACTGGAACGACATGGCCCGCAATCCGAAGCGGCTGTCGAAGATGCTGCAAGAAATCCGCGAGCGCGGCTACGCATTGATGGACGCGGACTACAGCCGCGAGGAGTACGAAGGCACGGTCTGGGCCATGGGCGTGCCGATCAAGAACGACAAGCAGGTGCTCGCCAGTATCAACATCATGATGCTGCGCAGCGCCATCAGCCAGGAAGACGGCGTCAAGCGCTTCCTGCTGCCGTTGCAGCGCACAGCCGCGATGCTGGCCAAGCAGCTCACCATCAAGCCGCGGGCCGCCGCGCGCGGCTAATGAGACCGGCCATGAGGCTTTCGCAGACCCCATCTGCGAAACTGGCCGGTTTCAGCCTCTGAAATTCCATTTCGTCCAATTGACGTTTCAGCAAAGCCGGTGCGAAGGTCGCGCCGGAAAACACGTGCGGGTTCAACGCACATGATCGGCGACGCGGTTCCGTGTCGCGGCAATCCAAAGAGGCGAGGAAAAAATCATGGCTGCAGCCAGCAAGATGCTTGAGGGCAAATCGATCGTTGTCACCGGCGCAGGCCGCGGCATCGGCCGCGAGATCGCGTTGCTCTGCGCAGCGGAAGGCGCCAAGGTCGTTGTCAACGATCCGGGTGGCGCCGCCGACGGCGCGGGATCGAGCGCGGCTCCTGCCGAAGAGGTGGTCGAGGAAATCAAGAAGCGCGGCGGTACGGCGGTCGCCAACTTCGAGAGCGTCGCCGAAGCCATTCCGGCCAGCAAGATCATCAAGCAGGCGGTCGACGCATTCGGCAAACTCGACGGCGTCGTCAACAACGCCGGCATCCTGCGCGACGCGATCTTCCACCGCATGAGCATCGATGCGTTCGAAGCCGTCATCAAGGTGCACCTGATGGGCTCGTTTTATACCTCGCACGCCGCCGCGCGGCTGTTCCGCGAACAGGAGAGCGGCGCGTTCGTCCACTTCACCTCGACCTCGGGCCTGATCGGTAACTTCGGCCAGGCCAACTATGCGGCCGCGAAACTCGGCATCGTCGGCCTGTCGAAATCGATCGCGCTCGACATGGGCCGTTTCAACGTCCGCTCGAACTGCGTGTCGCCGTTCGCGTGGAGCCGCATGATCGGCACCATCCCGACCGAGACGGAAGAAGAGAAGGCCCGCGTTGCACGCATGCAGCAGATGGGCCCGGAGAAGATCGCGCCGGTCGTCGCGTTTCTGTTGAGCGAGGCCGCCAAGGACGTCACCGGGCAGATTTTCGCGGTCCGCATGAACGAAGTGTTCCTGATGGGCCAGTCGCGCCCGATCCGCTCGGTGCATCGCGCCGAAGGCTGGACGACGCAGTCGCTCGCCGAGCACGGCATGCCGGCGCTGAAGTCGTCGTTCTACAAGCTCGACCGCTCCGCCGACATCTTCTCGTGGGACGCGATCTGATCGCGTCTCCTCTCAGACATCACGAAGGATCGCATCATGGCTGAAGCCAAACGCGCGCGCCCGGTCCCGACGCCGGAAACGCAGCACTTCTGGGACGGCACCAAGGCCGGCGAACTGCGTCTGCAGAAGTGCGACGACTGCGCGAAGACCTACTTCCCGCCACGCCCGTTCTGCCCCGGCTGCGGTTCGCGCAAGGTCTGCATCTTCAAGGCCAGCGGCAAGGGCACGCTCTACAGCTACGTCATCAACCATCGGCCCGCGGCACCCGGCTTCACCCCGCCCTACGCCATCGCCGTCGTCGAACTCGCCGAAGGGCCGCGCATGATGTCGAACATCGTCGAGTGTCCGCAGACGCCGGAAGCGCTCGTGCTCGACATGAAGCTCGAGGCGACCTTCGAGAAGCTCGACGACACCATCACCCTTCCGATGTTCAAGCCGGCGAAGGGATAAATCATGCGTCGCAATCAAGTCGCTGTCGTCGGCGCGGCCGAAACCACCAAGCTCGGCGTCATTCCCGACATGTCGCAGATCCAGCTGCATGCGGATGCCGCGCTCAACGCCATGGCAGATGCCGGTCTCAAGCCCTCAGACATCGACGGCGTCGCCACCGCGGTCGAAACGCCGCAGCAGATCGCGCACTACCTCGGCATCACGCCGACCTGGGTCGATGGCACCTCCGTCGGCGGCTGCTCGTTCATGCTGCACGTCCGCCATGCCGCGGCGGCGATCGAAGCCGGCCTGTGCAAGACCGTGCTGATCACTCACGCGGAGAGCGGCAAGTCGATGATCGGCAAATTGCCGCGCTCGATTCCCGCCGACAGCCTGCAGGGGCAGTTCGAGGCACCGTTCGGCGTCTACGGGCCGCCGAGCATGTTTCCGATTCCGGTGCTGCGCTACATGAAGACCTACGGTATCACCCATGAGCAGCTCGCCATGGTCGCCGTCGTGCAGCGCGAGTGGGCAGCGAAGAATCCGCGCGCGATGATGAAGGACCCGATCACGGTCGCGGACGTGCTCAACTCGCGCATGATCGCCTATCCGTTTCGCCTGCTGCAGTGCTGTCTCGTCACCGACGGCGGCGGCGCGCTGATCCTCACCTCCGCCGAGCGGGCCAAGGACTTCAAGACCAAGCCCGTCTACATTCTCGGCACCGGCGAGAGCGTCGAGACGCCGATGGTCAGCCAGATGGAGACGTTCACGTCGTCGCGCGCCTTCAAGGTCGCAGGCCCCACCGCCTTCCGCGAGGCGGGAATCAGCCACAAGGATGTCGATCACCTGATGATCTACGACGCCTTCGCGCACCTGCCGCTCTACGGCCTCGGCGATCTCGGCTTCATGCCGCATGAGGAGACCGGACAATTCATCGCCGGCGGCAACACCCGCCCCGGCGGCAAGCTGCCGCTGAACACCAATGGCAGCGGCCTCTCCTACATGCATTCCGGAATGTACGGCATGTATGCCTTGCAGGAGAGTGTACGGCAGATGCGCGGCATCGCCCCGGCGCAGGTGCCGGGCGCGAAAATCTCCGTCTGCCACGGCGTCGGCGGCATGTTTGCGGCCTCCGGCACCATCATCTTCACCAACCAGAACTGACAGAAGCGGATAGCAAGCCCGCCGACCTCGCGTCATTGCGATTTGCCTGAAGCCGCTCCTGTGTCAAAAGGGGCGGCTTCATTTTTGCGCCCAGGAATAGCAATAAAGGTGATCAACGATGGTGGTTCGTGCAGGACGTGAGTTTCTGGCTCTCCCCGGCCCGACGACGATGCCGGACGAGGTGCTGCAGGCCATGCACCGCCCGGCAACCGACATCTATTCCGGCGAACTGATCGCGATCACCGACAGCCTGCTCGCCGACCTGAGCAAACTCTTCCGCACCGAAGGCCAGTCCTACATCTACATCGCCAACGGCCACGGCGCGTGGGAAGCGGTGCTGTCGAACATTCTCTCGCGCGGCGACAAGGTGCTGGTGCTGGAGAGCGGCCGCTTCGCGCTCGGCTGGGGCGAGGCCGCCGCGCGCATGGGCGCCGAACTCGAAATCCTCAAAGGCGAACTGTCGCGCGCCGTGCGTCCCGAGGAGGTCGAGGCGCGGCTGAAGGCGGACGTCAATCACGAGATCAAGGTGATCCTCGTCGTGCAGGTCGATACGGCGACCGGCGTCTATAACGACATCGAGGCTATCGGCAAGGCGATCAAGGCCGCAAAGCATCCTGCGCTCTACGTGGTCGACACCGTCGCCTCGCTCGCCTGCATGCCCTACGAAATGGATGCATGGGGTGTCGACGTCACCATGTCGGCGTCGCAGAAGGGCCTGATGACGCCGCCGGGCCTGTCGTTCGTCGCCGTCAACGATCGCGCACGTGCCATCCATGCCAAGGCCAACATGCGCACGCCGTACTGGGACTGGACCGCGCGCGAAGGTAAGGAGCACTACATGCGATATGCCGGCACGCCGCCGGTACATCTGATGTATGCGCTGCGCCGTGCGCTCGACATGATCGCCGAGGAAGGCCTCGACAACACCTTCCTGCGTCACAAGCTGCTGGCGGAAGCCGTTCGCGCCGCCGTCGGCGTCTGGGCGAAGAGCAATGCGATCGGCTTCAACATCACCAAGCCGGACGAGCGCGCGGACACGGTGACGACGATTCTCGTCAACGGCACGCCGACCGCGAATGAATTGCGCTCGTACTGCTCGCAGAAATGCGGGCTGGTGCTCGGCACCGGCATCGGCGCATTGAGCGGCCAGGCGTTTCGCATCGCGCACATGGGCCACATCAATGCGCCGATGATCCTCGGCACGCTCGGCGTCGTCGAAATGGCGCTGCACGCGCTCGGCATCCCGCACGGCAAGGGCGGTGTTGCGGCGGCGATCGATCACCTCGGCGACAAGGTGAAGGCCTAAGCCCTCATCCGCTGTTGCGTAGTCCCGCCGAGATGCCGTTGATGGTGATCTGAATGCCGCGCAGCACCTGCTCGTCGGCGCTCTCCGCCCGGTGCGCCTTCAGCAGCTCGACCTGCACGTGGTTGAGCGGATCGAGATACGGAAAGCGGTTGCGGATCGAGCGCTCGAGCAGCGGGTTTCCTTCCAGCAGCCGCTCGTGATCCATGATGTCGAGCAGAGTCTCGATGGTGAGATGCCACTCGCGCCGGATGCGGCCGAAGATCGTCTCGCGCAGCGCTTCGTTCTGTACCAGCGCCGCATAACGCGAGGCGATGGCGATGCTGCTCTTGGCGAGCACCATGTCCATGTTGGCGAGCAGCGTGCGGAAGAACGGCCACTCGCGATACAGCTCCTGCAGGAAAGGCATGCCTTTCTCGGGATGCTGCGCAATCCACGTCTCCACCGCCGCGCCGAAACCGTACCAGCCCGGCAGCATCAGGCGGCACTGCGCCCAGCTGAACACCCAGGGGATCGCACGCAGGTCCTCGATCCTTCGCGTCTTCTTGCGTGAAGCGGGCCGGCTGCCGATGTTGAGCGTCGCGATCTCGGTGATCACCGTCGACTCCCAGAAGTAATCCTCAAAGCCCTCGGTTTCGTAGACGAGATCGCGATAGGCCTTGAACGCGAGCGCGGAGATTTGCTCCATCGCTTCGAGATAACTCGGGTTCGGTGCACTCTGGCGCGGCTGCAGCAGGCTCGTCTCAAGCGTCGCCGCCGCGAGCACTTCCAGATTGCTGCGGCCGACATCGGGATTGGAATATTTGCTGGAAATGATTTCGCCCTGCTCGGTGATGCGGATCTGTCCGTTCACCGCGCCGCCGGGCTGCGCGAGAATCGCGTCGTAGCTCGGCCCGCCGCCGCGGCCGACCGAACCGCCACGGCCGTGGAACAGCCGCAGCCGCACGCCGTGCCGTTCGAACACTTTGATCAGTTCGATCTCGGCTTTGTAAAGTTCCCAGCCCGACGTGACGAAGCCGCCGTCCTTGTTGCTGTCAGAGTAGCCGAGCATCACCTCCTGAATCCCGCCGCGGCTGTCGACAAGCTTGCGGTACTCCGGCAGCGCGAACAGGCGATCCATGATGCCGGCGCTCTGCTGCAGGTCCTCGATGGTCTCGAACAGCGGCACGATATTGAGGCCGCTCGTCCCGTCCGCCTTGACCAGACCGACCTCTTGCAACAGCACGGCGACTTCCAGCAGATCCGACACGCCACGCGACATCGAAATGATGCACTGAGGAATGACTGCTTCACCAAAGGTCGCATGCGCCTCGGCCGCCGCGCGCAGCACACCAAGCTCACTTTGCGTTTCTTCGCTGTAGGCGATGAACGGCGACACCAGCGGCCGCGCATTGCGCAGCTCACCCGCGAGCAGCGCGATCCGCGCATCCTCGCCCATCTCCATATAACGCGTGCCGGGCACAGCGGCTTCGAGCAGTTCGTCCATCGTGCGCTCGTGCACCGCCGAGTTCTGGCGGATATCGAGACTGGCGAGATGGAAGCCGAAACAATCGGCGGCGCGGCGCAGCAGCCGCAAGCGGCCGCGCGCAATCACCTGCGCCTGGTGCGCCACCAGCGAGCGGTCGAGCACATCGAGATCGCGCTTGAATTCGGCTGGGTTCTCGTAAGGCGCAGCCGCACCGACCGGAGCACGGCGAGTTTCGACGCCAAACTTCAGCGCGGTCGCGGCCAGCCGCGCATAGATGCCCGACACCGCCAGACGATATGGCTCGCCGCTGCGATGCGGCGATGTATCGGGCGAGCGCTGCGCCAGCGTGCGCAACTCGTCGGACACGTCCGCGAGATGCGCCGCCATCGACAGCTCGGCACCAAGCACATGCAGCTCGTCGAGATAGAATCGCAGGATCAGCGTGGAGTGCAGCTTCAGCGCGCCGCGCATCACCTCCGCCGTCACAAACGGATTGCCGTCGCGGTCGCCGCCGATCCAACTTCCGATGCGCAGGAACGAGGCAAGGCCGCCGTCGGCATTGAGCTTGTCTTCCAGCGCGCAGTGCAGCCGCGGCACCTCGCGCAGGAACGTGTAATCGTAGAACGACAGGCCGTTGGAAACTTCGTCCAGCACCGTCAGCTTCGTCCGCCGCAGCAGATTGGTCTGCCACAGGGTCAGCACCGCACGGCGCAACTGCTCTTGTACGTTCTCCAGCTCCAGCGGCGTCAGATGCATGCGCTCGCGGCGATCGAGCAGATCGGCAATCTCCATCTCGCGGTCGATCGTGCTCTTGCGGCGCACTTCGGTCGGATGCGCGGTCAGCACCGGGCTGATCAGCGCGGTGCCGAAGAAGTCGCGCAGTTTGATCGCATCGAAACCGGCGTCCTTCGCGCGTTCCAATGCGAGGCTGAGGGAGCCGGCGCGGGGCGGCGCACCGGAGAAATCCTGTGCCCGCATCTGGCGGATGTTGTTCTGATCCTCGGCGATGTTGGCGAGATGCGAGAAATAGCTGAAGGCGCGCACGATCCGCACCGTATCCGCGATCGACATGCCGTCGAGGATGGCCTCGAGCTCGCTGCGCGCTGCGCGATCATCGTCGCGATGGAAGCGGATCGAGCTTTGCCGGATGCGCTCGACCAGATCGAACACCGCCGCGCCTTCCTGATCGCGCACCGTGTCGCCGAGAATGCGCCCAAGCAGGCGAATGTCCTCGCGAAGTTGCGCGTCGGCGGCTGACGCAGCCGGATCGGGCTGGTTGCTCGTACGGGTGGACGACGGATTCGGCTGTGACGACATCAGCGGCTCGCCTCATTGGGACGAGCCATTCAGTGCAAGTTTTGATGCAGTGCGCAAGAACCGGCGGCCGGTTTTGCTGCCATCCGGGATCAGATTTTTCGCCCCGCCCGCTCCCAGTACGGATCGCGCAGGCGGCGCTTGAAGATCTTGCCGGAATCCTCACGCGGCAGGCTGCCGTGGATCTCGATGTGCTTCGGCACCTTGTAGTCGGCGAGCGACGCCTTCAACGCGGCGCGGACCGCGTTGACGTCGAGCGTCACGCCCGGCTGCGGCTCGACCGCCGCCATCAGCGCCTCGCCGAACTCCGCATCCGGGATACCGAACACGGCGCAGTCGTGCACGCCGGCGACGCCGTGCAGCACCGACTCGATCTCGGCCGGATAGATGTTGACGCCGCCGGAGATTACCATGTCGCGCTTGCGGTCGGAGATGAAGACGTATCCATCCTCGTCGATGTAACCGACGTCGCCCGACGTGATGAAACCGCCGCGGTCGATCTCGGCGCGCTTCTCCGGCTTGTTGTGATAGGTGAAGTCCGGGTTGCCGGCGATGCGCGAGTAGATTTCGCCGACTTCGCCCTGCGCCACTTCCTTGCCGTCCTCGCCGTAGAATTTCAGCTCGGCGCCCGGCGCGATCTTGCCGACGGTGCCCGGCTTGTTCAGCGCATCGGCGGAGTTGGCGAACGTCACCGCGCCGGATTCGGTCGAGCCGTAGAATTCATAGATCACCGGCCCCCACCATTCGATCATCGCGCGCTTGGCTTCCGGCGGGCACGGCGCGGCGGCGATGATGACGTGGCGCAGCGAGGAAACGTCATAGCTTTTGCGCACACTCTCCGGCAGCTTGAGCAAACGGATGAACATGGTCGGTACCATGAAGATGGTGTCGATCTTCTCGCGATCGACCAGCCGCAGAAACTCCTCCGGCTCGAAGCGCGGCATCAAGACCAGCACGCCGCCGAGTTTGCCGGAGCGGAGCGCGAACGAGTTCGGCGCCGAGTGATAGAACGGTCCCGGCAGGATCGCACGAGCGCCGGGCTTGAGCCCGTAAATCAGCGTGCGCATCGCCTCCGCATTCTTCACCTGCTCCGGCGTCGGTGCATGCCGGCGAACGCCCTTCGGATTGCCGGTGGTGCCGGAGGTGTAGATCATGTTTTGCGGCTGCGGCAGCGCAGGTCCGTCGTAAGGCGGCTGCTTGGCGATCCAGTCGTCCAGCTCCTGTGTGAACGCCGGTCGCGCCAGCGTCGCCGGATCGATCTTGTAGTTGGCGAGAATTTCCGGCGGCGTCGGCGCGCTGATCACCGTGACGCCGCTCGGGATCGAGTCGCGCAATGGATGCAGCAGGTCGGCGTGACCAAACAGCGCCTTCGCGCCAGAGTCTTTCAAGATGTATTCGATCTCTTCCGGCTTGAAGTGCCAGTTCACCGGCACGGCATACGCACCGAGCGTCATAACCGCATAGGCGACCTCGATGCAGGCAATGTCGTTGCGCATCAGCACCGCGACGCAATCGCCCTGCTTGACGCCGATCTGCTGCAGGCCCCCTGCGATCAGCGCCGCGCGAGAAGCAACCTCCTCATGGCTCTTGAGACGCGCGCCCGAAACGATGCCGAAAGACGGGGCCAAATCGATCCTCCGATGATGATGCGCTGCGAAAAGTTCGCGAGGTGGAACGTCGGTGCCCAAATTGCGAACACGTTCTGAAATGGCAACGCTCCAAAGCGGCATTGCCGCCTGCCGATTTCGCATACTGAAACGATGCTTCGAGCCGTGAATTCAGTCTATAACGGCCCCGGTCAGAGGGGTGGCAGACCAAGACGCATCGGCTAGGATGCGCGTACCCCAAATCAAGAAACATTCAGGGAGCGAGACGGAATGAGCGAGGGTCTTTTCAAGGGTTTGAAGGTGATCGATTGCGCGAGCTTCATCGCCGCCCCCGCCTCTGCCACCGTGCTGTCGGACTTCGGCGCGGAAGTCATCAAGATCGAGCCGCCGGGCGCCGGCGATCCCTATCGCAACCTGCCGAACCTGCCGGGCTATCCCGAGACCCAGCACAACTTCGCCTGGCTGCTTGAGGGCCGCAACAAGCGCAGCCTCGCGCTCGACCTGTCCAAGCCCGAAGGCCAGGCCGTGCTGAAGCGCCTCGTCAAGGAATGCGACGTCTTCATCACCAACTTCCCGCCGCAGGTGCGCAAGAAGCTCGGCCTGACTTACGACGAACTCGCGCCGCTGAACGACCGCATGATCTACGCCTCGTTCACCGGCTACGGCGAGACGGGTGAAGAAGCCAACAAGCCGGGCTTCGACTCGTCCGCCTACTGGGCGCGCTCCGGCCTGATGGATCTCGTGCGCGACGGTACCGACTCGGTGCCGGCGCGTTCGGTCGCCGGTATGGGCGATCATCCCTGCGCGATGGCGTTCTACGGCGCGATCGTCACCGGCCTCTACAAGCGCGAGAAGACCGGCAAGGGCTCGATGGTGCAATCCAACCTGATGGCCAACGGCCTGTGGGCGTCGAGCGTGCTGGCGCAGGCCAAGCTCGTCGGCGGCAAGTTCAAGGAGCGTCAGCCGCGCGCGCAGGCGATGAACGCCTGCACCAACCACTACAAGTGCAAGGACGGACGCTGGATCATCCTGTCCATGCTCAACGAGGAGAAGCAGTGGCCGATCCTCGCCCGCGCCGTCGGCCGCGCCGATCTGCTGCAGGACGCGCGCTTCGACACCACGAAGAACCGTCACGCCAATTCGCCGGAACTGGTGAAGGCGCTCGACGATGTGTTCATCACCCGCGACCTTGCCGAATGGCGGACAATTCTGGATGGCACCGGCATCATCTTCGGCGTCGTCGGCATTCTCGACGACCTGCTCACCGATCAGCAGATGCGCGATACGGAAGCGCTGGTGCCGTTCGAGAACGACACCATGCTGACCATCAACAGCCCGATCTGGGTGAGCGGCGAGAAGAAGCGGCCGCCGCGCAAGGCGCCGGAGCTTGGCCAGCACAGCAACGAGATTCTCGAGGCTGCCGGCTTCACCAGCGCCGAAATCGAGAAGATGCGCGCCGCCGGGATCATCGGCTAGCGCGCAAGCTCCCTCACGCCTCGGCGAACTTCGGCGCGCGTTTGTCGAGGTTCGCCTTCACCGCCTCGATCTGATTGGCCGAACCAATCAGCGCCTTCTGCTCGATCGATTCCGCGAGCAGCGCCGGCGCCGGATCGACGCTGAGCCTGTTCAGCAACCGCTTGGCCGCGCGGATTGCATCCGGGCTCTTGTTGGCGATCTCGCGTGCCACTTCCAACGCCACTGCACGCGGATCGTCGCAGATGCGCGTGGCGAGGCCGTAGCTCATCGCTTCCTGCGCCGAGAAGATGCGGCCGGTGTAACAGAGGTCGCGCAGGATATCGTCGCGCACGAGGCTCGCGAGGATCGGCGTGCCCGCCATGTCTGGCACGAGACCCCACTTGATTTCCATGATCGACATCCGCGCATCCGGTGCGAGGAAGCGCATGTCGGCGCCAAGCGCGAGCTGGAAGCCGCCGCCGAACGCAACGCCATGCACGGCGGCGATCACCGGCACCGGCAGTTCGCGCCAGCCCCACACTGCGTATTGCGGCTGGTTGGCAATGCCGTGACTGCGCACCGCGAGATCTTCCTTGCGGCCCGTGCCCTGCCCCGAGCCCATGGTCTGGAAGCGGCCCATGTCGAGGCCGGCGCAGAAGGCCTTGCCTTCGCCGGACAGCACAACGGCGCGCACGCCCTTCTCGCTCTTGAGCCGTGTCGCGGCCGCGACCAGCGCATCGAACATCGCCATGTCGAGCGCATTCATTTTGTCCGCGCGCACGAGCCGCACATCGGCGACGCCGTCGGTGATCGAAATCGAAACCCGATCTTCCATTTGCTTTTGCTTTCTGGTTTGCGCGCTTGCTGAGCGGCGATCATTGGGACGTTTCCGGCTTTACAAAAGGCTCTCCGTTGGTTTTAGTCAATCAACTAACTAAGCAAAAAACGGCATGATCCCGAAAAGTGGGTACCGGTTTTCGGATTAGATCATGCCTAAACAATCTCTCCGGGAGGACGACACATGTTCACGCCAGGTCTGTTGAAAGGCCGCCGCATTCTCGTGACCGGAGGCGGCACCGGCCTCGGCAAAGCAATGACCACGCGATTTCTGCAGCTCGGCGCTGAGGTGCATATCTGCGGCCGCCGCAAGAGCGTGTGCGAGGAAACCGCCGGTGAACTGATGAAAGAGCACGGCGGCAAAGTCGTCGCGCATGGCGTCGACATCCGCGATGCGGGCGCCGTCGATGCGATGATCGAGGAGATCTGGAAGGACGGGCCGCTCACCGACCTCATCAACAACGCTGCCGGCAACTTCATCTCGCGCACGCAGGACCTGTCGCCCCGCGGCTTCGATGCGGTCGCCAACATCGTCATGCACGGCACGTTCTACGTCACGCATGCGGTCGGCCGCCGCTGGATCGCCGGCAAGCATCGCGGCAACGTCGTCTCGATCACGGTCACCTGGGTGCGCAACGGCAGCCCCTATGTGGTGCCGTCCACCATGAGCAAGGCGGCGATCCATGCGATGACCATGTCGCTCGCCACCGAGTGGGGCCGCTACGGCATCCGCCTCAACACCATCGCGCCGGGCGAAATCCCGACCGAGGGCATGAGCAAGCGCATCAAGCCGGGTGACGAAGCCGGTGCGCGCACCAAGGCGATGAACCCGATGCTGCGCGTCGGCACGATGGAAGAGCTGCAGAACCTCGCGACCTTCCTCATCTCCGGCGGCTGCGACTGGATCAACGGCGAGACCATTGCCATGGACGGCGCGCAGGCACTCGCCATGGGCGGCAATTTCTATCAGCTGCGCGACTGGAGCGACGCCGACTGGAACGCGGCCAAGGACGCGATCATGGCGCAGAACAACAAGGACAAGGCGGCGCGGGGATGAGCGGTATGCAATACGACGACGTCATCATGGGCCGCCGCAGCATTCGCGGCTACAAGCCCGATCCGGTGCCCCAAAAGCTGATCGAGGAGATCATCGCGCTGGCGATGCGCGCGCCGTCCTCGATGAATACCCAGCCGTGGAATTTCTACGTCATCACCGGCGAGCCGCTGAACCGAATCCGCGCGGGCAATACCGAGCGGATGGTGGCCGGCGTCCCTCAGTCGCGTGAGTTCCGCACGGGTCAAGGCTTTACCGGGCAGCACCGCGACCGGCAGGTCGGTGTCGCCAAGCAGCTGTTCTCCGCCATGGGCATCGCGCGCGACGACAAGGAGAAGCGGCAGGACTGGGTGCTGCGCGGCTTCCGCCAGTTCGATGCACCGGTGTGCGTGATCGTCACCTACGACCGCATTCTGGATGGCAGCGACGATACGCCGTTCGATTGCGGCGCTGTCGCAACCGCCCTTGTCAACGCCGCTTGGTCGCGCGGGCTCGGCGCCGTGATCAACAGCCAGGGCATCATGCAATCGCCGGTGGTGCGCGAGCACGCCGGCATCGCCGACGATCAGATCATCATGAAAAGCATCGCGCTCGGATGGCCGGACGACAGCTTTCCGGCCAATGCCGTGGTGTCGGAACGCAAATCGGTCAAGGAAGCGACGGTGTTCGTCGGGTTCGACTAGCGCCGGCCCATCCGCGCGCAAATGACGCGGCTTTGAAGAGCAAAGCTGTCGACGGTCGCAGAACTGTCATGTCTTTGTAACGGCACGGACACACCGCGGAACCACAACGGACGCGCATTAGATCGGGCGTGACTGAGGCCAAAGCCGCAAGCACGCCCCAACAGGGGGAGAACCTTCATGCGCGTATTGACGCTCGGCCTGCTCGGCCTGCTTGCCACCACCAGCCTCGCTTCCGCCCAGCAAGTTTTTCCGGCGACCCTCGCCGGTCACGTCGTTCTGCCCGCCGAGACCTTCATCGATCCGCCGGCGGACGCCCCTGCCGACTTCCGCAACCCCGGCAAGTTCACCGGCGGCCCGCGCATCGACACCGTCGGCACCGTCGAGGGCAAGTCGTTCGATCGCCCCACCGGCGTCAAGCTGCCGTTCAAGGGCCAGCCGGCGCAGGGCCACTCCGGCATCAAGAAACTGCCCGACGGCAGCTACATGGTGCTGACCGACAACGGCTTCGGCGCCAAGGCCAACTCGCCGGACTCGATGCTTTATCTCAGCACGCTGCGCATGAACTGGGACAAGGGCACGGTCGATCGCGTCTCCACCACGTTCCTGCACGATCCCGACAAGAAGGTGCCGTTCCGCATTTCGAACGAGAACACCGACAAGCGCTATCTCACCGGCTCGGACTTCGATCCGGAAAGCTTCCAGCTGATCGGCGACAAGATCTGGATCGGCGAAGAGTTCGGCCCCTACCTGATCCGCGCCGACAAGACTGGCAAGATCGAAGCCGTGTTCGAGACCACGGTCGACGGTAAGCCCGCGCGCTCACCCGACCATTACGCCGTCGCCTCGCCCGCGACGCCGACGGCCACTGCGACTTTCAACGTGCGCCGCTCGAAGGGGTATGAGGGCATGGCCGCATCGCCGGACGGCAAGTTCCTCTATCCGCTGCTCGAAGGCCCGATGTGGGATGCCGAGAAGAAGGATTGGGAAAAGACCGCCGACGGCAAGGAATATCTGCGCATCCTCGAATTCAGCGTTGCCGAGAACAAGTGGACCGGCCGGCACTGGAAGTATGTGCTCGACCAGAACGATCTCGCCATCGGCGACTTCAACATGATCGATGCGACCACCGCGCTCGTGATCGAACGCGACAACGGCGAAGGCACCGCCGACAAGGCGTGCGAAGGCGCGAAGAAGCCGGACTGCTTCCACAACCTCGCCAAGTTCAAGCGCATCTACAAGATCGAGATGTCGGACGCCAACGCGAACGGCCCGGTGCGCAAGATCGGCTCGATCGACCTGATGAACATCGCCGATCCGGACAAGAAGGCGAAGAAGCCGCTGAACAACGGCGTCCTCACCTTCCCGTTCTGGACCATCGAGAATGTCGAGATCGTCGATGCCTCCCACATCATCGTCGGCAACGACAACAACCTGCCCTACTCGTCAAGCCGCGAGCCGAACAAGGCGGACGACAACGAGTTCGTGCTGCTGAAGGTCGAGGAATTTCTGAAGGCGAAGTGAGTGTTTCGCTTCCCAATAAAAAAGAGCCGCCCGATCGGGCGGCTCTTTGCATTTCTGGTTCGCGTATCACCCGTTTGCGATCACTAAGCGCCCACTCACCTTGCCGGCACGCAGACGATCGAGCGCATCGTTGACGCCGTTGAGCGAGACCGTCTCGACCGGCATCGGCTTGACCTTGCCGGACTTCACCAGGGCGATCAGTTCGCGCAGTTCCTTGAGGTTGCCGACGTACGAACCGCGCACGGTGATCGCGCGCAGTACGACCAGCGGGATTGACAACGTCATGTCGCCACCGAACAGACCGACGACGATATAGAAGCCGCCCTTGCGCAGCGCGCCGACGGCGAAGTCCGCCGTTGCCTTGGCACCGACGAAATCGATCGCCGCAGCCACGCCACCGGGTTGCGCCTGCAAGGTCGTCATCGCATTGGCGTCACGCGGATCGACGGCGAGCTTGGCGCCATTCTTCATGGCGAGGTCGCGCTTCGCTGGATCGATATCGGCAACCGCGATGTTCTTGAAGCCGAGCGCACTCGCGATCAGAAGACCGCTCATGCCGACACCGCCGAGGCCCATGATCACCAGCAGGTCCTTGTCCTTGTTGATCTCGGCTTTCTTCAGCGCGCTGTACGCCGTGATGCCCGAGCAGGCATAGGTGGAAGCCAGCGTCGGATCGACCCCGGTTACATCCACGAGATGTTTCGGATGCGGCACGAGGCACTTCTCGGCATAACCGCCCGGGCGATACACGCCGATCGAGGACGGCTTGGTGCAGTAATTTTCTTCGTCGCGCTGGCAGATATCGCAGGTGCCGCAGCCGAGCCACGGATAGACGAGGAAGGTCTTGCCGATCTCGCTGTCGGCGATTTCAGCCTCCGGTCCCTTGGCGATCAGCTTGCCCAGCACCTCGTGGCCCATGATCACCGGCACGCTGACGCCGCGGTCCGCGAGGCTCAGCTTCTTGCCGCCGCCGAGATCGTAGAAACCGTCCTGAATGTGCAGGTCGCTGTGGCAGACGCCGCAGCGGGTCACCTCGATCAGCACCTCGGTGCCCTTCGGCTGCGGATCGGCCAGCTCCATCGATTGCACCGGCTCGCAGAACATTTTGACGGCAAAAGCACGCATGGGCGTTCGTCCTCGTTTGATTTTTCGTTGAGGGGAGCAAGCCCGATCTTGATGCGCCTCGTCAAGCCGCCAAAACCGGCGGCTGCCATTTCATCGCGTGAAACGCAGGGTGTTGACGTTCCACGCCGCTTCGACACACTGCCCCTCACCGGCTCGGCTCTCGCGCGATTTTTGAGGCCGCCGGGTCGCGAGGAACGCCCGACACAATGACGCCCAACAGCGCGCCGGCCATCGTGGCCGAACCGGACGATTTTGAAACGGCGCTGACGCAACTGGTTCGCCGGGTGCTGCCCGGCGTGCGCGGTCTCGACAAGCTCGTGCGCCTCTCCGGCGGCGCCAGCCAGGAGACCTGGGCCTTCGACGCCGTCGGCGCGTCCACGCCGCATCTCCTGATCCTGCGCCGCTCGCCGCCGAGTTACACGGCGCCATTCCGCGCCGCCGGCATCGAGACCGAAGCGATATTGATGCAGCTCGCTTACGAAGCTGGCGTGCCCTCGCCGCTGGTGCGCCATGTGCTGGAGCCTGCCGACAATCTCGGCCGCGGCTTTCTGATGGACCGCGTTGAGGGCGAAACGATCCCTCGCAAGATTCTGCGCGACGAAGCCTTCGCGAAAATCCGCCCGCAACTCGCGTTCCAGCTCGGCGGAGTGCTCGCACGCATCCACGCCATCGACAACGCAAAGCTGCCGAAGCTGCGCCACGTCACGGCTCGCGGCGAACTCGCTGAACTAAAGGCCGCCTACAAGAAGGACGGCCAGCCGCGTCCCGTGCTCGATGTCGCCTTCCGCTGGCTCGAGGAGCGTGCGCCGAAGGACACGGACGAGCTGACACTCGTGCATGGCGACTTCCGACACGGCAACCTGATGATCGGCCCGGACGGCGTGCGCGCCGTGCTCGACTGGGAGCTCGCTCATACCGGCGATCCGATGGAAGACCTCGGCTGGGTCTGCACCAACTCCTGGCGCTTCGGCCAGATCGACAAGCCGGTTGGCGGCTTCGGCGAAGTCGCGGATTTGATCGCGGGCTATCGCGACGCCGGCGGAAAGAGCGCCGATGTCGATCGCATCAAGTATTGGGAGACATTCGGCTCGCTGCGCTGGGGCGTGATGTGCCTCGGCATGCTGGCGCGCTTCACCTCCGGCGAGGATCGCTCGGTCGAGCGTGCGGTGATTGCACGCCGCGCCTCCGAGAACGAAATCGATCTGCTCCGCCTGCTTGCACCGCGACGATAAGATTTGGAAGGCAGAGATCATGCAGGACAACCCGCAGCCCAAGGATATCGTGCCCGTTGTCGCCGCCATGCTGCGCGACACCATCCTGCCGCAGCTCGAAGGCCGCGCGACGTTCGATCTGCGCGTTGCCATCAATGCGCTGGAGCTGGTCTCGCGGCAGCTGGCTTTCGCCGAAGACGCAAATGCCGCCGAACATGCGCGGTTGCGCGATCTTCTCAATCAGGACGGCGACCTGCTCGCGCTCAACCGCGCACTGTCGCAGGCGATCGAAGCCGGCATGATTACGCTCGACGATCCGAAGCTGCGCGCGCATCTGTGGGCGACCACGATGGACAAGCTGAAGATCGACCAGCCGACCTACGCGTCCTACGCCGCCGAACTCAAAGCCACACAATAAAAAGAACAACCAGGGAGACGCTCCATGGATTTCTCGCTGCCTCCGGACCTCGTCGCCTATCTCGCGGAACTCGACGCTTTCATCGATCGCGAGATCAAGCCGCTGGAGAACTCCAACGACAACATCCGCTTCTTCGATCACCGCCGCGAATGGGCGCGCACCGATTTCGAGAACGGCGGCTTGCCCCGGCACGAATGGGAGCAGCTGCTGCGCGAGGCCAAGAACCGCGCCGACAAGGCCGGCCATCTGCGTTTTGCTTTGCCGAAGCGCTACGGCGGCAAGGACGGCTCGAACCTGTGGATGGCGGTGATCCGCGAGCATTTCGCCAGCAAGGGCCTCGGCCTGCACAACGATCTGCAGAACGAGCACTCGATTGTCGGCAACTTCCCGGTCGTGGTCATGCTCGACAACTACGGCACCGAAGCGCAGAAGGCCGGGCTGATCGAAGGCTCGTTCACCGGCAAGTATCGTATCTCGTTCGGGTTGACCGAACCCGACCACGGCTCCGACGCCACCCACATGGAAACCCGCGCCGTGCGCGCGACCCGCAACGGCGTCGAGGGCTGGATGATCAACGGCGAAAAGATGTGGACCACCGGCATGCATGTGGCCACCCACTGCGCCACGTTCACGCGCACGTCGGGCAAGGATGGCGATGCGAAAGGCATCACCTGCTTCCTGGTGCCGACCAATACGCCCGGCTTGAAGGTCGAGGAGTATCTGTGGACCTTCAACATGCCGACGGATCATCCGCGCATCTCTTTCACAGATGTGTTCGTACCGGATGACGCACTGTTCGGTCCGATCGATCGCGGGCTGATGCTGGCGCAGTGCTTCGTGCACGAGAACCGTATCCGTCAGGCGGCGAGTTCGCTCGGCGCCGCGGTCTACTGCATCAACGAGAGCGTCGCCTACGCGCGCGAACGCAAGCCGTTCGGCAAGGAGCTCGCCGAAAATCAGGCGATCCAGTGGCCGCTGGTCGAGCTCGCGACCCAGGCCGAGATGCTGCGCCTTCTCATCCGCAAGACTGCATGGGAGATGGATCGCATGCCGCACAAGGAAATCGAGCGGCAGATCTCCGACAAGGTGTCGATGTGCAATTACTGGGCGAACCGGCTGTGCTGCGAGGCCGCCGACCGCGCCATGCAGGTGCACGGCGGCATCGGCTATTCACGCCACAAGGCATTCGAGCACATCTATCGCCACCACCGCCGCTACCGCATTACGGAAGGCAGCGAGGAAATCCAGATGCGCAAGGTGGCCGCGTATCTGTTCGGCTATATCGGGCCGAAGGCCGACTCAATGAAAGCGGCGAAGGCGGCGGAATAGGGCTGCAGATTAATCCGCGGCTTCACTTGCCGAGCTGCTTCTCGATATCGCGCGCCATCGATTCCGGTGTCGCCTGCGGTGCGTAGCGCGCGATCGCGAGGCCATCGCGGCCGACCAGAAACTTGGTGAAATTCCATTTGATCCAGTCGGAGCCAAGCAGCCCGGTCTTCGCCTTGCTCAGATAGCGATACAGCGGATGAGCCTCCGGACCGTTGACGTCGACACGCGCGAACATCGGAAACGTCACGTCGTAGGTCTTGGCGCAGAACTCGCCAATCTGTTCGGACGTACCGGGCTCCTGCCCGCCGAACTGATTGCAGGGAAAGCCGAGCACCGAAAAGCCGCGCGGCGCGTATTGCCGATGCAGCGCATCGAGGCCCTTGTACTGCGGTGTGAATCCGCACTGGCTCGCGGTGTTCACCACCACCAGCACCTTGCCGCTGAACTGATCGAGCGAGACCACCTCGCCTTTCAGCGTCACTGCGGAAAACTCGTGCACGCCCGGCATCGCTTCGATCTCTAGCTCTTGAAAAATGGCTCGACCTTGCCGGTCAGCTTGATGGTGACCGGATTGCCGTAGCGGTCGCGCGCCGAACCGGCCGCAACGCGGATCCAGTTCTCGCTGATGCAGTATTCCTCGACATTGTTCTTCTCGACGCCCTTGAACCGGATGCCGATATCGCGCGCCAGCACTGCTTCATTATAGTAGGGGCTGCGCGGATCGTTGGAGAGGCGGTCGGGCAGTTCATCGCTCATGGTCAGCTCGTCGTATCAATCTGTCTCGATCTGTCGTCATGTGCAGGCGGACTTCGCGAGACCCGCCTGCCCGTTTCCAGCGTGACGCGGCCTTGCGGCGACATCGCGGCAATGAAAGTCTATTTCACCTTGCCCATCTCCGTCAGCACCTCATTTGCCGCCTTGAAGGCGTCGAGGCCGGCCGGAATGCCGCAGTAAACAGTCGCATGAAGCAGCACTTCCTTGATCTCGTCGACGGTGAGGCCGTTGTTGATGGCGCCGCGCGTATGCAGCTTCACCTCCGGCGCGCGGCCGAGTGCGGTGAGCATCGCGAGGTTGAGCATGCTGCGGGTCTTCTTGTCGAGTCCCGGGCGTCCCCAGGCATAGCCCCAGCACCACTCGGTGGTGATGTGCTGGAACGCCATCATGAAATCGTTGCTCGCGTTGATCGACTTGTCGACATATTCCTTGCCCAGCACTTCGCTGCGCAGGCCGAGGCCCTTGTCGAACAGTCCGCCAAGCGTGATGGTCTGGTTGTAGCTCATGCCTATCTCCCGTGGTCTTTATTTTCGGCCACCTGACATACACAGTCTGCGCTGCAAGTTCGAGCCGCTTTGCGCTAGATTCCGCAATCAATTGATCACAGAAACGAGGAAACGTCCGTGCCCGTGCAAAGCCTGATCATTTCGCCGCCCGCACATGTCGCCGTGGTCGGACTCGGCAATATGGGCCGGCCGATGGCGGCCTGCCTCGGCCGCGCGGGCTACGATGTCACCGGGTTCGATCTGTCGGCGGAAGCACGGGCAAAATTCGTTGCCGAAGGCGGCAATGCCGCCGAAAGCGCGGCGGCCGCAATCGCGACGGCGGATGCGGTGATCACGCTGCTGCCGGACGGAAAGATCGTCCGCGCGGCCGTCGAAGGCTTCATGGGGCACCTGAAGCAAGGCGCTGTTGTCATCGACATGAGCTCGTCGGCGCCGCTCGGCACCCGCGCCCTCGGCGAGGAGGTCATCAAGGCCGGCTTCGAGTTTGTCGATGCGCCGGTGTCCGGCGGCGTCAAGCGCGCCATCGACGGCACGCTGGCGATCATGGCCGGCGGCGCCGGCTCGACCATCGACCGCGTCGATCCGGTGCTCGCCGCCATGGGCAAGTCGATCTTCCGCACCGGTCCGCTCGGCTCCGGTCACGCGGCGAAGGCATTGAACAACTACGTCTCGGCCGCCGGTCTCGCCGCGGCGGCGGAAGCGGTCGCGATCGCCGAAAAATTCGGCCTCGAGCCGAACGTGCTGGTGGACGTCCTGAACGCCTCGACCGGCCGCAACAACTCGACCGAGAACAAGCTGAAGCAGTTCATCATCTCGAACAGCTTTGCGTCCGGCTTCTCGATGGCGTTGATGGCCAAGGATATCCGCACCGCCGACAACCTCGCGCACGACATCGGCGTCCCCGCCCCGCTCGCGGATCAGGTCGCCGACATGTGGGATGCTGCGCTGAAGTCGCTCGGGCAAAACGCCGATCACACCGAGATCGGCAAATACCTCACCCGCAAGACCTGATCAGCCCACGTCTGCAGCAAGTCCTGCGGATTCAATCGCCGCCACCGCGCACGTCTCGTCGTTGTCCGAGGTATCGCCGCTCAGCCCGATGGCTCCGACGAGCTTGCCGCCCTTGTCCTTGATCAGCACGCCGCCCGGCACCGGCACCAGAGCGCCACGCGCCATGGTGTTGATGGCGTCGACAAAGTACGGCTGCTCGTTGGCGCGTTTGAAGATCGCGCGCGAGCCCATGCCAAGCGCGAGCGCGCCATAAGCCTTGCCGTGCGCGACTTCGCTGCGCAGCAGGCTTGTGCCGTCCTGCACCACCGCCGCCTTCAGGCAGCCGCGCGCATCCAGGATCACCATCGCCATCGGCTTCAGTTTCATCTCGGCAGCCTTTGCCAGCGAGGCATCGAGAATTGTGCGGGCGGTATCGAGCGTCAGATCGGTCATCGTCAGTCCTGTCATGAAGATTGATGTCGGCGGCGTATCACGCATCCAGGCTCATCGCCAGCACCCGCGCGACATGCAGTGCCTCGCGCGCCGATCCATCCTTGATCTGATGCCGGCATGAGGTCCCGTCGGCCACGACCAGCGTGTCCTTGCCCGCCTTGCGGACGGCGGGCAGAAGCGACGCCTCCGCCATCTGGATCGAGACGTCATACGTGTCGGCGCCGTAGCCGAATGCACCAGCCATGCCGCAGCAGCTCGATTCGATGGTCTCGACACCAAGCCCCGGCACCAGCCGCAGCACTTCTTCCACCGGCTTGAACGCACCGAACGACTTCTGATGACAGTGGCCGTGCACAACGGCTTTTGTCGCAATCGGCTTCAGCGGCAGTTGTAGCCGGCCGGCCTTGGCCTCGCGCGCCAGGAATTCTTCGAGCAGCAGCGCGTGGGCGCCAATGCGTTTCGCAGCATCGTCCTTGCGCAACGACAGCAGCTCATCGCGCAAGGTTAGCAAACAACTCGGCTCGAGCCCGACGATCGGCACACCGCGCTCGGCGAACGGCGACAACGTAGCGACCAGCCGGTCAAGTTCTTCCCGCGCCTGATCGACGAGGCCTGCCGACAGGAAGGTGCGGCCGCAGCACAGCGGGCGCGACCCGCCGGACACCGGTTTCGGCAGATGCACGCGATAACCGCCCGCGACCAGCACGCGCAAAGCGGCATCGAGATTCTCGCGCTCGTACGCGCGGTTGAAGGTGTCGGCGAACAGCACGACCTCGGGACCGTTCGCGCTGCCGACGGCAATCTCGCCCGGATTGAACGTGTCGCTGCGCCACGACGGCAACTCACGCTTGGCACTGATCCCGGCGACACGCTCCAGCAGTGCGCGCAGCAACGAACTGTGGTTGCGCAGGTTGGCGAGCGGTGCGACGGTCGACATCAATCCGGCATAGCGCGGCAGATAGCCAACGAGACGATCGCGCAGGGTGAGACCGTGCTTCGCCGCGCGCGCGGCCAGCACCTCGATCTTCATCTTGGCCATGTCGACGCCGGTCGGGCACTCGTGGCGGCAAGCCTTGCACGACACGCACAGCTTCAGCGTGTCCATCATTTCATCGGACGCGAGTGCGTCGGGGCCGAGCTGACCGGAGATCGCGAGCCGCAAGGTGTTGGCGCGGCCGCGCGTCACGTCGGTTTCGTTGCGCGTCGCACGATAGGACGGGCACATCACGCCGCCCTCGAGCTTGCGGCACGCGCCGTTGTTGTTGCACATCTCGACCGCGCCCTGGAAACCGCCGCCGGCTCCCGGGTAGGCGGACCAGTCGAGCTGGGTTTTCAGGTCGTTGACGCGATAGTCCGGCGGATACCGGAACAGCGAGCGATCGTCCATCTTCGGCGGATCGACGATCTTGCCCGGATTAAGCGTGTTCGCCGGATCGAAGCGGTGCTTCACCTCGCCGAACGCCTGCACGAGGCGCGTGCCGAACATGCTCTCATGGAATTCCGAACGAACAAGCCCGTCGCCGTGTTCGCCCGAGTGCGAGCCTTTATATTCGCGCACGAGCGCGAACGCTTCCTCGGCGATGGCCCGCATCGCCTTGACGTCCTTGTCGAGCTTCAGGTTCAGCACCGGGCGGACGTGCAGGCAGCCTTCGGAGGCATGCGCATACATGGTCCCGCGCGTGCCATACTTTTCGAACACGCGGTTGAGGCGGTCGGTGTAATCGGCGAGATGCGGCAACGGCACCGCGCAATCCTCGACGAACGAAACCGGCTTGCCCTCCTGCTTCATCGACATCATCACGTTAAGACCGGAGGTGCGAAAATCGGCGATGCTCGCCTGCACGGCGGGTTCGATCACATCGACCACCCCGCCCCACTTGCGCGGGGGATTGTTCCAGCTGAAGCCGAGATCGCCCATCAATTGCGCGAGTTGCTTGAGGCGCCGCAGATTCTCGTCCTGATCTTCCTCGGCGAACTCGACCAGCAGCAGCGCATCGGGGTCGCCCCGCACCACGCTCTCGATCACCGGGCGGAACATTGCGATATCTCGGCCAAGCGCGATCATCGTCTTGTCGACGAGTTCGACCGCGATCGGCTTCAGCTTGACCAGATGCTGTGCGGCGTCCATCGCCTCGTAGAAGCTGCCGAAGTGGCAAACGCCGACGACCTTGTTCCTGATCAGCGGCCAGAGCTTGATCTCGAGCTGCGTGGTGAAGGCGAGCGTGCCTTCCGAGCCGACAAGAAGGTGCGCCATGTTGTTCAGCGCATTGCGCGGCGTCAGTGCATCGAGGTTATAGCCTCCGACGCGGCGCTGCACGTGCGGGAAGCGCTCGGCGATCTCGCCGGCTTCGCGAGCACCGAGCGCCAGCATATCGCGGAAGAGGCCGCCGCTCGGATCGTCGTTGACCGGATCGCGATCGGTCGGCCCGAAGCGCAGCAGCGTGCCGTCCGCAAGCGCCGCCTCCATCGACAACGTGTTGTCGCGCATGGTGCCGTACCGCAGCGAACGGCCGCCGCAGGAATTGTTGCCGGCCATGCCGCCGATGGTCGCGCGCGACGCGGTCGACACGTCGACCGGAAACCACAGGCCGTGCTTCTTCAGTTGCCGGTTGAGATCGTCGAGCACGATGCCCGGCTGCACGACGCAGGTGCGGTTCTCGACGTCGAGCGACAGGATCTTGTTGAGGTGCTTCGAGCCGTCGACGACGATGCCGTCGTTGATCGTTTGCCCGCACTGCGACGTGCCGCCGCCGCGCGGCGTGACCTTGCGGCCGTCGTCACGCGCGATCGCCATCGCACGCAACGCTTCGTCGATCGTCTTCGGCACGACCACACCGAACGGCACGATCTGATAGAACGACGCATCGGTTGCGTAGCGTCCGCGGCTGAACGGATCGAACAGCACATCGCCGGTGATTTCGCGCGACAGCTTCGCCGCCAGCGCACTGTCAGCGCCCGAAATCACCCGTTCATGTTTGTGATGTGCTGCCATAATTGTGTCTTGGGATTGCCGTTACTTTTTCGGTAGGCGTTTTGCGGTCGTGGCGCGAACAAGGCATCCTGGCGGTTAGTCTGCCGGCTGCAAGTCCGGCGCAGCCTTGGAGTCCGCCTGCGCCTGTTCACGCATGTACTCGCACACGGCGTCGCATTTCCGCTGCATGTGCTCGTACATCTTCAGGCCAAGCTCCTGACCGGCACGGCGGCGCAGCGCGTCGACAATGTCTTCGTGCTCGCGCATCGCATCGCTGAGACGATCGCGATGCACCAGGTTGGCCGCGAAGCGCAGGCGGCGCACCACAGCGTTGGCGCTCGCGTAATTGGCGCTCAACACCGGATTTCCCGCGGCATCGACAATCTCCTGATGAATCTGCTGATTCAGGCGGAAATAGTCGGCGAGCTCGCGCCGCATGTAACAGGTGTACATATCGAGATGCAGGCGCTCGATGTTGGCGATGCCCTCGTCGGTGATGCGCTCGCAGGCGAGACGGCCGGCGACGAAGTCGAGGCCCGCAATCACTTCGAACAGGTTGCGGATGTCGCCTTCCGAGAACACGCGCACCCGCGCGCCGCGATTGGCGAGCAGTTCGATCAACCCTTCCGCCGCCAGCACCTTCAGCGCCTCGCGCAACGGCGTGCGCGACACCTCGAACTTCTCGCACAGCTCCCGTTCCGGAATCCGCGCACCCGGCGCGAGATCGCCGGCGACGATGTAGTTGCGCAGCTGACTCAGCAAATCGTCATGCAACGACGTCGGCTGGCTCTCCACGACCTCGAAACTTCTGGTGCGCATCAGATTATTCAAAAGACGATGCTCCGGTCTGAATTTTGTCGACAAAAACGTCAGGATTGTTGACTATTTCTGTCATTCCCGATTGCCTCTTGACGATTTAGCCGATTTTCTGGTTGTGTGGAAGCGAAAAGAGAATACAATCTGACTTCCTTACCGAACTTCAATCTGCAAAATTGCATTCAATTGAGGACGACATGGCGCTCCACACCGGCAAGCACTTCCTGCAAATCCCTGGGCCCACGAATGTCCCGGACCGCGTTTTGCGGGCGATGGACTATCCGACGATCGATCATCGCGGCCCCGAATTTGCGGAGCTCGGCCTGCGGGTGATCGACGGCTCGAAGAAAATCTTCGGCACCAAGCAGCCGGTCATCATCTATCCGTCCTCCGGCACCGGCGCGTGGGAAGCAGCGATCGTCAACACGCTTTCCCCCGGGGACAAGGTGCTGATGGCGGAGACCGGCCAGTTCGCGACGCTGTGGCGGAACATGGCCGAGAAGCTGAAGCTTGAGATCGACTTCCTTCCCGGCGACTGGCGCCGCGGCGCGGTCCCCGAGCAGATCGAAGCCAAGCTCGCTGCTGACAAGTCGCACAGCATCAAGGCAGTGATGGTGGTTCACAACGAAACCTCCACCGGCTGCGTCACGCGCATTCCGGAAATCCGTAAAGCGATGGATCGCGCCAAGCATCCGGCGCTTTTGATGGTCGACACCATCTCGTCGCTCGGCTCGATTGAATACGAACACGATGCATGGGGCGTCGACGTCACCGTCACCTGCTCGCAGAAGGGTTTGATGCTGCCGCCGGGCCTCGGCTTCAACGCGGTGTCGGAGAAGGCGCTCGCCGCGGCGAAGGCGAATACCTCGGTTCGTTCGTACTGGGACTGGAGCGAGATCATCGCAGCGAACAAGGGCGGTTCATGGCCCTACACGCCGGCGACCAACATGCTCTATGGCCTCGACGAGGCGATCAAGATGCTGCTCGAGGAAGGCCTCGGCAACGTCTTCGCCCGCCACAAGCGCTACTCGGCCGCAACGCGCGCCGCCGTTCGCGCCTGGGAGCTTGAAGTGCTGTGCCAGGAAGCGTCCGAGCACTCGCCGATCCTTACCGCGGTCATGATGCCGCAGGGTCACGATGCCGATCAATACCGCAAGGTGGTGCTCGACAATTTCGACATGTCGCTCGGCGCCGGCCTCGGCAAGATCAAGGGCAAGGTTTTCCGTATCGGACACCTCGGCCACTTCAACGACCTGACGCTGATGGGCACCCTCGCCGGCGTCGAAATGGGGCTCGATCTTGCCGGCGTTCCGCATCGCAGCGGCGGCGTGCTGGCGGCCATGGATGTGCTGAAGCGCTCGGAAGCTGTGCCGATGCCGCGCACGGCCGTCGCTTAAGATTGATTGACGTAGGGGTATCTAAAGGCCGTAGTTCACTTTTGTCCTAACGACAGAGCATCAAGAGCCGGATAACAGGCTCTGGTCCAATACAGGGAGGAACGTAACGATGCATTACCTGATGAAAACCGCGACAGCGGCTGCGGCGTTGCTGCTGTCGGCTCCGGCCATGGCGGCCTGGGAACCGACCAAGCCGGTAGAGATCGTGGTTGCGGCCGGCGCCGGCGGCGCATCCGATCAGATGGCGCGCATGATGCAGGCCGCCATCCAGAAGAACAACCTGATGAAGCAGCCGATGGTTGTTTCGCTCAAGGGTGGCGCATCGGGCGCGGAAGCGCTGATGTATATGAAGAGCAGCGACGGCGACGCCAACAAGGTACTGATCGCCTACTCGCTCATCTACATGCTGCCGCTCTCGGCCAAGATCCCGTTCAACTGGCGTGAGTTGACGCCGGTGTCGGTGATCGCGATGGACCAGTTCGTGCTCTGGAGCAACGCGACGAAGCCCTACAATAACGTCAAGGACTTCATCGACGCCGCCAAGGCCTCCGGTTCGCCGTTCAAGATGGGCGGCACCGGCTCGAAGCGCGAGGACCAGGTTCTCACCGTCTTCACCGAGAAGAAGACCGGCGCAAAGTTCTCCTACTTGCCTTACAAGTCAGGTGGCGAAGCCGCGACCCAGCTCGTCGGCAATCACATCGACGCCAACGTCAACAATCCGTCGGAAAACCTCGAAGTGTGGCGCGCCGGCCAAGTCAAAGCGCTGTGCGTGTTCGACAAGGAACGCATCAGCTACTCGTCGAAGGTCACCGACTCGCAGGCTTGGAAGGACATTCCGACTTGTAAGGAAGAAGGCCTCGACGTGCAGTATCTCATGCTGCGCGCGATGTTCCTGCCGGGCAAGGTGACGGACGATCAGAAGGCGTTCTACGTCGACCTGTTCAAGAAGGTGGTCGAGACGCCGGAATACAAGGACTACATGGAAAAGCAGGCGCTCAAGCCTGTGTTCCTGACCGGCGACGCGATGACGAAGTTCCTCGGCGAGGATGACGCCATCAACACCCAGCTCATGACCGAAGCTGGCTTCGTCGCCAAGTAAAGCGAAGCTCTGACGAACACGCCCCGCGCATCGTTGCGCGGGGCTGATCCGACACACCTTTCGAACGGAAATCCCATGTCGAAATCGGAAATGGAAATCGTCGTCGAAGATCCGACCGCGCCCGACGACGCATCGCCTGCCGTTACCAGCAAACGGACGATCGACATGATCGTCAGTGCGCTGCTGCTCGTGTTTGCGGCTGTGCTCGCTTGGGACAACCTGAAGACCGGCGCATCGTGGGACTCGTCCGGCCCGCAGGCTGGATATTTCCCGTTCTATCTCTCGCTCATTCTTGGTGGCGCGGCCCTGTTCGGGTTGATCAAGACGTTGATGGATTCGAAGAGCGAAGGCGATGCATTCGTCACCCGCGCGCAGCTCAACCGGGTGATGACGGTTCTAATTCCGACTTTCCTGTTCTGCCTCGCGCTAAAATGGCTCGGCATTTATTTGTCGAGCTTCCTTCTGATCGCGGGCTTCATGCGATGGGTCGGCAAGATCGCGCTATGGAAGTCGCTCCTCACCGCTTTCGTCTTCGCGGCAACGATGTTCGTCGTCTTCGATCTTGCGTTCGACGTCATCATGCCCAAGGGGCCGATCGAAGCCCTGTTCGGACGCTGATTTTTGCACGTTCATTGACAACGCTCGACGAGCTCGAGTTCTCAAGGTTCAGGAAACGACACGATGGAAGCCCTCAGTCTCTTGATGCAAGGATTTAGCGTCCTGCTGACTTGGAAAATCCTTGCGCTGATGATGGTCGGCCTTGTGCTCGGCATCTTCGTTGGCGTGCTGCCCGGCCTTGGCGGTCCGAACGGCGTCGCCATCCTGTTGCCACTGACGTTCACGATGGATCCGACGTCCGCCATCGTCATGCTGTCCTGCATCTACTGGGGCGCGCTGTTCGGCGGCGCCATCACCTCGATCCTGTTCAATATCCCGGGTGAAGCGTGGTCGGTGGCGACCACATTCGACGGTTATCCGATGGCGCAACAGGGCAAGGCGGCGGAAGCGCTCACCGCTGCCTTCACGTCCTCCTTCATCGGATCGTTCGCGGCCGTGTTGCTGATCACGTTCCTTGCGCCGGCGATCTCCACCTTCGCGCTGAAGTTCGGCCCGCCGGAGTTCTTCGCAGTCTATCTCCTCACCTTCTGCTCGTTCGTCGGTCTTGGCCGCGAAGCCAAGCACAAGACCATCATCTCGATGTCGCTTGGTCTTCTGCTCGCCGGCATCGGCCTCGACACCGTCTCCGGTCAGTTGCGCATGACGTTCGGTTCGTCCGACCTGCTGCGCGGCGTCAACTTTCTTGTCGCGGTGATCGGCCTGTTCGGCATCAGCGAAATCCTGCTGACGATGGAAGAGCGCCTCGCGCTGCGCGGTCACGCCGCCAAGATTACCCTGCGCACGGTCTGGAATGTCTGGACCGATCTGCCGCGCTACTGGGTCACGCTGCTGCGCTCGTCGGCGATCGGCTGCTGGCTCGGCATCACGCCGGGCGGTGCGATCGCCGCATCCTTCATGGGCTACAATCTCGCCAAGCGCTTCTCGAAGGACAAGGAGAGCTTCGGCAAGGGCCGCATCGAAGGCGTGTTCGCACCCGAAACCGCGGCACACGCGTCCGGCACTTCCGCGCTCCTGCCGATGCTCGCGCTCGGCATTCCGGGTTCCGGCACCGCTGCCATTCTCCTCGGCGGCTTGATGGTGTGGGGCCTCAACCCCGGCCCGCTCCTGTTCGTGGAACACAAGAACTTCGTCTGGGGTCTGATCGCCTCGATGTATCTCGGCAACGTGGTCGGCCTGATCCTCGTGCTGTCGACAGTGCCGGTGTTCGCAGCCGTGCTGCGCGTGCCGTTCGCCGCGATCGCACCCATGATCATCGTGTCGTGCGCGATCGGCGCCTACGCGATCCAGAACGCGATGTTCGACATCTGGCTGATGCTGCTGTTCGGTGTGGTCGGCTACGTCTTCAAGAAGATCGGCATTCCGTTGGCGCCGCTGACGCTCGCACTCGTCCTCGGCAACCGCGCCGAGGACGCCTTCCGCCTCGCCATGATCGGTGCCGAAGGTAGCCTCCGGGTGTTCTGGTCGAACTGGCTTGTCGGATCGATCACCACACTTGCGATCCTGCTGCTGTTCTGGCCGGTGCTCGACCGCATCGTCTCCAGCCTCGGACGCACGCGGGAACCCGCCCGTGCCTGAGGTGGGCGGCCCGCCGTCCCCATGATCCACAGGCGGAGTGGGCAACTTTCCCGCTCCGCCTGTCATCAGGCGGTTGACAAGAATCGAACCGTCACCCCAAATATAGGCGTCACGGTCTACAAGATCACCAAATCTAGTAGCTAAGAGGGAAACCGGTGCGGCACGCTCAGTGCTAAATCCGGTGCTGCCCCCGCAACTGTCAGCAGCGAGTTCGCTTCCAACCAACGTCACTGGTGCTCCGCATCGGGAAGACCGGAAGCGAACGGCGACCTGCGAGCCAGGAGACCTGCCGCGACACCAAAACGTCCACGGGCGGGGTGTCCGGCGGTCGCCGCCGATCCATGCCCACGTGTGGGCCATCGCGCCGCGTCCTCCCAAAGCCAAGCCCCTCATGAAAAACGACCACGGGGTTTGCCATGTCCTTGTCTCTCGAGCGCGAAGTCAGCGTCGCTGCACCACTGATCCAGTTGCGTCCCGAATCTCTCGCCGCACCGGTCAACGAACCGCCGATCCAGATCATCCGACGCAACGGAACAGTGTCACCGTTCGACGCCGGCAAGATCTCGGTAGCGATGACCAAAGCATTCCTCGCCGTCGAGGGCCACACCGCCGCCGCATCGCGCCGCGTCCACGAGGTCGTCGAGCAGATGACCGCGGATGTCGTGAGCGCACTGACGCGCCGGCTCGGCGAAGGCCGCACCTTCCATATTGAGGACGTGCAGGACCAGGTCGAACTCGCACTGATGCGCAGCGAGCATCACAAGGTTGCTCGTGCCTATGTGCTCTATCGTGAAGAACGCGCCCGTGAGCGCGCGGAGAAGCTGGCGGCATCGGCCAAGAATCTCGTTGCCGCACCTCAAGACGTGCTTCACGTCACGCTCGCCGGAGGTCACAAGGCCCCGCTCGACACCAAACGGCTTGCGCTGATCATCGAGGAAGCCTGCTCAGGACTGGATGGCGTCGATGCCGCGCCCGTTCTCGCGGAAACCCGCCGCAACCTCTATGACGGCATCAGCCAGGACGAACTCGCGCTCGCGCCGATCATGGCTGCCCGCACGCTCGTCGAGCAGGAGCCCAACTACGCTTACGTCAGCGCACGCCTGCTGCTCGACAAGCTGCGCAGCGAAGTCTTGACATACGTTCACAAGACGCCGACCAGCGCATCACAGGCCGATATGGTTTCGCGGTATGCCGAGTACTTCCCTGCTTATGTGAAGACAGGTATCGCTGCCGAACTGCTCGATCCGGAGCTTGCGCGTTTCGACATCGCGAAGATCGCAGCCGCGCTGAAGCCCGAGCGTGATCACCTATTCCAATTCCTCGGACTGCAGACGCTCTACGATCGCTACTTCCTGCACGTCGGGGGCAACCGAATCGAGTTGCCCCAGGCGTTCTTTATGCGCGTGGCGATGGGACTTGCGGTGCGCGAAATCGACCGCGAAGCGCGCGCTATCGAGTTCTATAATCTGCTGTCGTCGTTCGACTTCATGGCGTCGACGCCCACCCTGTTCAATTCAGGCACGCTGCGTCCGCAGCTCTCGTCATGCTTCCTGACGACCGTCGCCGACGATCTCGACGGCATCTTCAAATCGATCAAGGACAACGCCCTGCTCGCCAAATATTCCGGCGGCCTCGGCAATGACTGGACCCCCGTACGCGGCCTCGGTGCGCACATCAAGGGCACCAACGGCGAAAGCCAGGGCGTCGTGCCGTTCCTCAAGGTTGCGAACGACACCGCGATCGCCGTCAACCAAGGCGGCAAGCGCAAGGGCGCGGTCTGCGCCTATCTCGAAACCTGGCACGTCGACATCGAGGAATTCCTCGATCTGCGCAAAAACACCGGTGACGACCGCCGCCGCACCCACGACATGAACACCGCAAACTGGGTGCCGGACCTGTTCATGCAGCGCGTCGAGACGGACGGCGACTGGACCCTGTTCTCACCTGACGAAACGCCGGACTTGCACGACCTCTATGGCAAGGCGTTCGCCGAACGCTATGCCTTCTACGAAGCCAAGGCGGCGCGCGGCGAGATGCGCGTGTTCAAGCAGGTCCGCGCCACCGATCTGTGGCGGCGGATGCTGACCATGCTGTTCGAAACCGGCCATCCGTGGATCACCTTCAAGGACCCATGCAACCTGCGCTCGCCGCAGCAGCACGCCGGCGTGATCCACTCGTCCAACCTCTGCACCGAAATCACGCTGAACACCTCGGCGGATGAAGTCGCGGTCTGCAACCTCGGTTCGATCAATCTGCTGCAGCATGTTAGCAAGAACGGGATCGATCACGAGAAGCTGAAGCGTACGGTTTCGACCGCCGTGCGGATGCTCGACAACGTCATCGACATCAACTTCTACACCATTCCGGAAGCACGCCGCTCGAACTTCAAGCACCGCCCGATTGGGCTCGGCATCATGGGCTTCCAGGACGCTCTGCACGTGCAGCGGATTCCGCAGGCCTCGGACATCGCCGTCGTGTTTGCTGACCGCAGCATGGAGGCGATCTCCTTCCATGCGATCTCGGCTTCAGTCGACCTCGCGGAAGAACGCGGCCGCTATCCGAGCTTCGAAGGCTCGCTGTGGTCGAAGGGTATCCTGCCAATCGACTCGATCAAACTGGTGGCTGACGCCCGCGGCGGTCTCGAACTTGATCAGTCGTCGACGCTGGATTGGGATAGCCTGCGCAATCGCGTGAAGTCCTCCGGCATGCGCAACTCCAACGTCATGGCGATCGCGCCCACCGCGACGATCTCCAACATTTGCGGCGTCGCGCAGTCGATCGAGCCGAACTACCAGAACCTCTATGTCAAATCGAACATGTCGGGCGACTTCACCGAGGTGAACGAGTTTCTGGTCCGCGATCTCAAGGAGCGCGGACTATGGGACGAGGTGATGGTCAGTGATCTGAAGTACTTCGACGGCAGCGTCGGTTCGATCGACCGCGTGCCGGATGATCTCAAAGCGCTCTTTGCGACGGCTTTCGAGATCGACAGCGCCTGGCTGATCGAAGGTGCGGCCCGCCGCCAAAAATGGATCGATCAGGCGCAGTCGCTCAATCTCTACATCGCCAATCCATCCGGTAAGAAGCTCGACGCGCTCTACAAGCTCGCCTGGAGGCGCGGCCTGAAGACGACGTATTACCTGCGCTCGCGCAGCGCCACGCATGTGGAGAAGTCGACGCTGAAGGGTACCGACGGCAAATTGAATGCAGTGTCGAACGCCGCGCCGTCGCGCCTCGCAGCCGCGGCCGCTCCGGATCTCTCAGGCGTCATCGCCTGCTCGATCGACAATCCCGATTGCGAAGCCTGCCAGTAAGAAGGACACGACAAATGCTCGACTGGTCAGACACCACGACCTCGAAACCGGCGACCCCGGCCGTCGTCTTCAATCATTCGCCAAACCACGATCCGCCAGCCGGCGATCAGACCGGCCTCGGCGCGATTGATCGCGCCGGCGGCCGCGTTTCGGTCGACGACAAGGCGATGATCAACTGCCGCGCCGACGTCAATCAACTGCTGCCGCTGAAGTACAAATGGGCATGGGAGAAATATCTCGCGGGCTGCAACAACCACTGGATGCCGACGGAAGTCTCGATGCAAGCCGACATCGCGCTGTGGAAATCACGCGACGGCCTCACCGAGGACGAGCGCCGCGCCATCAAGCGCAACCTCGGCTTCTTTGCCGCATCCGAGTCGCTGGTCGCGAACAACATCGTGCTCGCGATCTATCGCCACCTCACCAATCCCGAATGCCGGCAATATCTGCTGCGTCAGGCATTCGAGGAGGCGGTGCACACCCACACCTTCCAGTACATCGTGGAAAGCCTCGGCCTCGATGAGGGCGAGCTGTTCAATATGTACCGGGAAGTACCCTCGATCACCGACAAGGCTGCGTGGGCGCTGAAGCACACGCAGAACCTCGACAATCCGGACTTCCAGACCGGCACGCTGGAGGCCGATCAATCGTTCCTGCGCGATCTCGTCGCATTCTATGTCGTGTTCGAGGGTATGTGGTTCTACACCGGCTTTGCCCAGATTCTCTCGCTCGGCCGCCGCAACAAGATGGTCGGCATCGCCGAGCAGTATCAATACATCCTGCGCGACGAATCGTTGCATCTGAATTTCGGCATCGACGTGATCAACCAGATCAAGATCGAGAACCCGCATCTGTGGACCAAAGCCTTCCAGGACGAAGTCCGCGGCATGATCGCAGAGGCCGCGAATCTTGAAGCGTCGTACGGCCGGGACACCATGCCGCGCGGCTTTCTAGGCTTGAACGCGCATCTGTGCGAACAGTACATGCACTTCATCGCCAACCGGCGGTGCGCGCAAATCGGCCTGACGCCGGTGTTTGCGGAAACGGAAAATCCGTTCCCATGGATGTCGGAAGCGATGGACCTCAAGAAGGAAAAGAACTTCTTCGAAACGCGCGTGATCGAGTACCAGAACGGCGGCGCGCTCAGCTGGGATTAATTCTGCACAAAGTCACTGACGCTGGCCGAAAAAGCCGGCGTCAGTGGAAGTCGCGTGACGGCGGCAGGATACGGACATTGCGTGGATGCCGTATCTTTTGCGCCGGCATCGCCGGATCGGTTTCGCGCTCTGCATTCAGCGGCTCGATCACTGTCGCTCCCGAGGGCAGAACACGCTTCTTGAACAATGCCTCGTTGGCCAGATGCCCGAGGTCGTTCGACCGATCGATCAGGCAATTGGCGACAAGATGCACCACGCCCTCGCTTTCCTGAATCTGCCCCTCGATGAGAATGAGCCGCGCGCCCATCACTTCTTTGCGGAAGCGCTCCATGGTCTTCGGCCAGACGACAATATTGGCAATGCCGGTCTCATCCTCAATGGTGAGAAACACGACGCCCTTGGCGCTGCCGGGTCGCTGCCGCACCAGGATGACGCCGGCGCATTTCGTATAGGCCCCATTCTTCTTCGCTGTCGCTTCGAGACACGACAGCACCCCTTCCTGCGTAAAACTCTCACGCAGGAACTCCATGGGATGCCCCTTCAGCGACAGGCGGATGGTTTGATAGTCCGCGACCACATGCTCGGCTTGCGGCATTTCTGGCAGCGGTACCGATCGTTCGTCCGGCTGCTCACGGGCGGTCGCCGCCTCAAATAGCGGCAACAGCACATCGTCCGGCAGGCGCCGCACCGCCCACAGTGCTTCCCGGCGATCGAGCCCGAGGGAACGAAAGGCATCGGCATCCGCCAGCAGTATCAACGCGCGTTTCGGCAGCGCCGTGCCGCGGGCGAAATCTTCGAGCGAAACGAAAGGCCGCCGTTGGCGCGCCTCGACAATGCGCTGACCCCAGTCTTCGGTATCCTTGGGACTACCGTCAGTATCCTTGTCGTCGGGGTCGGCATATTTAAAGCCGTCGATCTGGCGAAAGCCGAGCCGGAGTGCGCAATATTTCCCCACTTGTTCTTCGAGCGTGTTGTCGCTGTAACTGAACGACACGTCGATTTCACGCGCCGTCACGCCATTCTTTTGCGCATCGCCGACGATCTGCGCCGGAGCGTAGAAACCCATCGGCTGCGAGTTCAGAAGACCGCACGCGAAGACATCGGGGTGAAAGTGCTTCAGCCACGACGAGACATAAACGAGTTGCGCGAAGCTTGCCGCGTGACTTTCCGGAAAGCCATATTCGCCGAATCCCTTGATCTGGTTGAAACAGTTGATCGCAAACTCCTGCGGATAACCGCGCGCGGTCAGGTTACCGATCATCTTCTGTTCGAACTTGTGAATGGTGCCGACATGGCGGAATGTCGCCATGGCGCGGCGCAGCCCGTTTGCCTCGTCCGGGGTGAACTTCGCCGCCTCGATGGCAATCCGCATCGCCTGTTCCTGGAACAGGGGGACGCCCAATGTTTTGTGCAAGACGCGTTTGAGTTCGTCAGGCGGCCCATGCTTTGGCGACGGCGATGGATACTCGACCTTCTCGATACCATTCCGGCGCTTGAGATAGGGATGCACCATGTTGCCTTGAATGGGCCCAGGCCGGACGATGGCGACCTCGATCACCAGATCGTAGAAGGTGCGCGGACGAAGCCGCGGCAGCATGTTCATCTGCGCACGGCTCTCGACCTGGAAGACTCCCAGCGACTCACCCCGTTGCAGCATCTGATAAACTTCATCGTCGTCCTTCGATTTGATATCTGCGAGTTGATATCGTTTACCCTTATGCTGTGCGATCAAGTCGAAGCATTTGCGGATGCAGGTCAGCATGCCAAGCGCCAGCACGTCGACCTTCATCATGCGTAGCGCTTGCACGTCATCTTTGTCCCACTCGATGAAAGTGCGATCGTCCATGGCGGCATTGCCGATCGGCACGTAGGTGTCGAGCCGGTCCTGGGTCAGCACGTAACCGCCGACATGCTGCGACAGATGGCGGGGAAACGTGATCAGCTCGGTCGCCAGCTCGACCGCGCGCACCACCATCTTGTTATTGGGATCGAAGCCGGCCTGCTTGACTTGCATTTCGCTGAGACCTGTCCCCCAGCTCCCCCATACCGTATCGGCCAGCGCGGCAGTGACGTCTTCGCTTAAGCCAAGCGCCTTGCCGACATCGCGGATGGCGCTACGCGGGCGATAATGGATCACAGTCGCAACGATCGCCGCGCGATGGCGGCCATAGCGCCGGTAAACGTACTGCATCACTTCTTCGCGGCGGTTGTGCTCGAAATCGACGTCGATATCGGGCGGCTCGCGCCGTTCAGCCGACAGAAACCGCTCGAACAAGAGGTCGACCTCGGTCGGGTCGACTGACGTCACACCAAGTGCATAGCAAACGGCGGAATTGGCCGCCGACCCCCTGCCCTGACAGAGAATGTTTTCGCGCCGCGCATAATGAACGATGTCATGCACCGTAAGGAAGTAATGCGCATATTTCAGACGACGGATCAGACGCAGCTCCTTATGCAGCGTCTTCTTGATCCGTGGCGGGATCCTTGCCGGAAAATGCTTGTGCGCACCACGCCATGTCAGATCTTCGAGATGCCGTTGTGCGGTCTTTCCCGGTGGAACCGGTTCGTCCGGATACTGGTAGGAAAGTTGACCGAGATCGAAATCAATTAAGCGGGCAAAGCGGCCTGTTTCAACAATCGCATCCGGGTAAGCCTGAAACAGCCGCGCCATTTCGCTTGCAGGCTTTAAATGGCGCTCGGCATTGGCCTCCAGTCGCCGTCCCGCCGCATCGATCGAGGTCTTTTCCCGGATGCACGTCAGTACATCCTGCAAAGGCCGCCGGGTTGAATGATGATAGAGCACATCGTTGGTCGCGAGCAGCGGTACGCGAGCCGTTGTCGCGATTTGTTGGAGGCCGGCGAGACGGCGCTTGTCGTCGCCGCGATAGAAAAGACTGGCGGCGAGCCACACGCCGGATGCTTTGCTTGACTGCAGCCGCTCCAGAGTTTTGAGAATGACCGCCTTGTCGATACGGCGCGGCGGCATCAAGACAAGGAGCTGCGCTTCGGAAAATTCCAGCAAGTCCCGGAGGGCCAGCTTGCACTCACCCTTATCCGCGGCGAGTTTGCCCTTGGTGAGAAGCTGGCACAGGCGGCCATAGGCGGCACGGTCGCGCGGGTAGACCAGTATATCGGGCGTGCCATCAATGAAGACGATGCGCACGCCAACCAGAAAGCGCGGTGGATGCGTGACCTCCGGATTCTTGAGCTCGCTGTAAGCCCGTACTACACCCGCAAGCGTATTGTGATCGGCAATACCGATGGCACGCAGTCCGATCCTGCTCGCCTCATGCACATAATCTTTCGGATGCGAGCCGCCGCGCAAAAACGAAAAATTGGTGGTGATGCCGATCTCAGAAAAATCTGCGTTCATGCAAACACTCCATGCATGAACCATTTTGGCGGGAGCGGCTTTCCGCCGTCCGATTTCGGCTCGCCATAAAGGCCATCGCGATAGAGCCAAAAGCGCAAACCGGCAGCGTCCTCGACGCGAAAATAATCGCGTGTCAGCGGCTGCCCCTTATGTCTCCACCACTCCATCGCGATGCGCTCGGGGCCTTCGCTGCGGACGATCTTGTGAGATGCGCGCCGCCAGATAAAACGGGTTGGCGCACCGTCCGGCGCGGTCACGAGCCCAACGTCAATTTCTTCGGGGATATCCAACATGCGGAGTGGCCGTAGCGGCGGCTCGCTCTCGACGCGCGTTGTCCATTCCGCAGCGGCAGCACCATCCAGATGATGCTGCGCCGAGACGGGCAGTGCGGCACGTTCCGGAATATGCGTATCCTGCGGCAGATGAACGATCACGCGCTGCGAACCGATGCGCGCAGTCAGGCGATCGATCAATCCGACCAATTCGTCATCATCATGCGCATGCGCGTCCAGATCACGCTGTTCTTGCAGTACCGTTTCGACATGACTTGCCGAGAGCCGGATCAGATCGAAGCCGAATCCCGGATCGAGCGGATCGGCTAACGCATCGAGTTTCTCGCGAAACAGCCGGGCGACGATGCGGGTCTGGGTCACGGGCCGCCCGGCCTCGACCGGAATAACGAATGCCATGCCGTCGGTTCGAAAGAAGCTGGCTTCAAGCCGCCGCGCGCCCTTGCCATCGCGCTCCATTACAGAAATCAGCATCTGCGCCAGCCGATCCAGCGTTGCCGCAATGCTGACGTCCGATGCAACAGGTTCGGCAAAGCGCTTTTCGACCACGTAGTCCGGAATCGGCTTGCGCGGCGAGATCGGATGATCGCCTTGCCCCAACGCTTGCTGCAGCAATGTCGTGAAGCCTGCGCCGAAGCGTGCAGTGATTTCATACGGTTCGCGGGCAACCACATCGCCGATGGTTTTCAGTCCGGCGCGCCGCAATCCGCGGGTGATCTCGTCCGCCGCCCCTAGAGTAAACAACGGAAGGGATCGGACCGCTTCCGCCTCTCCACCGCCGGATACTATGGCGCTGCTGACGCCGCGGGTGAGCGTGCGTGCGCAAACCGGCGTGCTCGCGATGGCGGCATTCACCATGAAGCCTTGTCGTTTCAAAGCTCCGCAGAGTGCATCCATCATTGCGCGCTCGCCGCCGAACAGATGCGTGCAGCCGGTGATATCGAGAAACAGCCCGTGCGGCGGATCGATCGCCACCAATGGCGTGAAGCGATCGCACCAGTCGGCGATTGCATTAAGTGCTTGCGCGTCGGCTTCCCTGTCCTCGTCGATGACATTGAGATCGGGGCACATCGCGCGCGCATTGGCGAGCGGGATGCCCGGCTCAAGATTGATGCGCGCGGCCGCATCGTCGACAGCGACGATGACGACAGCGTTCTTTTCTTTCGCAACAATGATCCAAGGCAAGTTTACAGCATTTGGATCAGCCGGCTTGCCGCTGCGGGACAGCGCGCGCTTGATCCGATCGGTTGGCAGGCGCGGCAGCCACAGGCTGAGGATGCGGCGCCGGCTGGCTGATGGCGGACTCGCTGAAAAGGCACTCATCACACTTCCATTTCATGATCCATTGGCCGGTCGATCCGTGGCGATTACGGACAAGCGCAGCATCGAACACCGGCTCACCCCATGCTTCCCATGGCGCGGTCGGCGGCGAATGCGCCGCGCGAACGATCCATCGTGTCTCGGCAGTCGAGGTGCGCGGCGATGCGGCGAGCCGCAGCGTCAGGCATGGAATGCCGGAGGCGTTGCTCGCGAGTGTCAGCTTGCGGCTTGCGACCAGATCGAAGGCTCTTGTCTCGCCCCACATCTCCGCGATCACCGCGCCGACGCCGCGGCAGGCGACGCCATCGGCAGCGATCCGCAGCACCATCTCCGCATCCTTGGCACGCACCACGACGATGCGGCGCGGATCGAGACCCAGTTCGGCGAAACCGGTCATCGCCAGATCGCCGGCCTCGCGTGCGGCGAAGTCCTGCCTGATCCAGAGCAGTGCGCGGCGATCGGCAGCGCGACGCGCCAGTCCCGCAACGAATCCCGTCGCCGTCGCGCTGAAACGGCCTTCGGCGAACACCTCATGCAATGCACCGCGCGCAAGGCCGCCTTTGAGCACCGCGTCTACCTCGGCATGGCCAAGCAGAGCGCGGCCGGAATCCGGGGCGCTCATCGTTTCAAGGCCGACGAGTGCCTTCCGCAAAGACGCAAGCGTTCTCACGCGCGCACTCGGCATGCGCCGCTCCTCAAGATCAGGGAAATGTCCGGTCAGAAACCGCGTGACCAAGAACCAATAATCTCAGGTCATTGTTCACGTTATGTTCTAATAAAATATAACCGCGCCCAAAGAGTCAATCGGACTCCGCGGTTAAATTTTATCCCTTAAATTTCAATATGATAACTCGACGGTACTTGGCTTATCGATCGCAATCCGGCATGCGATTTCGAGGTGTGCCATAACAGGCACCCGCCGTTTATCCGCCTCGCCACCGAAGAGCCCGCCATGCCCGCACCGAAGCCGCCGACATTCGAGACCTTGAGTCTGCATGCCGGACAGCACCCCGATCCAGTCACCGGCTCGCGCGCCGTGCCGATCTATCAAACGACGTCATACGTCTTTCAGGACACGGATCACGCGGCCGCACTGTTCAATCTCGAGCGCGCCGGCCACATCTATACGCGCATTTCGAACCCAACCATCGGCGTGCTCGAAGAGCGGCTTGCCGCGCTCGAAGGCGGCGTCGGCGCGATCTGCACGTCGAGCGGCATGGCCGCGTTGCATCTTGCCATCGCGACGCTGCTCAATGCCGGCGACCACATCGTCGCCTCCGCTTCGCTCTATGGCGGCACGATCAATCTGTTGGCGCACACGCTGCCGCGCTTCGGTATCACCACAACGTTCGTGAAGCCGCGCGAGCTTGATGCCTTCAAGGCCGCGATCAAGCCCAACACCAAGCTCGTGATCGGCGAGACCATCGGCAATCCTGGCCTCGAGGTGCTCGACATTCCGCGTGTCGCCGAGATCGCCCATGCGGCAGGCGTGCCGCTCCTGATCGACAACACCTTCGCCACGCCCTACCTCAGCCGGCCGATCGACCAAGGCGCCGACATCGTCATGCACTCGATCACCAAGTGGATCGGCGGCCATGGCATTGCGATCGGCGGCGTCATCGTCGATGGCGGCCACTTCGACTGGCGTGCGTCGGGTAAATTCTCCGGCCTCACCGAGCCGTATGCAGGCTATCACGGCATCGTCTTCGACGAGCAGTTCGGTACCGCGGCTTTCATCATGCGGGCGCGAACCGAAGGCTTGCGCGACTTCGGCGCGTGCCTCTCGCCGACCAACGCCTTCCATCTGCTGCAAGGCGTCGAAACGCTGGCGCTACGCATGGATCGCCACATCGCAAACACCCACGCGGTGCTTGAATTCCTGACCACGAACAAGGCGGTCGACTGGGTACTGCATCCCTCGCTCGCCACGCATCAGGATCACGAGCTCGCCAAAACGCTGCTGCCGCGCGGAGCCGGATCGATCATCAGTTTCGGCATCAAGGGCGGTCGTGCGGCCGGCAAAAAGTTCATTGAGGCTCTGCGACTGACCAGTCACCTTGCCAATGTCGGCGATGCAAAGACTCTCGTCATTCATCCGGCTAGCACGACCCATCAGCAGATGGACGCCGCGCAGTTAAAGGCCGCCGGCATCGGCGAAGAGCTGGTGCGCCTATCGGTCGGCATCGAAGGCGCACAGGACATCATCGACGACCTGGGGCAAGCGCTCCGGGCTTCACAGAAGGGTTAAGCGATGCAGCTCACAGTCGATGGCATCGATACATTCGTCGCGACCGGCGGCCGCGATTTCGACCGCAGCCTGCCGGCCGTTGTTCTCATCCACGGCGCCGGCTTCGATCATTCGGTCTGGGCGCTGCAAACGCGATGGTTCGCGCATCATGGCTACAGCGTACTCGCCCCGGACCTGCCGGGGCACGGACGCTCGGGCGGCAAACCGCTTGCGACCATCGCCGATCTCGCCGACTGGACGGCGAAACTGATCGAGACTGCCGGCGCCACAAAGGCGAAGCTGATCGGCCATTCGATGGGATCGCTGATCGCGCTCGAAACCGCCGCGCGGCATCCGGACAAGGTGACCGGCCTCGGTCTGATCGGAACGGCCGCGGCGATGACCGTCGGCCCCGATTTGCTCAAGGCAGCCGAAGCCAACAACACCGACGCCATCGATATGGTGACGATCTGGGGCCTGGGCTTCCGCGCCGAGATCGGCGGCAACCTGTCGCCCGGCCTCTGGATGCACAGCGGTGCGCAGCGCGTGCTGGAGAAATGCAAACCCGGCGTTTTGTTCACCGACCTCTCGGCCTGCAACAACTATCAGGGCGCCCTGGCCGCAGCGGGACAAATCAAGGTGCCGGCAACGCTCGTGCTCGGTGATCGGGACATGATGACCCCGCTGAAAGCCGGCCGCATGCTTGCGGATGCCATTCCGCTATCGCGAACGGTGGTGCTGCGCGGCGCGGGACATACCATGATGGTCGAGCGGCCCGACGAAGTGCTGGCGGCGTTGCAGTAACGCCGCCGCGTCAACCTGACTGTTAATCAAGCCGTATCCTGCACCGCAACGGACGCGCGGCGCATTTACACAGCCGTGCGGGAGACATAGCCTAGTCAATTCGATTGCACGCCGGATATGGACGCCGGCTCGACTTTATCTTTATTGGTTTTGGAGTGCCCAGCATGACGACATACAGCGTTGTACGTTTTCGCACCAAGCCGGGACGGGAGACAGAATTTCTCGACGCGCACCGCAATGGCAAGGCGAAGTGGCCCGGGCTGGTCAAAGGCCACATCTTGAAGACGGGTGACCGATCCTATTGCCTGGTCTGCGAGTGGACCGACAAGGCTGCGCTGAGCAACGCGCGCCCCAACATGATCGCGACACTCAACACATTCCGCGATACCCTTGAGGATCTCGGCGGCGGTGTGACCGACGCCGTGTCCGGAGAGAGCGTGCTCGATCTGAATAGCTAATTAGCGGCGGAAAATAGCCCGGCGGTTTGAACCCGCCGGGCTATCACGATGTTACTCAGACGATCAGCATAAAATTGCTCTGGCTGAGGGTTCCCTGCAGGTTCTGCAGACTGATCGCCATATCGCCAGCGCCCATCAAGCCGTCGCCATCGACGTCGACTTGCAGCGTGGTCTGACCGCCGAACGTTTCGAGACGCGCCTGCGAGTGCGGATCGCCTGCCGTGCCGGTGAACGCATCGGTTCCCACGTAGTCCAGCGCGGCGGTGAAGCCCGGGATCTGCGCGAACACGAAGCTGTCAGTCGATGCATCGAAGTTCAGGACCGTGTCCTGCATCCCCCCGAATGCCGAGTCGGCTGTACTGGTGAAGCGGAAATTGTCCTGTCCAGCGCCTGCCGTCAGATTGTCGCCACCACCTCCGCCGGTGATCGTTGTCGATCCAGACGTGTTGGCGATGGTGATAAAATCGCCACCAGCGCTGCCGTTGACGTTTTCCACATTGATAACGGTCGCGTTGCCAACCGGCCCCCCAAAACTCAAGGAATCGCTTCCGCCACCGAGGTCATAGGTCACGCTTCCGAACTGCTGGCCGACAGAAAGCGTGTCAGCCGAGCCCGCACTGTTGACCGTCATGTTCGAGAACAGCGTCGATAGCGAGTTTGTACCTCCGCTCAGATTCACGACGTTGTTGCCTTTGCCGAGATTGAGCGACACGCCGCTTACATTGGTCTGGAATGTCAACGTATCGTGGGTGATCATCGCACCAAAATCCGTGCTCTGGATCGTTTCGACGTCGACCACCGACAAGGTGTTGGTCGTGGCGTTCAACAACAACGTGTCGGCTCCGGAGCCAAGGTTGATCGCCAGACCGTTGGCTTCGCTCGTCAAATTGAGGAACTCGTCTGCTGCAGTGCCGTTGACGTTCTCGACGTTTGCAAGGTTGAGATTGTAAGATGGCGTGCCAAATAGATTGATCGTATCGCCGGTGCCGGCACCGAGATCGATCAAGCGGCCGGAAAGACTGATACCACCCGTTATGAAGTCGTCAACGGCGGTGCCGTTGAAGGTACCGGCACCGAGACTGACGCCAGAGACGTCAATCGGCGCAAGTGCCGAACCCGAAACCAGCAGGAAGGACGCATTGTTGAACTGCAGGATTTCGACGCCTGAAAGCGTGTCGGTGTTATCGCCGTTCGCATTGCCGGTGTTGACGACCTGAGTTGCATTGAAGGTGTAGTTGCCGCTCGGCCCTGAATAGATTGCCACGTCGACGCCCGCACCACCGTTGATGGTGTCGTTACCTGCGCCACCGGTCATCGTATCGTTGCCATCGCCGCCGTTGAGCGTGTCGATGCCAACTCCGCCAAGGAGGTTATCAACACCTCCTGCACCGTTGAGCGTATCGTCACCCGACCCGCCATCGATGAAGTTGTTGTTGTCATCGCCGGTCAGGGTATCGGCGAAGTTAGAACCCTGGATGCCATTCACGGTGCCGACCGTGATCACGTCCGCACCGGCACCACCCGTGACTGCGCCGGTGGCCAGGTTGACGGTAACGCCCGAGCCTGACTGCGAGTACGATACGCGCGTGTTGCCGTTGCCGATGATGATGTCAGCCCCGCCTAGTCCCTCGAACAGATTGAAGCTTCCGAACGAGCCAGCCGACGTAGTCCCCGTGAATCCGGTCGCATCGTAGGTGTCGACAGAGTTGCTGCCGTTGACACTATTGACGCCGACAAACGTATCGGTACCGACCGATGCATCGCCGCCGACAACGGTGCCCGCCTGCAAGTTGATGGTAACGCCAGCCGTTGCGCTGCCGTAATGCAACCGCGTATTGCCGTTGCCGGTGATGCTATCGTTGCCGGCAAGGCCCTCGAACTGGTTGAAACTGCCGTTGGAGGTACTGACGTTGTTGGTAGCCGGATTGAGCCCTACGGCTCCGAAGCCGGTCGCCACGAAAGTATCGGCAAGGTGAGTACCCTGAAGCGCTTCAATATTGCGCAGAGTATCCGTACCGATCGACGTGTCGCCATTCACGGCGGCGATTACCGTGCCCGTGGTGAAATTGACGTTCACGCCGCTCGTGACGAAGTAAATATTATTGTAGCTGACCGTATCGAACGCACCCTTGCCGTCGATGAAGTCGTCGCCGGCGAGCGGGGTGAACGTGTCATTGGCCGAGCTGCCGTTCAACGTGTCGTCGAAGAACGATGACATCACGGCGTTGACGCCGCTGAACGTATCCGTATCGACCGAAGCGTTACCGGTCGCAGTACCGGTACCTGCAGTGGTGTTTGCTTGCAGATTGACCGTCACGCCCGCGGTCGCGTTGTTGTAGTTCAGGCGGGTGTTGCCGTTACCCGTGATGGTATCGAACCCACCGCCGCCGGTGAATTCGTTGAAGGCCGCACCGGTACCGTTCGCGCCAGACGAACCAGCATTCGGATTCGGGACCGTGGCTGTCGTCGTGAAGCCTGCGGCGTTGTACGTATCGTCGAACCTCGTACCGCGAACGGCCTCGATCGACCGCAACGTGTCTGTTCCGATGTTGACCGTATCCGCGCTGGTGACGGTTCCAGCCGCAAGGTTGACGGTGATGGCCGCGGTCACGGCCGGATCGTTGTTGTAGTCGGCGCGGTCGAAGCCCGCGCCGCCGTCGAAAAAGTCGTTGCCGCCGCGTCCGTCGAAGACTTCGACCGTACCGGCACCGTTGGCACTGCCGGTGAAGTTGTCGGCGAAGGCGCTGCCGATCAGGGTACCGACCTGGCCGATGAACGTATCCGTTCCAACCGAGCTGTCGCCTGTCGCCTGGCCCGTCGCAAGGTTGGCGGTGACGCCCGCTGTCGCGCTGAGATAGGAGACACGGGTCAGCGTCGCGCCCTGGCTGTTGACCAGCGCGTAGATCGTATCGTTACCGCCCTTGCCTTCGAAATCGTTGAAACCGGTCGGCGTCCCGGCAAGATTGGTCACGCCGGTGAAATTACGTGCGTCGAAGGTATCGATATTGTTGGTGCCGATGGCGCCTTCGATCCCGACAAGCGTATCCGTGCCGATGCCGGCGCCGGTAACGCTGCCCGAGGCCAGCGTAATCGTCACACCGGCAGTCGCGTCGGTGAATACCGCGCGATCGAAGCCGTCGCCGCCATTTAGCAGGTCGTTGCCGCCCCCGCCCTGAAGAATGTCGTTGCCACCGAGACCGCTCAGACTGTCGTCGTCTGCGGTACCCGTCAGGGTGTTCGGGTTGCCATCACCCGTCAGCGTGACACCTTCGAAGACATTCGTCACACCGATGGTGAACTGCTTGTCATATGTATTGTTGCCAGCATCGGTCACACGAACCGTGACCTGATGCGACGGGGCCGTTTCGTAGTCAATCGCACCGTTGACCACGAGGTTGCCGCCGGCGATGGCAAACCGTCCCCCGGCATTGTCCTGCAGCGAGAACGTGGCCGTATCGCTCGCGTCCGGATCGATGGCTGACAGCGAACCGACGACGGTGCCGTTGGCACTGTTCTCCGCAACGGTTGCGCCCGACAGCAAAATGTTCGTCGGAGTTTCGTTGACGTTGCCGACGTTGACCGTGAACGTCTTGTCGTAGCTCAGCCCGCCCGCATCGGTGACGCGCACGGTGACGTCATGCGACGCCGCCGCCTCGAAGTTCAGCGCTCCGGTAACAACCAGATTGCCGCCGCTGATTCCGAAGCGGCCACCCGCGTCGTCGAGCAGCGTGAAGTTCGACGCGCCATTGGCGTCCGGATCGGATGCGGACAAAGCGCCGACCACAGTTCCGTTGGCGCTGTTCTCCGCAACGGTCGTGCCCGACAGGAGAATGTTGGTCGGAGTTTCATTCACGTCGGTGACGTTGACGACAAACGTTTCGTCGTACGTCAAGCCGCCCGCGTCCGTAACCCGAACAGTGACGTTGTGCGACGTCGCCCCCTCGAAGTCCAGAGCGCCGGCAACGACGAGAGTGTTGCCGCTGACGGCAAATCGGCCGCCCGCGTTATCGGCGAGTGAGAACGTCAATGCTCCGTTCTCCGGATCGACCGCTGACAGCATCCCGACAACTGCCCCATTGGCGCTGTTTTCGGCAATCGAGTTCGCGGACAGCGAGATATCGGTGGGCGCGAAGTTCGGCGGCGCGATCACCTCGAAGTTCGCGTTGGAAAGCGTTCCGACCAGCCCGTTGAGGGTCATGTCCATATCGGCGGCGTCAAACTGGCCATCGCCGTTGACGTCGATCTGGAGGACGGTCTGGCCGCCGAATGTTTCAAGCCGCGCCTGCGGTGCTGGAGTTCCCGGCGTGCCGCTGAAGTTCGCCGTGCCGATATAATTGATCGGACCGTGGAATGCTGCGCCGCCGTCAAAGACGAAGCGGTCGGTCGCAGCGTCGAAGTTGTTGATGGTATCGCGGCCGCCAAGGTAGCTGTCGGCGGTCGAGGTGTAGCGCAGGCTGTCCTGACCAGCGCCGAGTTCGACAATGTCGCTGCCGAGACCGGCAGTGATCATGGACGACCCTCCGGCACTGTCGATGATCAGATGATCGAAGTTGCCGCTGCCGATCACGGTCTCGGCGCCGCGGACCGTGAGGTTACCCGAGCCGCTGACAAGCGTGAGCGTATCGCCCGAACCGGCTCCGAGATTGATGGTCATGTTGCCGACGTTGCCCAAGATCGTCAGGCTGTCGTCACCGCTGGATGTGTTTAGCGTTTGCGCACCAACGACGCCGTTAAGCGAATTTGCGCCCGACGCTGTGAGATTAAGCGAGTTGGTACCGTTACCGAGAAATACGGTGACCCCGCTGATGTTGCTGGTCAACGTCAGCGTATCATTCGACAAGCCGGAGGCTGTGTCGGCGCTGAAGATGTTCTCAACATTCGTCACCGCAAGCGTGTTCGCCCCACCCGCAAGGTTGAGGTTATCGGAGCCTCCACCAAGGTTCACGCTGAGGCCGTTTGCCAGATTGGCCAACGTAACGAAGTCGCCTCCCGTGGTGCCGTTGACGAACTCAACGCCCGTCAGATTGAGGTTGTAGCCGCCGCTCGGACCGAGATTAACGGTATCGTTTGTTCCGGCGCCCAGATCGATGGGACGCGAGCTGAAGGCCTGGCTGATGGTGATAAAGTCATCCGTCCCCGTAATCGACGAGAACGGGTTCGTCGGAGCGCCGAACGGCAGCGTGTTGGACGTGAGATCGATCGGATTGGCCAGACTGCCGCTCGCGATCAGCACGGACGCATTGCTGAACTGGACGACCTCAACATTTGTCAGAGTATCGGCACCGTCACGTCCCGCCACGTTGTCGGTGACGCGTACCTGACCCAAGGCCGGTGTATTCAGCGCGATCGTGTAGTCGGCGCGCGCGCCGGTGAAGATGGCCATATCGCCGCCGCCACCGCCGTCGATGCTGTCGCTTCCGCCAGCGCCGATCAGAATGTTAGTTTGGCTGTTGCCGACAATGGTATCGCCCGAGACCGATCCGGAAACGCTGTTGACGCCTCCGGTAATGGTGTCGGTGCCGACGGTCGTCACATCGCCCGTGGCAATGCCCGTCGCGAGATTGACGTTCACAGGCCCAGCGGCATTGCCGTAGAGAATACGGGTATTGCCGTTGCCGGTGATGACATCGTTGCCAGCGAGGCCCTCGAACTGGTTGAAGTTGCCGTTGTTGCCGACGTTGTTGAGGTTCCCGTCGAGGAAACCGGCAGCGCCGAAGTTCTGCGCGTTGTAGGTATCGTCAAAATAGGTGGCCTGAATGCCTTCAACCTGGCGCAGCGTATCGGTGCCGATGGAGCTGTCGCCGGTCACAGTGCCAGCGGCCATGTTCACAGTGATGCCGCCAGTGTTGTAGCTGAAGTTATTGTACACCGCGGTATCGAAGCCGCCGCGGCCGTCGATGAAATCATCGCCGGCATTGCCCTGGAAGTTTTCGTTGATGGCGCTGCCACGAAGCGTGTCGTTAAACACGGTCGCCGCGATCGCGTTGACGCCGGTGAAGGTATCCGTGCCGACCGAGACGTCGCCCGTGGCCTTGCCCAGATTGATATCGACGTCGATGCCGGCGGTTGCGTTGTTGAAAGCCAATCGGGTAAAGCCGTTACCGGTGATGGTGTCGTTGCCGCCGGAGCCACCGAATTCGTTGAACGTGCCGTTGCTGCCGACGTTGTTAACCGCCGGATTCAACGCGCCGGCCAGGCCGAAGCCGGTCGCCACATAGACGTCGTCGAAGTTGGTGCCGCGCACCGCTTCCACGGAACGCAGCGTATCGGTGCCGACCGTGCTGTCGCCGGTGACCGTTCCCGACGCCATGTTGACGGTGATGCCTGAAGTCGTTGCAGCATCCGTGATGTAGTCGGCGCGGTCGAAGCCGCCGCGACCATCGATCAGGTCATTGCCCGCTCGGCCTTCGAACGCTTCGTACGTAAACGCGCCATTATTGCTGCCGCGAATGGTGTCGTCGAAGTTCGAGGCGAACACCACGTTGACGTTGGTCAACGTATCGTTGCCGACAGACGCGTCGCCGGATGCCGTGCCCGCCTGCAGGTCGACCGTCACGCTGCCGGTCGCGTTGACATAGGCCGCACGGGTCTGCGCCTGGCCGAGCGGATTGACATAACCGACGATGGTGTCGTCACCGCCCATGCCTTCAAATTCGTTGAAGCCGATGGGAGAACCGGCAATGCCGCTCGATCCGGTGAAGCCGGTCGAGATGTATGTGTCTGCGAACTGGCTGCCGCGCGCCGCTTCGATGTTGACGAGCGTATCGTTGCCGATACCACCGCCGAACGCCGTACCGAGACCAAGATTGATCGTCACGCCGCCTGTTGCGTCAGTGTAGACCGCACGGTCGAAATTCGATCCGCCGTCGAGAATGTCGTTGTCGAGACCGCCGGTCAGGAAATCGCGGCCTGCGCCGCCGAACAACAGGTCGTTGCCCGCCCCGCCATTAATGATGTCGCTGCCGTCGAGGCCGTCGATCGAATCGTTTCCGCCGCCGCCGGTCAGCGTATCGTTGCCGAGCGTGCCGAGTTGCGCGCCGTCGACGTCGCCGACTTCGGCCTCCTGAACCGTATCCGCAATATTCGTGACGTAATCCGCGTTGATCTGGTTGGTCAGCGCCGTCGTGTCTTCGTTGTTTGCGATCGCAGTCGCAAGCGCCTCGAGCTGCTCCGCGGCGGCACCCTGCGCCACCTGCCCGGCCTGCGCCAGTTCGGTGACGTTGCCCGCGTCCTGAATGGTCGTGTTGGCAGCCGCAACGGTGTTCGCGACCACCGATGCAGCCTGACCGGTCACGCCGGCATCCGATACGATATCAGAGATGGTGCTGGACGCAGCCAAATCGACGATGGTCGGCGTCGGCTCCGCCGCAGCCGCCGAAACAGCACTTGCGATCGATGAGAAAACCGCATCGCTGTCACCGCCGACGGCGGCAATCTGCGCCACCGTGCTCTGCACCTGGATCGCAGCCGAAAGAACTGCGGTCGCGGTAGCGTCGCCGTCGACCGCGGTCGGGACTGGATCGAACGTGGTCAGATCGATACCGGCGTTACCGAAGCCGAAAGCGTTCGCGATCTGGCTCGATGCCTCCGCAGCAGTAACCACCACTGGCACCGGCTGGCTGGCGGCGGCCGCGATGATCTCGACGATCAGCGTCGTCAATGGCGTGATGACCGTCGATCCCGCCGGCGCCTTGAGCGAGCCCTGGAACTGCACACCGGTCGACACGTCGGTGCCGCCGATGCTGACCAGCGACCCGCTGCCGCCCACGAGCGTGAAGCTGCCGTTGGCAGCCGTTGTCGTGAAAGCTTCACCGGTGTCGAGAATTCCGTTGTCGTTGGCATCGGCAAAGACGGTGGCGCCGGCGATGTAGCCGTCGACCAGCTTGCCTGAGGTCTGTGTGACAGCGCCGGGCTGAACGTCGACGCTGATGACCCCGCTCGATGTTACGACATTGGCGCCCGAGATCGATGACGCGATGACCGTGAGCGAGAAGTCCACTGCCGGCACTTGGCCCTTGGGAATGAGCGCCAAACCGGACAACTGATCGACCGGCACGAACCACGATCCGCCCTCGTCCGCCAGGAAGCCCGCACTTAGCTTGAAATAGTCCGACGGGACGCCCTTGATCTCGACTGGGCCCGCCACCGCACCATTGTCGATCAGCGGCGCCACGCTGATGCTCAGCGGGATCGACTGGTCGGCATTGCCGGAGGTCGGGCTGAGGGTCAGCACGGGTTTGTCCGCTACGCCGTGAATATCGAACGTGATCTGCTTCGTCGTACCGTCGATCGACGTGACCGTGAACGTATCGGTCTTGATCGCATTCGGGCCGAGCGACTGCGTCAGGCTGTTGTCGACCGAGTACGTATAAGAGCCGTTGCTCGCCAGCGAGAGGCTGCCGAGGTTTCCGGCAGCCGGCGTCACACCCGCCTGCAGGGCCGCCTCGCCCTGATCGGCATCAACAACCGAAATTGTCCCGGTGGCCGTCAGCGTGGTTGCGCTCGCGTCCTCTGTCACATCGCGGACGCCTGCCTGCGTAATGACTGCGAGGTCATTCGTGCCAGTTACCACCCAACTCGCTATGGCAGGCACAGTCGCGGTACCGTCAGTCACACCATAGGACACGGTGACAGTCGTGGTCGCTCCCGCCTTCAGCGACTGATAGGCAGCCGCCGATGGATCGAGCGAAAACATCTTGCTCGTCGCATTGTAGGTGACGCCGGCAGGCAGCGGCGACGACAGGACAACCGACAGGGCCGCTCCAGCATCGACGTCGTTGGCGTTGGCGAGCGCATTGAGCGCCGACACAGCGCCGTCTTCCGTCGCCGTGCCGGTGACCGTACCGCTGACCACCGGCGCGTCGTTGGTGCCGGTGATGGTCCAGGTCGCGCTGGCTGGAGTCGTAACTGAGCCGTCAGAAACACCATACGTGACGGTCACTGTTGCTGTCGCATTGGCAGCCAGCGAGTTATAGGCTGCGTCCGTCGGATTCAGCGAGAAGGTCTTGGCTGCGGCGTTGTACGTTACGCCCGCGGGCAGCGGCGAAGACAGAACGACGGACAGAATCGTGCCGTTGTCGACATCCGCTGCCTTTGCCAGCGCGTTCAGCGTCGAGACTGTGCCCCCTTCTGTCGCTGTGCCAGTGACTGGACCACTGACCACGGGGGCATCGTTGGCGCCGGTAATGGTGACCGTTGTGGTCGCGGTGGCGGTGCCGCCGTTCTGATCGGAGACTGTGTAGGTGAATGTCTCCGTCGCAGTCTGACCTGCCGCGAGCGATTGGAATGATGCCGCCGGCGTGTAGATGACGCCCTGCCCGTTCGCCGCAATGGTCACGGTACCCAGGACGCCGGTCGTGCTGACGGCGGTCACGCGCAGCGCGTTGCCGTCCGGATCGGTATCGTTGGCAAGCACGTTGATTGTCGTTGCACCCGCATCTTCGCCAACAGTTGCGATGTCGGCGTTCGCGACGGGCGGCCGGTTGCTGGTGACGACGGAAATCTGGAAGACCGCGTCGTTATAGTCGGCATCGCCTGGCGCTGAGTACTTGTTGCCCTTCTTCGTGGCAGCGAGGTCTTCCCATGCAATCAGACCGGTCGCGCCGTCAGCGGTATCGCCGGCAAGACGAGTCGCGGTTTGCTGCGTACCCACATAGGACGACGCGTAATCGACACCACCGGCGTTCTTGGATGTTTCCGTGAACATCGCGTTGACGCCAGCGCCAGCGAGAAGGTCCGGCTTGCCGTTCTTGTAGATGACGTTGCCGTTCGCATCGACGTCCGCCACCGCCCACGTGCCGTCCGCCAACTGAATGACCTTGATCGCCCCGGTGAGATCGTCCGGCTGATCGGCGTTGAGATTGCCGCCGTCAGCGATCAGGAAAAACTGGATGTTGCCGACGTCCGCCGTGTTGACGGTGAAGTCGACATAAGACTGACCGCCGACAACCGTCCGCTGCGATCCCTCGGCCTCAATGCTGCCGAAGAGGATTCCGCCTACACCAGTGACGGTGTTGTACCAACCAAACGTGTTCCGATAGGCAGCCGATTCGGAAACAAAGGTCGCGCGAAGTGTCGTTTGGTCGGCCATGATAAGGCTCTCCCACAATCAATTGGGTTGTTGGATTGCCGTCAGGTTTCGGCTGAAGTTATTATTGTCCTGCCCGGCTGCATCAGTGATGCTGGCAGCCAAATTCATTCAAACAAACATAAAGTTGGCGGGATATTTCACCGGCACGATAACACCGTCAAGACAGGACGCGGGTTGTCCGCAGCACCTAAACGAAATTTCACAATCGGATAGTGTGTACCCTCACCCATTTGGGTTATGAAACGCGCGTCTCGATAGATTATGAATCGTGAGCCATTTCAGGCAGGGCGGGAACCAACAGTCTCCAGCCATTTTCCAATACTAACGGCTCATATTGCGAGGCCGGCCATCATGGCCGGCCTCGTTTTATTTTCATCATGGGAACAGAATTGGCGGAATCCCGAGCAAGCTGACCAGTTCGGCCTGGCGCTGCACGCCGGTCTTCATGAAAACGGATTTGAGATGGGTCCTGACGGTGTTTTCCGAGCTGCCGGCTGTGCCCGCGATCGCATCGATCGTTCGACCGGCGACGAGCAGGCTCGCGACCCGAGCTTCGGCCGGCGTCAGATCGAACAAAGCTTGCAGCAGCTCGGGAGCGGGACTGCTTTTAGGCGTTAACTGAGTGACATAAAGAATCGATACGGCTCCCGCGAAAACATCCAGCGCTCCCCCCCGCAACGGCAGCAGGTGGGCCACAAAGGGCGGCTGTTCGTTTGATCCGGGCACCGGGATGGATCGCCCAAGCCGTGGAGCCGGACCCGCCGCCGCGCTCAATCCCTCAAGCAACAGCTTTTGTGCCGATTCACTCGTGATCGTCAGCCGGTCACGGAAACCGATTTCGATACGCGGCGACATGTTCAACAGATGCCCGTTTGTCGCCAGCACCCGGCTATCGCTGGACAGCGCCGCCGCCGGCAACCCGATCAGCTCGAGCGCGGCAACCGCCGAACGCACGCGCTCGAGTCCCAGGCGTGCGGATAAGAGGGCCGCGCGCGCAAGATGCGGACGGAACAGATCCAGCCTCTCGGCAACTGCGCGAGGTACTGGACCTTTGGCAAATGCTTTCTCGATCGAGAAGACGAGAACATCCCCGGTCGGGGAGCGGACAGTTGTGCCGACGCACCAACCAAGACCAAGCGGCTGCAGAAACTCCTTGAAGAATTCGGTTTGCACCCACTCCTGCTCGCCAAATCCATCGAGGTCGGTGAGAAAGCGCGGTTCCGTCAGCGGAACCAGCCGCTCGCCGCGCGGATTGTTGAGATACCACTTGCTCTCGGTCCACCGCTGCATGCGCTCTTGAATGGCGTCAGAAGAAAGCCAGCGCGGATCGTTCGCCCCTGCGGCAAACAACAGCGTACCCTCGGCGTCGCCGATCCGTGCCAGCTGATCAAGTACGCTGCGCCATTTTTCGGGAACAATGCCAGCTTCGTAAATCTGATCGATAAGTTCGTCTGTGCCCACGAGACCCAACGCGCATCAGCGCGCCCCACGGTGTCCAAGATTAGACTGCTGCCAATCGAATAAGCCGTCAAACACCCGCGTCGCTTAACCTAAAAAAGCAGGCTTAATCCGGTTGCGCCTACGAGCGTCTGAGGACGCGTGCAAATGTTTTGAAGAATTGCGTCCTCATCCAGCCCGAGGATTCCATTTGTGCGGATAACGAAAGAATGAGGTCGAGTTCGTTCAACATCAGCCGAGCCCTGGAAACCTACGCCGCATCGCGGCTCCTTCTTTCCCACACGTACTCACGTGATCGACGATCTCAACTTCAAGCCGTTTATGTCGCCCCGGTAGCAAAATTATCATATTGCGCCCTTAAGATGCAGCCGTGTACCTGGGGGGTCTGGTGGCACTTTCGCGGCTTATCGCGGCCGGTCTTAAAGCCTTGGCTTACGCCAGCGGCGGCTTACTGCTTCTGGTCACAGCCGCTTGGCTGATTGGAGAATATCGCTGGAGCGCCTGGACGCCCGCTTCACCAAAAGTGGCTTTTGCTGAGGGTGCGATCGGTCTTGAAACCTTCCCGCTAAAATACGCGCTGGTTCTCGAACAAGTGTCCGGCAGCGCGTTTCGTAATGGCCGCGAGAACGGACGCAATCTCTGGCAGGCGTATGGATTTCTCGACAATCCAAAAAACGGAAACGATGCCAAACCCGCCTGCGTCGCCAACGCGGCAGAAAAACTACCCGTCGGCTTCACGATAAGCCGCGCGATCCCGTCGAAAGCGTTTGTGACGCCTGTCGCCTTCGCTGGTCTCGCCTGCGCAGCCTGCCACAGCGGTGAGCTGCGGCGCGAAGATGGCAGGAAGACCGGTCCCATCTACGGCATGGGTAACCAGGATCTCGATATCATCGGCTGGAGTGACGGCGTGCGGGCGGCCGTGCTCGATCCCGCGCTTTCCGCTGAGAAAATTCTGTCGGCCTATGAAGCGCGCTGCGGCGCGTCGGACGGATTGCCCGCGCGATCGGAACGGCTGCTCGAACGCGGACTGATCGATGTCTGGCTTGCGGGCATTCGCGACAGCATCGGCGGCGATCTCTCGCGCTACGACCTTCCGTTTCACGGGGCGGCGCTCAAGAACGCTTCCGACCTCCCGGCGGGTCCCGGCCGGACCCGTCCTTTTCGCAGCATCGTTCGCTCGGCGCTGAATTTGCCCGGGGCCGACAACGCCGCGTTGTCCAAAATACCCGTTGTTTTTGAACAAGAGCTCTCCTTGCGGCCACGCTCGCAGTACGACGGCAGCATCGGCGATCCGGTGACACGCTCGATGGTCGCCGCTTTCGCATCCGGCGCATCGATCGACGCACTTTCCCAGCCGCAGGCGGTTTCGAACATCCGCAGCGCCGCAGCGTACACGGAAACCCTGGGAATTTCCGATCCGGTGCCGAGCTATTCGGAAGCCTTTCCCGACAAGACGCTCGATCCGCAACGGGTCGCGGAAGGCTTTGGCGTCTACCAGCGCCATTGCAATTCATGCCATGGCAACCGGCCGCCAGGCGAGCGGTCCTGGAGTCTCGACGGCGCAACGTCGATCCACAAGATCACACCGCTCACAGCCGCAGCAGGAAGACCGGCCATCGGCACCGACGACGCGCGTATCAACTTTCGCTACGCGGGAATGTTGCCGCTCGGGATATGGACGGATTTTCCGGGAAGTCTTTTGGCCGATGCAACTGTCAGCCTCACCGCGCAACAGGCGCAGCTATCGGCCGCGGCTGCGAAGGCGGAGAGCGAAGGCGATCTAGCGGTCGCTTATTTCTGGCAACAGCAGGCAGCCACGCTCGACCTGGCGTCGCGGAAATATCGGCTCGGCCATCCGCTCTCCTTCAAACTCGACACGCTGAGTTACGAGCTGGGTTACATCAACAGCCCGATTCCGCGCACGTACCTGCGCGCGCCATATCTGCACAATGCCAGCGTGCCGACGCTGCGCCAGCTCATCAACCTCGATCCGCGTCCCAAGGTTTTTTGCCGCGGCAACAATCGTTACGATCCGGATGCCGTCGGATACAAGACCGAGCCTCCGGCGGCCGACGGAAACTGCAACGACGATCAAGCGCCGTTCCGCTTCGATACGACGCTTCGCGGCAACTCCAATGCCGGCCATGACTATCCTTGGCGCTACGACGATCCGCAGCGTGACGTAACGGCGCTCGAAAAACTGCTCGAATACCTGAAGACATTATGAGCGGGGCATGGCTATGACCACGATCGATCCCGTCGCACTGCACAGGCCAAGCTCCTTCGCGCTCCCGTTTCTGGCATTTGCCATCGCCTGCACGCTCGCCCTCTTGGGCGCGCTGGCATTCGGCGACATCGCCTATAATCGAACGCGCTTTACGGCCTGGGCGACCATACTGCTGACCGCGCCCGCTCTGGTTCTCTTTATCCTTTGGATCGGACGCAGGCCGTTGCGCGGCGCGTGGCTCCATTGGTGGGCGGTTGGTCTTGCGATGTATCTTATACATCTCTGGTACGGCTTCGGGGTCATGCTCAAAGCGAGCTTCCCTGTGACCTACGCTCTGCAAGGCAGCCTGGTCGCCACCAGCAATTTTCTGCTCGCAGGAGTTTGGGCGATCAGCGTGCTCGTGGCGTGGTTCGGCCTCGCCATCGCGTGGATCCACGTCGCGGCAACCCTGCTTTTCATACTTTCCACGATCGGCTCAACAGTCGTATTCGGCCGGCCGCCCTCGCCGTGGATCGGCGCGATTATGATCGCAGCGCTTGGTGCCGCAACGCTGTTTCGGCTGACAAGGCCTAGGCATGACACTGTCCCGGTAAGCCTGCCATGACCGGCGACGGAAAAGACCCGGCTCCGTCCCCGCCGGACATCACGACGCGTGACCTGCTTCGACAGTTCTGGCGCGACGTCTATGGCAAGGAAGTCCAGAGCGCGTCGACATATTCCTACACCTGGATGGCCGATCAGCTCGGCCACATCTGTATCGGCATTCTCGCTGATTTTCTTGCGACGTTTGCCGTGGGCCGTTGGATGTATGGGGCCGATGCAACCTACCGGGATGGAAGCCTTGGCGGGCTGCTCATCACCGTCGCCGCTGTTTCGCTCTGGGAGTTGAGCGCTTACCGCTCATCGGTAACTCAAGCGACCGCCGTGTTCGTGCTCGACAAAAAGCTTCTGCGCGACAACGCGATTATTGCCGCGGTCTACATGGCGCTGGGCGGCGTTGTCGGCTTCGCCTTTCACCAAATCGCCGCCTATGCCTTCCCGATTGCATTCGGTGTGCTCGGCGTAGCGATCATCCTGGCGCCGCGATGGCTCCGCCAGAAGATCATCTGGCAGAAAGCCGGGCTGCCCTACCTTTTCCGTCTCGCTGACGCGGTCCCGACGATCAGCACGGACGGCGCACGCGAGCTGCAGAAATTCATCGACGCGCCCACGCCGCCGGAGGTTTCCGCGCGCCAGGTCATCATCGGGGGCCCCGTCGGATCGGGCCGGACGTCACTTGCCACAGGCCTTGGCACCGAGTTCGCCTTCAAAGGACACAAAGTACGTTACGTCGGTTTCGCATCACTGCTTGAGTTCGCATCGGACGTAACCCCCGGCCGATATCCGGACGACTCCGGCCCCGCGAACATCGGTTACTGGCCATGGTCCGAAGCACAACTTGTTGTAATCGACGATATCGGGCCGGAGATGGTCGATCCCCTGCAGACGGCTCCCAATATCGAACGTCTCAGCAACTTACTGGGCCGAAGTTTGCAACCGATCCGGAACGTGCTTGCACAGCGCCATACGGTTTGGATCGTAGGCGATCATTTCGACTTCCAGCCGGCGGGCTCGGGGCTCAATGACATCGCCAAGTTGATAAAGGAGTATTGCAGCAGCTCCGAGCCGACCCTGCTGATCGAACTGTCTGCCGCATCGCCAGAACCGCCTCTTCCAAAGGGGACGGTCTCCGTCAAACAAGTCAACGTGCGCCGTATTGAAAAGGCGCAGTAACGTTATGTCTTGAGCGCGCGATGGTGGGCCCGCCTGGACTCGAACCAGGAACCAGACCGTTATGAGCGGTCGGCTCTAACCATTGAGCTACAGGCCCCGCCCGGTCCGCGACGCACGGCAGCAGGTTCCGTTCCATACAATGCAGGTGGCCTGCGGGCAATCCGCAAACGCCCATGAGACAAGGCTAAGCCGGCGCAAGCTGCATCCGCTGCCGCGCACGCAGGATCAGCAGCATGGCGATGCCGAGATTCAGCACGTTCCAGGCAACGCCGTTCAGGAACGCAACGCCGTAAGATCCCGTCTTGTCGAAGATCCAGCCGGATATCCAGCCGCCGAACGACATGCCAAGAATGGACGCGAAGATTACGATGCCGATGCGCGTCGCTGCTTCGCTCGCCGGCATCGATTCCCGCACGATGATGGCGTAGCTCGGCACAATCCCGCCCTGGAACAGACCGAACATGGCGGAGATCAGGTACAGCGACGTAAGGCTGTCGAAGAAAATATAGAACACAAGCGCGAAGCCCTGTGCCATCGATCCGATCAAGAGCGTCTTCAGTCCGCCGATACGATCCGCCAGATAACCCGAACCGATCCGGCTGACGATGCCGAGCCCCAGCATGATGGACAGCATCTCGGCGCCGCGCGCGACGCCGTAACCGAGATCGCCGCAATAGGCGACGATGTGGACCTGCGGCATCGCCATCGCCACGCAGCAGGAGATCGACGCCAAGCAAAGAATGACCGTCAGCGCGTTTGTGCTCAGCCGCAGATCGATGCGGGGTGCGGCCGCTTGCGCATGAGATCGCGCGGCACCGCCACGCATACGCAGCCACAAAGCAAACAGTGTAAGGCCCATGCTCACCGCAACGGCCGCAGCGACCGCTGCGATCGTGGTGCGCCAGCCGGCCGAGGCCATGCCGCGTTCGACAATGGTCGGCCAGATCGCACCGCCGAGATAGTTTCCGCTGGCGGCGATCGTCACGGCCAGACCGCGCCGGCGTTCGAACCAGTGCGAGGCTTCAGCCATCAACGGCGCGAAGGTCGCTGCCGAGCCGAGGCCGATCGCAAGGTGGGAGATATTAAAGAGCATCAGAGTCGGCGATGCAGCCGCCGCCACATATCCGAGGCAGCAGATTGTCGTTCCCACACCGACGGCGGTGATGATGCCGCGCTTGTCTGCGAGTTTGCCGAGTAAAACCGCGCCGACGCCGAACCCGATCATGCACAGCGTAAAGGAGAGCGAGGCATCCGCACGCGTGGCGCCGAAATCGGCCTGAACCACCGGCAACACGACAACGACGGACCACAGCCCGACGCTGCCGATCGAACCGATGATCAAGGCAAGGCCGAGCCTCGTCCACGCATCGCGGGAATCGGGCTGGAAAGGCTTGGGGGAAGAGGAATCGCTGACGTCCGGCACGGCCCAAACGTCGCTCCTGCGCATGTCGCGGTCAAGCCGCGCAGAAAATGGGCAGCTATGCGTCATTCCAACGGAATTTCGGCCCGTCCCCAGCCCGGATTAACCCTTTGCTAACCATACACCGGGCAAATTTTGCCCAGTGAAGTCGAGTGTCGTCGGTCGTGCAGAACGGGAGGGATCAGCCCCGTGGAAGCCAGCGCGGTACCTCACTTTCGTGGCGGCGGCCCGCAAGCCGCCGCGGCGGCCTTTTCCGGCCGTGAGCGTCATGCGCGAGGGGAAGCGGCGACCATGGTGGATGTGACGGCGGGTCAAGGCGCCGGTTCTGGCAATCTCGGAATTCCAAGCCTCAGCGATTTCGGAGCGATGTTGAGGCGCGGCGATATCGCGCTCGCCATTGGTATCCTGGTCATTCTCGCGGTTCTGATCGTTCCGCTGCCGTCGATCATCCTCGACCTGTTCTTGGCGATCTCGATCACGCTCTCGATCCTGATCCTGATGACGGCGCTGTTCATCCAGACGCCGATCGAATTCTCCGCCTTTCCGACCGTGCTGCTGATTTCGACCATGCTGCGGCTGTCGCTGAACCTGGCGTCGACCCGCCTCATCCTGTCGAAGGGTCACGAAGGCACCGCGGCCGCCGGGCACGTCATCGAGGCCTTCGGCAACTTTGTGATGGGCGGCAACTACGTCATCGGCATCATCGTTTTTGCCATTCTCGTCATCGTCAACTTCGTCGTCATCACCAAGGGTTCGGGCCGTATCGCCGAAGTCGCCGCGCGCTTCGCGTTGGACGCGATGCCCGGCAAGCAGATGGCGATCGACGCCGATCTCTCCGCCGGCCTGATCGACGAGAAGACCGCGAAAGAACGCCGCAAGGCGCTGGAAGACGAAAGCGGCTTCTTCGGCGCCATGGACGGTGCCTCGAAGTTCGTGCGCGGCGACGCCGTCGCCGGCCTGCTGATCGTTTTCATCAACATCGTCGGCGGCATCATTATCGGCGTCGCGCAGATGAACCTCGGCTTTGCCGACGCGGCGAAGACCTACACCCTGCTGACCGTCGGCGACGGCCTCGTCACGCAAATCCCGGCGCTGATCGTGTCGACCGCCGCCGGCCTGCTCGTGTCGAAGGCCGGTGTCACCGGCGCTGCCGACAAGGCGCTGATGAAGCAGTTCTCCGGCTACCCGCAGGCGCTCGGCATGTCGGCCGCAGTGATGCTGATCCTCGGACTTCTGCCGGGTATTCCGGCGCTGCCGTTCCTGCTGCTCGGCGGCGGCGCCGGAGCGCTCGCGCTCTACGCTCGCAAGTACAAGCACGCAGTGGTGACGCAGGAAACGGCCGCGGCCGCTGCGACTCCGGAAGCCGCAGCCGCTGCTGCAGCCGCCGCGGAAGAGCCGATCTCGGCTGCGCTGAAGATCGACGACCTCAAGATCGAACTCGGCTATGCGCTGCTGCCGCTGGTCAACGGGCCCGACGGCACCGACCGCCTCACCGAGCAGATCAAGGCGCTGCGCCGTTCGCTGGCGATGGAGATGGGCTTCGTCATGCCGTCGGTGCGGATTCTCGACAACGTGCAGCTTGAGGCCAACACCTACGTCATCAAGATCAAGGAAGTTGACGCCGGCACCGGCCGCATCTGGGCGAACCAGTACATGGTCATGGACCCGATGGGCAATCAGGTCGACCTGCCAGGCACGCACACCACCGAACCGACCTTCGGCCTGCCCGCAACCTGGGTGGATGCGGTGCTGAAAGAAGAAGCCTCGCTGAAGGGCTACACGGTTGTCGATTCCGCGACCGTGCTCTCCACGCATCTGACCGAACTGCTGAAGGCGAACGTCTCCGACCTCCTCTCGTACGGCGAAGTGCAGAAGCTGCTGAAAGATCTGCCGAAGGAGCAGAGCGAACTCGTCAAGGACATCGTGCCGAGCCAGATCACAGCGTCGGGAATCCAGCGCGTCCTCCAACTTTTGCTCGCCGAACGCATCTCGATCCGCGATCTCTCGACCATTCTCGAAGGCGTCGCCGACGCACTCGCGTTCTCGCGCAACCCGGCGATTATCGTCGAACACGTGCGCGCACGTCTTGCCCGCCAGATCTGTGCGCAGAACACCTCGCACAACGGCTACCTGCCGCTCATCGCCATGTCGGCGAAGTGGGAGCAGGCTTTTGCCGAGTCGCTCGTCGGCACCGGCGAGGATCGCTCGCTGGCGATGCAGCCGTCGAAGCTGTCGGAATTCATGACCATCGTGCGCGAGCGCTTCGAACAGGCCGCACGCGAAGGCGAAGCACCGGTGCTGGTGACGTCGGCAGCGATCCGGCCGTTCGTCCGCTCGCTGGTGGAACGTTTCCGGGCGCAGACGACGGTCATGTCGCAGGCTGAAATCCATCCGCGCGCCAAGCTGAAGACCGTCGGCAGCATCTGATCGGCCCGCCGCGACACGCTCTTGTGAGGGGCGCGTGAGCGTTTCCGCAAGCGATTGATATTGCTTACTTTTACCAAAATCGCGATGTTGCGTGACGGCAACAGGCAACCGATATAACGAGAACATCACGTCTCATCACGTCGATGTGATGACCCCTTAGGAACCTCCCTTCGCCTTCCTACGTTTTTGCCATGACACGCTTTGAACCGACCGCCGGAGGGACCCGACAAATCTCCGTGCAGCCGATTCAGAAGCGGCAGGAGGCGTAAATGAACCATTCGATTTACAGTGCGGATCGGACGACCCACTTGAAAATCGTGGTGGTTGCGCTCGTGGCGGCGATTGCCGTTGCGGGCCTTGGCATCACGGCACGTGTGAACTCGGACGACGGACTGACACAGACCGCCCGCGCCACAAGCCCGGGCGTCGTGAAGGCCGGCAAACCGGTCGTGATCACCGACTCTGCAAATACGGTGATCCGCTAACTGAAGGAATTTGACGAATTCATACGGCTCTTCCACCAGCCCCCCGAAGTCGCCGTGTGAGTAACTGGAGACCCCAGTAAACCCCAAGTAGACGACCCCCAAGTTGACTCTACGGAAACCGCCCGCTCCCCACGGGCGGTTTCTTTTTGGATCATACTCATCGTCATTCCGGGGCGCGCGTTCTTCACGCGCGA
>LWDM01000059.1 GCA_002083525.1 Proteobacteria bacterium SG_bin9 | reverse complement strand
ACGTCTTCGTCATCAAGAGCGTGGTGAAGGACGTGAAGATGTCGACGATTTTTATCGGCGTCTTACCCTTCGTCATCACCGATCTGATCCGGCTCGCCATCCTCATCGCGTTTCCGATTCTGGCGATCTGGCTGCCCGAGCGCATGCTCGGCTAGGGAGCATCCGATGATCGAACCGGAAGCCGCGACGGCAAGGTCATACGGGAGCGAGACGCCGGAACCGCGCGTGTCGCAACCCTGGTACGCCTCGGTGCGGGCGCGCATCGCGGTATTGGCGCTCATCCCCGTGATTGGCTTCGTCGCCAACGGCGTGAGCTTCAATCTCAACGAGGCGCAGGTCGATCGCGCATTCGACAATACGACAAAAGCGCTGCGGTCGATCGAGGCGGGACTTGAGTTGAAGAATGCGCTCGGTGCGCTCCAGAATGTCGCGCGGGAGTTCGCCGTGCGGCCGAGCGAGCCGCTGATCGGCGCGTTCGAGGCCGCCTATGGGTTGGCGCGAAAGAACATTGGCGAGCTGGACCAGTCGTCCGGCTCGGAGGACATCGGCCAGATTCGCGGACTCGACGATCAACTTGTCGGCGTGAACGGCAAGTTCGCGACGCTGTCGGCCCAGCAGCGCGCGTTCGGGTTAACCGATCGCGATGGCATTCGCGGACAGGTTCAAAGCGCCGGCGCGGCGATCGACCGAATCGCCGGGGACGATGCGGCGCAGTCTATCGATCAGAGGCGCTTCGTGCTGTCGCTTGCGGCGGCGCGGCGGCTTGATTTCGAGTATCGTCTGACCCGTACAGGTTTCTTGCACCAGCTCTTCAAGGGCGAGATCGAGAAGTCTCGCGACATGCTGCAGGCCGCAGGCCTCGATGCGCAACTCGCCGAACAGTTCGGGCGCGATCTTCAGGGCTATGCCGATGCGTTCGAAGGCTGGGTGGCCAACTTCAGCCGAGTAGGCCCGTTGCTGACCAGCATCGACTCCGACATCCAGATCATGCTGCCGCAGGCGGATGAACTGATCAGCAGGGCGCGCGAGCGAGCAACGGCGACGACGCTGGCGTTGCAATCGTCGCAGGCGCTGGCGCGGAACGTGGTGATCGGCGTCGGTGTGACGATGGTCGCACTTGGTCTTTTGCTGAGCTGGCTGATCGGACAGAGTGTCAGCGCGCCGCTGCGCCGGCTTACGCTGGCAATGGAGGGCCTTGCGGCAGGCAAACTCGATACGACGGTGCCGGGAACCGCGCTCCGCAGCGAGATCGGCTCGATGGCCCGTACGGTCGAGGTTCTGAAGCGCAGTGCAGAGGAGGTGCAACGGTTGACGATCGAGGGCGAGGAGGAGCGCCGCAAGTCGAGCGCCGATCGCCGCCAGTTGCTCGCAGATACGGCGCGGCAATTCGAACGGGCGGTGGCTCATCTGCTGGACGAGGCGTCGCATGCGACGAACCGGGTTAACGATTGCGTTGGCGTGATGAAGACGCGGATCGACGATGTCGCCCGCCACACCGACAGGGTCAAGGCTTCGACTCAGCAGACCTTAAGCAATGCCAATGCGGTCTCCTCCGCGATCGGTAGCGTGTCGCAATCGATCGAAAGCATTTCCGAACAGACCTCGCAAAGTGCAGACTTCTGCGTCACCACCTCCACTGCAGTGGATGAAGCATGTGCGGCGATCGAGAGCCTTGCGACCCAGTGCCTCGAAATCAGCAGCATCGTCAGCGTTATCCGGGAGATCGCCGAACAGACCAACCTGCTGGCGCTGAACGCGACGATCGAGGCGGCGCGGGCGGGCGATAGCGGCCGCGGCTTCGCGGTGGTGGCCGAGGAGGTGAAGAACCTCGCGGCGCAGACCGCCAAGGAAATCGGCGGCATCGAAACAAAGATTACGAGCATACAAAGCGCGACGGCGAGCACGGTCGAAAGCGTGCGGCGCATCTCTGGCCTTGCGACGCGTTCGAAGGAGGCGACTGCGGAAATCGCCGTCGCAATCGAGCAGCAAAGCGCGATGGTGCGGGAGATTACGCACAATGTCGCGGAGGCCGGTAAGGCGACCTACGCGGTCGCCGACATCCTGGTTCTGGTGACGGAAGACGTCTCGGAAGCGGAGCAGGCGACCGGCGGCGTGCTCGCGGACGTCGGCTTCTTGCGGGCAAAGTTTGACGGCCTGATCCAGCAGATCGGCATCTTCGTTTCATCGTTGAAGGTCAATGACTTGAGCGAACCCGCGGCGTGACGGCCGCGGCGTGACGGCCGCGGCGGATCGGCAGATTGGCATGCGGGCGGCAGGGCGCTCGTGAGCCGAACAGTCCTCCCTGACTTGCCGGCTGCCTTCAAAGCGGCCGGCGCTTTTTTGCCCATAGCTTGCCCGGGAGCGATCCAGAAATTCCCGCTCGCAAACTAAAATTTAACATGTTAATTACATCTCGAACACGACCGGCCGGGATACAACGAGACATGCTGGACATGCGGAGAACATTGATGACGCTGAAGCCGGAGATGATCCGCGATGCCGCTAGCCGGCTGCACGAAGCCGAGAAGACGCGCACGCAGATCAGGCAGCTGTCGATCCAGCATCCGGATATGACGCTGGACGACGCCTATGCCATTCAACAGGCGTGGGTCGGTCTCAAGATCAAGGAAGGGCGCATCGCGCGCGGTCACAAGATCGGGCTCACCTCGCGTGCGATGCAGAGTGCGCTCAACATCGACACCCCGGACTCCGGCGTCCTGCTCGACGACATGTTCTTCGACGACTCGAGCACCATCCCGACCGGCCGTTTCATCGCCTGCCGGGTGGAAGCGGAACTTGCGTTCGTGTTGAAGCATCGCCTCAGGGGGCCGAACTGCACGATCTTCGACGTGCTCGACGCGACCGCCTATGTGGTGCCGGCGCTGGAAATTCTCGACACCCGCATCGAGCGGATCGATGCCGCGACCAAGGCGACCCGCAAGATTGTCGACACTGTTGCCGACAACGCTGCCAATGCCGGCATCGTGATTGGCGGGCGGCCCTTCCGTCCGCTCGACACCGATCTGCGCTGGGTCGGCGCGCTGTGCTATCGTAACGGGGTGCTGGAAGAAACCGGGCTCGCCGCCGGCGTACTGAATCATCCAGCGACCGGGGTTGCGTGGCTTGCCAACAAGATTGCCGCGACCGGGCATGCCCTCGAAGCCAATCAGGTTGTGCTGGCCGGCTCCTTTATCCGTGCCATCGAGGCGCGCAAAGGCGATACATTCCACGCGGATTATGGTCCCTTCGGAACCGTGAGCTGCTACTTCGGATGAACCCATGACAAACCCGATCTATCTCGCATCCTGGCTGCACGACGGCGTTCCGGGATATGGCGCTGTTCTCGGCACAGGCGTCGTCGATTTGAGTGCGGACTTTCGCTCCGCCTATCCGTCGCTGCGTGAAGTCATCGCGGCCGGTGCAACCGGGCATCTGGTGGATGCGGCCGCGCGCCGTAGTAGCGACCTGCCGCTCGATGCCGTCACCTTGATGCCGCCGATTCCCGCGCCGGAGAAGATCATCTGCATCGGCGTGAACTACCCGGACCGCAACGAAGAGTACAAGGATGGCCAGGCGGCTCCGAAGTATCCGAGCATGTTCCTGCGCACGCCGCGCTCGTTCACTGGCCACGGCTCGCCGCTGATCCGGCCGAATGCATCGGCGCAACTCGACTATGAAGCGGAGCTGGTGCTGATCATCGGTAAGCCCGGCCGGCATATTCCGGAACGCGCGGCGCTCGATCACATCGCCGGCGTGACGTTGTGCAACGAGGGAACGCTGCGCGACTGGGTGCGGCACGCGAAATTCAACGTCACCCAGGGCAAGAATTTCGATTCGTCGGGAAGCCTCGGACCGTGGATGTTGCCTTACACCGGCGAGGAGCAGATCGCGGACGTCCGTCTGACGGGACGGGTCAATGGCGAATTGCGGCAGGACGACCGCACCAGCCGCATGATTTTCAACTTTCGCTACCTGATCAACTACATCTCAACCTTCACCACCCTCGTTCCGGGGGACGTGATCGTCACCGGCACGCCGACCGGCGCCGGCGCGCGCTTCGATCCACCGCGATTCCTTAAACCCGGCGATATCGTTGAGGTCGAAGCCGAGAATATCGGTATTCTGCGCAATGGCGTCGTTGACGAAACATCGTCCGCCGGCGCCTGACGTGGCTCCGATCCGGGATCAAAGATGCCTCACCTCATTGTCGAATACTCCACCAACCTGGAAAAACGAATCTCGGTGAGGGAGTTACTGAAGCATATTCATGAGGCGGCGCTGGCATCGGGCGTGTTCAAGATCGGCGGCATTCGGACCCGCGCTGCACCGCGCGATCTCTATATCGTCGCCGACGGCGATCCCGACAACGCGTTCATCCATGTCGAGGCGCGGATCGGGAAGGGCCGTGACGCGGATACGCGTCGTCGACTTGCCGAGACGCTCCTCGCCGTGCTGCGCGACCAGACGAAAAGCGTCTTCGAGACGACAGGTCTCGGCCTCACGGTCGAGATTCGCGAAATCGATGACGCGGGCTCGGTTCGCCTCAACAATCTGCATGAACGACTGCAAGCGAAAAGAACATGAGCGTAACCGCCGATGGCGGGCGCGCATCGTTTAGGGAGAGAAATGGATGTCGATACCGGCCAGCGTTCTCAATCCGCCGTTCAATATCGTCCGGCTCAGCCATATCGTGCTGACTGTGACGAACCTTGAGGCGTCGCGGAAATTCTACGTCGACACGCTCGGCCTCCAGGTTACCGACCAAACCAACAATCGGATCTATCTGCGGGCCATGGAGGAGCGTGGCCATCATTGCATCGTGCTGGAGAAGGGCGATACGCCGGTCGCCAATGAACTCGGCTTCAAGGTGTTCGACGAAGAGCATCTCGACAAGGCGAAGGCCTTCTTCGATGCGCAGGGTTTGCCGACAAAATGGGTCGAGGTGCCATATCAGGGGCGGACGTTCCGCACGCGCGATCCGCAGGGCATCCCGCTGGAGTTTTACGCCAAGATGGACCGGCTGCCGCCGATTCATCAGAAGTATGCCTTGTACAAGGGTGTGAAACCGCTGCGCATCGATCATTTCAACTGCTTCAGCCCCGACGTGCTGGAAGCGGCGCGCTTCTACAATTCAATCGGTTTCCGGATGACGGAGTACACGGCGACCGAAGACAAGGGCGAGTTGTGGGCGGCCTGGATGCACCGCAAGGGCGGAGTCCACGACATCGCCTTCACCAACGGCACCGGTCCGCGGTTGCATCACGTCGCCTTCTGGGTGCCGACGCCACTCAACATCATCGACCTGCTCGATGTGATGGCGACGACCGGCTATGTCGGCAACATCGAGCGTGGACCGGGCCGCCACGGCATCTCGAACGCCTTCTTCCTCTATATCCGCGATCCCGATGGACATCGCGTCGAGATTTACTGTTCCGACTATCAGACGGTCGATCCCGATCTCGAGCCGATCAGCTGGGATCTGAAGGACCCGCAGCGCCAAACGCTGTGGGGCGCGCCGGCGCCGCGCTCGTGGTTCGAAGAGGGCAGCACATTCGCCGGTGCGGCTTCGCGTGAGTCGAAACTGCGGGCGACGCCGATCGTCGCGCCATAGACGGACCGGACGACTCGATTGTTCAGGTGTTGCGGCGTGAGCGCCGCGATGGCTGGCGCCCGGTCACGACCGCATCGATCGGTTTGGAAAGAACGTCCTCGAGGTCCTTCAGCGTCGCCTGAAGTGCTGCGAGCTTCTTGCTGCCGTAGCGTTCGGCGATTTCGGCATAAACGGCTTCCGAATAGACGCCGACTTCCTCGAGCAGTTGCTGCCCCTTGGCTGTGAGCGAGATGATGCCACGGCGCTGATCGCTGTCCGGCGTCGTGCGCGCGATCACCTTGCGGCTCTCGAGTTCCTTCAGAATCCGCGACAGGCTCGGACCCAGGAGGAAGGTGAGTTCGACCAGCTCGGCGACCTCGACCGAATCCTTCGACGACAGCGCGCGCAGCACCCGCCACTGTTGTTCCGTCAGGCCGAACGAACGCAGGTTCGCGCGGAAGTGCCGCATCACTGCTTCGCGTGCCCGCAAGAGGGACATCGGCAGCGACATCGCAAAGGAACGCAGAGGCGGACGACCGGACACGGGACTCAGTTTCGGCGCGGTGCGGGAGGCCCCGTTGCGATCATTTGCCATCGAGAGGGCTTTCAGCTTCCAAAATATGCCGGCCCGACCGCTCGTGGTTTGGGGTAGATGCCGATGACCTTATTTCCGGTACGCCAGCCGTCGCCACATTTCAAGGCGAACTGTCGCAAGGCGGATCGAGAGTCCGCTGGCCGAACACGGCGAGGTGATACCCGCCGCGCCACGACGCCGCACGCGCGGCTGCCACCTTCGCTTGTGCTGCGGCGCAGCCACCGATTAGGCTTCGCTTCAACAGGGCTCGGAACGAAGCCCGCTAACCTCGCCGGAGAGCGGTGGATCGTACGTCGAAGTGGCGAAACTTCGCGCATGCAATCAACCCCCGGGAGGAACGGAATGAGCTATCCAGTTGTCCGGCTTGCGTCGATGGCGCTGGCCGGTGTCGCGCTCACCACATCGGTTGCGCTGGCGCAGGTGAAATTGCCGCCGACCGTCACCATGACGGCATATGATACCGGCACCTCCGGCTTCAACATCACTGTCGCCATCGGCAAGATGATGAAGGACAAGTACGGCTCCGACGTGCGCGTCCTGCCGGCTGGAAACGACGTCGCGCGCTTGCAGCCGCTGCGCGTCGGCCGGGCCACATTATCAGCCATGGGCGCCGGTGTGTTCTTCGCGCAGGAGGGTGTGTTCGAGTTCGCCACCAAGGAGTGGGGGCCGCAGGCGATCCAGATCACATTGACGACCGTTGACTGCAACGGCCTCTCGCTCGGCGTCGCCAAGGACACGGGTGTCAAAACCATGGCTGACATGAAGGGCAAGCGCGTGGCCTTCGTCGTCGGCTCGGCGGCGCTGAACCAGAATGCGCTGGCGATGCTCGCCTTCGCCGGCCTCAAGCAGGGCGACGTGAAGATCGTCGAGTTTGCCAGCAACAACGCCATGTGGAAGGGCATGATCAACAACGACGTCGATGCCGCGTTCGGGTCGACGATCTCGGGTCCGGCCAAGGAAACGGAGACGTCGCCGCGCGGTCTCGTCTGGCCGCCGCTGCCACCGGACGACAAGGCGGGCTGGGAGCGCGTCAAGAAAGTCGGCCCGTTCTTCACGCCGCACAATGCGACGTGCGGGGCGGGCATCTCCAAGGATAAGCCAGCGCAAATCGGCGCGTATCCTTATCCAATCTACTCGGTCTACGCCAACCAGTCCGACGATGAAGTCTATATGCTGACCAAGGCGATGATCGAAGGTTACGACGCCTACAAGGACGGTGCGCCCGGCGCGGGCGGCATGGACGTGAAGCAGCAGACCAAGAATTGGTCGGTGCCGGTGCACAAGGGGGCGGTAAAAGCCCTCAAGGAAGCCGGAGCCTGGAGCGACGATCAGGAGAAATTCAACAACGATCTGGTCAAGCGGCAGCAGTTGCTGATTGCGACATGGAACGACTTCAACAAGGCGAATCCGCCAGCCGATGCGGCGAAATTCACCGAAGAGTGGATGAAGGTTCGCAAGGCCGCGCTGGCGAAAAACAACCTGCCCGACTTCCTCGACTAACACTCGCTGCAAAAAAAGAGCGGAACGGATTTCTCCGTTCCGCTCTTTTCCGTGCCGCGGGTCAGCCCGCGGTCTTGATCTTGTCGGAATGCAGCGAAGGAACGAGGCTTGCTTCGGTAAAATGAACGTCGATCATCGAGGCGACGATCGATCGATCGCGCCCGAGGCGCTTTGCCCGATACAGCGCCCGATCGGCCTCTGCGACGAGATCGGCCTCACCTTGCATCTGCGCGGTCTTGCTGGCGACGCCTGCGCTGACGGAGACAATGCCGCGGCTCGCAGCCGGGTTCGTGATGTTGAGTGCGCGCACCTTCATCCGCACCGACTCGGCGATAATGAACGCGTGCTGTTCGGCGATGCCGGGCAGTACGATGGCGAACTCCTCGCCGCCGTAGCGCGCGGACAGGAACGTCGCGGTGTGGGTCGCACCGGCGATGACCTGGGCGACGGCTTTGAGGCACTCGTCGCCGGCCTGGTGGCCAAGCCGGTCGTTGAAGCCCTTGAAGTGATCGATATCGAACAGCAACACCGAAATGTGCTCGCTGCCGGCAAACTCCCGGCGCAGGAAGCCGTCGAGATAGCGGCGATTGGCGAGACCGGTCAGGCCGTCAGTGGTTGCGAGCTCCGCAAGCCTTGCGTTGACCGCCGTCAGTTCGTCTTCCATCGCCTTACGCTCGGTGATGTCGCGCAAGACCCCGACGATTTCGACATGCTTCGGATTGTCGGCGGCTTGCGTCAGTTTGAACACGATCTCGACCCAGCAGGTCGAGCGGTCCGAGCGATAGGTCCGGAAATGCAGCGTTTGCGTCTGGTTGGTCTCGACCAGCTTTGCGGTCGCAAGCCTTACGCTCTCGACGTCGCCGGGTTCGACCATCTCGAAGCAAGACTTGCCGATCAGGGCCTCAGGCGACCAGCCGAGGACGGTCTCGACCGATTGCGACACGAACAGCATGTTGCCGTAGCGATCGAGGCGGATCACGATGTCGGCGATGTTGTCGGCGAGCAGCCGATAGCGCTGCTCGCGATCGCGCAGCGAGGTCTCGATCTTGTGGCGATGCTCGAACTGAATCGACAGCAGCGTCGCCATGAAGCACACGAGGCAGAAGAGCGCGGCCGCGATGATCAGATCGGAATGCAGATCGCCACGCCAGCTTGTCAGCAATTCGCCTTCGGGTTGCGCGACCGTCGACGTCAGCCGATAACCGGGGATCTGTTCGTAGCCGAAGTACTTGGTGATGCCGTCGAAGGGCGAGACGATCTTGTAATAGCCGGTCGGGCTTTCCTTCAGGCGGGTGCGGAACAGGTCCGTCCTCGACAGGTCGCGCCCGAGGTCTCGCGATTGGGAATGCCCGAGCACGATGCCGTCGGGGCTGAGCAGGCTGACGCTGCCTTGCGTTCCTAGATTGAAGCTCTTGTAGAAAGACGCGAAGAAATCGCAATCGATCGACGCAACGATAACACCGCCGAAGTTACCGTCCTGGGTCGTGATCCGTTTGGTCAGAATGATGACCGGTTTTTTCGACAGCTGCGATACAAACGGACCGCTGATCCGCAGCGCGAGATCCGGATTGTCGCGATGGGCGGTGAAGTAGGGCCGGTCCGCATTGGTGTCAGCCGGCATCTGTGGCGAGGCATAAATCCAGTTGCCCTCGGGGCCGAGGACGCCGATTTCGCTGAGTTGCGGCAGATCGCGAACGGTGCTGGTCAGGTAGGTGTTGAACCGGTCAACCAGCGGCTTCTGATAGCGCAGAAGGTCGGCCATGCCGGTGGTGGCCACGTCCACGGCGCGGAACGTATTCAGCGTGTGCTGGCCCAGCGAATGCGTGAGATTACGGATGTCCACTTCGGCGCGCTGCAGGGTGATCCGCCGGGCTTCGCTGGTCTTCCAGAAAATGAGGCCAAGAATGCACGCGCTCATGACCAGCAGAAACAGGCCGATCATGACACCCGGTGCGGCAAGGCGTTGGAGCAGAGCGGCTGGGGATTTGCGGATCATGCACGGAGCAACGTTGTCACAAGCCGGCATCCTGCCCGCGACATGCTTGATAACTCGCTAACTTTTGCGAACCAATTAACGAGTTCACGCATGACGGGCATGCGCAGGCCCGCCTGGTAGATTTACACCGTAAGCGGCGGTTCATTTCCGGCGGGATTGCGGCGATGTTCTAATGTAGCGATTTCGCGAGTAACGCCGGATGGAACTTTTCAGAATGCGGCGCGAATGGTATGGCTCGTCCATGATGTCGGCGGCGCAACTCATGCGAATGCTCGGAGCGGTGATCGCGTTGATCGCCGTTCAGGTCGTGCCGCTTCCCGCGCAGGCCCACGCCGGGCACGTGCACGGGATGCACGCGCATCACGCGTCCCCCCATCATCATGCGGCAGCGGTCGACGCCGATCACGACCGCGCCACGAGTGCGGCTCAAGCGGCTGAGTTGCGATCCACCGATCAGTTGCCGGCGGGGAATTCCGATACCGCGCACGGTTGCGCGAATGGCTGCTGCGGATCGGGCATGAGCTGCTGCGGCGGCACGGCGCTGATCGTTGCCGCCGATCAACCGCTCCCGACCACCCGTTCATCCAGCTTGGGACTCGAACGGTCCGCCGCCGCTGGCGGCATCGATCCCGACGCCCTCAGAAAACCCCCTCGATCTCTCGCCTGATCAACGCCGCCGCGAACCTGCTTGGCAGATCGCGCGACGAGTTCTTTGCAGGTGAGGGATTTTCGATGTCTGGTTTCCGTGCTGCGCTGTGCGCTGCTATTTGGGTATCCTTGATCCCAGCCGGTCCGGTACTGGCGCATGAAGGGCACAATCACAGTGACGCTCCGGCAGCGCCCGCAGCCGCTGCCAGCGCGGCCCCGCGCGGCGAAGTCGCTTCGGAGCAATTCGAGCTTGTCGCAGTCGCGCGCGATGGCGAGCTGACCGTCTATCTCGATCACGCCGCGAGCAACGAGCCGATCGAGGCTGCTTCGGTCGAGGCAGAGACGCCCGCAGGCAAGGCGGTGCTGCAAGCGAAGCCGGGCGAGCCTTATCGTCTGGCCGCGCCGTGGTCGGCCAAGCCCGGCAGCTACGATCTCGTGTTCAACGTCACGCTGAACGGCGAAGCGGAGGCGCTGCCGGTGACGCTCGTCATTCCGGACAAATCTGCCAATGGCACGACTGGATCACGTGTGCCGGGCGGGATGAGCGGATGGCGCGAATTGATCGTGCACAATAGCTCTGCGTTGCTGATCGCCGGACTTGGCGGCTTCGTGGCCGGGATCGCGCTGATGCTGGTGCTGCGGCGTCGTGCGCAGGCGGTTGCGGCGCTGCTGCTTGTGGCCGGTCTGGCGATTGGCGCGGATCGTGCCGACGCGCATGAAGGCCACAGCCACGATGCGCCCGCCCCCGCGTCGATTTCAGCGGGGCGCGATCTGGCCCAGCGTCTGCCGGACGGCAGCGTGTTCGTGCCGAAAAACGTGCAACGGATTCTCGCGATCCGCACCACGAAAGCTGAATCGGCAGCGCATCGCCGCGCGATCGAGCTGCCGGGCCGGATCATTCCAGATCCGAACGCAAACGGTTACGTCCAGGCGGCCGTCGGTGGACGATTGTCGGCGCCAACCGGCGGCTTCCCGCGATTGGGCACGCCGGTGAAGAAGGGTGACGTGCTTGCTTATGTCGAGCCGCCGCTGCAGGCGATTGACGTGTCCGACATGCGGCAGCGTCAGGGCGAGCTCGATCAGCAGATTTCCATTGTCGAGCGCCGCGTGGCGCGTTTCGAAACGCTGGCTCCGAGTGGCGCGGTCTCGCGGGCGCAACTGGAAGAGGCGCAGCTCGAGTTGCAGGGCCTGCGTGACCGCCGCAGCTCGCTCGATCGGGTGCGCCGCCAGCCGGAAGCCTTGACCGCGCCGATCGACGGGATCATCGCTGAGGGCACACCGGTGGCCGGCCAGATCGCGCAATCGAACGCGATCATCTTCCATATCATTGAGCCGACACGATTGTGGGTCGAGGCACGCAGCTTCGATTCGCTCTCCGGCGTGCACAGCGCCACCGCGAAGCCCGGCGACGGGCGCGCGGTGCCGCTCAGCTATCAGGGCGCGGGCTTTGCCGACCGCAACCAGTCGATCCCGGTGCAGTTTGCGATCACCGGCAGCGTTGCCGGGCTGCGCGCCGGACAGTTCGTGACCGTACTCGCAACCACGACGGAGGAAAAAACCGGGGTCGCGATCCCGCGTGCGAGTCTCGTGCGCAGCAGCAACGGACAGGATGTGATCTACGAGCATGTGACGGCGGAACGTTTCGAGCCGCGCGCGGTGCGTATCGAGCCGCTCGATGGTGAACGTGTGCTCGTGTCGTCGGGCCTTGCGGACGGCGCACGCATCGTTGTGCAGGGCGCCGAGCTGCTCGGCCAGGTTCGTTGAGGAGGCATCGATGTTCCGCTTTCTCGTCACCCAGTCGTTGCGCAATCGCCTGCTGGTGATTGCCGCCTCGCTTGTCCTCGTGGCGCTCGGCTTGTTCAGCGCCAGCCGTTTGCCGGTCGACGTGTTCCCCGACCTCAACAAGCCGACCGTCACGATTCTCTCCGAAGCCGAAGGCCTCGCGCCGCCCGAGGTCGAACAGCTCGTCAGCTTCCCGATCGAGACGCAGATGAACGGCCTGCCCGGTGTGACGCGTGTGCGCTCGGTGTCCGGCATCGGCCTTTCCATCGTCTATGTCGAATTCGACTGGGGCACAGACATTTATCGCAACAGGCAGCAGGTTTCTGAGCGCCTGTCGCTGATCCGCCCGCAGCTGCCGCTCGGTACCTCGCCGCAGATGGGACCGGTGAATTCGATCATGGGGCAGATTCTCCTGATCGCGATGACGAGCGGCCCGGCTTCGCCAATGGAGGTGCGCGAGGCAGCCGACTTCGTCGTGCGGCCGCGGCTTCTGACGATTCCGGGCGTGGCGCAGGTGATCCCGATCGGCGGCGAGGTTCGTCAGTATCGCGTCGCGCCGAACCCGCCGGCGCTGCGCAGCCTTGGCGTCACCTACGAGCAGGTGCAGACGGCGCTGAACCAGTTCGGCGTCAACACCGGCGGCGGCTTCACCGACCAGCACGCGCGCGAATATCTGATCCGCAATATCGGCCGCACCACGAGCCTCGACGATCTGCGCAATGTCGTGGTCGCGCAGGTCAATGGCGGGCCGGTGTATCTGCGGCAGATTGCGGAGGTGACGTTCGCGCCGAAGGTGAAGCGCGGCGAGGCCGGCTTCATGGGCCAGCCCTCGGTGATCGTCTCGGTCGAGAAGCAGCCGAATGTCGACACCATCAAGCTGACGCGCGAGATCGAGCAGGCGCTGAAGGAAATCACGGCTTCGCTGCCGAACGGCATGAAGGCGGATCAGATCGTCTTCCGGCAGGCGAACTTCATCGAGACGTCGATCAGCAATGTCGAGCGCGTCCTGCTTGAAGCCGGGCTGGTCGTTGCGGTGGTGCTGTTTGCGTTTCTGCTGAACTGGCGAACCACGGCGATTTCGCTCGCGGCGATTCCGGTCTCGATTCTGACCACGGCGGTGATCTTCCATGGGCTAGGCCTGTCGATCAACACCATGACGCTCGGCGGCATCGCCATCGCCATCGGCGAACTCGTCGACGACGCGGTGGTCGATGTCGAGAACATCTTCCGGCGCTTGCGTGAGAATCGTGCGCTCCCCAATCCGAGGAGCGTGTTCGATGTGGTTGTCTCCGCCTCGCAGGAGGTCCGATCCGGCATCGTCTATGCGACGGTCATCATCGTTCTGGTGTTCGTGCCGCTATTCGCGCTGTCCGGCATCGAAGGGCGGCTGTTCACACCGCTGGGGCAGGCCTACATCATTTCGATCCTCGCGAGCCTTCTGGTGTCGGTGACGCTGACGCCGGTGATGGCCTACTACATGCTTCCCGGCGTGAAGCGGCTGGAGCACGGCGACAGCGCACTGGTGCGCATCCTTAAGCGCCTGAATGCCGCGCTGCTCGACAAGGTCTTCCGCTATCAACGGACGCTGATGGGGGCGACGCTCGTTGCCGTGGTGCTCGCCGCTGCCGGCGCGTTCCTGCTGCCGCGCGCGTTCCTGCCGCCGTTCAACGAAGGCACCTTCACCATCAATCTGCTGTTCAATCCGGGCACCTCGCTCGCCGAGTCCAATCGCGTCGGCCTGATCGCGGAACGGTTGGTGCTGGCGGTGCCCGAGGTCGAAACGGTCGGCCGCCGCACCGGCCGCGCCGAGCTCGACGAGCACGCGGAGGGCGTGCATTCGTCCGACCTCGAAATCAATCTCCGGCCTTCGGCCCGCAGCAAGGACGAGGTGGTGGCGGACATCCGCGCCCAGCTCTCGGTGCTTCCTGCCGTGATCAATGTCGGCCAGCCGATCTCGCACCGCCTCGATCACCTCCTGTCCGGCGTGCGCGCCGATATCGCGGTGAAAATCTTCGGCGAAGATCTCGATGCGCTGCGCGCCTCAGCCGAAATGATCCGCGGCAAGCTGGCGGAGATTCCTGGCCTGGTCGATCTACAGACCGAAAAGCAGGTGCTGATCCCGCAGCTCGAAATCCGCGTCGATTATAGCCGCGCGTCGCTCTACGGCGTGCCGCCGGCCGCGGTGGTCGAACAGCTGAGCCGCCTGTCGAACGGCCGCGTGGTGTCGCGCGTCGTCGATGGCTTCCGCCGTTTCGACGTGGTGCTGCGCCTGCAGGACAATCAGCGCACCACGCAGCGCCTCGGCGATCTCCTGATCGAGACGCCGGTGGGCTGGGTGCCGGCGCGGCAGCTGGCGGAGATCAAGGAAACCGAAGGACCGAACCAGATTCTGCGTGAGAACAGCCGCCGCCGCGTAGCGGTGTTCGCAAACATTGATGGCCGTGCGAGCGCATCGCGGATCGCGGATGATATTCGCGAGGTGCTCGCCACCACGCGCCTGCCGGAGGGCTTCTACGCGCAACTCGAAGGTACCTTCAAGGCGCAGGAGGAGGCGAGCCGGACCATCGGCATTCTCTCGATCCTGTCGCTGGCGCTGATCTTCGCCATTCTCTACAGCCGCTATCGCTCGGTGGTGTTCGCGCTGATCGTGATGGGCAGCGTGCCGCTGGCGCTGATCGGTTCGGTCGTTGCGCTCTGGCTTGCCGGTCAGCCACTGTCGGTGGCGTCGATGGTCGGCTTCATCACGTTGACCGGCATCGCCGCCCGCAACGGCATTCTCAAGATCAGCCACATCATCAATCTGGCCGTGCAGGAGAGCCTGCCGTTTGGCCGCGAGTTGGTGATGCGTGGCAGCCTCGAGCGGCTGACGCCGGTGCTGATGACCGCGCTCTCCGCCGGCGTTGCGCTGGTGCCGCTCCTGATCGATGCCGCGACACCCGGAAAGGAGATTCTGCATCCGGTGGCTGTGACCATCTTCGGCGGTCTGGTCAGCGCGACCCTGCTCGACACCCTGCTGACGCCGGTTCTGGTCCTTCGTTACGGCGAGAAACCGTTGGAGCGGTTGCGCCACCGTGCCGATGAGTCGAACGAACATGCGGGCGGCGCTTCGTCCGCTGAAGCTTTTTGATTTTGCAAAGGAGAACACCATGAAGAAGCGTTTGTTTCTGGTCGCCGCACTCATCGCTCTGCCTGCGGTTGCGCTCGCGCAGCATAAACACGACCACAACCACAGCCACGATTTCGCCGCTGGCGAGCCGGGCGATGCGAAGAAGCCGGCCAAGATCGTGCAAGTCGAAATGTTTGAGAAGGACGGCAAGATGCTGTTCGTGCCGGCGCGGCTTGAGGTGAAGAAGGGCGATCAGGTCAAGTTCATGCTGCGCAACACCGGCGAACTCGAGCATGAGTTTGTGCTGGGAACCACGGCGGAAAATCTCGCGCATGCCGAGGAGATGAAGAAAATGCCGGAGATGGCGCATGATGAGCCGAACGGCAAGCGGCTGGCGCCGAAGCAGTCGGGACAGATCGTCTGGCGTTTCACGAAAGCGGGCGAATTCGAGTACGCCTGCCTGATCGCCGGTCATCGTGAGGCGGGGATGATTGGAGTCGTGGTCGTCAAGTGACCAAGCGTCACTGGCGCGTGGTCACGGCGACGGGCATCTGCTAATCTGCGGCAATTGGACTACTGAGTTAATTGCCGCGGAGGACGCTGTGATGAATCGGATGTATCTCGCCGCTATCGTGAGCATATCCGCCCTGACCAGCGCCACGACCGCGCAAGCGGCGCCCAAGCAGCTCCTGAATAAATCGGTCATCATCGCGTGGGCCGATTCCGTCTACCAGAAATACCCCGATGGCACGGCCGGGACCGCCACGATTACGCGGCAGCGGATCGCCTATGTCAGCTCGGCCGGGCGCGTGTTCGTGCGTTCGATCAACAGCGATCGCAATGCGACGCTCAACCGGGAATTGGCGCCGGGCGAACAGCAGGGAACGCTGGCGTTTCAGGGCAACAATCTGGTCGGCCACGCAGTGTTCAGCGGATTTGCGCGGCGTGTGATGGTGACGTTCGATCCGAGCTACGGGAGCTGCAACGCGACGGTGACCTACGGCCGGTCCGGCGGCCCGACCACCTGGAAGAGCTTCGATCAGAAACGAACGTTCGAGGTCCAGACCGTCACTGCGGGCTCGGCTTCGTGCTCGATCCGCGAGGGTAATGCGGCTGCGAACTAAGCGGCGGCCGATCAGCCCGGCAGCTTCGCCAGAAACGCCGTCACCGCATCGTTGAACGCCTGCGGTTGGTCGATGTTGGACGCATGCCCTGCGTTCGGGATCACCACCTTCTGCGCACCGGGAATCTTCGCGGCCATGTAGTCGGATGCAGCGATGAACGGCGTATCGTCGGCGCCGACCAGGACCAGCGACGGCACCTTGATGTTGGGCAGCAGCTCCATCACGTTGGCGTCGCGCTGGGTCAGCATGCCGCGCGCTGCCTTCGCAAGACCGTCGGCGGAGCGATGCACGGCGAGTGAGCGCTCGGCGCTGCCGGATTTCAGCGACGCGAGTCCATCCTTCTCCAGCGTGTCGGCGCGCTTGCGCGCATTCTGATTCCACGCCTCGCGAGCGTCGTCTTTCTTGAAGCCGGGTCCGGTGTCGATGATCAGCAGCGAGCGCACCCGCTCTGGATGCCTGCGATAGAGCGCCAGCGACATGTAACCGCCGAGCGAGAGGCCGCCGACGATTGCCGTCTTCGCGCCTGCATGATCGAGCAACGCAGCCATATCGGCGACGGTGTGGTCCTCGCTGTAAGCTGATTGATCCGCCGGATAGTCGCTCTCGCCGTGGCCGCGCATATCCCAGAGGATCAGCGTGTGCATCTTCGCCAGCGGCGCGATTTGGCCTTTCCACATCTGCGAGGTTGCCGAATAGCCGTGCGTCAGCAGCAAGGCGGGGCCGGATCCGTGAATCTCGTAATAGATGTTGACCCCGTCACGATCGAGCTTCGGCATTCCGCACTCCCTGCTGTTCCGGCTTAATGAACGCCGGTTTTGATGCCGCTCATTCTGACACGGTTCGGGAACACGTAAAGCAAGCGCGCGTTGCACACTGCGGTGCCGCAAAGGTTTACGCGCAAATGCAGTGCTGAACTGCGCAAGCCTGCTTGCCGAGGCCGCAGAGCGATGGAAAGCTGAGATAGCCGCAACGATGCGGTCTTTGGGGAGGAGCTGGGATGACCGACGTTTCTCTGAATCAAGCCAGTGCGCACGGCAAGCCTGACGCCGAGCCAAGTCTCAATCGGGTGATGGGACCCTGGCTGCTGCTTCTCTTCATTGTGGGTGACATTCTCGGGACCGGCATCTACGCGCTGACCGGACAGGTGGCCAAGCAAGTCGGCGGTGTGGTCTGGCTGCCGTTCCTTGTCGCCTTCGTCGTCGCTGTCATCACAGCCTTCAGCTATCTCGAACTGGTCACTAAATATCCGAAGGCCGCCGGCGCGGCGCTCTACACCCACAAGGCTTTCGGAATTCACTTCGTCACCTTCATCGTCGCCTTCGCCGTGATGTGCTCCGGCATCACCTCGTCGTCGACCGCATCGCGCGCGTTCGCAGCGAACATGTCCCACGCCTTCGGCCTCAATTACGGAACGTTCGGAATCACCATGATCGGGCTGGTGTTCATGGCGATCGTCGCGGTGGTGAACTTCCGCGGAGTCGGTGAAAGCGTGAAAGCCAATGTGGTGCTCACGCTGGTCGAATTGACCGGCCTTCTGATCATCATCTTCATTGGGCTGTGGGCAATCGGTGCGGGGCAGGGCGATGTCTCGCGCGTGACGCAGTTCAAGGCCAGTGACGCCGGCATGTTCTGGCCGGTGATCGCGGCGACGACGCTGGCCTTCTTCGCGATGGTCGGTTTCGAGGACTCGGTGAACATGGCCGAGGAATGCAAGAATCCGACCAAGGACTTTCCGTTCGTTCTGCTGCTGGGCCTCTTTATCACCGGTGTGATCTACGTGCTGGTGTCGGTCTCCGCGATCACGCTGGTCTCGCCCGAGCAACTCGGCGAAGGCGAAACGCCGCTGCTCAAGGTGGTGCAGGCCGGTGCGCCGAACTTCCCGCTCTGGATTTTCGGCTTCATTACGATGTTCGCCGTGGCGAACAGCGCGCTGATCAACATGCTGATGGCGAGCCGGCTGGTGTATGGCATGAGCCGGGAGCACGTGCTGCCGGCCGCGCTCGGCAAGGTGCACTCGACCCGCCGCACGCCCTACATTGCGATCGCTTTCACCACGTTGCTGGCATTTGCGCTGATCACCTTCGTCGGCGAAGTGCCCGCGCTCGGCGGCACGACGGCGCTGCTGCTGCTCTGCGTGTTTACGGTGGTGAACGTCGCCGTGTTGCTCCTGCGCAAGGACAAGGTCGATCATCAGCATTTCCGCTCGCCGACGATCCTGCCGATCCTCGGTGCGATCGCCTGCGCCTTCCTTGCGGGTCCGTGGACCGGCCGCGATCCGACGCAGTACAAGATCGCCGGCGTTCTGATCGGCATCGGTGTCCTGCTGTGGGTCGTGACCGTGTTCGTCAACAAGTCGACCGGCGTGAAGCCGAGCGATCCGACGATGGCGGATATGGGCAGTCACGGTCCGGTGAACTGATCCTGGGCGTCGATCGACGACAAAAAAGAGCCCCGTGTTGCGGGGCTCTTTGATTCCATCACGGACGGGTTGTGAGCGTCAGTAGCGCTCGATCACCACGTTCGCGCCGGGCTCGCGATACACACGTTTCTTCTTCTTGATGATCACCGTTTCACCGTCGTGGTAATTGCCGCGATAATACGCGCGGCTGTCGCGCCAGTCGCCGTGATGGTGGTGATAGTGACGTTCCCGATAGCCACGGTCGCCGCCGACGTTCAGTTCAATCGACTGCGCCGAGGCTGCCGCCGTTCCGAGAACGGTTGCGCCGATCAATGCTGCTGCGAACAACTTCATGCTTTCCTCCTCCAAACTGCCTTGGGGAGAAAACGCCGCAGGCGAGATCATGTTCCTGCGGAACGGCGGGTTCCGGGCCCTGCATTTCGGTTATGCCTATGCAACCGCGCGATGGCGATTGTTGCTTTCCGCGAAGACGATCTGGTTGCCATCGGGATCGCCGATGATGCAGATGCGGGCGATCGCCAGATTCGACGTCGAGCGGATGCTGATGCCCTGCTTCTTCAACTCATCCATGCGCTCGTCGATGTCGGTGTCAACGAGCGTCACCGACGACGTGCCGCCGCGTTCGGAATCCTCGAAAATCTGAAGTCCGCCGCCACCAGCAAAATGCCACTCCGCCACGGTCGCCATCGGTCGCCGGTCGGGCGGCCGGCCGAGCAGGCGCTCGTACCAGACAAGCGAATCTTCAAGGTGAAATACGGCTATTCCAGCCAGCGCGGCTTTGATGGTCATCGCGGGGTCTCCCTGGAATGCAGAAGCAATTTCGCAAGGAACCAAAAGTTCCCACCTTTGTTGTCAAACCATCGAGGGCAGAAGGAGCAGCCATGCAAACGGCAGTGGACATCGCGATCCAGCGTATTCTCAAGACCTATTCTCTGATGTGGAATGACGAGAAGGCCGAGGAGGCTGGCGCCAGGGTCACGGATTATCTGAAGACCTTGTTTGCCGGTGGCGAAACCGACCACGAGCGTCTCGCGGTCTGCGGGCTTGTTTACCTGCGTGAGCAGGAAGGCCGCTCCGATCCGGTGCAACAGGGCTACAGCGGTCTGTAAGCGCAGGTGAAACATGATCCCGTCCAGTCAGACCAACGCATCATCCGGGGGCACGATGGTCAGCGACGCGCACCGCATCGCCTGGTACTTCCTGAAGGCGACGGGGCAGGTCGGTGACGACTATGCCGATCATGTGTTGCTGTCGCGGATCGTGGTGGCGCTCGCCGGCCGGGGCGTGACCCATCGCATCCGGGTCGCCAACATGGCGATCGCCGAGTTTGGACGGGAAGCCGCTCGCAGGCGGCAGCCAGTATCGGGTCTCGTCGCCGGCCGCCGATTCTGACGTTACATCCCTGACTTCAAGGCGTTTTTCTGCACCTCCCAAGGCCGCCCGCGCTTGTGCGGCTGCGCCTTCTGCGTGATAACCCTGCCGTCAAAGATGTTACGGCAAGGGGCGGACGAATTGCGTATCGGCACTCGCAAGAGCACCATGGCCTTGGTGCAGACCGAGGAGATCGCGCGTCAGCTCCACGCGGCGTTTCCCGAGTTGAAGGTCGAGATCGTCAAGTTCGAGACGAAGGGCGATCAGGATCAGGTCAGCAAGCTGTTGCCGCATGGCGGCAAGGGCGGCGCGTTCGTCGCGGAAATCCGTCAGGCTGTCGTTGCCGGCGAGTTGCAGGCAGCGATGCACTCGCTGAAGGACATGCCGGGCAACGAGGATACGCCTGGTCTCGTGATCGGCGCGACGCTCAAGCGGGAAGCGGCGACCGACGTGCTCGTGCTACGTCCCGGATTGACGATGGAGATGTTGCGGCAATCCCGTGGCAAGGGCTTGCGCATCGGCACCAATGCGGTGCGGCGCGCGGCCTATGCGCGGCGGCTGTTTCCCGAGGTCGAAATCGTGCACTTCCGCGGCGCCGCCGATACGCGCATCCGCAAACTCGATGCGGGTGAGCGGCAGAAACTGCCAGACGGTGGATCGGAGCAGCCGGCGGATGCGCTGATCATGGCGCGCTCGGGCCTCGAACGCGTCGGGCTTGCGTCACGCATCGGCTACGAATTCCCCGTGGGCGAGATGCTGCCGGCCGCAGGTCAGGGCATCGTTGCGGTCGAGTGCGGGGTCAACGATTTCACGACGCGGCGTTATCTGGCCGGCATCGACAATGCGATGTCGCGCGCGACGGCGGAGGCCGAGCGTGAGGTGCTGTGGGTGCTCAACGGCCATTGCAATTCACCGATTGCCGCGCATTCAGTGATCAACGGCGCCGAAATGACGTTGACCGCATCGGTGCTCGATCTGCAGGGCGATCGCTTCATCGAAGTGGTGCGCAGCGGCAGTGCGGAGCGTCCGCGTGAACTCGGCCGCGCCGCCGGGCTGGCGTTGCTCGACAAGGGCGCAGCCGCCGTGATCGAGACGCGCCGGCCGTAATTTTTCGCCAAATCAGTTCGCAGAAACGCTGATGCGGCCCTTCATGTTCGGGTGGAAGCGGCAGTAGTACTCGAGATCTCCTGCCTTGCGCATGACGACGCTGGCGCTCTTCTTCGGCGGAATCATCACATCCCAATCCCCGCGCACGGTGGCCGTATGCGCGAGGATGTCCTGATTGATGAACTCGATGGTGTCGCCGACCTTGGCCTTCACCTCGGCGGGCGTGTAGTCGAGCCGATCGATGGTGACGCGAAACGTCTCCGCCGGTGCAGGCATCGTGTAAAGCGCCGGAATCGAAACCAGAACGGCGGCAAGGATGCGGTGCGGAGACATGTCGACGCCCTCACTTGATCGCGGCAGTGACGTGCTCGGCGTGCTGCTGGTGACCCTGAAACAGCTTCAACCCGGTCTGCAGCAGGCTCTTCAGCTCCGCGTTCGAGGCCGACGGAATCAGCACTGTTTCCAGCGCGCCGTTGACCGTCTTGTGGTAGGCGACCTCGTTCTCCATGTACGCCTTGTCGAAAGCCGCTCCGTTGAGCTTGCCGAGTTCGGCGAGCTTGTCCTTGGCCTGCTTCGAGAGTGCGCGGCTGGTGTCGTTGTCTTCCGGCGTCACCTTCAGCTTCTTCACCAGGTCCAGCGCCTGTTTGTTCACCGCCGCGTGGTCGCGCTCCATCCCCTTGGCGAACTCGATGACCTGCTTGTTCTTCGATTTGCCGATCGCCTGCTTGGCGGCGGCGATATCGATCTCGCCGGCGGTGTAGGCGATGTGCGCGATTTGCGCGTCGTTCGGTTTCGGCGCGCCTTGCGCGAAAACGGCAGTGCTGACGAGACAGGCCGCGGCGATCACAGCACTTAACCTGATGAGCATGACACTCTCCTTATTGTCTGCCCGCCGCTGGAATAAGCGGCGGTTGCCCATTGGATGAAGCGCCGGGCGAAAGGTTCCCGGCCTCGGGAGCTTGGTGGCGCACGGCCGGGAACCTTTCTTGCCTCAGACCATCCAATGCCCAACGACAGGCAATGGAGTTGGGCGGATGCGGTTTGAACGAAATCGGCTTCTGGAATGCGTCGAGACGACTGCGCGGACGGCGAACCGGCCGACCCGCGCCGAAGCCGAGGCGGCGGTGCGGACCCTGATCCGCTGGGCCGGTGACGATCCTTCGCGCGAAGGCCTTGCGGCGACACCCGCCCGCGTCGCCCGCGCCTATGAGGAATGGTTTGCCGGTTACGATCAGAAACCTGATGAGATTCTGGCGCGCACTTTCGGTGAGACCGGCGGCTACAATGAGCTGATTCTGATGCGGGATATTCCCGTCCGCTCCTGCTGCGAACACCACATGGCGGCGATCCACGGCGTCGCGCACATTGCCTATCTGCCGCAGGATCGCGTCGTTGGCATTTCCAAACTGGCGCGGCTGGTCGATGCCTTCGGCAAGCGGCTGCAAATTCAGGAGCGTCTGACCAGCGAGATTGCCGACACGCTCGATCGGGTGCTGCAGCCGCTCGGCGTCGCGGTGATCATCGAGGCGGCTCACGACTGCATGGCCTCACGTGGCGTCAGCAAGCAGGGCGCAACCCTGGTGACGCGGCAATTCACGGGCGTGTTTCAGGAGGCCGGCCGCCGGCGCGAGGTGCTGGAGGCGCTGAAGGCGTAGCGGGCCTCATGGCTGCGCCCTATATGTCAACGACGGCGGAGAAACTCATGTCGCAACAGCTTCGTGTCCCCGCGACCGATTACGAGCGGATGGAGGAAACCGGTCTTGTCGGCCTCGCCCAGCGGGGCGACTGCGAAGCGTTTCGCGCCATCATGCAGCGTTGCAACCAGCGCCTGTTCCGGATCGCGCGCGGCATCGTCCGTGACGATCCGGAAGCCGAGGATGTCCTGCAGGAGGTCTATACGCGGGCCTTTGCCGCGATCGGTTCGTTCCGGCAGGAGGCAAGCCTGATTACCTGGCTGACCCGCATCACCATCAACGAAGCGCGCGGACGCTTGCGCCGCCAGCGCAACCTCGTCGATCTGGCGCAGGTGGAGGCCGAGCAGAACGCCGGCGCGGACGTGTTCATGTTCCCGAGCGGCCAAAGCGTCGACAGTCCGGAGGCGGAGGCCGGCCGGGCGCAGGTGCGCCGCATTCTCGAACAGGCCGTCGATACGCTGCCGGAGCCGTTCCGCCTCGTGTTCATCATGCGCGATGTCCAGGAGTGCAGCATCGAGGAAACCGCCGATGTGCTGGGGCTTCGCCCGGAGACGGTGAAGACACGCCTGCACCGTGCGCGGCGGTTGTTGCGTCAGGCGCTCGACGAGAAGCTGGCTTCGACCATGACCGAGGCTTTTCCATTTCTCGGCCGGCGTTGCGAACGCATCACCGGCATGGTTCTCGCGCGGCTCGCAAGGGTTCACGGATGGGAGTGATCAGCATGCAGCGGATGCCGATCCTCAACGAAGTCCGCGCCTCCGGTGCGCTCGTCGTCTTTCTCGCGGCCCTTGCAGCAGGGATGCTGATGCTGCTGTGATCGCGCTAACCGCGCACGCGCTTGATCATCCGTTCGACATGGGCGATCGGTGTTTCCGGCTGGATGCCGTGGCCGAGATTGAAGATCAGCCGGCCTTGGCCGAAATTCTCCAGCACGCGATCGACAGCGCGATCGAGTGCGTCGCCGCCGGCGATCAGCGCCAGCGGATCGAGGTTGCCCTGAAGTGCGACGCGGTTCTGCACGCGCTCGCGCATGAACGATGGCTCCGCCGTCCAGTCGACGCTCACCGCATCGACGGCAACCTTGTCGATAAAGTTGGGAAGCTGCGGACCGGCGCCGCGCGGGAAGCCGATGATCTTCGCGTCCGGCACCTGCTTGCGTACGCCTTCGACGATGCGTCGCGTCGGCGCAATGCACCAGCGCTCGAACTCGTGCGGCGGCAGCACGCCGGCCCAGGTGTCGAAGATCTGCAAGGCGTCGGCGCCGGCGCGGAGCTGGCCGACGAGATAGCCGATCGAGGCGTCGGCAATCGTCTCGAGCAGGCGCACAAACGCTTCCGGCTCGCGATAGGCGAACATCCGCGCGGGCGCCTGATCCGGCGTGCCGTGCCCGGCGACCATGTAGGTCGCGACCGTCCACGGCGCGCCGCAGAATCCGATCAATGCGACGGACGGATCGAGCGCAGCTTTCACGCGCGTGAGTGCTTCATAGACCGGCGTGAAGGTCTCAGGCTTTGCTTCGCGCGCCAGCGCATCGACCATCGCCGGTGTGTTCAGCGGATCGAGCTGAGGCCCTTCACCGACCTCGAACCGTACCGAACGGCCGAGTGCATGCGGGATCACCAGAATGTCTGAAAAGATGATGGCGGCATCGAATCCGAAGCGCCGGATCGGCTGCAGGGTCACCTCGGCGGCGAGTTCCGGGTTGAAACACAGGTTCAAGAACCCGCCCGCTTTGGCGCGGACTTCGCGGTATTCGGGTAGGTAGCGTCCGGCTTGCCGCATCATCCAGATCGGGGGCGGATTTCGCCTCTGGCCAGAGAGGACCTGGAGGAAGGGTTTTTTAGCGGTTTGGGCGTCCAAAACGAGGCTTTCCGGGGGTTCGTTAAAGGCAGCGCTTGATACACCGCCGCCGCCGCCTTGGCCACGCTGTTCCCGCTTAGGAAGCCTTTAACTCAATCTGTTGCAGGCGGCCCGCGCTAACGGCGGAGAAACCATTCCATCCGATGGTGCTGGATGGAAGAGACTCCATGAAAAGCACCTTGCTGAAACGGCTCTGGTTCCCGCGCCTGTCCACCGGCTGGCTGATGGGCGTCGTGGCGGTCATTGTCGTCAGCTTTTCGCTCATTTGCGGCTCGATCCTGCTCAACGTCCGGCAAACCGATATCGAGCTCGCCAAACAGACCAGCAGCAATCTCGCTTCGACCATGCACGCCGACGTGGTGCGCAACATCGAGATCTACGGCAAATCGCTGAGGAACGCCGTCGACAGCCTCAAGCTTCCCGAGGTCGCGCTGTTGAGCGGACAGCTCCGGCATCTCGTGCTGTTCGATCGCGCGGCGACTGCGGAGTATTTCGGGGCGATCAAGGTCTACAACGAGAAGGGCGATCTGACGATCGACTCGACGACGCAGACCCCGGCCGTCGAGAACATCGCGTCGGAAGAATACTTTCTCGCGCACGTCCGCGAATCCAACCTGCCGTTCTATATCAGCAAGCCGATGGAGCGCGGCGGCATCTACAAGATCGCGATCAGCTATCGCATCAACCGTTTCGACGGGTCGTTCGGCGGCGTCGTCGCCGGATCGATCCAACTCGGCTACTTCCATAACCTGATGCGCCGCGTGACGATGGATCCCGAAGATTCGATTACGTTGCTGCAGCCCGACGGCACCATCGTGATGCGCCGGCCGTTCGACATGAGCATGGTCGGCCGCAGCCTCGGCGGACTCGATCGTTTCCGAAACATCGCGGCCAATGGAACCGGATCGCATACGGTTGTCGGCGCGCTCGATGGAATCGAGCGCCAATACGTGTGGAAGGGCGGCAGCGAGATGCCGGTGATCGTGGTCGTCGGCAAATCGATGAACAACATCCTGACTCGCTGGCGGTATGAGGCGATGCGGATCGGCATTCTGCTGTCCGGACTTGCCGTGCTGTCGATCTGCTTCACCGGGCTGCTGGTGGCCGAGATGAAGCGGCGTACCCGGGCCGAAGCGAAGCTTGCGGCGCTTGCCAACACCGACGGTTTGACGGGGCTGAGCAACCGCCGCTCGTTCGACAAGACGATGCTGGCCGAGTGGGCGCGCGCGCACCGCGCCAAGACGCCGATGTCGTTGTTGATGATCGACGCCGACCACTTCAAGGGCTTCAACGATACGTACGGGCATCAGGCCGGCGACGCGGTGCTCGCCGGTATCGCGGCGTGCATTACCAAGAACGTTCGGCGGGCGCAGGACTGCGGCGCGCGTTACGGCGGCGAGGAATTTGCCGTGCTGCTTCCGGATAGCGGCGCCGACGAGGCATTCCAGCTTGCAGAAAATATCCGCCTCAGCGTTGCGGCACTACCGGCGGAGTATCGCGCCGTCACAGTCAGCGTCGGCGTTGCGACGCTGATCCCGACCGGGGATATCGATCATCGCGATCTGATCTATGCGGCCGACGTCGCGCTCTATCAGGCAAAATCGCGCGGCCGCAATCAGACGGTGGCGCAAGGCCTGCGGCGGGCCGGAAAATCGACCGAAGCGGCCTAAAGCGCCGCCATCATATCAGCTGCGTTGAAGCAGGCGTGCCTTCCTGGCGGCCTCGAACCCGTGCATGCCGACATGCCATTGCAGGGCAACGATCGAACCCTTGGTCGGCTGCAACAGCGCCAGACACATCACAAGCGTCAGCGGAATCCAGAGCGCGAAGTGAACCCAATAGGGCGGCGCGACATGGGTTTCGAGCGCAAGCACCATCGGCACGATCAGGTGGCCGACGATGATGATCACGATATAGGCGGGAAAGTCGTCGGCGCGATGATGATGAAATTCCTCGCCGCAAACCTCGCAGGAGTCGGCGACCTTCAAGAACGACTTGAACAGGTGGCCCTCGCCACAGTGCGGACAGCGGCAACGAAAGCCGCGCCACATGGCGTTCGTCAGCGACGGTGTCTGGGTCGAATTCGGCATCTGAAAGCCCCGTAACAAATCTTCGCAAATCCCTGCAAATCACGCTTGCGCGTGGGCTTTTCTTACAATGGGGGCCGGTTGCCAGCAATCAATAACGGGGTGAAGATTGGCCGCATTGACCGCCGCGCATGGCTTTATCGCGCAATCAAAAAAACTGAAGGAAACGCTCCCCGATGCCGAATTATGAGATCTACGCCATCCGCTACGGCACCATGGCGCCGCGCACCGCGAACATGAACTTCATCAGCCCGCCCGATCCGCACGAAGCGGCATCCGATCTCGATTATTTCGTCTGGCTGGTGCGCGGCGGCGGGCGGCAGATTTTGGTCGATACCGGCTTCAACCATGAAGAAGCCAAAAAGCGCGACCGCAAACTCACCGTCAATCCGGTGGATGCGGTCGATAATTTCGGCGTGCCGCCTGGCGACGTGCACGACGTCATCGTCACGCATCTGCATTACGACCACGCCGGCAATCTCGATCGTTTCCCGAACGCGCGCTTCCATCTGCAGGATCGCGAGATGGCGTTCGCAACCGGCCGCTGCATGTGTTACGGCGGACTGCGTTATCCATTCTCGGTCGAGCACGTGACGCAGATGGTGAAGCACGTCTACGGCGACCGCGTCACCTTCCATGAAGGCGACGGCGAGGTCGCGCCCGGCGTGACCGTGCATCGCGTTGGCGGCCACTCGGATGGTTTGCAGGTGGTGCGGGTCGACACCGAGCGCGGGCCGGTGGTGCTCGCATCGGATGCCACGCACTTCTACGGCAATATCCAGCGCAAATTGCCGTTTCCGATCGTCTACAACGTCGGCGATATGTGCGCGGGCTGGGAGAAGATCGAGGCGATGGCGGGCCATCCCGACCGCATCATTCCCGGACACGATCCCTTGGTGTGCGATCTCTATCCGCGCGCGAGCGATACGGTCGATGCCTTTGCGCTTCACAAGCCGCCGAAGCGCTCGTTCGCGAAGAGCTAACGTAAGGGAAGCTTGCGCGAGACCTTCAGCCGGTCGAGCACGATGGACGAGCGCACATGCGCGACGCTTTCGTGCGGCATCAGCACATTGTTGACGAGCTCCGAGAGCCCTTTCAGGTCGCGCAGCATTGCTTTTACGAGATAGTCGGCGTCGCCGGTGAGCGAATACGCCTCCTGGATGTCGTCGACGCGGCGCACGAGGTCGTAAAAGCGCTTCGCATTGTTCGGGGAATGGGTCGCGAGCGTCACGTGGATGAAGGCAACGACGCCGAAGCCGAGCAAGTCCTCGGCGAGATCGGCGTGATAGCCGGCGATCACCTTTTCTTCCTCGAGCCGCATCCGCCGCCGCGAGCACTGCGAGGCGGAGAGCCCCGCTTTGTCGGCCAATTCCTGATTGGTCAGGCGGCCGTCGTCCTGCAGGGCGGCGAGGATCTTCAGGTCGAAAGCATCAATTGAAATCATGCATAAATCGCCATCTTGATGCACAAGTCGTGCGTATTATAGCGTATGTAAGCCGATTTTGCATCCTTTTTGCATCAGAAAAGGCGGATTCTGGAGCCAGCCGATACAGGAGATTCGCCATGGGACCGTTTCCACACGACGCGCCAGCCGCCGTCATCTCCGATCACAATCCGATGGGCACTGACGGCTTCGAGTTCGTCGAATATGCGCATCCCGAACCCGCCAAGCTGCACGCGCTGTTCAAGCTGATGGGCTTCGTGCAGGTCGCCAAGCATAAGACCAAGGCGATCACGCTCTATCGCCAGGGCGACGTGAACTATCTCGTCAACGAAGAGCCCGGCACGCACGGCATGGAGTTCGTCGCCATGCACGGCCCCTGCGCGCCGTCGATGGCGTTCCGCGTGGTCGATGCCAAGCATGCTTATGCACGTGCACTGGAACTCGGCGCCGAGCCGGCGGATGCAGCGCCGTCGGAGAAGGCGCTCAACGTGCCCGCGATCAAGGGCATCGGCGGCAGCATCCTGTATTTCGTCGATCGTTACGGTGCCAAAGGTTCGGCCTACGATCTCGAATTCGACTGGATCGGCGAAGCGAATCCGAAGCCGGACGGCGCGGGGCTGTTCTATCTCGACCACCTGACCCACAACGTCCATCGCGGCCGCATGGACGTGTGGACCGGCTTCTACAGCCGCCTGTTCAACTTCCGCCAGATTCGCTTCTTCGACATCGAGGGCCGCGCTTCGGGCTTGTTCTCGCGCGCGCTGACCAGCCCCGACGGCAAGATCCGCATTCCGATCAACGAGGATGCGGGCGACGCCGGTCAGATTGAGGAATATCTCAACATCTATCGGGGTGAAGGCATTCAGCACATCGCCTGCGGCGTGAAGGACATCTACAAGACCATTGAAGGTCTGCGCGCGAAGGGCCTGCCGTTCATGCCGTCGCCGCCAGCGACGTATTTCGAGAAGATCGATGCGCGCTTGCCGGGGCACGGCGAGGACATCGCGCGGCTGGAGACCAATGGCATCCTCATCGACGGTGAGGGTGTGGTCGATGGCGGCATGACCAAGGTGCTGCTGCAGATATTCTCGGCCAACGCGATCGGGCCGATCTTCTTCGAGTTCATCCAGCGCAAGGGCGACGACGGATTCGGCGAAGGCAACTTCAAGGCGCTGTTCGAATCGATCGAGGAAGATCAGATTCGCCGCGGCGTTCTGCCGGTCAAGGACAAGAGCGCGGCTTAACTGCCGCGCTTCGCCCATTCCTTTGCGACCGTCTCGATGGTGTCGACGGTCATCTTGCGCACGGCCGATGGCGTACGCGAGAAGCGCGGGGCGGGCGCGGGCTGCGGATAGCCGTCATTGTTGACGAACACCTGTCGCGCGACCATGTGCGGATGCTTGGTCGCTTCCGTCATGGTCAGGATCGGCGCGAAGCAAACGTCCGTGCCTTCCATGATTGTGCACCATTCGTCGCGGGTCTTGGTCTTGAACACGGCGGTGAGTTTCGCGCGCAGGCCCGGCCAATCCTTGCCCTCCCACTGCGCGTCGTAGGCCTTGTCGGTGAGGCCCGCGAGCTCGCGCAGCAGCGCGTAGAACTGCGGTTCGATCGAGCCGATTGAGACGAAGCCGCCGTCCTTGCATTCGTAGACGCCGTAGAAATGCGCGCCGCCGTCGAGCATGTTGGCTTCGCGCTCTTCCTTCCAGCGGCCGAGCGCGGCCATATCGAAGAACATCGACATCAGCGAGGCGGCGCCGTCGCACATCGCGGCATCGACGACTTGCCCCTTGCCGGAGCGGCTTGCTTCCAGCATCGCCGCGAGCACGCCGACGATGAGATAGAGCGCGCCGCCGCCGAAATCGCCGACAAGGTTGAGCGGCGGCACCGGCTTGTCCCTGGTGCCGATCGCTGCCAGCGCACCGGTGATGGAGATGTAGTTGATGTCGTGACCGGCGGCCTGTGCGAGCGGGCCGCTCTGGCCCCAGCCGGTCATGCGGCCGTAGACGAGCTTCGGATTCCGCGCGCGCACGACGTCAGGCCCGAGGCCCAACCGCTCCATCACGCCCGGGCGAAAGCCTTCGATCAGCGCATCCGCGCCGTCGAGCAACGTCAACACATCGGCGATCGCGGCCTTGTCTTTCAGATCGAGCGGGATGACGCGGCGGCCGCGCGACGATGCGCCTGCGCGCGGCATCTGGTTGGCGCGCGTCAGCGTGATGATCTCGGCGCCCATGTCGGCGAGCATCATGCATGCGAAGGGACCGGGGCCAATGCCGGCGAATTCGACGATGCGAAATCCGGAGAGCGGGCCGCTCGCCTTGGCCGGCTTGTCTTGCGAAACAGGTTTCGATGCGAGGGTCGTATCCGCCATGATCTCGATCCGTTGTTATGTCATGCGATGAAGCGTCGCGCGTCTGTCGCATGCTGTTTGTTGCTGGTCTGGAGATGACCCTTCCATACGTTTTGTGAATTTGCGAGCCCCGATGCGCGCATCGGCGTATGTCACGATTACTGTTGTGCACTGCGGTTAGTTGTTGTCGTCCCCGCGAAAGCGGGGACCCATATCCTCAACATTACGGCGTATGGGTCCCTGCTTGCGCAGGGACGACGGAAAACTAGCGTCGCCGGAACACGATGCTCAGGTTGTTCGCCGGCATTTCCGTAATGTCAGGCTTCATGAAGCCGACCGACTGCGCGAGGATCGAGACGATCTCGAGGTTGCGCAGGCCCCATTCCGAATTCTGCGTGCGCAGGTGTTGATCGAATTCTTCGTTGCTCGGTGCGGTCGGCACATTGCGGCGGCGATAGGGGCCATAGAGATAAAGCGGCGCGCCGTGCTTGAGTGCCCCTGCCGCGCCGCGCATCAGCGCTTCCGTCGCGCGCCAGGGCGAGATGTGGGTCATGTTGATGCAGATGATGCCGTCGAGCTTCTTGAACGGCCACTTGCCCTCGGTCACGTCGAACATCAGCGGTGCAACGATGTTCGGCGATGCCGCCTCGCGTATCCAGCCCTTGATGCTGGCAATCGCGCGCTCGTCCGGATCGGTCGGGTGAAATTCGATCTGCGGGAAATGCGGTGCGAAGTGGACGACGTGCTCGCCGCTGCCGCTGGCAATTTCGAGCACCGTTCCGCTGTCCGGCAACACCCCGCGCAGCACCTCCAGGATGTGATCCCGGTTGCGGGCGACGGCCGGCGCAGTGATGCGGTCAGGCATGGGCGGCAGTCTGCCGCCTGAGGGGAGGGGTGTCGAGATGAAGTGATGTCGCCGTTTCTATCCCTCCCCCTCAGTGGGGAGGGTCGCATAGCCGGCCTTCAGGCCGGCGTTCTAGTTGAGGAACGCCGATGCGCCGCATCGGCTACGGCGGAGCGGAGGCCGGGGTAGGAGCGCTGCGGTGGGTTTGCCCCCACCCGGCGCTCCATTCGCTGCGCTCACTCGCGCCATCCTCCCACACTTCGTGGGGGAGGACATTTGCGACGGGTCAGCCCACCGCCCGTTGCGCCATCACCTTCACGAGGTTGGCGCGATATTCGGCCGAGCCGTGGATGTCGGCGATCATGCCGCCGGCTCCGAGCTTGATGCTATCGAGTGCCGCTGCCGACCAGTTGGCCTTCAGTGCCTTCTCGATCTCCGGCACCCGCATCACGCCGTTCTGCGAGGCGCCGGTCGCGGCCACCCGGACGTCGCCGCCCTTGGTCTGGGCGACGAACACGCCGGTCAGCGCGAAGCGTGAGGCCGGATGGCGCATCTTGGCGTAGCCGGCCTTGGCCGGGATCGGGAACGAGACGGCGGTGATCAATTCGCCGTCCTGCAGGGCGGTCGTGAACAGGCCCTTGAAGAAGTCGTCAGCCGCGATGCTGCGCTTGTTGGTCTTGATCGTCGCGCCGAGCGCCAGCACGGCGGCCGGATAATCCGCGGCCGGATCGTTGTTGGCGATCGAACCGCCGATGGTGCCGCGCGCGCGGACCATCGGGTCGCCGAGCACCGAGGTGAGATGCGCGATCGCGGGGATCGCCTTCTTCACGTCGGCGTTGGTCATGATGGTGTGGTAGGTCGTCGCCGCCTTGATGGTCAGGGTATCGCCCGAGAGCTCGACGCCGATCAGCGCCGGGATGCGGCCGATGTCGATCACGGCGGTCGGCGACGCAAGGCGTGCCTTCATCACCGGGATCAGCGTGTGGCCGCCGGCGAGATACTTTGCCTCGCTATCCTTGGCGATCAGTGCCGCCGCTTCATCGACGCTCGAGGGGCGGTGATAGGTGGTTTCGTACATGATCCGTCTCCCTCTTGTTACGCGCGGGCCTGGATGGCGTGCCATACCCGGTCGGGTGAAGCCGGCATCTCGAGGTTGTTGTTGCCGATCGCATCCGTGATGGCGTTGATCACCGCGGCCGACGAGCCGATCGCGCCGGCTTCGCCGCAGCCCTTGATGCCGAGCGGGTTGCCCGGGCAGAGCGTCGTCGTGTGACCGATCTTGAACGTCGGCAGATCTTCGGCGCGCGGCATGGCGTAATCCATGTACGACGCGGTGACGAGCTGGCCGTTCCGGTCGTAGACGGCGTTTTCGAGCAGCGCCTGACCAATGCCCTGGGCGATGCCGCCGTGCACCTGACCCTCGACGATCATCGGATTGATCAGGCGGCCGAAGTCGTCGACTGCCACGAAGTTGACGAACGTGGTCTTGCCGGTGCCGGGGTCGACATCGACTTCGCAGACGTAAGCGCCGGCCGGGAAGGTGAAATTCGACGGATCGTAGAACGCGCTCTCCTTCAGGCCCGGCTCCATGCCGTCCGGCAGGTTGTGCGCGGTGTAGGCGGCGAGCGCGACGTTCGCCAAGGCCATGGCCTTGTCGGTGCCGGTCACCTTGAACTCGCCGTTCTCGATGACGATGTCGTTCTCCGACGCTTCGAGATGGTGCGCGGCGATCTTCTTCGCCTTGGCTTCCATCTTCTCCATCGCTTTCACGATGGCCGAGATGCCGACCGCGCCGGAGCGCGAGCCGTAGGTGCCCATGCCGAACTGCACCTTGTCGGTGTCGCCATGCACGATCGACACCTGACCGATCGGCACGCCGAGACGATCCGCCACGACCTGCGCGAACGTCGTCTCATGGCCCTGGCCGTGGCTGTGCGAGCCGGTGAGGATCTCGATGGTGCCGACGGGATTGACGCGCACCTCTGCGGATTCCCAAAGGCCGACGCCGGCACCCAGGCTGCCGACGGCTTTCGACGGGGCGATGCCGCAGGCCTCGATGTAGCAAGAGAACCCGAGACCGCGCAGTTTGCCTTCGCTCTTGGCTTTCGCCTTGCGCGCGGGGAAGCCGGCGTAATCGATCTCCTTCAGCGCCGCGTCGAGCGAGGCGTTAAAGTCGCCGGTGTCGTAGGCCATGATGACTGGCGTCTGGTGCGGGAATGCGGTGATGAAGTTCTTCCGCCGCAGCTCGGCCGGATCGATCTTGAACTGCCGCGCGGCGGTCTCGATCAAACGCTCCAGCAGGTAGCTCGCCTCAGGGCGGCCCGCGCCGCGATAGGCGTCGACCGGCGTCGTGTTGGTATAGACGCCCGTCACCTCCGCGTAGATGTTCGGGATATTGTACTGGCCCGAGAGAAGTGTCGCGTAGAGATACGTCGGCACTGATGAGGAAAACAGCGACATGTACGCGCCGAAGTTCGCGTGTGTGTCGACGCGCAGGCCGACCATCTTATGGTTGGCGTCGAACGCCATCGTCGCTTTTGAAACGTGGTCGCGGCCGTGTGCGTCGGTGAGAAAAGCTTCGGTGCGATCCGAGGTCCACTTCACCGGGCGGCTCGTCTTCTTCGAGGCCCACAGCGCCACCATTTCTTCCGGGTAGATGAAGATCTTCGAGCCGAAGCCGCCGCCGACGTCCGGCGCGATCACGCGCAGCTTGTGTTCCTGCGCGATGCCATAGAACGCCGACAGCACGAGGCGCGCGACGTGCGGGTTCTGCGAGGTGGTGTGCAGCGTGAAATGCTCTTCCGCCTCGTTGTATTCGGCAAGCGCCGCGCGCGGCTCCATCGCGTTCGGTACGAGGCGATTGTTGACGAGTTCGAACGAAACCTTGTGCGCGGCCTTGTCGAAGGCGGCTTTCGTCGCGGCTTCGTCGCCGATCGACCAGTTGTAGACGACGTTGCCGGGCGCTTCCGGGTGAAGCTGCGGCGCGCCCGACGCGATCGCCGCCTTGATGTCCGGCACAGCCTTGAGCTCTTCGTAGTCGACGACCACTGCATCAGCGCCGTCGCGCGCCTGATTGCGGGTTTCGCCGATGACGACCGCGACCGCCTGTCCGACGAAGCGCACGGTCTCCGGCGCCATCGCCGGCCACGCGCCCATCTTCATCGGCGTGCCGTCCTTGGAATGGATCATCCAGCCGCAGATGAGATTGCCGATCTTGTCGTCGACCAGCTCCTTGCCGGTCAGCACCGCGACAACGCCGGGCTTCTTCATCGCCTCGGAAATGTCGATGCCCTTTACCTTGGCGTGGGCGTGGGGACTGCGCACGAAATGCGCGTAGGTCATGCCGTGCACGCGGACGTCGTCGACGTAGCGGCCCTTGCCGGTGACAAAACGCTTGTCTTCCTTGCGCGCAACGCGTGCGCCGATACCTTCAACACCCATCGGGTCTCTCCCTATCGGCCGTTGAGAGCCTTACGAGCCCTCGGCCGTTTTGAGCGGATTGTCAGAAAAGCGTGTCCGCGCCGAGCGGCGCGGTCAGAATTTATTCGGCGGCTTGCGCGACCTTCATGCGTCCGGCGGCGTCGAGTACCGATTTGACGATGTTGTGGTAGCCGGTGCAGCGGCAGATGTTGCCTTCGAGCTCCGCACGAACGGTCGCTTCATCGAGCTTGCCGGCGTGACGATGCACCATGTCGACTGCCGCCATGATCATGCCGGGCGTGCAGTAGCCGCACTGAAGGCCATGGTTGTCGCGGAAGGCGGCCTGCATCGGGTGCAGTTCGTCGCCCTTGGCGAGACCTTCGATGGTGGTGATCTTGCTGCCATTGGCCTGGCCGACCAGCACGGTGCAGGACTTCACGGCGTGGCCGTCGATATGGACGGTGCAGGCGCCGCACTGGCTGGTGTCGCACCCGATATGGGTGCCGGTCAGGCCGAGATGATCGCGCAGCAGATGGACGAGTAGGGTTCTGTCTTCGACGTCGGCGGAAACGGCCTTGCCGTTGACGGTCAGTTTGATGGTCGACACGCACACCTCCCTGGAAGCTCTTTTCAGTTTTTCATTATTCTAATTAGAGGCAGGGCTTACCGGACTTTGCAATGAGGTTTTTGGCCAATGGCATCATGATGCTTCACGTCATCGTGGGTCAGCGGCGATGCGACGCGGGTTTCGGCCAATGAAATTGCAAGCGCGCCCGGCGGATGGCCGCACCACGCCGCTGCAGCTTGCCTCACCCCATACCGGCCCCTAGACTTTGTGACAGTTGTGCAACTGCGAAGGGCCCAAAACGCGCATCATTGCATGATGCGCGTTCGACTATGGGCCGGAGGGACGATCCGCGTGATCAATAAGCAAGTGAAGACGACGGCGGAGGCCGTCGCCGGCGTCAAGGACGGCGCGACCGTGCTGGTGGCGGGTTTCGGGGCCGTCGGCGTTGCCGACGATCTGCTCGAGGCGCTGCACGATCAGGGCGCGAAGGAACTGACCATCGTCGCCAACAATTCCGGCAACGGCGATCACGGGCTGGCGCGGCTGATCAACTCCGGCCGCGTGCGCAAGGTGATCTGCTCCTATCCGCGTTCGGGCGACTACAGCGCATTCCTCAATGCGTATCGTGCGAAGACCCTCGAACTTGAACTGGTGCCGCAGGGAACGATCAGCGAGCGCATGCGCGCGGCCGCCGCCGGTCTCGGTGGCTTTTTCTCGCCGGTATCGGCGAATACGCGTCTGCAGGACGGCAAGGAAACCCGCGAAATCGACGGCAAGCTGCATGTCTTCGAGAAGCCGCTGAAGGGCGACATCGCGCTCATTCGCGCGAAGACTGCGGATCGCTGGGGTAACCTGATCTACACCAAATCAGCGCGTAACTTTAATCCGGTCATGGCGATGGCCGCCGATCTCACCGCTGTGCAAGTCGACAACATGGTCGAGCTCGGCACGTTGGATCCGGAAGCCGTCGTGACCCCGAGCATTTTCGTCGACCGTGTCGTCGTCGTAGGAGATCATGCATGACGTCCCTGAACGTGACACCGTTGACCCGCAACCAGCTGGCGTGGCGCGCCGCGCAGGACCTGCCGGAAGGCGCGTATGTGAACCTCGGCATCGGCATTCCGACGCTGGCCGCGAGCTACGTGCCGCAGGGGCGCGAGGTGATCTTCCACAGCGAGAACGGCATCCTCGGCCTCGGACCCGCGCCCAACGCCAACGAGGAAGATCCCAACATGATCGATGCCGGAAAAAATCTGGCGACCTTGATCACCGGCGGCGTCTTCATGCATCACGCCGATGCGTTCCTGATGATCCGAGGCGGCCATCTCGACGTCAGCCTGCTTGGTGCGTTCGAAGTGTCGGAAACCGGCGACCTCGCCAACTGGACCACGGACGATCCGGATTTCCCGCCCGGCGTCGGCGGCGCCATGGACCTCGCGGTCGGCGCCAAGGAAATCCGCGTGCTGATGGATCACGTCAGCAAGAAGGGCGAGCCGCGCATCCTGAAGAAGTGCAGTCTGCCGCTGACCGCGCCCGGCTGCGTCAAACGCATCTACACCAACCTCGCGGTGATCGACGTGACGCCGGCCGGCCTCGTGGTGCTGGAGATGGTGCCGGGCATGACGCTGGAGAAACTGCAGGCCATCACCGAGCCGAAGCTGACCCTGGCCGCGACCTGCAAGGAAATCGCCCCGCCGAAGATGGCGGCGTGAGACTGAATAGGTTCCGGATTTTCCCTGCTCCAAAGACAGTTTGACGCAAGGCCGCACTCCACCCGGATGCGGCCTTAGTCATTGGGATTATTGAATAATTCGGCATTCTGGCTCTCAACCGATGGTTGCGGATTTCGGTAGAAGTTTACGGGGCCTTATCCATTTCTGTTTACCGTCCTGAGGCCGGGGCTGCGAGAGCTGTCCCTGGCCCATTGCGGCCAAAGAACAGCATGGGGGAAACGGTGGCCTGGTTCAAAATCAAGCGCAGCAACACACCGAAGCAAAAGAAGCCGGGGCTGCTCGCAAACCTCAGCCTGCTCACGAAGATCATGCTCGCATTCGGCGTCGTGACCGTGCTGTTCGTATTGAACCTGGGCGCGACTTACATGGGTTACGGCAAGATCATGGAGGGCGAGAAAGCCTTCCGTGTCAGCGTCACCGCCGCGAATGTCGCCCGCGATCTCGAACGCGAAATGACCACCTACCAGTTGCTGTCGCGCTACTTTGCGCTGACCGGCGCTGAAGAAGATGCCAAGGCCGCGCTCGCCGCGCAGGATGCCGTCAAGACGGCGATCAAGAATTCGACGGCTCATGCGCAGCAAGGCAATCAGCAGAACGCCATGCTGTTGGCGAGCGCGCTCGAGCTGTCGTCGCAGTACGAAGATTTCTCGCGGTTGCTGGCGCGCATCATCGCGCTGAAAGCCGAGAATGCGCAGATCGCGCAGAACCAAGTCGTGCGTACCGGAACGATGCTGCGGTACAAGCTGGAAGATCTGTCCGACACCGCAGCGCTCGCGCAGCAGACGAGCTTACAGACATCGGTCTCGGACATTACCACGCAACTGATTTCAGCGTCCGCAACCGCGAACACGTTCGCCTCGAAGCCGGACATGTCGGTCGCCGGCGGCGCCCTGGCGCGCATCACCTTCATCCAGAAGACGTTCGGCGGGCTGCAGTCGGATAGCGATCCGATGAAAGCGAAGATGACTGAAATCACCGGTATGCTGGAAACCTATCGGGTTGCGTTCAGCAAGCTGATCGAGAACACCAAGATCATCACGGGTCTTGTGGTCGATATGAATACGTCGGCGAACGCGATGATCGTCAGCGCCAAGGACATGAAGACGGCGCTGCTCGCGGATCAAGACAAGATCGAAAAGGACACCGCCGAAGCCGCCAGCCAGACGGAACAGCTTGTCGGCATGCTGTCCATCGGCCAGCTCATCCTGACGCTGCTGCTGGCGATCGCTGTCGGACGCGGCTTATCGAAGCCGATCGTTGCGATGTGCGCCGCCATGCGGGAGCTCGCCAACGGCCGCTTCGACGTGGTGCTGCCGGGTCTCGGCCGCAAGGACGAGATCGGCCAGATGGCGAGTGCGGTCGAAGCTTTCAAGGTTGAGGCCGTCGCCAAGGCGCAGCGCGACGCTGCCGAACAGGACGAGAAGAACAAGGCGTCGGCCAGCGCGCGCCGCGCCGAGTTGATCCGCTTCGCCGACGATTTCGAAACGACGGTCGGCAGCATCGTCTCCAGCGTGTCGTCATCGGCGACACAGCTTGAAGGCGCCGCAGGCACGATGTCGCGCACGGTGGAAGTGACGCAGGATTTGTCGAGCCGCGTGGCCGGAGCGTCGGAAGAAGCGTCGTCGAACGTGCAGTCGGTGGCGTCCGCGACCGAAGAACTGTCCGCGTCGGTGGCCGAGATCGGCCGCCAGGTGCGCGAGTCGAGCAAGATCGCCGAAAGCGCCGTCGTTCAGGCGCGCCAGACCGACGATCGCATCGGCAAGCTGTCGCGTGCAGCCCAACAGATCGGCGACGTGGTGAAACTGATCACGGCGATTGCCGAGCAGACCAATCTGCTCGCCCTCAACGCTACCATCGAAGCAGCCCGCGCCGGTGATGCCGGCCGCGGCTTCGCAGTCGTGGCGTCGGAAGTGAAATCGCTGGCGAACCAGACCGCGAAGGCAACGGAGGAAATCTCCGCGCACATCGCCGGCATGCAGGATGCGACGAAGGAGTCGGTCGGAGCGATCAAGGAAATCGCCGAGACCATCAACCAAATTTCACAGATCGCCGCGACCATCTCTTCGGCTGTCGACGAGCAGGGCTCGGCGACCCAGGAGATTGCGCGCAACGTGCAGGGCGTGGCGCACGGCACGCAGGAAGTGGCGACCAACATCACCGAAGTCAACCGCAGCGCCACCGAGACCGGCTCGGCCGCGGGCGAGGTGCTGAATTCGGCGCAGACGCTGTCGGTGGAAAGCACGCGCCTTCGCGACGAGCTCGACAAGTTCATGGCGACCATCCGCGCCGCCTGATCTTCTTTCTCTGCGGTTCCCACGAGGCCCCGGATTCGATCCGGGGCCTTCTCATTTTGGTTACGCTCGGCAGCCAGCCTGCATGCGTGCCGAGCAGCGCTGCATCGCATTAAACCCTTGAATTCATGGGAACGGTTCACGAGTTCCCGCGTTGTATTGGGTGTGGTGGCGGATGTAACCACTCGCATGGCGGAAGGAGCTGGGCGCAACTTGTCCGGCGCCTTTTCGCTTATCGGCGTATCCAAGGCAGCTCTGCTGGGCGTCCGCCGACACGGGAAAGCGGGATGACCAGTCTGACCCCATCACGCCATTCGGACGACGTTGCATTCTCACAGACCGAATCCGTCTCAAGCGATCGCCATGCTGCGCGCACCGCGACCGGCCGCATTATCGAAACCGATATCCCCTCACGGCTCGATAGCTTGCCGTGGAGCGGTTTCCACACGCGGGTCGTGATCGCGCTCGGCGTCACATGGATTCTCGATGGGCTTGAGGTGACGCTGGCGGGTGCGCTCGCAGGTGCGTTGAAGCAGAGCCCGACCTTGCAGTTTAGCAACGTCGACATCGGCATCGCGGCGAGTGCGTACCTCGCCGGCGCCGTGCTCGGCGCACTTGGCTTCGGCTGGCTCACCGATCGTATCGGCCGCAAGAAGCTCTTCTTCATCACGCTGGCTGTTTATCTCGTCGCAACAGCGGCGACCGCGTTCTCATGGAATTTGTGGAGCTTCGTGCTGTTTCGCTTTCTCACCGGCGCCGGCATCGGTGGCGAATACACCGCGATCAATTCGACGATCCAGGAGCTGGTGCCGGCGCGCTATCGCGGCTGGACCGATCTCGTGATCAACGGCAGCTTCTGGATCGGTGCTGCCATCGGTGCCGTGGGTGCAATCGTGTTGCTTGATCCGCAGCATTTCGGCCCCGATACCGGCTGGCGGCTTGCCTTCTTCATCGGCTCGGCGCTCGGATTGGTCGTGCTGCTGATGCGGCTCTGGATTCCGGAAAGCCCGCGCTGGCTGATGATTCACGGCCAGCCGGAGCGTGCGGAAAAGATCGTTTCCGAGATCGAAGCGGCGATGCCTGTCGAGGGTCGAGCATCGGGCGCCGCTCCGCTGCCGATGATCAAACTGAAGATGCGAACACACACGCCGCTCAACGAAGTACGGCAGGCGCTGTCTGGTGCCTATCGTCAGCGCGCGCTGGTCGGTTTGACGCTGATGGCGTCGCAGGCGTTCTTTTACAACGCCATCTTCTTCACCTACGCGCTGGTGCTGACCGACTTCTTCGGCATTCCGGCGAGCAATATCGGCTGGTACATCCTGCCGTTCGCGGCGGGTAACTTCCTCGGTCCGCTGCTGCTTGGCCGCCTGTTCGATACGCTGGGCCGCCGCACGATGATCGCGTTCACCTACGGGGCCTCGGGCATCCTGCTCGCGGTGTCCGGTTATCTGTTTGCCGCCGGGTATCTGAGCGCACAGACCCAGACGATTGCGTGGATGGTGATCTTCTTCTTTGCCTCGCCGGCGGCGAGCGCTGCGTATCTCACTGTGAGCGAGACCTTCCCGCTGGAGATTCGTGCCTTCGCCATCGCCATCTTTTACGCGATCGGCACCGGCATCGGCGGTGTCATCGGACCTGCACTGTTCGGTGTTCTGATTGATTCGGGTTCACGGAATACGGTGTTCGCCGGCTATCTATTCGGCGCCGCGCTGATGATCGCGGCGGCGTGGGTGGCGTGGCGATTCTGTATCCGGGCCGAGCGGCAGCCGCTTGAACAGGTCGCGCCGCCGCTGGCTGTTGTGGAGTAGGATGGAATGAGCGATGAACTTGTCATGACGCGCGATGCGCCGCTGATCCAGAAAGTCGATGCTGCCGGTCCGCCGGAGATCGATCTGAAGCGCTGCGCGTTGCTGTTCGATATCGACGGTACGCTGCTTGAACTTGCGCCGACGCCGCGCGAGGTCGTGGTTCCGCCGGGCCTGCGCGAAAATCTGCAGCAGATGCTTGAAGCGACCAACGGTGCGATGGCGCTCGTCTCCGGCCGTTCGCTCATCGATATCGACTGGATTTTCGAGCCTGTGCTGTTTCCTGCGGTCGGCGGTCACGGCGCGGAGATGCGGTTGTCCATCGATACGGAAGCGGTCGCGTCGCATGCGCCGCCGATGGATCCGGAGTTGAAGAAGCGCTTCGCGGCGATTGCGAATCTCGATCCGGGAATTCTGTTGGAGGACAAAGGTTACTCGCTGGCGCTGCATTACCGGAAAGCGCCGCTGATGGAGAAGGCGTTGTACGATGCCGTCTCTGCGGTGCGCGCGGATTTGCCCGACGCGACGATCGATGTGCTGCCCGGCAAGTTCGTGTGCGAGATCAAGGCTTCCGGTGTCAGCAAGGCGATCGGCGTGCGCGAGCTGATGACGAACGAGCCGTTCGAAGGCCGCACGCCGGTATTTCTCGGCGATGACGTCACCGATGAGACTGTCTTCGCCATCATGCCGGACCTGAAGGGCGTGTCGTTTTCAGTCGGCCGCCGCGCCCGCGGTGTGCAAGGTCACTTCGATACGCCGAGCGATGTGCGTGCGTGGATCGCGCAGCTGTTGCGCCATGCGTAGTGCCTCACACGCGTGAATTATTGCGTCACAAAGATTGTTCGCACATCGTCACAATCGGTTCCTGATGCAGGAACTTTTGTTCCGCGCAAGATTGCCCGAATTTGGTTTCAATCGGGTCAAACGATGACCACCAGGAACCATATTGATGAATATACGTTTATGTACGGGCCTCATGCGGAGGGGACGCAGTGAATCTCGTCGTCGTATCAAATCGCGTCGCGCGCGCGAAAGCCAATGAGCCGATGACCGGCGGTTTGGCTGCGGCGCTGCTGCCGGTCGTCGAACAGTCCGGAGCGATCTGGGTCGGTTCGAGCGGGCGTGTGCGCGATGGCGCATTGAAGGAGTCGTTCGCCGATATCGAGCCGCTTGGCGCGGGTGCGATTGCGCTGCTCGATCTGCCGGCGGCGCACTACGGCGGCTACTACGAAGGCTTCGCGAACTCCGCATTGTGGCCGGCGCTGCATTCGCGCAGCGATCTGATCCGCGTCTCGCATGAAGACTATCGCTCCTATCGCGAGGTGAATGCCTTCATGGCGCGATCGCTGTTGCGCTTCCGCAAGCCCGACACCGCGTTCTGGATTCAGGATTATCACTTCCTCGCACTCGGCGCGGAGCTGCGCTCGCTCGGCGTGACGCAGCCGATCGGTTTCTTCCTGCACACGCCCTGGCCGTCACGCGAGGTCATGAACGGCGTGCCGAATCACCGCGAACTAATCGAAGCGATGCTCGCGTACGATCTGATCGGCTTCCAGACCGAGGATGATTGCCAGAATTTCGCGCGTTACCTGCAGACCGATCTCGGCCTCACGATCGAGGACAATGTCGTGACCTCGCGATACGGCAAGTCGAGTCTGGCCGCATTTCCGATCGGTATCGATGCCGACGCATTCGCGACCAATGCGGCGCGGGCGATCTCCCATCCGGAAGTCGTGCGCTTGCGCAAGAGCGTCGACGACAAGCGTCTGGTCATCGGCGTCGATCGCGTCGACTACTCGAAGGGACTGGTCAATCGCATCAAGGCCTTCGACCGGATGCTGGATCTGCGGCCGACGCTGAAGCGGACCGTGTCACTGCTGCAAATCGCAACGCCGTCGCGCGGAGCCATCGAAGCCTACGATACGCTGCAGAAAGACCTCTCGCGGGTGGTGACCGAAGTGAACGGCCGCCACGGCGAGGTCGACTGGGTGCCGATCCGCTATCTCAGCAAGGGCTTCAGCCAGACCATGCTCGCCGGCTTCTATCGCACGGCGCAGGTCGGGCTCGTCACGCCGCTGCATGACGGCATGAACCTTGTCGCCAAGGAATACGTCGCCGCGCAGAATCCGGTCGATCCGGGCGTGCTGGTGCTGTCGAAATTCGCCGGCGCGGCGAACGAGCTCGACACGGCGCTGCTGGTCAATCCACACGACATCGATGGAATGGCACGGGCGATCGCCATGGCGCTGACCATGCCGTCGCCGGAACGGCGGATGCGCTGGGAGACGATGATGAAGCGGCTGCGCGCCGGCAACGTCCAGCAGTGGTCGTCAGGCTTCATCGCTGCGCTGGAGCGGACGCGCGCGACGCATGAGTCGCCGGCGATGCATTACGATTTCCCGCGGGCGCGGATGGCCGGCCGCAGCTTCAGCATGCACTGACGTATTCAGTAGCAGTACGACACGCCATCCAGCACGGCGCATTTTTGCTTGTTCGGCGCGTTCGGATTGTCGAGCGGCACCATCGACCCCTTGCCCGAGCCGACGAAGACGCCGGGCCCGACCTGTACCGATTGTTTGTGGCCGATGATGACGCTCGGATGCGGCGAGGCTTTGCTCGAGCGGGTGCCGTCGGTCCAGATGATGGCGTCACCGGAGAGCACGCCGCGCCGGCCGCTATCGCAGCTCACGTCAAAGCCGGTGCGGGTGCAGACATCGGCTGCGGCCATGTTCGGAAGCGCGATGATGGCAACGAAAACGAGGGAGGGGAGAGCGCGCATCGATTTGTCCCGTGGTGTCGCCATCTGGCTGAGCTTGTTGGTATTGGGTGTCGGCTATCGGCGGATGGTTCGGCGTTCGGGGCTAATAAAATAGCCGTTTTGGCCCAAAAGCTTGCGAAAAGACCCCGGTTTTCTCCTTGAATCCCTTGCAAAATCGGCCGCGCGCCGTCATGAGAGACGCGCGACGGAGAGGTGGCCGAGTGGTTGAAGGCGCACGCCTGGAACGCGTGTGTGCGGGAAACCGTACCGTGGGTTCGAATCCCACTCTCTCCGCCATTCCCTGATTTTCAACTTCAACAGTTGAGTGGGATATCGAACCCACGGTTTTCCCTTCGTCGTCGTCTTCGACGCGACGAGGAAGCAGAGGACAGTCCTGCAACGCAGGACCTATGGGGTTCGAATCCCACTCTCTCCGCCATTCTTTGATTTCCAGCACAAATTGGGCATTCGGACCCGCGCGCTTGCGCACGGATCGCTAACCGCTGTTTAGGATTGATGCATCAATTGCGGTGAATTCGACCGCACTTCTGAAACGAGCTTGCCGGTAAATGAGCGTCGCATGTGGTCAGCTGTGTCAGCGATCGTGGCCGCGATCAGGGAGCCTGCGATGTTCGGACTCTTCAAGAAAAAGCCCGCTGCAGCATCGGTTCAGGTTCTGCCCGCTGAGCTTTGGCAGGGCGAAATCGGTGAAATGTTGCGGGCTGTCGGCATGCATCCCGACGATGCTCGCAACACTGTTTCATTCGCGAGCGCAGCCGATGCACGGCTGGCCCAGGCGCGGGTGGCCCTCGAGCTTCAGGTCGAGCAGCAGAACGCCGAGATCCAGCGCACAAATCCGGGCTGCAGCATTGCGCCCATGTACATCTTCACGGAGATGGTCTGGAAGGGGCCTCACAGCGACCTTCTGCTCAACAGGTTGGAGCTCACGCCCTACGACTCGTGGAATGTCAGGCTTCTGGCAGCCGACCAGAAATCGGCCGAGGCGCTGAAACTGCCGCGCGTCCACACGGGCGAAATTCCGCAGCTTCAGGACACCATCAACACCCTGCTCGGTCAGCTCGAAGCCGAGCACCGCGGCGCCGCCAACTTCAAACACGACATGACCCGGGACATCTGGGGACTGTCGAATTACTTCTGGGAAGAGCACATCAAGCCGGGCCTCGCCGAATAGCGGCTGACACCGGTTACTTCGCTGCGCCGCGCCGCTGCGGCGGGTTCTGCAGAAGCTCGACAGCCTTGCGAAGCGCCTTGTCATTCTTGGGATCGGGCGGCACGTACGCCTGCGACGGCGGCTGTGAGGCTGGATTCGCAGGCTCGACACGTGCGTTGGCTTTCTTTCCTGCAACTTCTTCGGGTTCGTCCTGCAGGACCTCCAGATCGGGCACGATACCTTTGGTCTGAATCGATGCGCCCGATGGCGTAAGGTATTGCGCCGTCGTCAAACGGATCGCGCCCATGTCGCCGCCCAGCGGGATAATCGTTTGGACCGATCCTTTGCCATATGAGCGCGTACCGATGACCGTTGCGCGGCCATTGTCCTTCAGCGCGCTGGCGACAATCTCCGAAGCCGAAGCGCTGCCGCCGTTGATCAGCACCACCAGCCGCTTGCCGCCGGACACGTCGCCCTGCTTGGCGCTGTATTTCTGATTATCTTTTGCGATACGGCCGCGAACCGAGGTGATGTCACCTTTGTCCAAGAGAGAATCGGAAACGGCGACCGCTTCAGTCAGGAGGCCGCCGGGGTTGTTCCGCAGATCGATGACGTAGCCTTTGATATTGCTGTTGGCGACCTGCTTGGCGATCTCCTCGAACGCCTTCTTGAACCCGTCGCTCGTCTGCTCGTTGAACGTGCTGATCCTGATGTAGCCGACATTGTCGGCTTCTACACGCGATCGAACCGCGCGGACGGTAATGGTGGCCCTGACGATCGGCACTTCCAGCGGCGTGTCGACCTTCGGCCGGATGACTTTAAGTCTCACTGTCGTGCCGACGGTTCCACGCAGTTTTCCGACCACGTCGTTCAAGGTTTGCCCCTGAACCGACACTCCGTCGACCGCCGCGATCAGATCATTGGCCAGAATGCCGGCTTTCGATGCCGGCGAATCTTCGATGGGCGATACGACCTTGACCAGGCCGTTCTCCATCGTGACTTCCAATCCGACACCGCCGAACGCTCCTTTCGCCTGGATTTGCATGTCCCTGAATTGGGCCGCGTTCATGTAATTGGAATGCGGGTCCAGCGACGCCAGCGCGCCGTTGATCCCGGCTTCGACAACTTTTGAATCGTCGTCGGCCGACGCGCGTTCGTTCAGGATGGTCGTGGCTGTTTGATAGAGTCCTTCGCGATCGTCCTTGGCCGATACCGTTGAAACGTCGCGGCCGGTCAACGGGAATGCGCGGAGCATTGCGCGGGATGCCGCCTGGTAAAGGTCACGGGTATTGGGTTTCTGCAGATAATAGCCGTCCGCGTATTCGAACGATTTCACAAGCGGCTCGAGCAGCTTGACGGTCTCGTCCCTTGTGACGCGCCGCGTCGAAGGGGCGGGGGTTGCCGGCTTTGGCGCAGCCAATGCAACTTGATTGCTCTTCAGCTCGTCCCGTCTCGCGCGCGCAAACGGCGCGTAGATGCTGTCGCCATATTGCTGAATGAACGTCTCGATGACCGCGACGCTCGTCGTGTCGCGCGTGGCGGCCCAGGCCTGGGCGGCGGTATCCGTTCCGGCATTCGGAGTCGCAGGCACGGGAGGAGACGCGAAGTAGAACTTCCCGTCGATCGGGGAGCTCGAGACCCAAGGCTGCTGGGTGCCGCCGGTCGATCGTTTCACAGCGAGACCGACTTCGTTGAACGTCTGAAAGATGTCGAGCCCGTCGCGGCGGATCGTCGAGGCAAGCGCCTTGGTATAGGGGCTGTTGCCGTCGGTGCCGTCGGCAGCGACGTTACCCGGCTGCGTGGCGAACGAAATCAGCGTGCCCTCGGGGGCGCGCATCTGGGCCAATCCGCCCTCGGACGCTCTCAAGCCGCGGCCGCCAAATGGATTGTTGCGGCAGGCATCGAGGATGACGAGATTGAGTTTGGTGCCGGCGCTTTCCATCTGGCGCAGGACAAGATTGACGTCGACCATCTGGAAATCGACGTCGGCCTCGCGCGTCGGATTGGCCGAGACCGGCACGAGAAAGTTCGAGCCGCGCACCTGAACGCCGTGACCGGCGTAATAGAACATGCCGACGTCGGAGCCCTGAAGCGTGGCGCTGAATTTCTGGATCGCCGAGTCCAGCGCCGCTTTGTCGAGGTCGAGTTGCGGTCCGTCGCCGACTAGCGTGAAGCCGAGGCTCTTCAGCGCGCTGGCCATCAGCGTGGCGTCGTTCCTCGGATTGTCCAGCTTGGAAACGTTCAGATAGGCGGAGTTTCCGATGACAAGCGCCACTCGTTTCTCCGCCGATGCGGGCAGGGCGCCGAAAATGACGAGAAGTGAAATCAATATCTGAAAAAAGCGGCGGCCAGCCATCGATGCCTCACGGCGTCATCAATCCCGAAACAGCCGCATCTTAGCATTGGCCGCGCCGAGAGGATATGGCGGCCGGCTAGGCCGCGCCGAGATATGCTGCCTTCACTTTTGGGTCGGCGAGTAGCGCCGCTCCTTCGCCTTCGAGTGCGATCTTGCCCGTTTCGAGAACGTAGCCCCGGTCGGCGATTTCAAGCGCCGCGCTTGCGTTCTGCTCGACCAGCAACACGGTCACGCCATCCTTGCGGAGCCCGGCAATGGCAGCGAGGATCTGATCGACCAATGTCGGCGAAAGGCCGAGCGAAGGCTCGTCGAGCAGGAGCAGGCTGGGCTTGCCCATCAGCGCGCGGCCGATCGCCAGCATCTGTTGCTGGCCGCCTGAGAGACCGCCCGCGAGTTGCTGCCGCTTCTCGGCAAGAATCGGAAACATCGCGTAGATGCGGTCGCGATCCGCTTCGATCGCGCCGTCTTTCCGTACGTAGGCGCCGAGGCGCAGATTATCCTCGACGCTCAGCGGCGCGAAAATCTGCCGTCCTTCGGGCGATTGGGTCATGCCGAGCGCGACGCGCCGGTGCGGCTTTGTCCGTTCGATACGCTCGCCGCAGAATTCGATCTCACCTGCCGTGATCGGCTGGATACCGGACAGCGCGCGCAGCAGCGTGGTCTTGCCCGCACCGTTCGATCCGATCAGGGCGACCACCTCGCCTTTCCGGATCGTGAGGTTGACCCCGTGCAGGACTTCGATGCGGCCATAGGCGCTGTGGAGGTTCGAGACCTTAAGCACGAGCCGCCTCCCGTGCGCCATGCTTGCCGAGATAGGCCTCAAGCACCGCGGGATCGTCGCGGACTTCGCGCGGCGTGCCTTCGGCGATCGGCTTGCCGCGATTGAGGACGAGGATGCGATCGGAAATCTTCATCACGAGTTTCATGTCGTGCTCGACAAGCACGACCGCGATGCCGCTATCCGCGACGTGCCGGATCAACTCGTCGATCTCTTCGGTCTCGACTGCGTTGCATCCCGCCGCGGGCTCATCAAGCAGCAGCACGCGCGGCTCCGCCGCCAGTGCTCGCGCGATCTCCAGCCGCTTGCAGGCTCCGTAAGGCAACGATCCGGCAGCGATGTCCGCAACGCCGCGCAAACCGACGTTGTCGAGCAGCGACAGCGCGGTCGCGCGGGTTTGTGCGTTCTGCCGGCTGACGGAGGGGAGGCGGAACAGGTCCGCGAACAGATTGCAGCGTTCGCGCAGGTGCCGCCCCACCATCACGTTCTCGGCGGCCGTCATGCGCTGGAAAATCTGCAGATTCTGAAACGTGCGCGAGAGGCCGCGCTGGGCGAGCTTGTCGGGCTGCAGGCCGGTGACGTTTTCGCCGGCGAGCTCCACCTGACCGTGCTGGCTCGCATAAACACCCGACACGATGTTGAACAGGGTCGTCTTGCCGGCGCCGTTGGGACCGATGATCGAGAGAATCTGCCCCGGCTCTACGCTGAAGCTGACACCGTCGACGGCTTTCACGCCGCCGAACGAGATGCCGATGTCTTTCGCTGCGAGAAGCGTCATGCCGGCCTCCGCGCAAAACGCCGCGCCAACGTCGGAACGATGCCGTCGCGCATGAAGATCATCGAGACGATGATGATCAAGCCCAGCAGCGCGTGCTCGTATTCCTGAAAGATGGTCAGCACCTGCGGCAGCGTCACCAGCACGGCGGCGCCGACGATGCTGCCGACGACGGAGCCAAGCCCGCCGAGCACGACCATCGTCACCAGTTCGACGGAATGCAGGAAGCCGGCCTGGTCGGGGCTGATGAAGCCGTTCATGAGCGCCAGCGCCGATCCGGCAATCGAGGCGTAGGCGGCGGCGATCACAAACGCCTGTAGCTTGAACCGCGCGACATCGATACCCGCAACGCGGGCCGCGACCTCGCTGTCATGCAATGCGCGAAATGCTCGTCCTGTCGGCGTTTCGCTGAGGTTCAGCGAGAGCCACGTGCCGAGCAGCAGCAGCGTGCCCGTGACCCAGTACCAGGTGTTCGAACCGCTGACGCGCCAGCCGAACAGCACGAGCCGCGAGACGGACATGCCATCGGGACCACCTGTCCAGCGGCTTTCCGTGGTGATCACGAGCGCGACAAGCACGCCGAACCCGAGTGTTGCGATGGCGAGATAGTGTCCCTTCAGCTTCAGGATCGGCCTGCCGACCAGATAAGCCAGGACCGACGAGAACAGGCAGCCAAGCAGAACTGCAGCCCAGGGCTGAATGCCGAAATGGGTTGGGCCTACGGCGACTGCATAAGCGCCGATACCGAAGAAACCGGCGTGGCCGAGGCTCACCTGGCCCGCCTGTCCCATCAGCACGTTAAGGCCGACGGCGGCAAGCGCCGACACCCACACCAGCGACGCGACGCGAAAATAATAGCTCGACGGAAACACCAGCGGCAGCACGCAGATGATCACCGCGAGCACGATGAGCGTGAGATAGCGCGAGCCGATCCGGTTCAGCACGGCTAGACCCTTTCCACGTTGCGGCGGCCGAACAACCCCTGCGGCGCGGCGAAAAGGACGATGAGAATAACGACGAATGCGACGGCGTCCTTGTAGGCTGAGCTGATGTAGCCGACGCCGAACGACTCAAGCAGCCCGAGCAGCAATCCTCCGGCGACGGCGCCGAGCGGATTGCCCATGCCGCCCAGCATCGCTGCCGCAAATCCCTTCAGCGCCAGCAGTGTGCCGACATCGTAACTTGTCAGCGTGATCGGCGTGATGAGGATGCCGGCGACCGCACCGATGGCGGCCGAGCCGCCGAACGCCAGCGCCATGATGGTTGCGGTGTTGATGCCGACGAGCCGCGCAGCCAGGCGGTTGGCGGCGGTCGCCAGCACGGCCTTGCCGAGCACGGTGCGTTCGAAGAAGACATAGAGCAGCAGCACGATGACGGCGGTGCCGCCCAGCACCCAGAAGCTTTGCGGCTGCACGGCTGCGCCGAGCAGTTGCACCGGCGTGTCGCCGGAAATGCTCGGCAGCTTATGGAATTGCTTGTCGAACAGAATCTGCGCGATCCCGCGCAGCAGGATCGACGCGCCGATGGTGATGATGATGAGCGTCACCGGCGATGCGTCGCGCGCGGGCTCGATGGCCATCCAGTAGAGGAGCAGGCCGACGGCGATCGAAACAATGACCGCGAGCAGGGCGGCGAGCGGCAGCGGCACGCCTGCGGCGGCGAGGAACACTGTGACCATGCCGCCCAGCATCACGAACTCACCTTGCGCGAAGTTCACGACGTCGGACGCGTTGTAAATCAGCGTGAAGCCGAGCGCGACGAGCGCGTAGACCGCGCCCACCGTGAGACCCGATACAAGGAATTGGGTGAATTCGGGCATCCTCTGCTCCGCAAATCGGCGGCGGTTCTGGGACCGCCGCCATCAGTCAGTGACGAATGGCGAGAGAATGCCCGGTGCGATTACGTACCCGGCTTCAGCAGCGACCAGTCGCCGTTCTTGATCTCCAGCATGCGGAAGGCCGAGAGATCGAGGCCAAGGTGATCGGTCGCCGACATGGTGACGACGCCGCCGGTGCCGACGAAGCCCTTGGTCTTCTCGATCTCGTCGCGAATCTTCTTCGGATCGGCCGAGTTCGCGCGCTTCATCGCTTCGACGAGGATCATCAGACCGTCATAGGCGTGACCGCCGAAGGTCGAGACCGGCTGCTTGGCGCCGTCCTCGTACTCTTTCTTGTAGTCGACGACGACTTTCTTCTGCGGGTCGTTGTCCGGGAGCTTATCGCCGACGAGCAGCGCGGCTGCCGGCAGGCGCACGCCCTCGGCCGCTGGGCCGGCGAGCTCGATGAAGCTCTTCGAGGCCACACCGTGGCTCTGATAAAGCGGTGTCGCTGTCATACCGAGCTGTGCGTAGTTGCGCGTGACAATGGCCGGACCCTGGCCGAAGCCCGGATTGACCACCGCCTGAATGCCGGCGGTGTTCTTGATCTTGGTGAGCTGGCCGGTCATGTCGCTGTCGCGCGGGCCATAGCTCTCCTCAGTCACGATCTGGATGCCGTAGGTCGGCGCGGCCTTGGTGCACTGCGTCTTCATCGAGGCGCCGAAGCCGTCAGTGCCCGAAATCATCGCGATCTTGGTGAGATTGCGCTGCTTGAGGTCCTCGAAGATCTTCTCGCAGGCCATCTTGTCGGTGTGCGGGGTTTTGAAGACGAACTTGCGCACCGGATCGATGACTTCGACCGCGCCGGCGAAGGAAATCAGCGGAATCTGCGCTTCCTCGAACACCGGGATCATCGCCATGGTCGTGCCGGTGGTCGAACCGCCCGCGACAGCTACGACCTTATCGTCCTCGATCAGACGCGTGGCGAAGGTGCGCGCCTTGTTGGCATCGCCGCCGTCGTCATAGATCACGAGCTCGATCTTCTTGCCGTTGATGCCGCCGGCTGCGTTGATCTTGTCGACATACATGCGCAGCGTCTTGTCCTCGGGTTCACCAAGGAATGAGGCCGGCCCGGTGACCGAGAGAATGGAACCGATCTTGACGGTCTGCTGCGCGGACGCGGTGCCGCAAAGCAGGCTGGCGGTAGCCGCCGCAAAAAGAAAACGGATGACGGATGTCGGCTTCATAATATCCTCCCTGGGTTGAGCGCCCGCTTGCTGCGGGTTTCGCCCGGCGAGCCTTCCGCAAGGCAGCTCGCTTCTTCCCGTCTTGATATAATTGACCGGACGGTTGGTCAATAGTATTGTGCCCCTCAACAGGCTGCGACAGAAAAGCCGATTGGGAGAGCGCAATGGATAAAGAACCGATTCAGGTCGAGGTCGGAGATGGCTTTCGAGTCATCACCCTTAACCGCCCCGAAAGCCTCAATTCATTCAATCAGGCGATGCACACGGCGCTCGCGAAGGCGCTGACCGATGCGGCAGCGGACGCGTCATGCCGCGCGTTGCTGCTGACGGGCGCGGGACGCGGCTTCTGCGCCGGACAGGATCTGGCGGACGGCGTGTTCACGCCGGGACAAACGCCCGATCTCTCGCAGGCGATCGAGACAAACTACAATCCGCTGATCCGCAAATTGAAGCAGCTGCAGATGCCGGTTGTCTGCGCCGTCAATGGCGTGGCGGCGGGCGCGGGCGCCAATCTGGCGCTCGCCTGCGACATCGTGCTCGCGGCGCGTTCGGCGAAATTCATCCAGGCCTTCTCGAAGATCGCGCTGGTGCCGGACAGCGGCGGCACGTGGTTTCTGCCACGCCTCGTCGGCAATGCGCGGGCGCGTGCATTGACGCTGCTGGGCGATGCGGTCAGCGCCGAACAGGCGGAAGCGTGGGGCATGATCTGGAAAGTGGTCGACGATGCCAGCCTGATGACCGACGCACGCAAACTTGTCGAACATCTCGCCAAGCAGCCGACCGGCGCGCTGGCGCTGATCAAACGCGCGCTCGATGTGGCTGGACAGAACACACTCGATCAGCAGCTCGATCTCGAGCGCGATCTGCAAGGACAGGCGGGCCGCGGCCCGGATTTCGCCGAAGGCGTCACCGCCTTCATGGAAAAACGTCCGGCGCGCTTCACGGGACGGATGTGATGACTAGCGCCGCATACGCCGATCCGCATGCGATGGCGAAAGCCTGCGCCGACGCCATGTGGCAGGACGATCGCGCCAGCAAGGGCCTCGGCATGCGCATCGAGCGCGTCGGCCCCGGCGAGGCAGTGCTCTCCATGACGGTGCGCAAGGAGATGACCAACGGGCACGGCATCTGTCACGGCGGTTTCATCTTCACGCTCGCCGATTCCACCTTCGCATTCGCCTGCAACAGCTACGATCAGCGCACCGTCGCGCAGCACTGCGCCGTGACGTTCATCGAGTCCGCGCATGAGGGCGATGTGCTAACCGCGCATGCCGTTGAACGGATTCGATCTGGCCGCAGCGGCATTTACGACGTCACCGTCCGTGACGGCAGCAACAAGGTCATCGCAGAATTCCGCGGGCACTCGCGGACAATCACCGGCCGCCTGCTTGGCTCCGGTGACACATAAAAATCCGGGAGAGACACGTGATTCAGATTCCGCTGCGTAAGCTTGAGAGGCTTACCCCTCAACCGGCCGAACTCGACCGATACGAGGCCGCGTCGCGCGATGATATCCGCGCGATGCAGCGCGAGCGGCTCGCCTGGTCGCTGCGTCACGCCTACGAGAATGTGCCGCATTACCGCAAGGCGTTCGACGCCGCGGGCGTGAAGCCGGACGCGTTCAAAGATCTCAGTGATCTGGCGAAGTTTCCCTTCACCACCAAGATCGACCTGCGCGACAACTATCCGTTCGGCATGTTCGCTGTGCCCGAAGAAAAGGTCGCGCGCATTCATGCGTCGTCGGGTACGACCGGCAAGCCGACCGTCGTTGGCTACACCAAGCGCGATATCGACACATGGAGCGACGTGGTCGCCCGCTCGATCCGCGCGGCCGGTGGACGCCCCGGCATGAAAGTGCATATCGCCTACGGCTACGGCCTGTTTACCGGCGGCCTCGGCGCGCATTACGGCGCGGAGCGGCTGGGCTGCACGGTGATCCCGATTTCCGGCGGCATGACCGAGCGGCAGGTGCAGCTCATCACCGACTTCAAACCCGACATCATCATGGTGACGCCGTCCTACATGCTGGCGATCCTCGACGAGTTCCGGAAGCAGGGCCTCGATCCGCGCAAGTCGTCGCTGCGCATCGGCATCTTCGGCGCCGAGCCGTGGACCAATGCGATGCGCGAGGAGATCGAGGAAGCCTTCGATATCCACGCGGTCGACATCTACGGCCTGTCGGAAGTAATCGGCCCGGGCGTCGCCAACGAGTGCGTCGAGACCAAGGACGGCCTGCACATCTGGGAAGATCACTTCTATCCGGAGGTGATCGATCCAGTCACCGGCCAGGTTCTGCCCGATGGCGAGAAAGGCGAACTGGTGTTCACGTCGCTGACCAAGGAAGCGATGCCGATCATCCGGTACCGCACGCGCGACCTGACGCGCTTGCTGCCCGGCACGGCGCGCTCGATGCGGCGCATGGAGAAGGTGACCGGCCGCTCCGACGACATGATGATCGTGCGCGGCGTCAACGTCTTCCCGACGCAGATCGAGGAGAAGCTTCTCACCATTCCCGATCTGTCGCTGCACTATCAGATCGTGCTGACGCGCGACGGCCGCATGGACAACATGGAAATTCAGGTGGAGTCGCGGCCGGATGCGGACGCCGCTGTCCGCAAGACCGCAAGCGCCGCGCTCGCACAGTGCGTGAAAGACACCATCGGCATCACCGCCGCCGTCACCGTGCTCGAACCGGGCAGCATCGAGCGCTCGGGCGGCAAGGCCAAGCGCGTGATCGACAACCGGCCCCGCGCGTGATCGCGCGGGCAGAAACTTAAGCGAAGAAAGGACCACGATGGCTCGCAGCCGAGCAACCGATTACGACGACAAACGGCGGGCAATTCTCGACCGTTCGGCGGAGCTGTTTGCGGAGTACGGCTACGACCGTGCGTCCATGAACAAGATCGCGGAGGCGTGCGGTGTCTCCAAGGCCAACCTCTATCACTACTACAAGGACAAGGAGGGCCTGCTGTTCGATGTGATCCGCTATCACCTCGAAGAGCTGCTGGAGGTCGTCGAGAACGCCGACCAGCCGGAACTGCCGCCGGAAGCGCGGCTGCGCGAACTCTGCGCCGCCCTGCTCGACGCCTATCGCGATGCTGATGCCCAGCACAACGTACAGATCAACGGCCTTCGCCTGCTGCCGCTCACGCGCCAGACCGAACTGAAGAACATGGAGCGCGAACTTGTCGCGACGTTCTCGTCCGCCGTGCTTGGCGTCGCGCCGCAATTGAAAGGCACCAAGCTGCTCACGCCGGTCACCATGTCACTTTTCGGCATGTTGAACTGGCATTATCTGTGGTTCAAGGCGACGGGGCCGGTCACTCGCGCCGACTATGCGAACATTGTCACGAAGCTGATCGCCGACGGCAGCGCCAACCTCCTCAAGCAACCTCTGAAGCTCGCCAAGCGCTCCGCCGCCAGCCGCTAACTTGTCCAGTACCTCACCAAGCAAGAAGTGATGCCATGAAGCTCGAAAGTCTCGTCAAGGACAAATGGGTCGCCGGGTGCGATCTGGTCGAAGTACGCAGCGCCGTCAGCGGTGACGTGGTGGCGGAAGCGACCAGCGGCGGCCTCGACATGCGCGAGATCCTCACCTATGCGCGTGCGACCGGCGGAAAGAACCTGCGCAAGCTGACCTTCCACCAGCGCGCGGATTTGCTGAAGGGCCTCGCGCAATACATCACCGAGCGAAAAGACCAGCTCTACAAGTTGTCGTTCCAGACCGGCGCGACGCGCACCGACAACATGATCGACGTCGACGGTGGCATCGGCACGCTGTTCGTCTACGCCAGCAAGGGCCGCCGCGAACTGCCGAACGCCACGTTCCTGATCGACGGCACGCCGGAAGTGCTCGGCAAGACCGGCACGTTCGCCGGACAGCACATCCTCACCTCGCTGCAAGGCGTCGCGGTCCACATCAACGCGTTCAACTTCCCCTGCTGGGGCATGCTGGAGAAGCTCGCGCCCGCGATCCTCGCCGGCGTGCCCGTGGTGACCAAGCCCGCGACTGTCACGTCCTATGTCGCGCATGCGCTCGCGCGCATGATCGCGGAGTCGAAGATTCTTCCCGAGGGTGCCTTCCAGCTCGTGGTCGGCTCGACCGGCGACCTGTTCGACCATCTCACCTGCCAGGACCTCGTGTCCTTCACCGGTTCGGCGGCTACGTCCGAGCAGTTACAACGCCATCCGGTGATCGCACGCGAAGCCGTGCGCTTCGTCGCCGAGCGCGATTCGCTGAACGCCGCCATTCTCGCGCCGGACGCCGCACCCGGCACGCCTGAGTTCGATCTTTTCATCAAGGAAGTCGCCAAGGAAATGACGGTGAAGGCCGGGCAGAAGTGCACCGCCATTCGCCGCGCATTTGCACCGAGCGCCCATGTCGATGCCGTCATTGCGGCGCTGCGCGAACGGTTGGCGAAGATCACCGTCGGCAATCCGGAGCTTGAGAGTGTCCGCATGGGCCCCGTGGTCGGCCTCGGCCAGCGTAACGACGTGCTCGCGCACGTCGCATCGCTGCAGAAGGAAGCGCAGATCGTCGTCGGCGACCCCGAGCATTTCACCGTCGAGGGCGGCGATGCCAAGACAGGCGCATTCCTGCCGCCGATGCTGCTGCACTGCGCCGATCCGATCAAGGCCACCAACGTTCATGCGATCGAGGCATTCGGCCCGGTCAGCACCGTGATGGGCTATCGCGACATCAACGAAGCCATCGCGCTCACCAACCGCGGCGGCGGCAGCCTCGTTGCCTCCGTCTACACGCATGACGCAGCGCTCGCCCGCGATCTCACCTTCGGCATCGGCAGCTTCCACGGCCGGCTGGTACTGATCGATCGCGACTGCGGCAAGGAGCAGACCGGTCACGGCTCGCCGATGCCGCATCTGGTGCACGGCGGACCCGGCCGCGCCGGCGGTGGCGAAGAGCTCGGCGGCATCCGCAGCGTCAATCATTACATGCAGCGCACCGCGGTGCAGGGTTCGCCGGCGATGCTCGCGTCCATCACCGGCCGCTGGATGAAGGGCGCGCCGATCATCGAGAAAGACAAGCATCCCTTCCGTTATCACTACGAAGATCTCGACATCGGCCAGACGTTCTTCTCGAAGAACCGCACTGTTACGCTTGAGGATGTCGAGCACTTCGCGCACTTCACCGGCGATACGTTCTACGCCCACATGGACGAGGAAGCGACGAAGGGGCACCCGTTCTTCCCCGGCCGCGTTGCGCACGGCTACCTGCTGCTGTCGTTCGCCGCCGGACTGTTCGTCGATCCCGATCCAGGTCCAGTTCTGGCGAACTATGGCCTCGATACGCTGCGTTTCATAAAGCCGCTGCAACCAGGTGAAACCATCAAGGTTCGCCTGACCGCGAAGGAAAAGTCGCCCCGCAACAAGCAGTACGGCGAAGTGCGCTGGGATGTGGAAATTCTCACCGACAAGGACGAGACGGCTGCGACTTATGAGCTGCTGACGATGAACGCCGTAAGGCCCAAAGCAGCTTGATAAGGTGGCGCGAGTATGAGCCAACCCGGCATCGTCGCGAAGGCACCTTCAGCAGAAGAGACGGCGCACGACTTCTCGCTGAAGGACTTGCCGCAGTCGTTCTACGACGATCCTTACCCGACGTATCGCGCGCTGCGTGAGCACGATCCGCTGCATCGCATGCCGGATGGATCGCTGTTCCTGACGCGTCATCGCGATCTTGAAGCGATCTACAAGGACACGACGCGCTTCAGTTCCGACAAGAAGGTCGAGTTTGGCCCGAAGTACGGCACGCACTCGCTGCTGTTCCAGCATCACACGACGAGCCTCGTGTTCAGCGACCCGCCGCTGCATACGCGCGTCCGCCGGTTGATCTCGGGCGCGCTCAATCCCCGTGCCATTAGCGAGATGGAACCGGGCCTCGTCAGGCTGGTCGATCGTCTGCTCGACGGCATGGCCGCAAAAGGCGACGTTGATCTCATCGAAGATTTCGCCTCCGCCATTCCGATCGAGGTGATAGGCAATCTGCTCGGCGTTCCGCACGACGAACGCGGGCCGCTACGCGATTGGTCGCTCGCGATTCTCGGCGCGCTCGAACCGTTCCTCACGCCCGAGCAGCGGGCGCGTGGCGAAACCGCCGTGCAGGACTTCCTCAATTATCTGCGCAAGCTCGTCGCCGACCGCCGCCGCAATCCCGGCGATGCCGATCGCGATGTGCTGACGCGCCTCATTCAGGGCGAAGGCGACGAGCGCCTCAGCGAAATCGAGCTGCTGCAGAACTGTATCTTCATCCTCAATGCCGGTCACGAGACCACGACCAATCTCATTGGTAATGGCCTCGAATTGCTGATGCGTTGGCCCGACCAGCGCCAGCGCCTGCGGAATGATCCGTCGCTGATCAAAACCGCAATCGAGGAATTCCTGCGTTTCGAGAGCTCAAACCAGCTCGGCAATCGCCGCGTGGTCGAAGACGCAGATCTCGATGGCGTCGCACTTCCTGCCGGGACGCTGGTGACGCTCTGTATCGGCGGCGCCAACCGCGATCCGGAAGTATTCGCCGATCCGGAACGGCTCGACATCGGCCGCGCGCCGAACCGCCATCTCGCCTTTGCGTCCGGCCCGCATATCTGTGCCGGCCTCGCGCTCGCGCGGCTGGAGGGGCGCATCGCCATCAGCCGTTTCCTTGAACGCTTTCCGGATTACGCCGCAAACGGCAAAGGACAGCGCGCACCGCGCGTCCGCTTCCGCGGCTTCACTCATCTGCCCGTCAAGCTCGCCTGAGGATTCCTAGTACCGCCTATCTGAAGTCCCTGCACCGTTTGCCGCGACTTCAATCCAGGGACTTCAGATAGAAAGCGGTACTAGATTTTTATGTTTGCTAGTACCATTACTTTCCGAAGTTCGTGACAGGTGGGCTCCGAAACGGTGCACGAACTTCGGAAAGTGGGTACTAGATGCCATTCGATAAAGCCGCCGCCGACACGCTGCTGGAGACGGTCTTCGCATCGTGGGTGCAGGACCTCGATCTGTCGGTCGAAAGCATTTCGCCGGAGCACGCGACCTTGCGCATGCGCTTCTCGGATCGGCTGTGCCGCGACAACGGCGTCGTCTGCGGTCAGGCGCTGATGAGTCTGGCCGACACGGCGATGGTGTTCGCGATCTCGGCGAATGCCGGCGAATATTTTCCGATGACCACTGTCGACCAAACCGTGCACTTCTTGCGCCCGGTCATGAAGGCGGATGCGCTGGCGGAAGCGCGCGTGGTGCGCATCGGCAAAACGATGGCTTACGGCAGCGTGTCGATCCGCACCGACAAGGACGAGAAACCCGCAGCGATGGCACAGACAGCGTACGCGCTGCTGCGCGATAGTAAGTAGCGCCTTACATCTGGTCGTAGTCGACGACGATGCGCCCGGTCGTCGGATGCGCCTGGCAGGTCAGCACGAAGCCGGCGTCCAGCTCCCACTTCTCCAGCGAGTAGTTCAGCTCCATCTCCGCTGAACCTTCGACGACCTTGGCGCGGCAGGTGCTGCACATGCCGCCCTTGCACGCGTACGGCAGGTCCATGCCGGCGCGTAGGGCCGCATCGAGAATGGCTTCGCCCTCCGCAACAGGCACATCCTTGCGCTTACCGTCGACGATCAGCGCGGCGACCGCTTTCGGCGGCGCTTCCAGCGCGATCACCGGCTTCGGCCGTGGCTTGCCGCCGAGACCGGAGACGAAACGCTCGACATGCAGACGATCGGCGGCGATGCCGAGATCGAGGCATGTCTTTTCAATTTCCTCGCTCATCGCGGTCGGCCCGCAGACGAACACATGATCGACAGCCGCCGCCGGCGCCATCGCGCGCAGCAGCACCTCGACCTTCTCGCGATCGAGACGGCCATACAGAATCGGCAGATCCTGCTCTTCCTGCGACAGCACATGGAACAGCGAGAAGCGGCCCATGAAACGGTCCTTCAACTCCTCCAGCGCCTCGCGGAACAGCACGCCATTGGCGGTGCGGTTGCCGTAGAACAGGAAGAAGCGGCTATTCGGTTCGCGCACGAGAATGCCGCGAACGATCGAGATGATCGGCGTGATGCCGGAGCCCGCAGCAAAGCCGACATGAATGCGCGCCTGATCGGGCGCATGCGCCACGCCGAAGCGGCCGGTCGGCGTCATCACATCGAGTTCGTCGCCGAACCGCAGATCTTCGAGCGCCCAGGTCGAGAACGCGCCGCCGTCGACCTTCTTTACCGCGATGCGCAGCTCATGATCGTCCGGCGCTGAGCAGATCGAATACGAGCGGCGAACCTCCTCGCCGTCCATCGTCGTTCGCAAGGTCAGGTACTGACCCGGTGCGAAGGCGTAATCCTCGGACAGCTCCTTCGGAATAGCGAAGGTGATCGAGACAGCATCCGCTGTCTCGCGCCGCAGATCGTTGATCACCAGGCGGTGAAATTTCGGGGTGTGCGCTGACATTGCAGTCGGCCTCAGTGACACTTGAAATAGTCGAAGGGTTCGCGGCACGCGCGGCAGCGCCACAGCGCCTTGCACGAGGTCGAGCCGAATTCCGACAGCACCTCGGTCTCAGTCGAGCCGCACTGCGGGCACGCGACTTCCTGCTCGCCGAACAGCGCACGGCGGCCACTGCCTGCGATCGGCGGTGCGATGCCGTAGTCCTTCAGCTTGCGGCGGCCGTCCTCGGTCATCCAGTCCGTGGTCCAGGCCGGCGAGAGCACCGTCTTCACCTTCGGATTGAGAATGCCCTGACGCGTCAGCGCCAGCTCAATCTCGAGTGCGATCATGTTCATCGCCGGGCAGCCGGAATAGGTCGGCGTGATCGCCACCTCGACACCGTCGTCGGTCACCGTCACATCGCGCAGCACGCCGAGATCAGCGATGGTCAGCACCGGAATCTCCGGATCCACCACCTGCGCCGCCGCATCCCAGGCGGCCTGACGCAGATCGCGTGCCTCGTGGCTCGTCACCATGTCGCGCCCGGATAAGTCCGCTGCATCGATTGCAGCTCGCTCAGAAGATGGCCGAGATGCTCGGTATGACGGCCAGTGCGGCCGCCCTTCTGCATCCAGTCGTTCGACGGCTTCTTCAACAGCGCCTGATGAAGAACGGCCTCGACCGTGTCCGTCCAGCGCGTGCGCAGTGTCTCCGGATCGACAATCGCGCCGGACTTGATCAGCGCGGCTTCGCTCTCGTCCTTGTGGAAGAGTTCGCCCGTAAACGCCCAGAGATCATCGATGGCCGCCTGCGCGCGGCGCGCGCTTTCCGCCGTGCCATCGCCGAGGCGGATCATCCACTCGGCGGTGTGGCGAAGGTGGTAGGCGCTTTCCTTCTCGGACTTCGCGGCAATCGCGGCCAGCGTCGCGTCCGTGGAGGCCATCATCGCACGCCAGTACGGATCGGCGAACGCCGAGTAGAAGAACTGCCGCACAATGGTCTTGGCGAAGTCGCCGTTCGGCTGCTCGACCAGCAGCAGATTGCGGTACTGAAGCACGTCGCGCAGATAGGCGAGCTTGTCCTCATCGTGGCCTGCACCTTCGACCTTCCCGGCGTAGGTGTAGAGTTCGCGCGCCTGCCCGATCAGATCGAGGCCCATGTTGGCGAGCGCCATGTCCTCTTCCAGCATCGGCCCATGGCCACACCACTCCGACAGGCGATGGCCGAGGATCAGCGCATCGTCCGCCCGGCGCAGCGCGTAAAGCACCAACGGGCTCTCGGTCACGGAAATCGAACCTGTCGCCATGATCGTGTTCCTGAAATCGTCGAGGCCGCGCGACGCGGCCGTTTCGTCAAGCCGTATCGGCGCTCACATATGCCCGACTTCGTCCGGCACGTCGTAGAACGTCGGATGCCGGTAGATCTTCGACATCGCCGGCTCGAACATCATGCCCTTCTCCGACGGATCGGAGGCGATGATGGCGTTCGACGGCACGACCCAGATCGACAGCCCTTCGCCGCGGCGGGTGTAGATGTCACGCGCCGCCTGCAGCGCCAGCGTCGCATCGGCCGCGTGCAGCGAGCCGCAGTGCTTGTGCGCAAGGCCGTTGCGGCTGCGGATGAAGACTTCCCAGAGCTGTGTGTTTGGCGTGGTCATGATGTCCTCCCGTCAGGCAGCAGCGCGCCGCGCCTTCTGTTTTTCGGCGTAAGCGGCGGCGGCTTCGCGAACCCACGCGCCTTCGTCGTGCGCCTTGCGGCGCACGGCCATGCGATCGCGGTTGCACGGGCCGTTGCCGGCGAGCACCTGCTTGAATTCGTCCCAGTCGATCTCGCCATACTCCCAATGCTTCGTCTCCCCGTTCCACTTCAGATCCGCATCGGGGATCGTCAGGCCGAGGTACTGCGCCTGCGGCACCGTCGCATCGACGAACTTCTGGCGCAGGTCGTCGTTGGAGAAGCGCTTGATCTTCCAGTTCATGGACTGATCGCTGTGCTGGCTGCTGCTGTCCGGCGGGCCGAACATCATCAGGCACGGCCACCACCAGCGGTTTAGTGCGTCCTGCGCCATGGCCTTCTGCTCAGGCGTGCCGCGCGACAGCGTCACCATGATTTCGTAACCCTGGCGCTGATGGAACGACTCTTCCTTGCAGACGCGGATCATTGCGCGCGCATAGGGACCGTACGAACAACGGCACAGCGGAATCTGATTCATGATCGCCGCACCGTCGACGAGCCAGCCGATCGCGCCGATGTCGGCCCAGGTCGGTGTGGGATAATTGAAGATCGAGGAATACTTCGCCTTGCCGCTCAGCATGGCGTCGATGAGCTCTTCACGCGAGGTGCCGAGCGTCTCGGCGGCGGCGTAAAGATAAAGGCCGTGCCCGCATTCGTCCTGCACCTTTGCAAGCAGCGCGGCCTTGCGGCGCAAGGTCGGCGCGCGGGTGATCCAGTTGCCTTCCGGCAGCATGCCGACGATTTCGGAATGCGCGTGCTGGGAGATCTGACGCGTCAGCGTCCGGCGATAGGCCGCCGGCATCCAGTCGTTCGCCTCGATGCGATCGTCATCGTCGATGCGCGCCTGAAAGCGCGCCGCCTGCGCGGCGTCCTCGATGTTGGCAACTTCTGTGTCGGTTGCGTTGAGCGCCTGAGTGTACATGGCCGTTTCCTCCTCAAGACACGTCCAAATATATAACATAAAATATGAACAGCAAGTTATTTCTGTAACATATTGGGCGGAATGTCCGAGAATCTCCGGCGCAGTTCCGCGCCGGGCGGTGGCAGCGTGCCCTGCTGATTTTCCCCATATTTTCCAAGCCATTGCTCGGATGCGGGAAGCAGCGCGCGGTAGAGCTTGGCGCACAGGCGGCGCGCCTCCGTCGCCGGCCAGCCGGCCGGGAGCGCAGTGTTTGGCAGTAGCGGATCGCGCAGCACGACCCGCCGGTAATGATGGATCAGCAGCACGCGCGAGAGGATCGCATCGTCAGGCGAGACGTTGTCCTCCCCGATCCGCTCGGCCAGCGGCTCGAAGGTCTTGATGAAACTGCGATAGCCGTCCGCGATGCGATCCAGCGACCAGCTCGCCGCGACGAGCCGCCGTCCCATCTCGCCTTCCGCCGATGCATGCAGCCGGATTGCACCGGCGACGACGGACGGCATTACCGCGTTCGGCGGTGCCACCCACACGCCGGGAAACGGATTGCCGAAGCCCGCTTCCGTCAGCGCCGGCCGCGCGCTCTCGCGATCGGCTGCGTTCTCGATCAGCAGCAATTCGAATTGCCCGACCTCATCGGAGGGATGCGGATTGTAGACATGCTCGACGGCAGCCTCGAAGCGCTCGCGGCCGCGCGGCGCCAGCGCGTAGTAGCTCTTGCGCCCGATCTTCTCGCGCTCGAGCCAGCCATCGGCTGCCAGCCGCGACACGGCCGTACGGACCACACCGCCATCGGTGCCGAGCAACTCGAGAAACTGCAGCAGGCTTCCAAGCCACACGGAGCCGCCACGCGGCACGACGGCATCGCCGTGAAAGGTGATGATCAGCGAGCCGGTGCGCGACGGCTCACGCTTGAACTGCTTGATGATGCGGGAGAGCGGATGCGGACTCATGGCCTTTGTGCGAGCGAGGGCGCGTCAACGGTTGCCGCGCTCCGGGTACGCCGATCTGTGAGTCGCAATGAACGATAATTTTTATGGTATTTGAAGGGGTGGCGTCAGTTTTGAGGTGCTCGATGACCTCGTTTTCACCCGATCTCGAAGCGCCCGTCAGACAAAGCGCACGCCGATCAGCGAGCCCTTACGCCAGCGCACCTCACACATGCGTCCCTGCCTCGAACTGATCGAGAAGGTCAGCGTAAACCGCGACCCGAGCCGCTCCGCGCCCGGTACCGAGAGTTTCGCGCCGCTCGGCGACATATCCAGGACTGAGCATTCGACGACGCCGAACGAGCCCGGAAAGGCGATCCACGCCTTCGAATTCTGCTTGCGCCGCGGCTCGCGCGTCTTTCTGCCGGAAGTTAGCATGGCACATGTCCCATCAACATCATGCCCGCAGATAACGCAGGATTCGTGGCGGCGTTTCAATCCGTTAAAATTGGAGCAAATGGAAAAGAATTGGCGTGCAGATTCCGTTAACGTCCGGCCGCGGCCAGCTTGATCTTGCGCACCGGCTTGGCCGCCAGCCGGGAAGACGTCTTTGCTAGCAGCACCGGCTTGCCCTTCTTACTCTTGCGCAGAGCCAGCGCACGGCGCTCCGCCTCAAGCTTCGCTTTGCGTGCTGCCTCGGCCTCCGCCTGCGCCTTGCGCACCATTTCTCCCGCCACTGAAGACAGGGCGGCTTTCATGGCGATCGGCTTGCTCTGAGTCGATAGTCCCTTTTCACCCTCGCAAGGGGCGGAGCGCGGCAGCTTATGCTCGAGGCCGAGCTCTGCGGTATCGCGCGTCCAGGTCTCGGCACTATGTCCGGTGACGGCGCGGACATAGTTCTGAGTTTCCATGGGGAGCGTTTTCCTGCGCGCCAGCCAATCCTGCACGCGGCCGCCGCCGGCGTTGTACGCCGCGGCTGCAAGCCCGAGGTTGCCGAACTGATCGCGAAGCTTGCTGAGGAAGCGAGCAGAGGCGGGAAGCGCTTGCACCGGATCGAATGGATCCGCGAGTCCGTATTCGGCCGCGGTTGCCGGCATGAATTGCGCGACACCTTGCGCGCCTGCGTGACTGACCACGCGCTGACGAAAGCGGCTCTCCGTCCAGATCAGGCGCGCGAAGAAGCCGACCGGCAGCCCGTGCGCATCGGCAGCTTCGGTCAGTGCGCGGCAGACGATTTCGATCGCGACGTCAGGTGGTGGCTCGGCTGTTGAGAGATCGGAACGCTTTGCGAAATCCAGAATATGCAACGGCATCTGCGGCAGCGCCGCCGCCTGATCGCCAAGGGCTTTGACCATCGCATTGATAGCGCCCGCGGCATGCCGGTCGGGTTCGGATGGTTGAATAAAAACGGGGCCAAGCAGAATGGCCCCGATCAGGGGAAGAATTGCTCGCACGATGCCTCATCTCGGTGGATGGGCGCGCCATTAGCTTCAGATCAAGGGCGAGAGTGCGGGCTGGGTGTGGCGAGGATGTGAGAAAGCGTGGCGAAAATGCTTTCGCGGAACAATCGGATGATTGTCAAATCAATTGCTGAAAATGTTGCCGAAGAAACCGCCGGCGTATTCCGGACGCTGCGGCGCAGGATTTGCGACGATCACGACCGGCTTGCGCTTCACCTTCGGTTTGGCCGTCGCGACGCGCTTGATCTGTTGCGGCGCGGCTTCGGTCACCTCGGCGCGAGCATCTGCAATCGCCGTGTCGGTGTTTTGTGCGACTGATGCTACGACCGGTGCGGCAATGGTGTTGGCTGCAAGCTGACGTTCATAGGCGAGCCGTTCCGCCGTCGGCGGTAAGGTCGCGATGTCGGGCATCACCACGGCGTTGGCCAACTCGCGGCCGTCCTTCGTCGCCTCTTTGCGCGCCTCTGCAGCACGCCAGGCTTGAAGCGAGGACATCTCCTGCTGCGCACGCGGAGCAGCCGGGCCGTTAAACGCGTCGAGCGCCCAGAAACAGCCGAGCAGGGCGGCACCAACGACAACGAAATAACGAAACACCAGCATGGTCGAACCTGAGTAGTAACGCGACAGCAGCAGATACGTGGGAATTCAATTGTTGTGTCGCAAGAAGATGCAGAAAGGTTCAAGGTCACGAAAGGTTTAGCAGTCACAAAGAAAACAGGCCGGAACCACATTCCGGCCCGTTTGTCTCAAGGCTTAGTGCAAGCTGTTGAACCAGGCGTCGACATCTTTGCGAGCCTGATCCTTGGCATAGCCATAGCGCTGCTGAATACGGCCCTCGAGCTGATCGCGGCGGCCGTTGATGGCGGTCATGTCGTCATCGGTCAGCTTGCCCCACTGTTCCTTGGCCTTGCCTTTGAACTCTTTCCAGTTCCCTTCGATGCGGTTCCAATCCATGGCGCTGCGTCCTTTCGTATTTCCGATGCGGCGTCAACGCGATGCAGCGCTCAACGTTCCGCGCGCGGCAGCAATGCGTAGCCGCATCGCCGCGGCGGGAACGTTTACAATGAACTTTTGTTAATCCTCCATTCGACAGTCGAAGGAGGCCTTGATGCGAGACGAATTCAACGAAACCAATCGCGTCATTCCCGGTGAACCCCGCGAAGAAAGCGGAATGGGTCTCGGAGTGGTTGGCGCGCTGGTTGCCGTGGCGGCGATCGTCGCGTTGATGGTGGCGTTCAGCGGCACCACCAACAATGACGGCACATCGACGGCGAGCAACACCGAGCCGTCGACAGTCGGCTCGACGGTGGGTCAGTCGCGGCCGGTTCAAAAGCAGACGCCGGCGCCGGCAGCACCGAGCGCGCCGTCATCCAGTCAGACACAGTAAAGCGGGCGTCGTAACGGGCGGAACGGGATCGGAGATCGCTTCGATCCCGTTTCCGCGCGTCATCATGTGCGAGCGCATGCCGGCGTGTGGCGGCGCGCGGCGTCATCGCCAGCGGCCAGCGCCTGTTCGACCAACGAGCAGCCTCCGGCCTTGTCCGCAAACTGCGGATTCGCCGACAGCTTCAGATCAATCAGCGCTAGTCGTGCGCCGGGCTCGTTCACTTCGGTGGCCTCGGTCAGGCTGGTGAGCAGTCCTTCCGGGTAACTAATGCTCACCGGGTTCTCGGTGAGAATTTTGGCCAGCAGCAGACGCAGATCGTAATCCCATACGGCGCCTTGCGAGATCAGCCGTGCGGCTTCGTCGAGATTGCGCGGCACGAGCTTGCCGTCGAGATAAAGCTTGCCGAGCTCTGCCTTCACCAGGCCGACATCCTGCGCCTTAGTTTGCAACAGCGACAGCGCACGCTTCGTATCGGCCGGACCGCCTTCACCCTTGATCAGCATATCCGCAAGCGGGCCTACCGCGTGTCCCGGATAGGAGCGAAGCGCATCTTCAAGCAGGGCACGTGCGCGCTCCGGCTGTTCCGCCCGGATGGCCTGGGCGAGTGTCGCCATCGCATCGCCGCGCGGAAGACCGGATAGAACGATGATCCCGCGCGCGCGATCGCTCGCATTCGGCGACTTCACGAGAATGCGGCCGAGCATGACGTGCGCATCTTGAGGCGACCAATACTTCGGCGGCTGAAGTGCAAGGCGTTGCGCCCACAGAATTGCTTCCGGGATATCGCGCTTCACCATGTCGCCGCGCTCGAGCGACACTGTCAGCATCAGCATCGCGTACGAATGGTCGAGCTGAGCGGCCTTGCGCAGAGCCAGTTCCGCTTCGCGGCGCTTGACGCGCTGCTTCTCGATCGGATCGCTGCGCTCCCACGAACGATAGAACTCATAAATCTCGTACCAGGCAGCGGCATCGCCTTGCGCGGCGGCGATCTGGAAGGCGGGCAATGCCTCGCCCCGATTGCCGACGGCCATCAGCACGCGGCCGTAAGCCCGCATGACGCGTGCGCTGCTGTCGGTATCCGCGGCGCGGCGGCACGCCTCGAGCCAGGCGTCGTTGTGCGCCTTTTTGATCTCGCGGTCGAAAATGTTGATGCTCGGCGGCTTGGCGTCCCACTCGAGACACGTGCGGTTCGGCACGCTCTTCGGTTCTGCGAATTCGTTCGCGGTCTCGGATCCGCTACCGAACAGGACCCACATCGCAAGCGGAAGCGACATGGCGATCGCGACAATCGCCGCCCAACGGCGCGATGAGCGAGCGGTGTCGGAAGCCGGCGCGGCGGGCGGCTGATCGGAGGACATGGCAATGATCCGGGTTGGCAACGTCGCTTTGTCGCGCCGGCCCGGCAAAAGGTTCAAGCTGTTGTTCCGAAGCGATAATTAGCGGCGCTTTGCCGTCCGCTTGCGTGACGATTTCTTCTTTTTTGGGACTTTGGCTCCGGCGCGGCGGGATTCCGAAAGCGCGATTGCGATGGCCTGCTTGCGGCTCGTCACCTTGAGGCCGTTGCGTCCGCTCTTGAGCGTGCCCTTCTTGCGCTTCTTCATCACCCGCTTGACGTTCTTTGCAACGCTCGGTCCGTAACGTGCCATCAGCCTTGAACCTTGTCGGCGGCATGCCGCGCTTTCTTGTGCATCCGCTCGACTGCGGTATTGCCGGAATTTTCGGACGGATCGTTGCGCTTGGCGCGCTGCTCGCATTTCTGCCGCAGGTCTTCCAGCTCTTCGTCGGTGAGGTGCTCGATTCCGACAAGGGAGTTGCGTGCGGTGCTGACACGGATCAACTCGTCGAGCTTGACCTGGATCGCGGCGCTGTCGCGGTTCTGTGAATTCTGAATCAGAAACACCATCAGGAAGGTGACGATGGTGGTCGAGGTGTTGATGATGAGTTGCCAGGTATCGGAGAAGCCAAAGATCGGGCCTGTCACAGCCCATATCACGATCAGTGTCACCGCGATGATGAACGTCGATGCGCGCCCCGCCGCCTGCGAGCCTCGGCTGGCAATCTCGCCGAACACGCGGCTGACCGGCCCCGGCTTCTGACACGCTTCGTCCTCGTCGGGACAATTATCGTTGACCGCGTCCTCTCGCTTGGACTGCGGGGTGGCTGTCTCGGCTTTCAAGCGCCGCGTTGTCGTGTGTTTGTGAGATGTCTGCTTGGTGGCCATGGACGATCAGACCGCAGGGAAGGCAACGCCATAGTAATCGTTCAGGACGCGCCGGCGATCCCGGTTTTCCCAGTCCCACTCATCCGACGTCCCATAGCTCGGCGCGCCCTCGATCTTGTCGATCGGCACCATGGTCTGATAGCCGCCGAGTTCGGTGTTGTACTTCAGCGTCGGCCACGGCAGCGGATATTTGTCGTCACCGATGCCGAGGAAGCCGCCGAAGCTCAGCACGGCATACGCCACCTTGCCGCTGACCTTCTCGATCATGACGCGGTCGATGGCGCCGATGCGTTCTCCGTCTGCGGAATACACGGCCGTTCCTTCGACCTTGTCGCTGCCGATCAGACCGGCCGTTTCGCGGCTGCGGATATCCGCCTGCATCTCAAGGCTCATCCTGTCTCTCCGATGAAGCGCCCGCGGGAGTGCGGCTGAGGGTCCGCGCTCCCGGGGCTTCACAGGCCGGATGGCGGAGGCGCGCGTGCGTTTCTCTGGCGGAGCCGAAGAAACCGGAAAAACACGTTTGCCGTCACCAGTGTCTGTCGACACCCGGCTTGCATGAGACAACGCGATGGCTCGAACTTGGTTCGCCCGGATGACGGGCGGAACAAATACAGCGCTCGGCGGTTCCCGATTCAAATGAACGGGAGAAAACGCATGATCACCGTTACACGTGCTGTCGCACTCGCATCGATTGTTACGCTTCTCACGGCCGCCCCGGGTTGGTCGCAGTCCGGTACGGCGACGGGCGAGGCGAAGAAGGTGGACGCTAACTGCAATACGCCGTCGACTGTCGGCAGCGCTGCGCAGTCTTCGACCTCGACCTCGATGTCGATCGACAAGAGTGCGATCCTGCCGTCCGCCGGCGGTCACGCCAACTCGGCCGCACCGACCGTGCAGAGCGACGGCAAGAGCATGGAAGCGCGGCAGGACTGTCCGCCGGATACAACCAGCCCAACGCCATCGGGAAAGTAAGCATCTCGACAAACTGCCGCCGGGCAGACACCCGGCCGGCCAGCCTTCGCTTCACGATAGCGGACGGCTATGGTCAAGACGGTACTCACGTATGCTAATCCGCGAGGGGATGACTTCCGAAACAGCCAGCAGATGCTAGAGTCGAGCGCTTACACGCGCAAAGGGCATCATGCGGATTGGCGTTCGTCTCGCGGTCTCAGGTCTCGTGCTGCTGTCGATCATCGTCAGCGCGCTCGGGGTGCACATTCTGTGGTGGCGCACGGCGGATGCGACCAGCCAGACCCTGGCCAAGACCATCAACGAGCAGATCGTTCTGGCCGTCGGCAAGGAATTGTTCTCGATCACCATCGAGGCGAAGTCCGCCTTTATCGCCGCACGTGCGCTGTTCATGCGCCACGTCATCGAGGCGGACGATCCCAACAAGCGCGAATTCGTCATGCTTGCCCAGTTGCAGGCGCAGCCGACCTTGTCGTGGGTAACGTTCGCGCGGCCCAACGGCGAATTAACGGCCGCGCGCAAGCTCGGCGATCGTGCCGCCGAGATCATCCAGATTCCGGCGGGGGCCGGTACGGTCGAGCAGAGTATCGAATACTATGAGATCAACCGCGGTGATTTCGAGTTCGAGAATCGCCGGAAAGAACCGACGTCGTTCAAGGTCACCGAACAGGACTGGTTCAAGGACAGCCTCGAGTCGCAGGGGTCGCAGTGGTTCAGCATCTCTAATCTGCCGATCGGTGAGCGCTTGGCGGTGACGCTGGCGGGCCCGATCGACGTCGACGGCAAGCGGCAGGGCGTTGTCGGCATTGTGGTCGAGCTGACGCGGGTGTCGCGGGCGCTGTCCGATCTGACGGTCGGCAAGTCAGGCGCGGTTTTCATTCTCGATCGTAACGGCGGCATCATCGCCGCGCCCGATCCGGATGCCGACGAAGCGAATCCGGTCAAGACCAATCAGCCGTTGCTGCCGGTCGCCGTCGGCGCGCTGAAGCAATCGGCGGGCGTCTATGAGCCGGACAAGGCGGAGGCATTCCGCACCCGCTTCGAGAAGGGCGGTGAGGCTTACGAAGTTAACCTGACGCCGCTGGCGTTTCCGGGCTGGTCGCTGGTGACGGTGATTCCGGAGGCCGAATTTCTCGGCCCGGTCTCGGAGACGATCCGCAAGCTTGTGGTCGTCGTTGCAATTCTGATCGTCGGCGCGGGTTTGTTGTCGGTGTGGCTGGCGCGGCGTCTGATCGCGGCGCCGCTGATCAAGGTGGTGAACGAGATCAAGCATGTGGAGCGCTTCGAACTGGAGCAGGTGCAGCGGCACGCGTCCAGGCTCGACGAAATTCACAACCTGTCGGGCGCCATCGCAGATATGGCGACGGGCCTCTCCGCGTTCCGCAAATATATTCCCGCCGATCTGGTGCGCCGGCTGCTCAGCGAGGGCACTGAGGCGAAACTCGGCGGTACCGTACGCCTGATGACGATCATGTTCGCCGATGTGGCCGGCTTCACCGGTTTGTCGGAGCGGCTGGGGGATCGCATCATCCCGCTGCTGTCGCGTTACTTCAGCGCGGCCTCGGCCGAGGTCCAGGCGCAGGGCGGCACCATTGACAAGTTCATCGGCGACGCGGTGATGGCGTTCTGGGGTGCGCCCGCGGCCAATCCCGATCACGCACTCGCATGCTGCCGGGCCGCGCTGGCCCTTCAGCGGGTCATCGTCACCGACAACATTTGCGACGATGCCGGTCAGCCGCTGCGGATCCGCATCGGCATCAATTCCGGCGACATCCTCGTCGGCAACATCGGTTCGGACGTGCGGCTGAACTACACCGTGATCGGCGATGCGGTGAACGTGGCAAGCCGGCTCGAAGGCGCCAACAAGCAGTACGGCACGCAGATCATGATCGGCGAGGAAACACGCCGGTTGGCGTCGGCCCGCGTTCATGTTCGTGAACTGGACCGGCTTGCGGTCTATGGCCGCTCCGCCGGTTCGACGGTTTATGAACTGCTTGGGATTGTAGGCGAGGACGACGACCCCACCATTTGGGTGAGACACTACGAAGCAGGGCTCGCCGCCTATCGGCTGCGCGATTTTTCGGCAGCGATCCGGCGTTTCGAAGAGACAAATATTCTCCGCCCGGGCGGCGATCCCCCTTCACGTGTGATGATCGACCGCTCGCGGGAGGCTATTGCCGCTCCGCCAGATGCCGAGTGGGACGCAACCACGGTCGCTGAAACGAAATAAACGGCCGTCCCGATGGCGCGCCGGTGGTGTGCGTATTCCCCTGGCACCTGTGCAGAAAACCGGTTTTTTTCTTGAGCGCGCCGCCCCCCGCACGATTGTGTCAGGAGGCCGCTCATGCAATAAATAGTTGCAGTGCGTTGTGAATGCCATTCTTTATGTCTTGGGGAACATAAGAATGCGAGGTGGTGAGTTTCAGCCGTTTGAGACCGCTATTTCGTTTATCGAGCGGTTCAAGCAGTCGGAGTCGATTACGGCTCTGACGCGCACCATTTTGGAAGCTGCCTCAACCTTCGGATATCGCAATTTTTCAATCATCGCCGGCCCGCAACTGGCGCGAACCGATTTCGAAGAACGCATCATGCTGATGCACTGGCCGGACGACTGGCTCCGGCAATACGTGCATGAGAATTTCCAGGATCATGATCCGGTGGTGCGGCACGCGCGCAGCCAGGCGCATTCGTTTTTCTGGACGCAGGCGCCTTACGAACCCGAGCATACCAAGCGATCGCGCGTGATGGATTGTGCAGCGCGCGACTACAACATGCCGCAAGGATTGTGCGTTCCGATCTATGGAATGCACGGCTACGAGGGCTCGGTCAATTTCGGCGGCCCTGACATCGACAGCAGCATGTCAGCGCGGGCGGCGATGGAGTTAATGGCGATGTATGCCGTCAACTCGCTGTCGCGGTTGCGTGCCGCAGACAAGGAAGCCGCCGCGGTGTTGTCGATTCGCGAGAAGGAAGTGCTGACGTGGGCGGCGGTCGGCAAGACCGCATGGGACACGGGCCGCATCCTTCAGATCTCGACCGATACGGTCAACAAGCACATCGCGTCGGCGATGCGTAAGCTCGATTCCTTCAGCAAGACTCAGGCGGTTGCCGAGTCTCTGCGCCGCGGCGAGATCGAGATCTAGCGATCGGCGATCCAGCAAATCAGTTTATGCGTTTTGCGATCGCCGTCGCCTGACGGACAGATCGTCAGCAGCCCTCAGCGTAAAGCTTTCAGTTCCGGTGGTTGCGTGTGCAACGATGTTACACGCAACCGAACTTGTAGGTTCTGAGTCGTGTAGCTGTCAATTCCGAGACCTCTGAATAGAGCCCCGACCAACCGGGTGTGAGCCTCCTCCTGTTTTCAACCTGCAGGAGGTCGTCGTGATCCGTATTATCGATCAGGCCAGTCGCCTTCGCTACCGTGAGACTCTCGATAAGCATTTTCGTTTTCGGCACGATATTTTCGTCAAGGAATGTGGCTGGACGGATTTCGATCTGGACGGCGAGCGCGAACAGGACCGCTATGACGACGAGCACGCCGTGTACGGCGTGGCGTTGACCGGCACCGACCGCGTTGTGGGATGCATGCGGTTCTATCCGTCGACGCAGCCGCACATGTTGAGCGATACGTTCGCGTATCTCGTGGAAGGGCAAGTGCCGGCGCAGGACGACATCGTCGAACTGTCGCGGCTGGCGGTCGCGCGCGACAAACGTGACGGATACACGTACTGCGAACTGTTCGCGGGCCTGCAGGAGTACTGCCTCGAAGAGGGTTATGTCGGCGTCACCGCCGTGATCCGGGCCTACCGGGTGCCGGTGGTGCAGGGCGCCGGCCTCACGGTGCATCCGCTTGGTCTGCCGCGCGATGTCGGTGGCGAGAAGCTCGTCGCTGTGATGTATGAGGTCAACGAGGCGACGCTGGATCGCTTGCGTGCGTCCGGCCGGCTGACCGGTTCGGTGCTGGAGCGTTCGATGCCGGTCGAGCACGCGGTCCGGCGCAGCGCGTAACGGCGTTGGAGCCTAAGGGTTCGCTTACACCTTCACTGGTGAACGGACCCGTCCGGCGTCGCCGAACACCCGCAGATAGCGGGCGATCTCTGCCGGATCGCCCGTGGCCTTTTCCGGATTATCCGACAGCTTCACCGCTGGGCGGCCGTTGACGTCTGTCACCTTGCACACGAGCGAGATCGGATCGAGGTCGGTGCTGCCGTCGGGCGCGCAGCCGATGAAATCGTTGGTCAGGTTGGTGCCCCAACCGAAGCTGGTGCGCACGCGTCCGGCGAAGTGGCGATAGGTCGCCTCGATGCCCTCGATATCCATGCCGTCGGAGAAGATGAGAAGCTTCTCGCGCGGATCGCGACCGTGCTGCTTCCACCAGCGAATGATTTCCTCGCCGCCTTCGATCGGCGGTGCGCTGTCGGGGCGGAAACCGGTCCAGTCGGCGACCCAGTCCGGCGCATCGCGCAGGAACGACGTGGTGCCGAACGCGTCGGGCAGGGCGATCAGAAGGTTGCCGTCATAGGTGTGACGCCATTCGTCGAGCACGCGATAAGGGGCCTCGCGCAATTCCTTGTCGGTGGTCGCGAGCGCCGCCATCACCATCGGCAGCTCATGCGCGTTGGTGCCGATGGCTTCGAGGTCGTTGTCCATGGCGAGCAGCACGTTCGAAGTGCCGGTGAAGGCCGAGCCGAGACCTTCCTTCAGCGCTTCGACGCACCAGCGTTGCCAGAGAAAGCCGTGCCGCCGGCGCGTGCCGAAGTCCGACACGCGCAAGGTCTGCAGCGGCTTCAGCCGCTCGACTTTGCTCCAGAGCTTGGCCTTGGCGCGGGCGTAGATCACGTCGAGCTCGAAACGGCCCTTGCCCTTCATTGCTTGGCGCGAGCGCAACTCGTTGACGATAGCGAGCGCCGGGATCTCCCACATGCTCGTGTGAGTCCACGGGCCGTAGAAATGCAATTCGTACTGCCCTTCGACCTTGCGCAGGTCATACTCGGGGAGACGGAAGTCGGCGAGCCAGGCAATGAAGTTCGGCGAGAACATCTGCGTCTTGCCATAGAACGTATTACCCGCGAGCCAGATCAGCTCCTTCTTGGAAAAGCGGATGGTGCGGGCGTGATCGAGCTGGGCGCGCAGTTCGCTCTCGTCGATCACCTCGGCCAGGCGAACGTGCCAGCTGCGGTTGATCAGCGAGAACGTGACTTCGACGTCCGGGTGCAGTTCCCGGATCATTTGCAGCATCAAGAGCTTGTAGAAGTCGGTGTCGAGCAGGCTGCGGATGATCGGGTCGAGCCGCCAGCCGTGATTATAGGTGCGGGTTGCAATATCGGTGATGGTCATGACGCAAACCCAGCCTTAGGCCAAACAATATGGCCGAAAACGCAGATGCCGGGCTCACCCGGAGCCCGGCATCCTACACGTTTACTGGGCTTCGATTCCAGCGTCCTTGACGAGGCGTTCCCACAGCACGAGCTGGTCCTTGACGAACTTTTCCATCTCTTCCGGGGAGCTTGAGAAGGCATCCATTCCACGGGTGGCCAGTTCGGCCTTGATTTCCGGCTTGTCGATGATCTTGCGGATTTCGGCGTTGAGCTTGACGATAATGTCCTTTGGCGTTCCGGCCGGCGCGAAGTAGCCCTGCCACGAGGTGATGTCGAAGTTCGGCACGCCGGCTTCTTCCATCGACGGCAGGTCCGGCACCAGCGCGGAGCGGCTCTTGGTGGTGACGGCGAGCGCGCGCAGGTCGCCGTTCTTCACATGCGGCTGGCCGGTGAGCACGTCGACGAACATCATGGTGATGCGGCCGCCGAGCAGATCGCTGAGCGCCGGCGGCGAGCTCTTGTACGGCACGTGCAGGATGTCGATGTTGGCTTGCTTGGCGAACGTGGCGCCGGACACGCTCGATGACGACGAGCCGCTGGCATAGGTCAGCTTGCCCGGATTGGCTTTGGCGTACGCAACCAGTTCCTTGACGTTCTTCGCCGGCACCTGCGGATTGACCAGCAGCATGAACGGCAGGTCGCCGGTGCGTGCGATGGCGACGAAATCCTTCACCGGATCGTAGCTGAGCTGCTTCAGCAGATACGGATTGGCGGAATGCGTGGTGTTGGTGGTGACCAGCAGCGTGTAGCCGTCGGGCTGCGCGCGCGCGACGTAGGTCGCGGCGATTGAGCCGTTGGCGCCGGCCTTGTTGTCGACGATGAACTGCTGGCCGAGTGCGTCCGCCAGATGCTTCGAGATGATGCGGGTTGTGGTGTCGGTGCCGCTGCCGGCGGCGAACGGCAGCACAAGCGTGATCGACCGGGCTGGATAATTCGCCTGGGCATTCGCGCCGGTCGTGAAGGCGCTGACCGCCAGCGCCGCCAGAATCGCGGTCGCGAAACGTCGTGTCGTCATCTGTTCCCTCCCTGGCCGCATGAGGATGTCTGCGGCTCTTGCGGAACAGCCTTGGCGAAAATTCGCGAAATTTCAATTGGCTTTCCGGCCCTGCGACGACAGGCGCCGCAGCGGAATCAGGCGCAAACCGGCGGCTTGCGGTCCTTCCACGGCCGCGCTTGTTCGAGCTGGGCCGCCAGGCGAAACAGCGTTGCCTCGTCGCCGAAGCGCGCGGTGAACATCATGCCGAGCGGCAGGCCCGACTTGCTCCACGCCAGCGGGACCGACATCGACGGCTGGCCGGACATGTTCGCCATGTTGGTGCCGGGGATATAGCGGCGGATCAGCGGACCGATCGGCCCAAGTTCGTCGGCCATGGTGTTGATCTCGCCGATCTTGAGCGGCTGCATGCAGAGTGTCGGCGACAGGAAGACGTCGTACTGCGTCATGAATTCGTTGGCCGCGCGCGCAATCTGGAACGCATGCAGCTGCGCCTCGACATAGTCCGTCCCGGACACCTTGTTGCCGTTGACGGCATTCGCCAGCGTCAGCCGTTCGAAATCCTGATCGGTGATGGCGCGTCCGAGTTTCTGCTCGGTGAGGCGGACGATCAGCGCGGTGTTGGATGCGACGATCGTTGCAATGGTGCGTGCGGGATCCTGCGGCAATTTGGGTGCGGCCTCCTCGACATGATGGCCGAGTTTGCCGAGCATCGCGGCAGCATCGCGAACCGCCGCGGTAATCTCCGGATCGATGGCATCGCCGAAGGTCGAGCGGTCGGTGAAGGCGATGCGCAGTTTGCCCGGATCGCGGCCGACCTCTTCAAGAAAAGGACGCTCCGGCCGTTCGACCTGATACGGGCTCGATGTTTCCGGGCCGTGCGTGGCGTCGAGCATCGCCGCGCTGTCGCGCACGCTGATGCTGACCACATGGCCGATCGAGAAGCCGCCCCAGCCTTCACCGCGTTCCGGTCCGAAGGGGGTGCGTGCGCGCGTCGGCTTCAGTCCGAACACGCCGCAGGCGGACGCCGGAATGCGGATCGAGCCGCCGCCGTCGGTGGCATGCGCGACCGGGAGAATACGCGCCGCGACGGATGCGCCCGCGCCGCCCGACGAACCGCCGGAGGAATGATCGAGATTCCAGGGATTGCGCGTCGGCCCAAACAGCCGCGTCTCGGTCGTCGGCATGAGGCCGAATTCCGGTGTCGCGCTCTTGCCGAAGAGGGTGACGCCCGCCGCACGAAATCGTTCGACCATGGTGTGGTCGCTTGGCGCAACGAAATCCTTGAACAGCGTTGCTCCGGATGTCGTGCGCGCACCTGCGATCCAGTTCAGATCCTTGATCAGGAACGGAACGCCGGTGAACGGGCCGTCGGGGAGGCCCTTGGCGATCTGCTGTTTGGCGTAGTCGTAATGCTTGACCGTGACCGCGTTGATTTTCGGATCGATGGCTTCGGTGCGTGCGATCGCTTCATCCAGCAACTCTGCAGCGCTGACCTGTTTGGTTCTCACCAGCTGAGCGAGGCCGAGGCCATCGTAATGTCCGTAGTCCTTCATCGTGTTTCTCTCCCGGCAGTCGGCGCGAAGCTGACCATCCGCGGTGAGAAACGTCAACGCTGTGCGCTAGCCGGTCTACTTTGCGGCATTCAGCTGCGCGACCTTGCCGGCAACTGCGCGCACCTTGCCTGGTGCCGCCATGTAGATCGAGAGGGCGGACAAGAGGCTCGCTGCGACGCCGATCCAGAAGGCGACCGTGTAGTTGCCGAGCCAGTCATAGAGCGCACCGGTCAGCCACGGACCGGCAGCACCGCCGGCGAGTGCGGCCAGCATGATCGTACCAAAGATGCTGCCGTAGTGTTTACCCTGAAAAATTTCGAGCACGACTGCGCCCATCACCGACGTCAGGCCATAGCCGAGAAAGCCTTGCGAAATCACCATCACATACAGCAGCAGCGGTGACGGCTGGAACTGCAGCGCGATCAGCGCGAGATAGCAGATCACGAAGCCCAAATTGCTGATGGCCCAGATCGCCTCGCGCCCGAGGCGATCGGACAGATGGCCGAGCAGAATTTGTCCGGGAATGCCGACGAGGCTGACGAGGCCGAGCGCCCAGGCCGCGAACGTTGCATCGAAGCCGATCTCGCGCAGATACTTCGTTTGATGAATCTGGACGGCGTACCAGACGTACAATCCGCAGAAGTAGCCGAAGCAAATCCACCAGAAGCGCGACGTGCGCAGCGCGCGCGCCAAGGTCCAGTCGATTGCGACCCAAACCGGATCCACCACATTCGACGCCTGCGCAGCCGCTGACGCTGCGGTCTTCTCGCCGTCGGGCAGGAGGCCGATATCCTCCGGGCGTTTGCGCAGCAGAAGGTTGATTGGTACCAGCACGACAAGAACGATGATGCCGAGCGTCCAGCTGGCGTCGCGCCAGCCGACCTGCTCGATCAGCTTTTGCATCCACGGCAGTAGCGTGATCGAGCCGATGCCGACACCGGCGAATGCAATGCCGACGGCGAGGCCGCGCTTGCGCACGAACCAGTTCGGCAGGAACAGTGATTGGCCGGAGTAGCCGAGACAAATGCTGCCGATGCCGACCAGCACGCCGATGGTGAGATAGAGGTGCCATGGCTGCGTGGTCAGCGGCGCAAGCAGGAGACCTGCGCCCATCAGAACCGTGCCGAGCTCCATCACCGTGCGCGGCCCGGTCTTGTCCATCAGGCGGCCGATCATCGGGCCCATGAAGGCGGATACGATAAAGCCGAAGGAGAAAGCGCCGGCGGTGAGGCCGCGCGGCCAGCCGAACTCGTCAACGATCGGCACGAACAGCAGCGAGAACGAGGTTCGCGCGTTCACGCCGATGCCCATGCTGACGAAGGTGACGGCGACGACAATCCAGCCGTAAAAGAAAGGAAGGCGCATCTCGGCTCCCGGCTTCTTATTGGTGCGCGTCTGAGGACGCGGCACGATTATGGGCGCCGATACTGACAGCGCCCGTCAACAATGACGGGCGCTCCGAGCTAATTCAATGACGCTGATGGTCCGATTCTAACATTTGCATCCCGTTTCCGCGACTTTCTTTGCAAATGTTGGAATCAAAAGGACCATCAGCAATTATCATTTTCAAGTGGAGTTTGGATTTGACATTCGCATAGCAAAGTCGCTGCAAGTGGTGGCGAATGTCAAATCCACTCCACTTGCTGCAGGTGATGGACGGCGTTATTTCACCAGACCGGCCTGACGCGGCAACCAGAGCGTCAACTCGGGGATCAGCGTAATCGCGACCAGCGACAGCAGGAGCGGGATCAGCCATGGCACGATGGCCATCGTGGTTCGCTCGATCGACAGTTTGGCGATCCGCGACAGCACGAACAGCACCATGCCGAGCGGCGGATGCAACAGGCCGATCATCAGGTTCAGCGTCATCATGACGCCGAAGTGAACCGGATCGATGCCGACCTTCAGGATGATCGGCATCAGAATCGGCACGAGGATGCTGATCGACGCGATCGGTTCGAGGAAGCAGCCGACGACCAGCAACAGGATGTTGGTCAGCAACAGGATGACGTAACGATTGTTGGTCAGTTGCAGCAGCGCTTCCGCCGCCTTCTCGGTGAGCTGCGTTGTCGTCAGCACCCAGCCGAATAGCGATGCGGCGGCAACGATCAACAGAACGCCTGCCGTGGTCTCGATGGTGTCCATCGACACCTTGTAGAACTGCTTCAGGCTCATCGAGCGGTAGAGGATCGTGCCGAGGATCAGCGCCCACGTGCAGGCGGCGATTGCAGCCTCCGTCGGCGTGAACCAGCCGAAGGTCATGCCGCCGATGATCAGCGCCGGCGTGAACAGCGCCGGCAATGCCGCGATAAACGTGCGGCCGAGGACTGACCAGCTAAATGCCTGATCGGGGCCCATGTTGTATTTGCGTGCGCAGTACCAGGCGTAGGCCATCATGAAGGCGGTCATGACGATGCCGGGAATGAAACCGCCGAGGAAGAGCGCGCCGATCGAGACGTTGCCCATCATGCCGTAGATCACGAACGGCAGCGATGGCGGGATGATCGGCCCGAGCGTCGCGGAGGCCGCGGTGACGCCGACGGCAAACTCCGTCGTGTAGCCATGATCCTTCATGGCCTTGATCTCGATGGTGCCGAGACCTGCGGCGTCGGCGATGGCCGTGCCGGACATGCCGGCGAAGATCACCGAACCGAAGATGTTCACGTGTGCGAGGCCGCCGCGCATCCAGCCGCAGGTCGCGACCGCGAAGTCATAGATGCGATTGGTGATGCCGGCCGAATTCATCAGGTTGCCGGCGAGAATGAAAAACGGTACCGCGAGCAGCGGGAAGCTGTCGAGGCCGCCGGCCATGCGATGCAGAATGACGAAGTCGGGGATTCCGGCGATGAAGTGGGTGTAGATCAGCGACGAACCCGCGAGCGCGATGAAAACCGGGATGCCGGCAAGCAGAACGAGCAGAAACAGGAAAACCACAATTGCCATGAGAGAACCTGCTCAATCTGCCTTGATCTGTTCAGCCAGTTCGTGCGGCCTGCGCCAGCCCTGCTTGTAGTTCTGCCAAACCACCCAGATCTGCCGCGCAAACATCAGGAAGCAGCCGAGGCCGACGCCGCCATAGACAAGGCTCATCGGCAGATCGAACACCGTCATGCGCTGAAAGTGCATCCGCTCGGTGATGGTGACGGAGAAGTAGGCGAGCAGACCCAGGAAGCCGAGCGTCACGAAATCGACCGCAGCCAGCAGCATCGCGCGGCTGGGTCCGGGTTTCATCAGGTTCGAGACGAGCTCGACCGCGATCTGTCCCTTCTTCCGCGTGACGACGGCGCCGCCGATGAAGGCAAGGCACATCAACCCGTAGCGGGCGATTTCCTCGGTCCACGCGAGACTGTCGTTGAGAATGTAGCGCGTGAAGAACTGCAGAAAGACGATGAAGGCCAGCGCCCAGAAAAGGACAAAGGCAATCCAGTCTTCCGGATGATGTTCGATCGTCACCTCTTCGTCATGGACGACGATCAGGCGTTCCGGATGATCCGGAGGCGAGCCTTGGGACACGGCGAACTCCGCGTGTATCAGGGAAAAGAGCGTCGGCTGCGCCAGGCGCAGCCGACGCGGCAGGGACTACTTCAGCGCCTGGAAGGCGTCGTACTCGGCCTTCGACCAGCCGGCGCCGGCGCTCGGGTCGTTATGCAGCTTCATCGCCGCCTCGCGGAATGCGGCCCGGTCGACCTCGACCACGGTCTTGCCGAGCTTACGCAGCTCATCGGCGGTCTTCTGTTCCGAAGCGCGGATTTGGTCCGATGCCTTGGCGGCAGCCTGCATCAGCACTTCCTCGAACAGCTTCTTGTCCGCGTCGGAAAGCTTGGCCCAGACGCCGTTGCCGACGATCGTCAGCAGCGACTCGGCGATGTGGCCGGTCAACATGATGTGGCTCTGCACTTCGTAGAACTTCTTGGCCATGATGGTCGGCAGCGGATTTTCCTGGCCGTCGACCGTGCCCTGCTGAAGCGCGAGATAAACTTCCGCGAATGCGATCGGTGTCGCGTTGGCGCCGACCGACTTCGCCAGCATGAGATACAGCGGGGCGGGCGGCACGCGCAGCTTCATGCCCTTCATGTCGTCCGGCTTCTTGATCTCCTTGTTGGCGGTGACCATGCGCTCGCCGTAGTAGGTGAAGGCGACGATCTTGTGCTTGGTCTTGTCCTCGTAGCCCTTGGCGATATCGCGGAACAGCGGGCTGCCGCGATAGGCCTTCCAGTGATCGAAGTCGCGGAACATGAACGGCGCGCCGGAAATCGACAGCGGCTTGTGGATCGAGCCGGCGAACGACGTGCCGGTGTAGATGATGTCGACGGTGCCGAGGCCGAGACCTTCGTTGATCTGGTTCTCATTGCCGAGTTGCGACGCAGGGAACACGCCGATCTCGAAGCGGCCGCCGGTGCGCTTCTTGATCTCTTCAGCGGCCCACAGCGCTTCGGAGTGATACGGCTCGGAGACTTCGTAGACGTGCGCCCACTTCAGCTTGGTCTGTGCCGTGGCGGGCGAAGCGAAAGCGGCGAGAGCCGCAAGCGTTGCAATCGCCAGCGGCAGCCGGCGCACCGAATAGGTCATGACGTCCTCCCGTTGTTTCTTTGGAGCCGCGTTGATCGCAGCCTTGTTGCGAGCAAGCTTCGAAACGTCTTGCTCCCGCGCGTTGGCGGTGTTAGCAAAATTTGTACGATGACCGGACAACGAGCGTCAAGCTTGCTGCGTAAGACCAAAGGCGCAATTGCCGCGCCGCGCGGTCTGCTGCGTCCGCTCAATCCGGCGCGGCGGCGCACCGAGGAAGTGGTCGAGCGCATCGCCGACCAGATCGGTTCCGGCAAACTGCCCGCCGGAACGAAGCTTCCGACCGAGCAGGAAATGATGATCGCCATGGGCGTCAGCCGCACCGTGGTGCGGGAGGCGATCTCGGCGCTGCGGGCGCGCGGTCTCGTGGTGACGCGGCAGGGGGCCGGCGCGTTCGTCAGTTCCGATCCGGCGCAGCAGCCGTACGCGATCAATCCGGACGGGCTGGGGTCGCTGCAGGGCGTCATCGAACTGCTCGAATTGCGCACCGCGGTGGAGATGGAAAGCGCGGCGATCGCCAGCGAGCGCGCGAGCGCCGCCGAACTGAAGGCAATCCGTCAGGCCGCAGCCGTCTTTAGCAAGGCAGCCCGGCGCGACGACCGCGCCGTTCAGGAGGATTTCGACTTCCACCGCGCCATTGCAGTCGCGACCCACAATCAGCGCTTCATCGGATTTCTCGAATATCTCGGCGGGCTGATCATTCCGCGGCAGAGCATTCGCCTCGACGACGATCTGTCCTACATGAAAAAGGTCGCGGGCGAGCACGACACGATTCTGGCCGCGATCGAACTGCGGTCGCCGGACAAGGCCCGCGCCGCCATGCGGCTGCATCTCGTCAACGGCCGCGAGCGCTACCGGCGGCTCGGGACGCCGCTCGCAAACAACAGCAAAGCGGCACGGTCGTAGCCATGCGGCGCGTTTTGCTCACCGGCGCAAGCGGCGGCATCGGCACGCGGTTGCGCCAGCTGCTGAAGCCGCTCTATGGCGAGCTGATCCTCAGCGATATTCGTCCGCCGGCCGATCTCGCCGCGGACGAGACGTTCATTCAAGTCGATCTCGCTGACCTTGCCGCCGTGCAAAGACTGATGGATGGCGTCGAGGGCATCGTCCATCTCGGCGGTTATTCGGTGGAAGGTCCGTGGGACGCGATCCTCAACGCCAACATCATCGGCTGCTACAACGTGTTCGAGGCGGCGCGGCTTGCGCACGTCCGGCGCATCGTGTTCGCATCATCCAACCACGTGGTCGGCTTCTATTCACGCTCGAAGACAATTGGTGTCGATGAACACGTGCTTCCCGATACGCGCTACGGCGTCAGCAAGGCGTTCGGTGAGGCGCTGGCGGCGCTCTATGCCTACAAGCACAGCCTTGGTGCATTGTGCATCCGCATTGGCAATGTCGACGATCAGCCGGTTGACGAGCGACGGCTTGCGATCTGGCTGAAGCCCGAGGATCTGGTCTCGCTGATCCGGATCGGTCTCGAGCGGCCGGGTCTCGTCTACGAGATCGTCTACGGCATGTCCGACAACGAGCGCGCGTGGTGGGACAACACGCGAGCGCGTGAGCTCGGCTACGCGCCGGTCGGCCGTGCCGAAGAGCATGTGGACGCGGCGATGGCGGCGCAGCGCAAGATCGCGCCTAATGTGGTCGCCGACACGTTTCAGGGTGGCGCGTTCTGCGCCGACGAGTTCACGTACATCCCGTAAGTTCTTTACGCCGCTTCCATCTTGAACGTCATGCCGGCGTTGGCGGTGAGCCGTGCGATCAGTCTGTCGCCCATGGCCGCTCCGGGCGTCCAGATGCCGCCGGGCACGTCGCGCGCGTCCCGCACGAGGCAGATCGCGCTCTCGGAAATCATCTTCGAGGTCGAGCCGTAGCCCGGGTCCTTGTCGCCGCCGACCGCCGCGCGCAATTGCTTGCCATCGGCCGAGGTCGCGACGAACAGCACGTCGTAAAAGCCGGTCTCGCGCTCTTCTTTGGAGGGGCCTTCGCCCGGCTTCTTGCCGCCCATCGCCGCATCCGGTCCGGCCATCGCCTTTGCGATCGCCTGCGCGGTGGCCTCGCCTCTCTCGCCGGGGCCGGCCAGCATCATCTCGTCGTAGATGAAGTCCTTGCCATAGGGATAGCCGAGCAGCGCGTTGCTGCGGTGGACATTGCGCGTGTTGATCGCCGCCATCACGAACGGCGCGCTCCACATCTGCAGGTCCTCGTCAAACTGCGGCTTGTTGCCGGGCGGTTGTTTCGGCCCTTCGAAGCCCGGTGTCAGCGAGAATGGATTCTTCAAAAGCGCGACGATGCCCGGGTCCTGCGCCGCCGCCATCAGCGTCGCCTTCAGGCTCGCCGCGGTGCCGCCGGAGAACGTGCCGCGCATCTTGCGCACGCGGCCTTTCACCCGCGGCGCCATCGCGCCCCATGCCTTCTTGGCGTTCTGCTGTACGAAGTAGACGCCGAGCTCGAACGGGATCGAATCGAAGCCGCAGGAGAACACGATGCGCGCGCCGCTCTTCTTTGCGGCTGCTTCGTGCGCGTCGATCATCTTGCGCATCCATGCCGGCTCGCCGCAGAGGTCGAGATAATCGGTGCCGGTGGCGGCGCAGGCGGCCACCAGTTCGTTGCCATAGAGTTGATAGGGGCCGACAGTGGTCAGCACCGCCTGCGTGCGATTGACGAGAGCGGCGAGCGAGGCCGCGTCGCTGGCATCCGCGGCGATCAGCGGCGTCTCCTTCGGTGCACCGATCTCGTCGCGCACCTGCGCCAGCTTGTCGAGGCTGCGGCCCGCCATCGCCCATTTGATGTCCTTGTCGACGCCGTAGCGCTGGGCGAGATATTCGGCGACGAGGCGGCCGGTGAAGCCGCTGGCGCCATAAACGATCACGTCGAATTCCGCTGACGATTTCATCTCGAATATCCTCCCGGCGCTGGCCGCATTGTGATGGGCCTTGTTCCCTCCCGTATGCCAAAAGCCGGGAGCTTGGTATAGCGTTCTTGATCGAATTCGGATGTCCAGCGGGCGTTTGCGTTGATGCTGAAAGTTTCGCGGCTGAGCAAGAGTTACGGCCTTCCGCAAGGGAAGCTGCAGGTCTTGCGCGAAGTGGATTTGCAGGTGGCTGCGGGCGAGGCCGTGGCGCTGACCGGCGAATCCGGCTCCGGCAAGAGCACGCTGCTGCATCTGATCGCCGGCCTCGACGAGCCCGACAGCGGCGAGATCGTCATCGACGGCCAGAGCATGTCCGGCGAGAGCGAAAGCGGCCGTGCATTGTTGCGGCGGGATCGGCTCGGTCTCGTGTTCCAGCAGTTCAATCTCATTCCCAGTCTCAAGGTCGGCGACAATCTCGCCTTTCAGGCGCGCATTGCCGGTCGCTTCGATGCGGCGTGGCAACGCGAACTGGCGCAGCGGCTCGGGTTAGAAGATCTGATCGATCGCTATCCGGAGCAATTGTCCGGCGGCCAGCAGCAGCGCGTCGCCATCGGCCGTGCGCTGGCGATCAAGCCGTCGCTCGTTCTCGCCGACGAGCCGACCGGTAATCTCGATGAAGCGACCGCGGACGAAGTCGTGCGTCTGGCCCGTGAGCTGGTTGCGCGCAGCGGCTGCGCGCTTCTGATGGTGACGCACAGCACGCGTCTCGCCGCTCTCCTCGATCGGCAGGTGCATCTGACCGCAGGGCGGCTCGCATGAGCGGGAGCTTTTGGATTCTCCGTGTTCTACTCAGCCACTGGTCGCGGCATCGCATGCAGCTGGCGACGCTGCTGATCGGCCTCATGTCGGCCACCGCGCTGTGGACCGGCGTGCAGGCGATCAATCAGCAGGCGCGCACGAGCTACGATCGCGCCGCGGCGGCGTTCGGCGGCGCCAACACGGCGATGCTGGTGCCGAATGACGATGCGAGCGTACCGCAATCGCTGTTCAGCGCGCTGCGTCGGGCCGGATGGCCGGTGTCGCCGGTGGTGGAAGGACGCATTCGCATCGCCGATCGCAGCATCCGTCTTCTCGGCGTTGAGCCGCTGAGTTTGCCGCGCGGCGCCGGTCCGGCGCCCGGTCTGACCGATGCGAAATTGCAGGATTTTCTCTCACCTGCAGGACAGGTACTGGTCGCGCCGGAGACTGCGGCGGACTTTGGCTGGCGCGACGGCGCGAAGCTGACGACCGATGCCGGTCAATCACTCCCGCCGCTTCGCATCGTGGCCGATTTCCCGTCGGATCTCCTGATTGCCGATATCGGCTGGGCGCAACGCATTCTGCGCCAGCCGGATCGCATCTCGCGCTTCCTGATCGGACCGGATAGCGGCGTGCGATTGCCGCTCGCGCAGGTCGCCGGGACGCAGCTGCGCGAGGTCGAGGCCGGCAGCGACAGCGATCTGCAGCGCCTCACCGCGAGCTTTCATCTCAATCTCACGGCATTCGGCCTGCTGTCGTTCCTGGTCGGGCTCTTCATCGTGCATTCGGCAATCGGCCTCGCCTTCGAGCAGCGGCTGCCGATGCTGCGCACCCTGCGTGCCTGCGGCGTTCCCGCGCGCAGCCTCATCGTCGTGCTGCTCGCCGAGCTTGTGATGCTGGCGCTGATCGCAGGCATCGCGGGTCTTGTGTGCGGCTACCTGATCGCGGCGGCGCTGCTGCCGGACGTTGCCGCCAGCCTGCGCGGCCTCTATGGCGCCGCTGTGCCGGGTCAACTCGTGATCCAGCCGCAGTGGTGGATTGCCGGACTTGCGATGTGCGTTGCCGGCTCGCTGGTCGCGGCGGCAAGCGCGCTGGTGCGGGTGTTGCGGCTGCCGCTATTGGCGTCGGCGCAGCCGTATGCGTGGCAAGTCGCGCAACGCCGCTGGCTGATGGGTCAGGCATTGCTCGCAGCAAGCGCGCTGCTCGCATCGTTTGCCGCGCTCTGGTTCGGCGTCAGTCTGACCGCGGCCTTCGCCGTGCTCGCGGGTGCGCTGCTGGGCGCGGCGCTGGCGTTGCCGGTGCTGCTCAATCTGTTGCTGCATGCAGGCGAGGCGATCGCGCGAAATCCGGTGGCGCGCTGGGCCTGGGCGGACAGCCGCCAGCAGCTCTCGGGTCTGTCGCTGGCGCTGATGGCGTTGCTGCTGGCGCTGGCGGTCAATGTCGGTGTCGGCACCATGGTCGGCAGTTTCAACAAGACATTCCTGCGCTGGCTCGACGGGCGGCTCGCGGCCGATATCTATGTCACCGCGCCCAATCCGGAGAAGGCAGCTGCGATCGAGGCGTGGCTGCGGCAGCGGCGCGATGTCGATGCGGTGCTGCCGGCGGCGCGCGCGGATGTCCGGATCGGCGGCGAGCCGGTCGAACTGTTTGCGCTGACGGATCATGCGACCTATCGCGATCTCTGGCCCTTGCTTGAGACGCGGTCTAACCCCTGGGATGGCGTGCGAGAGGGCCGCGCCGTGTTCGTCAGCGAGCAATTGGGCCGGCGGCTCAACATCAAACTCGGCGACATGTTGCGGCTGCCGACGCCGTTGGGCGACTGGGTGGTCACGGTCGATGCGCTCTATGCGGATTATGGCAATCCGCGCGGGCAGATCACGCTCAACACCGATCAGCTGCTCCGCCGCTTCCCTGACGCCGGCCGCACGCGCTTTGCCGTGCGCGCCGCGCCGGTCGCTGTTCCGAACATCGTGCGGGATCTGGAAACGGCGTTTGCGCTGCCGCGCCGCGATCTTGCCGATCAGGCGACGGTCAAGGCCGAGTCGCGCCGCATCTTCAACCGCACCTTTGCCGTCACATCGGTGCTCAACGCCTTCACCCTCGGCGTCGCCGGCGTTGCGCTGCTCACCAGCCTGCTGACGCTCAGCCAATCGCGGCTGCCACAACTCGCACCGCTGTGGGCGCTCGGGCTCACCCGCCGCCGTCTCGCGACGCTGGAATTGCTGAAGACCATGCTGCTGGCGCTGCTGACCACGCTGCTGGCGCTGCCGCTCGGCATCGGTGTCGCCTGGTGCCTTGTCGAGGTGGTGAACGTGAAAGCGTTCGGTTGGCGTTTGCCGCTCGATATTTTCCCTGCTCAGCTGGCGCAGTTGCTTCTGGTCGCAATTGCGGCCGCATTCGCTGCGACGCTGTTGCCGATGCTCAAGCTCGCGCGGATGCGCCCGATCACCTTGCTGAAGATCTTCGCCGATGAACGCTAGAGCTTGCATTGCAAGAGGCGTTGCGTTGCTGGTGTTGATTGCCGGCATCGCATCCTCACGCGGCCAGGGTTTCTCGGGGCTCGGCGCCGATCCGGGCGGTTTCGCGCCGGTGGTGCGCGGCAAGGTGCTGTCGTTCCCGGCCGATCACGGCGCACATCCGGATTTTCGTATCGAGTGGTGGTACCTCACAGCCAATCTCAAGGGTCCCGACGGTGCAAGCTATGGCGTGCAGTGGACCTTGTTTCGTCAGGCCGCTGCGCCGGGCGCAGTTGGCGAAGGCTGGTCGACGCAGCAGCTCTGGATGGGACATGCCGCCGTCACGAGCGCGAGCACGCATCGCTTCGCCGAAAAATTCGCGCGCGGCGGCGTCGGGCAAGCCGGCGTCGAGATGGAGCCATTCAACGCGTATATCGACGATTGGCAGATGAAGGCAGCGGCGGCAGGATCGCCCGCGTTGGCGCCGCTCGACCTCACCGCGTCCGGAAAAGATTTTTCCTATCGCCTGCGGCTCGATACGGCGCGGCCGCTGGTTCTGCAGGGCGAGGGCGGCTACAGCGTCAAGTCCGAGCGCGGGCAGGCGTCGTATTACTACAGCCAGCCATATCTTGCGGTGTCCGGCGTCATCGTCATCGATGGCAGGAGCATCGAGGTCACTGGGCAGGGATGGATCGATCGCGAATGGAGCAGCCAGCCGTTGGCGTCCGATCAGACGGGCTGGGATTGGTTCTCGCTGCATCTGTCGTCGCAGGAAAAGTTGATGCTGTTCCGGCTGCGGCATTCCGACGGGCGGCATTTCTACGCAGGTAACTGGATCGGGACCGACGGCAAATCCGAACCGATTCCGGCCGATGCGATTGCGATGACGCCGCTCGCCACCACACGGATCGGCGAGAAGGCCATGCCGACGGCGTGGCGGATCGAAATTCCCTCACGCGGCGTCAGGCTCGAGAGCGCCCCGCTCAATGCGCAAAGCTGGATGGGCGCCCGCTTTCAATACTGGGAAGGCCCGGTCACCGTGCAGGGCTCGCATGGCGGGATCGGCTACCTGGAAATGACAGGCTACTGAACGATTTACCATCGCAGCATGATCGAGTTTACCCATGCGGGCCGGTTTGAGGGTATAAGGGTCTCCGTTCGATCATTTGTTATGCGTTCCATGCCGCATTTCTTGTCTCTTTTGCATCGTGATGGTGTCGACGGAATCGCAGCTCCTTTTCGGCTGCTTCCGGCGATTGCGATGGGCAGCTCGCTGGTCTGGCCGGACACGGCGCTGGCGCAGAGCGGTCTTTCACCTTTGGCGGCGGTTGGAATTTCGACCTTCGTCGTCGGCGTCACGTGTTTCCTGATTGGATTTGGCATTGCGACTTTGTCGATGCGCCGGAAGGTGCGTCCGCTCGCGGCTGACGCGACGCGCGAGGCCAGTCTGCGACTGCTGGCCGAGCAGCGGCAGGCGGAAGCGCAGGAAGATTACAAGAAGCTGTTCGAGAGTTCGATCGACGGCATTTACGTGACGACGCCCAGCGGTGAGATTCTCAACGCCAATCCGGCGCTGGCGCGCATGATGGGTTACGACACGGCCGAGCAGTTGATCGACGGTGTCAAGGACGTCGCTCACAATATCTATGTCGATCCAGCGGCGCGCGACGAATACGAGCTGCGCATGCGCCGCGACGGCTTCGTGCGCGAATACGAGTATCAAGTGCGTCAGCGCAACGGCAACATTCTGTGGCTGTCCGATAGCGCCAGCGTGGTGCGTGACGAGGCCGGCAAGCCGGTCCGCTACGAAGGCGTCGTGCGCGACATCACCCATCAGCGTGAAGTGGATATCGCGCTCGAGAATAGCCGCCGGTTCCTGCAGCGTGTGATCGACACCGTGCCGGCGGTCATCAATGTCAAGGATCGCCAGTTCCGCTACATTCTGATGAACCGCTACATGGCGGGCGTGTTTGGAATCGAACCGGACGAAGCGATCGGCAAGACCACCGCCGAGCTGATGTCGCGCTACGGCGCCGCCAAGACTGACCGCTTCGATCGCAGCGTTCTGGAGAGCAGAAAGGAGACCGGCTTCTACGAGGACGAATACGCGGACTCGACAGGGGCCATGCGGCAGTGGGTGGTCAACAAGGTGCCGTCGCTGGGCCCCGACGGCTTGGTGGAGGCGATCTTCACCGTGTCCCTCGACATTACCGATCGCAAGCGGATCGAGCAGGAGATGCGCGCCGCGCGCGATGCCTCGGAAGAGGCGCTGCGCAATCTGAAAGAAACCCAGAATTCGCTGATCGAGGCGGAAAAACTCGCTGCTCTCGGCCGCCTCGTCGCCGGTGTCGCGCATGAGGTCAACAATCCGGTCGGCATCAGCCTGACGGTGGCCTCATCGCTTGAACGGCGCAGCCGGCTGTTCAAGGACGAGATCGAGCGCGGCGAACTCCGCCGCTCGAGCCTCAACGATTTCGTCAAGGCTTGTTCGGAGGCCGCCGACCAGCTCGTCTCCAATCTCAATCGCGCGGCCGAGCTGATCCAGTCGTTCAAGCAGGTGGCGGCCGATCGCAATTATTCGGATCGCCGCACCTTCGACATGCGCGACCTCACCGAGCAGCTGATCACCAGCCTGCGTCCCGGTATCGGCAAGAACAATGTCAAGGTGCAGATGGACTGCGAACCGGGCCTGTCGATGACGAGTTATCCGGGATCGTACGGACAGGTGCTGACCAATCTCTTCGTCAATTCCATCACGCATGCGTTTCCCGATCGCGCACCGGGCGAGATCGACATCAAAGTACGCCGCATGAACAAAGAGCAGATCGAGCTGCTGTTCTCGGATAATGGCTGCGGCATGACGCCCGAGGTGCGGCGTCAGGCGTTCGATCCGTTCTTCACCACCCGCCGCGACCAGGGCGGTACCGGCCTCGGCCTGCACATCGTCTACAACCTTGTGACGAACCGCCTCGGCGGACGCATCAACATGCGCTCGGAGGCCGGCAAGGGCACGCATGTGCAGATCGTGTTGCCGCAGGTCGCGCCGCTCGAGCAGGCGGCCGAGTAGTTGCGTTGCTGCCGCCAGTCTGGTGAGCTAGCGCGGCTATCCGTCCTCAAGAACGCTTCATAAAAATGGAGAGAAACGTCATGCGCGTGTTGCAGCCTGCCGACTGGTCGCGTCCTCGCGGCTTCACCCATGGTGTCGATATCGATGCGCCGGGCCGCTGGATCGTGCTGGCGGGGCAGACCGGCAACACCAACGGCGAATATGTGGACGACATGGCACAGCAGGTGCGCACGGCGCTCGAACGCATCGTGCTGTTGCTGAAAGAAGCCGGCGCAGCGCCGGAGCATATCGTGCGGCTGAACTGGTACATCACCGATCGCGCCGCTTATGAAGCGGCCGGCGCCGGCATTGGTGCGGCGTGGAAGGACACGCTCGGCCGCAACTTCCCGCCGGCGACGCTGCTTTACATTTCCGGGCTCGTCGATGCGCGCGCGCTCGTTGAAATCGAGGTGACGGCGTTCGTGCCGAACGGCTGACGCGGGGCGGATCGCGGGCGGAGATACCGCCGAGCCAAGCCTGCTGCCCGGGCCTGCGTTGTTCTGTCGCTGGTGCACGTCCGGCCGGATGCGCGCTAGTCTGTCGCAGAGGAACTCGAGGGTTGAGACGGTGAGACTGCTGATTGCCATCCTGGCAATGTTCGGCGCGCTGGTTCTGGTACCGGCGGCTGCCGAAGCGAGGGAATATCGCTGGTGCGCCTTCATGAAGAAGGGCGCGCGCATCTGCGCCTACGACAAATTTTCGAAATGCATGAATGCGCCCGGCCGGGCGACCTGCTCGCGCAACCCGCGCTTCAGCAGCGCGCGCTGAGCATGATCCCGAAAAGTAGGTACCGGCTTTCGGATCAGATCATGCTCCGGAATAACGCTTTGCCCGGAAATGCCGTTTACGCCGCGAGATCGTAGGCGCTTTGAATCTCGGTGACGATGTCGGTCGTCTCGAAGATCGCGTACGCCGGAACCTGTTCCAGACTGACCGTCCAGTTGGTGCCGCGCGCGTTGCGCGGGATGCCGAGCACTTCAAGCCGGACATCGCGGCACAACGGGTGATTCCAGAGCACCGTGAGCAGGCGCATCTCGATTTCGTCGCGGGTGGCGAGGGTGCGTTGGCTCAGAATCTCGAACGGCATGCCGTGTCCTCTCGATGAGCGGTGGCGTGCCGTTACTGTCGGACGGTTATGGTTAGCGAAGTGTTAATCGGGCGCGGTTCCGTCCGCGGCGAGCGGCCGGACGGTAACGAATTGGCAAGCAATTATGGTTACCAATTCATGAATCAACCCGAGGACCGCCGCCGTGACCGAGCCGACAACGCCCAATTCCGAGCCGTCTTCCGAGCAGACGAATGCCGCGTCCAGCACGAGCATCACGCTCTGGTCGCCGGCCGATGAGAAAGCCTTCGCCGGCGAGACCATCGCGGGCGACTCCGTCAAGACCAGCAGCGGCTTCAAGCGCGGCCGCATGAAGATTGCAGCGATCGCGCTGATCGCCGGTGGCATCGGTGCTGTCGGCGGCGCTGTCGCGAATGAGGGCGTGCGCGCATGGCTCGCGTCGGGCTCTTCCGGCGCGACGGTTTCGATCGCGCTCGACGTCGATCAGCTAAAGGATGCCGTCGCTCACATGAAGACCGATCTCGCGACGCTGAAGACGGCCGCCGATCAGGTTGCGAAAGCGAACACCTCGCAGGTCGGCAAGATCGGCGATCGCCTCGATCGCATCGAGAAGGCGCAGGCCGAACCAAACGCCAAGATTGCAAAACTCAGCGAGGCGCTCGACAAGTTGCGCACGCAACCGGCTGCCGCGCCGGCGCCGGAGACCACCGGATCGATTGCCGAGCCGAAGCCGGAGCCGAAAAAGCCGCCGGTGGTGCAGGGCTGGGTCTTGCGCGACGTTCAGAGCGGCATCGCGCTGGTGCAGGGCCCGCAGGGCCTGTTCGACGTCGAGCCGGGCGATCCGCTGCCGGGCTTGATGAAGGTCGAAGCGATCCGCCGCGAGGCTGGCCGCTGGGTGGTCGTCACCAACAAGGGCTGGATCGTCGCCCGCTAGAACGACTCTGGCCGCTTCGATCACGACGGATTTGCGACCCCGTCGTGGCCGGCCTCGATCACCTCCTCCAAAATGTTTATTTCCGCCATCTCGACAATCCCGGGGTGGCGCGGCACGTTAGGCCATGCGTGCGCGTGATGATGCAGGCCTGAAAAGTGCGGGGATGTTGCTGCTGGCGTTGTTGCTGGCGGGCCTCCTGATCGTTGCCGTTCCCCTGATGAACGCGAGCGAGCCGGTGCCGGCGGTGGCCTGGCTGATGTTCGCCGGTCCGCTGCTTGCCGTCGCGCTTGCGCTCGCGGGCGCCTACATCGGCTGGCGCAGCCGGCTTGAGCAGCGCCAGATCGAGCGCCGCCTCGCGCAACAGCAGCAGGACGAAACTTTCGCAACGGTTCGCACCGAGATCGGCAAATTCCTGGATGTGATCGAGCCGATCTGGTGGGGCATCGATCGCACCCTCGAGGCGACCGATAATACCTCGCTCGGCATTGCCCGGCGCGGCTTCACGGCCGACAGTTTCAACACGCTGCCCGATGTCGAAAAGCTCAGCGAGCTGCGGTTGCTCGCTGCGAACCTGGATGATCCGCTGCGGCAGCTGCGTGTCCTCTCGGTCCTGTCCATGCTGGAGCAGGTGTACTACTTGCGCCGCCGGCTGAGCGGGCGGCCGCCGTTCGGCACCACGCCCGAGCAGTGGCAGCTTCAGATGTTCGAGCTGTGCCGGATTCACTTCGTGCATCTCGCGGACTACGTCCGTCCGCTCGATGCACAGCTTGCGGCCCGGTTTGCAGAACGCGTGCAGCCGCTGACGAAAGCGCCCGCATCGCCGGATCAGCCCATCAGGACCGATCTCAAACCCAAGACGAGTTGGGTGCTGGACGAGACGCAGATTTCCCGGACTCGGCCCCCGTCTTAAGCTTTATTCCGGCAGGATGCGCGCAGCGTCGGCAAGCTGCGCGGGAAGACGTGTCGTATCGCCGGCGAGGCTTTGGCCGATATCGTCGACGAGCTTCTCGATCACGAAAAACTTCAGCATTCGTTCGGCGGCGCCGGTGTCCGCAGGCCACAAGCCGTCCGCGGACATGGCATCGCGATAGGAGACGGTGAAGGTCGACGCGGTGCGCTCGCGCCAGGCGTCGAGCGCGGAAGCGAGCTTGCCGCCCTCATCGGGAGCGATTTTTTCTGCGCGCACCAGTGCCGCCGCAGCGGCCGCATCGATCGAGCGGATCACGCTTGCCACGTCGCGTGCCGCGGGCAGCTTGCGCCGCCGCGCCTCGAGCGGCAGCCGCAGGTCGCCGCCGAAACTGGTGATGGCGATGTCGTCCTTGACGATCAGCATGCGGCCGAGCTCGAGCGTGCCGTGATGGCGGATACGCTTTGCCAGCGTGAGCGCGGGGCGAACGCGGGTCAGCCAGCCGTCCAGCGCCGCGAACCGCGCAACGATCGTCGCGATCAGTTTCTGCTCGTTCGGACTCGTGCCCTCGTAACGTCGCAGCTTGTCATGCAGGGCGCGTGCCTGCACGGAGAGCGCATCAGTCCAGGCGCGTGAGTCGGCCTCGGTTCCGGTTTCCGGCCGGAATGCGGCGATATCGTCGCGGCTGGCAAGCGCCAGATGCAGATCGGCGATGCGGCGGCCGGCCTGCGACAGTGTGTGATGGTAGCTCGCCTGCCAGTCGACCTCGTCGACATGGCCGTCGCTGACGAAGCGTTGCTGTTCGACCAACCGGTCGAGGAAACCCGCCGTGACGGTCCAGATGTCGCCCTGGTTACCGACAAAGCTCTGCACCGACGCAACGGCGCTGCGGCGGTCGCCTTCGACCAACTCGACGCTGCCGAGGAGGCGCGGTGCTTGCGCGAAGCTCGCGACGTCGGTGAGGAAATGGCCGACCTCGATGTCCGGGTGCGGCCCGGCATCGATCTGCCGGTAAAACTTGACGACATAGTCTTCGCCGATCACCGCCGCCGTGTCGGTGCTGTCGCTCTCGATGCTGCGGACGTTCTCGACCGGCTTCGCCTCCTCGTTGAGGAAGGCATCGGCCGGCCGGAATTCGAGCTGTTGCTCGCGTTCCTCGACGACGGTCGAGGCGCGGATGTTGTCGATCAGCATGGTGAGAAACGCCTGCTCTCCGGCGACGTCGAACAGCGTGCCCTGGCGTGAGCCTTGTCGCGCGGTCGCAAGCGCCGCCGGATTGCGCCGCTCCTTGTCGAACTGTTCCCAGTTGATGCGGATGGGCAGAGCGTGCCGCGTCGTCTTGCTGCCGCGCGTCGCCATGTACATCACGATCCATGGCCGCCAGTCGCCCTCGTTGCAGAACGGGACGGCGGAGGTGACCTTGGTCGAAATCATCGGCGCGTTACGTTCGTGGAACCAGCGGCTGCGCGCGAGATAGGGCGGCAGCACGTCGCGCTCGAACACGCTGCGGGTGCGCTCGAGCGAAACCCACGTCGCACCAAGCGGCACCACCAGCGTCTCCAGTTCCGGCACGATGGCGGTGGTGACGTGCGGTGACAGCTCCTTCTCGGTCAGCTTGAACCAGTAGAAGCTATACGGCGCGAGTGTGATCATGTACGGCCGGTCGCCGATCGGCGGGAAGCTGGTTTGCCCCAGCATTTCCACCGGCACCCGGTCTTTCCACGGTGACAAATCGAGTTCGGTCGCTTGTGCCGAGCGCGACAGGTTGGCGACGCAAAGGATCGTGTCGCCGTGATATTCACGCACGTAAGCCAGCACGCTGCGGTTTTCCGGCCGGATGAACATGATCGACCCACGACCGAACGCGAGCGTCGATTTGCGCACCGCGATCAGCCGCTTGGTCCAGTTTAGCAGCGACGACAGCGAGCGCGACTGCGCCTCGACATTGACCGACTCGTAGCCATAGACCGGGTCCATGATCGTCGGTGCGAAGAGCCGTGCGGGGTCGGCGCGCGAGAAGCCGCCGTTGCGATCCGGCGACCATTGCATCGGCGTGCGCACGCCGTTGCGGTCGCCGAGATAGATGTTGTCGCCCATGCCGATCTCGTCACCGTAGTAGATGATCGGCGTACCGGGGAACGACAGCAGCAGCGAGTTCATCAGCTCGATCTTGCGCCGATCGTTGTCCATCAGCGGCGCGAGACGCCGGCGGATGCCGCCGTTGATCCGCGCACGCGGATCGGCGGCATAAGTCGACCACAGATAGTCGCGCTCGATGTCGCTGACCATTTCGAGCGTCAGTTCGTCATGATTGCGCAGAAACATCGCCCACTGGCAGTTTTCGGGGATATCCGGTGTCTGCCGCAGAATGTCAGTGACGGGGAAGCGGTCTTCCTGCGCGATCGCCATGTAGATGCGCGGCATCAGCGGGAAGTGGAAGGCCATGTGGCATTCGTCGCCCTGGCCAAAATAATACTGCACGTCTTCGGGCCATTGGTTGGCTTCGGCGAGCAGGATCTTGTCGCGGCCGTAGGCGTCGAGCTCACGCCGCAGCATGCGGATCACTTCGTGCGTACCGGGTAAATTTTCGTTCGACGTGCCTTCCGCCTCGCAGAGGTAGGGAATCGCATCGAGGCGGAAGCCGTCGACACCCGCATCCACCCAGCGCTTCATCACCTGGATCACCGAGCGCACCACGCGCGGATTTTCAAAATTGAGGTCCGGCTGGTGCGAGAAGAAGCGGTGCCAGTAATAGGCGTGCGCTTCCGGGTCCCAGGTCCAGTTCGACTTTTCGGTGTCGGAAAAAATGATGCGCGTGTTGGCGTATTTCTGGTCGGTGTCGCTCCAGACATACCAGTCGCGGGCGCTGCTGCCGGCGGGGCTGCGCCGGGCGCGCTTGAACCAGGCATGCTGATCGGAGGTGTGGTTGATCACAAGTTCGGTGATCACGCGCATGCCGCGCCGCTTCGCCTCGCCGATGAAGCGCTTGAAGTCCTTCATCGTACCGAAGTCGGGGCTGATGGTGCCGTAATCGGCGATGTCGTAGCCGTCGTCGCGGCCGGGCGAGGGATAGAACGGCATCAGCCACAGCGCGGTAACGCCGAGGTCCTGCAGGTAGCCGAGTTTTTCGGTCAGGCCGGTGAAGTCGCCGATGCCGTCATTGTTGCTGTCGGCAAACGTCTTGACGTGGAGCTGATAGACGATGGCGTCCTTGTACCAGAGATCGTCATTGGCGACGCCGCTCTCCATCTCGATGGACGACAACAGATTCATGCCAGCCTTTCAGACGTGCCGTTGATCCGAGGACGCGAATCTTCACAACAAATCGGTGCAAATTGCGGTGGCGAATTGATCGTGATGGATGATCATGATGGTCGTGCGCACCATGCGGGCATTCGGACGCAATCCCGCTCCTGCCAAAAACGGGATGACCTGACTGCTAGTTAAAGCCGCAGCGCGGCATTGGTTCCCTCGCCGCCGCAAATTGGGCGTAACCCCGCGCCCTGCTTGACGTTTCGGATGCGAGTCCCTGATATGCGCGCCCTGTTTGCACGACACGTGCCAGAAGGCCACCGATGATGGACTCACTGCCCGCCAAGCCGCCAATCGACGAGTCGTCGATGCGTTATCCCGGCTGGCGCGCCGTCATCGTCTGCTTTCTGCTTGCGACGTTCGCCTGGGGCTTCGCGTTTTACGGGCAGGCCGTCTACGTCGCGGAATTCCAGCGGCTATATGGCTGGCCAGCATCGCTGGTCGCGACCGCGACCTCGGCCTTCTATCTCGGCGGGGCGCTGCTCGTTGTTTTCGTCAGCGATGCCATTCGCGCAATCGGGCTGAAACCGTTTCTGCTCTGCGGCGTCGGCTTCATGGCAGCCGCGTCATTGGCGATCAGTTATGTCTCGTCGCCATTCCAGCTCTATGCGGCCTACGCGCTGCTCTCGTTCGGCTGGGCCGGCATGAGCATCGGCGCGATCACCAATACGCTCGGCATGTACTTCTCGTCGCGGCGCGGTCTCGCGATCAGTTTGGCGTTGAACGGGGCCAGTATCGGCGGTGTCATCGGCGTGCCGCTGATGGTGATCGCGATCCAGAGCTACGGCTTTCAGGCCACCATGCAGATCGGCACGATCCTCGTGCTGACTGTAATGGTGCCCGCGATCCTGCTTGGCATGGGACATCCGCCGGCGGACCTGCAGGCGGGGACTGTCGCGTCAGGTCAGCCACAACAATCGAGCACGGCCGTGCGCGCGGCCGCGTTCCGCAGCTTGCCGTTCTGGACGATCTCGGTGCCGTTCGCGCTGGTGCTGTTCTCGCAGGTCAGCTTCATCGTGCATCAGATTTCGTATATGGATCCGCTGATCGGCCGCGAACGCGCCGCGCTTGCGGTGGGTCTGATGACGCTGGCGGCGGTGGTCGGCCGCGTCGGCCTCGGCTTCTTCATCGACCGCATCGATCAACGCAAGGCGTCGTCGGCGCTGTTCGTTAGCCAGGGACTGGCACTGGTCCTGATGATCAATGTCCCGACCGAGATCGCGCTGATCGCCGGAAGCTTCGTGTTCGGGCTGACCGTCGGCAACGCCATCACGCTCCCGGCGCTGATCATTCAGCGCGAGTTCGATCCGCGTTCGTTCGGAATTCTGGTGAGCCTCGTCACCGCGATCAATCAGGTGACATATGCCTTCGGCCCCGGACTGATCGGCATCTTGCGCGATCTGTCGGGTAACTACGGCACGGCGTTTTATCTCAACGTCGTGCTCGAATTCGCGGCCGCCGCCATCGTGCTGATCCGCGGCCGCGCGCCGGAGCCGGTCAAGCCGTGAGCGGCGGCTCGCGCAGCAGGCCCTCCACGTCGAGCCGGCGCGTGTACATGTGAATGCCGCCTTCGGCATTGTGCGGCCACTGTTCGCGCGGTTTGTCCCAATAGAGCTCGACGCCGTTCTCATCCGGATCGCGCAGATAAAGCGCCTCGCTGACGCCGTGATCGCTGGCGCCGTCGAGCGGAATGCCCGCCGCCGTCACCCGCCGAAGTGCGTCAGCCAGAGCTGGCCGTGTCGGGTAGACGATCGCCGTGTGAAACAGGCCTGTCGTGCCGGGCGCGGGCGGCGAGCCGCCTTTGCTTTCCCAGGTGTTGAGGCCGATGTGGTGGTGATAGTCGCCGGCAGCGATGAAGGCGACCTCGTCGCCGTGGCGGATGATGATCTTGAAGCCGAGCACGCCGTGATAGAAACCGAGCGCGCGCTCGATGTTCGAAACCTTCAGGTGCACGTGGCCGATGCGCGCGCCTGCGCTGATCGGCGGATTATTTGGGATGCTGTCGCTCATGTGCGTGATCTGGGTGCTGGCAGTGCGTCGCGCCAGCACTTTACACCAACTCTAGGGTAACAAATCCGAGACTTCGCCGTTCGGCAGGCCGAATTCGTAGGTGTTCAGCGTCATCGACACCATCGTGTAATAGCCGCACAGGCCAATGACTTCAGCTAGGCCGCGTTCACCGATCAGCTTCACCGCCTCGTCGTAGAGCGGCTGCGATACGCATTTCGCGTCGTGCAGCGAGCGGGCGACTTCGTAGATCACCTTCAGCTTCGGATTGTTGAACGCCGGTACGCGCCGCGCGTTGATGTCGTCGATGATTTTGGGATCAAGTCCGCCGGCGAGTGCCATTCGCTTGTGTGCGTACCACTCGAACTTCGCGCTCCAATGCCGCGCGGTGACGAGGATCGCGAGTTCGGATTCGGCGACCGACATCGAGGTGTCGTAGCGCAGGAAGGCGCCGAGCCGCGTGGCGTGCTTCGCCATCTCCGGGCTCGCGAGCCAGGCGAACATCGGCTCCGGCGGACGGCCGCGCTTCGATGCGATCGACTCGTCGTAGACCAGTTTCTGGTCGGCGGTCATTTCGCCAGGCGAAAGAAACTTGATGCGCACGTCTCACTCCCTTGAATTCGTTTGTTTTGTCATCCCATCGATGCACGGGATCGCTGGGCGTGACAAGGACGCAGGTACACTGCGCGTGCACAGCTACATGTTGAATTTCGCAAGGCGCTGGCTAAGGTCGCCTCCAAGCAAGAGCGACCGCGCGCGCATTTTCACTCTGCGGAATGACGCGGCAGCGGTTGGAAACGAGAATCGAGGAAGCCCACATGGCTGCAGATATTGAGACGTTCCGGAAAGAAACGCGCGCATGGCTGGAGGCGAACTGTCCTCCGGAAATGCGCAAGCCGATGACGAAGGAAGAGGACACCTTCTGGGGCGGCCGCAACGCCACGTTCTCGTCGGACGCGCAGAAGGTCTGGTTCGAGCGCATGCGCGACAAGGGCTGGACCGTGCCGCACTGGCCCAAGGAATACGGCGGTGGCGGCCTCGATGGTGAAGAAGCGAAGATCGTTCGCGCCGAGATGGCAGCGATTGGTGCGCGTGCGCCGCTTGTGAGCTTCGGCATTTCGATGCTCGGACCGGCGCTCCTGAAGTACGGCACCGAAGAGCAGAAGAAAGAGCATCTGCCGAAAATCACCGCAGGCCTCATTCGCTGGTGCCAGGGTTATTCCGAGCCGAACGCCGGCTCCGACCTTGCATCGCTGCAGACGCGCGCGGACAGCGACGGCGATCACTTCGTCATCACCGGCCAGAAGATCTGGACGTCCTACGCCAACTACGCCGACTGGATTTTCTGTCTGGTTCGCACCGACTTCCAGGCAAAGAAGCACGATGGCATTTCGTTCGTGTTGTTTGACATGGCGTCAAAGGGCGTCTCGACCAAGCCGATTCTTCTGATCTCCGGTAAGTCGCCGTTCTGCGAAACCTTCTTTGATGGCGTACGCGTGCCGAAGGCAAACCTCGTCGGTACGCTCAATCGCGGCTGGGACGTGGCGAAGTATCTGCTGCAGCATGAGCGCGCGATGATCTCCTCCATCGGCGAGCGCAGCGGAGCGCGTCCGCTCGGTCAGGTCGCGGCGAACGCGATCGGCAGTGACGAGGCCGGGCGTCTCGATGATGCGGTGCTGCGCGGCCAGATCGCCTCATTCGAGGTCGACGAGGCGGCGCTCGCGGCGGCGGCCGAGCGTGCGGTCGATCTCGCCAAGGCGGGACAGGCGCATCCGGCGTTTTCGTCGGCGATGAAGTATTACGGCACGGAGCTGAACAAGCGGCGGCATGAGTTGATCATGGCGGCGGGTGGCATCGATTTCCTCGAGTGGGAAAGCGCGCGCACGCAGGAAGGTCAGCCGGCGCGTGCGTGGCTGCGCACCAAGGCGAACTCGATCGAGGGTGGCACCAGCGAGGTGATGCTCGGTATCGTCGCCAAGCGCATTCTCGATCTGCCCGGCGCCTGATCACTTCACAAAACGCAAGAACACAATCGGAATTCGCCAATGGCACTTGTCCTGACTGAAGAACAATCGATGCTGCGCGACTCGGCGCGCGGCCTGATCGGCGAAAAAGCGCCGGTCGCGCACATGCGCAAAATTCGCGACACCAAAGACGCAAACGGCTTCTCGCGTGATCTCTGGAAGACGTTCGCCGAGATGGGCTTCAGCGGCCTGCTGGTGCCGGAAGACCATGGCGGCAGCAGTCTCGGCTTCGTCGAGGCCGGCATCGTCATGGAAGAGATCGGCCGAACCTTGATGCCGTCGCCGTTCTTCTCGACCGGCGTACTCGGCGCGTCGGCGCTGACCCGCGGCGGCTCGGACGCGCAGAAGAAGGAATATCTGCCGAAGATCGCGGCGGGTGCTCTGATCACGGCGTTCGCGCTCGAAGAGGGCGCCAAGCATCGCCCGCTCAAGACCAAGCTGAAGGCGGAGCGTTCGGGCAACGGCTTCCGCCTCAACGGCGCCAAGGCGCTGGTGGTCGATGGTCACGTGGCCGACATGCTCATCGTCGTCGCGCGCACCGGCGGGTCACCCGGCGAGGCGAAGGGATTGACGCTGTTTCTGGTGGATCCAAAGGCCAAGGGCGTTGCGATCGAACGCACGGTCATGGTCGATTCGCACAATGCGGCCCGCATCGAGTTCAGCAATGTCGATGTCACCGCCGACAGCGTGCTGGGTGAGGTCGATCAGGGCAACGCGCTGCTGGACGGTTTGCTCAATGCCGGGCGCGGCGCGATTGCGGCAGAAATGCTCGGCATCAGCGATGAAGCCTTCGGCCGTACGGTCACGTACCTCAAGGAGCGCAAGCAGTTCGGCAAGCTGATCGGCGAATTCCAAGCGTTACAACACCGTGCTGCGCATCTCTACACCGATATCGAGATCACCCGCGCGGCCGTGCTTAAAGCGCTGCAAGCGCTGGATACGGACCTCGACAAGGCCGGTGCAGCGGTTGCGGTCGCCAAGGCGCGCGCCGGAACGACGACGACGCTGGCCGTGCAGGAGGGAGTGCAGATGCATGGCGGCGTCGGCATGACCGACGAGTTCGACATCGGCCTGTTCATGAAGCGCGCGCGGGTCTGTCAGGAGCTGTTCGGCGACAGCAACTTCCACGCGGACGCGCTGGCGCGGTTGAAGCAGTATTGAGGATGCTTTCCCCGGACGCTGCGCGGCATGAAATGACGCGCTGCTGATCCGGGGCCACACCACCCACCGAAGCCGGAACGGTCCCGGCTCTGCGACGCAGCGTTACACGCTGCATCGCGTCCGGGACAATGCGTTACCTAATCGGCGGCGCGTACTGGATGCCGCCGGCGCTCCAGAGCTGGTTGAGCCCGCGCGGAATGCCGAGCTTCGACTTCTGGCCGATGTTGCGCTCGTAGACCTCGCTGTAGTTGCCGACGTGACGGATGATCCGCGCCGCCCAGTCCTTCGGCAGGTCGAGAACTTCGCCGTAAGCACCTTCGGTGCCGACCAGACGCATCACGTCCGGTTTCTTCGATTTCAGCGCTTCGTCGATGTTGTCCGACGAAATGCCGAGCTCTTCGGCGTTGAGCATGGCGTAGAGCGTCCACTTCACGATCATCATCCAGTCGTCGTCGCGCTGGCGCACCACCGGCGCGAGCGGCTCCTTCGAGATCACATCCGGCAGGATAGTGCTGTCGCCGGGCTTGGTGAGCCGCAGGCGCAGCGCGTAGAGCTGCGACACGTCGGCGGTCAGCGTATCGCATTCGCCGCTGTCATAAGCCTTCAGCACGTCATCGAGCTTGCCGAACTTCTTTTCCTCGTACTTCATGTTGTTGGTCTTGAAGTGGTCGACGAGGTTGAGCGCCGTCGTGGTCTCTGCCTGCACGCAGACCTTGGCGCCGTCGAGTTCGAGCGCCGTCTCGCTCTTGCGCGAGTTGCGCACCATGAAGCCCTGGCCGTCGTAGTAATACACGGCCGGGAAATAGAGATCGTAGGACGTTTCGCGCGACATGCTCCACGTGGTGTTGCGCGACAGAATGTCGACCTTGCGGCTCTGCAGCTCTTTGAAGCGTTCGCTGGCGTCGAGCGGGACGAACTTCACCTTCTTCGGGTCGTTGAAGATGGCGGCGGCGACCGCACGGCAGAAGTCGACGTCGAAGCCCGACCAGTTGCCCTTGTCGTCCGGGATCGAGAAGCCCGGCAGGCCGGCGTTGACGCCGCACAGCACGGCGTCGCGGCGTATCGTGCGCTTCAGCGTCTTGGTGTCGTAGCGCTCGTAGGTGATCGCGCCGGCGGCCACCGCGGCCGCAACCGCAAGACCGATCAGAAGGCCGCCTCGAAATGTGCGCAGCATGCTGGCTCTCTTTCAATCAATGAAACAAAGAACGGAAGGGAAGGCAGCCGGGACTACAGTCCCGGCTTCTGACGGACGACAACCTTGGTGCCGACGGGCACCCGATCGTAGAGATCGGCGACGTCGTTATTGACGAGGCGGAAGCAGCCGGACGACACGGCGGTGCCGATCGTGTCCGGCCGGTTGGTGCCGTGAATGCGATAGACGGTGGCGCCGAGATAGAGTGCGCGCGCGCCGAGCGGATTGCCCGGCCCGCCGGCCATGAAGCGCGGCAGATAAGGCTGGCGCTGAATCATCTCCGGCGGCGGCGTCCAGTCCGGCCACTCCGCCTTCTTGCTGATGTTGAGCAGGCCCTGCCACTGGAAGCCGTCGCGGCCGACGCCGATGCCGTAGCGCATCGCGCGGCCATTGCCCTGCACGAGATAGAGGAAACGCTCGGAGGTCGAGACGATGATCGTGCCCGGCGGCTCGGTGGTGCGATAGAGCACCATCTGCTTCTTGAACTGCGGCTCAAGCTCGTAGGCGTCGTCGGCAACGAGGCCGGGCTGATCGCCCACGTCCGGTTGCTGTGCGAAGCTGTGCGACGTTGCGAGCATCAGGCCGGCGGCGATCACGAGCCGGCAAGCTGTGGTCCAAGCTTTTGTCATTTCGATTCCTTAGCCAGCAATGCTGCCCGCCATAAAAACGCACATGCGCCGCGCTGGCAAGCGTTGCGAGGTGTGGCAACGCTGCAACGCTTTGATGAATCGTTCGAATTTTCAGCGTTGGCCGATCAGTGCGGCGCGATCCAGAGCCGCAGGAGGTACGACAGCGCCGTGACGGCTGCGAGACCTGCGAGCCACAGCCCCGCGAACCAGAGCAGGCGCTTGCCGAGCGGCGGTGTCGGAATGTCTTGCGGGGTCATTGCCGCCTCTCAGTGGTAACCGGAGTCGGCGTGGACCTTGCCGCGGAACACCCAGTACGACCACGCAGTGTAGGCGAGGATGATCGGCACCAGAATGGCGATGCCGAAGATCATGAACACGAGACTGTCATGCGGCGACGCGGCGTCCCAGATGGTGACGCTGCGCGGCACGACATAGGGCCAGATCGAGACGCCGAGCCCGCCGAACGATGTGGCGAACAGCACCAGCGTCAGCGGAAACGGGTGGTAGTCGTGCTTCTTGGCGAGTGCGCGCAGCAGCAGCAGTGTGACGACGGCCACCGCAATCGGCACCGGCGCGGTGAGAACGATGTTCGGCCAGGTGAACCAGCGCCGCGCATATTCCGCATCGAGGAACGGCGTGGCGAGGCTGACGGCGGCAATCGCCACCATCGTTGCGATGAACAGCGGGCGTGCCAGATGGTAGGCGCGATCGCGCAGGTCGCCTTCCGTCTTCATGATCAGCCAGGTCGCGCCGAGCAGCATGTAGCCGGCGACGACCGAGAGGCCGGTGAGGAGGCTGAACGGCGTCAGCCAATCCCACCAGCCGCCGCCATAGGCGCGGCCGGTCACCGTGACGCCTTGCAGGATCGCGCCGAGCGCGATGCCTTGCGAGAAGGCGGCGAGGAACGAGCCTGCGGCGAACGACACGTCCCACTTGTTGCGTTCTTTGGTCGTCCGCCAGCGGAATTCGAAGGCGACGCCGCGGAAGATCAGCCCGATCAGCATGGCGATGATCGGCGTGTAGATCGCCGGCATGATGATCGCGTACGCCAACGGAAACGCCGCGTAGAGTCCGCCGCCGCCGAGCACCAGCCACGTCTCGTTGCCGTCCCACACCGGCGCGACTGTGTTCATGATGACGTCGCGGTCCTTCTTCTCCTTGAAGAAGGGAAACAGCATGCCGATGCCGAGATCGAAGCCGTCCATCACGATGTACATGAACACCGCGAACGCGATGATGAAGGCGAATACGGTGGCGATATCGAAGGGGATGCTCATCGCGCTCATCCTTTCGCCGGTTGTGCGGATGTCGTGCCGCCGGGTGTGATGCCGGCTGCGCGTGCGGGCATATCCTCGCGTGGGCCTTCCTCACCGTGATGCGGCGGCTCTGCCATCAGCCGCAGGATGTAGACGACACCGGCGCCGAAGACGATGAAGTAGACGATGATGAAGGCGACGAGCGACGAACCGACTGCAGGTGCCGCCAGCGGTGACGCTGAGTCGCCCGTGCGCATCAGCCCGTAGACCGTCCACGGCTGGCGTCCGACTTCGGTCGTGATCCAGCCGGCCAGCACGGCGACGAAGCCGGACGGGCCCATCAGCACCGCGAGCCGGTGCAGCAGTGGCGAGTCATAGAGCTTGCCGCGTGCGCGCATCAGCAAGCTCAACAGCCCGATGCCGAGCATGGCCATGCCGACCGCGACCATGATGCGGAACGACCAGAACACGATCGCGACCGGCGGCCAGTTCTCGCGCGGCACCGTGTCGAGGCCTTTCAGCGGCGCATCGAGCGAGTGCTTGAGGATCAGCGATGACGCCTTCGGGATTTCGATCGAATATTTGACCTCGGCGTCCTTCTGGCTCGGCAGGCCGAACAGGATCAGCGGCGCGCCGTTTGGATGGCTCTTGAAGTGGCCTTCCATGGCCATCACCTTCGCCGGCTGATGCTCCAGCGTGTTGAGGCCGTGCTGGTCGCCGGCAAAAATCTGAATCGGTGCGACCAAGGCCGCCATCCACATTGTCATCGAGAACATCACGCGCGGACCGTCACGCGTCTTGTCTTGCAGCAGGTGCCAGGCGCCGACCGCGCCGACGACGAAGGCCGTCGTCAGATATGCCGCGAGCACCATGTGCACGAGGCGGTAGGGAAACGACGGATTGAAGATCAGCTTCCACCAGCTTGCGGCGACGAATTGTCCGGCGGCATTCATGGTGTGGCCGGCCGGCGTCTGCATCCAGGAATTGGCCGAGAGAATCCAGAACGCCGACACCAGCGTGCCGAGCGCGACCATCATGGTCGCAAAGAAATGCAGCTTCGGGCCGACGCGCTTCAGCCCGAACAGCATGACGCCGAGGAAGCCGGCTTCGAGAAAGAACGCGGTCAGCACCTCATACGCCATCAGCGGTCCGAGCACGGGGCCGGTCTTGTCGGCGAACACCGCCCAGTTGGTGCCGAACTGGTAGGACATGACGATGCCGGAGACGACGCCCATGCCGAACGCGACGGCGAAGATCTTCAGCCAGTAATTGAAGAGGTTGATGTAGACCTCGCGGCCGGTCCACAGCCACAGGGCTTCGAGCACGGCGAGGTAGCTGGCGAGACCGATGGAGAACGCCGGAAACACGATGTGAAAGGACATCGTGAAGGCGAACTGGATGCGCGCGAGGACGACTGCGTCGAAACCTTCGAACATACGACCGCCTTTCGCCGGCAGTCGATCCGCAGTGAATGGCCGATGCGGACGGCCGCCGATCGTTGGGCGCGATCCGACAATCGCGCCTTCCGGTCAGGTCATAGCATGCTGCGGAAGGCGTTCAAGCCGAACCGGAGGTGTCAGCCATGCGCGCGTGTCGCATGGCCGTCACGCTAGCTCGTGGCGTTGAGCAGCTTGCCGATCAGGCGATCCATCTCTTCGTACGCGCCTTCGCCGGCATGCGTGTAGACGATCTGGCCGTTGCGATCGACGATGTACTGCGCCGGCCAGTACTGGTTGCTGTAGGCCCGCCAGGTGCCGAAGTTGTTGTCCTGCGCCACCGGATAGGCGATGCCATGCCGCTTGAGCGCGGCCTCGACGTTGCTCGCCGAGCGCTCGAACGGAAACTCCGGCGTGTGGATGCCGACGATGACAAGGCCCTTGTCCTTGTACTTCTCGTGCAGCTTGGTGACGTAGGGCAGGGTGCGCACGCAGTTGATGCAGCCATAGGTCCAGAAATCGACCATCACCACCTTGCCGCGCAGCTTCTGCATGGTCAGCGGTTCGGAGTTGAACCACTGGCCGAGGCCGGCGAATTCCGGCGCGGCGGTGCGGGCCTGTGCGACCTGGATCGGCGCGGTGATGCCGCTGCCCGACAGCCCTGCGATAGCGTAGCCGGTGGCGCAGGCAACGGCGAGCGCGGCCAGGCCGATTTTGCTGCGGATCGTCATGAAAAGCTCCCTAAATCAAAGGCAAGCCAGGCAACGGCGACTGCCGTTCCGGCGGCGTTGCTCGGTCTTCGGGTCGAGGCGCTTGCGCGTTACGCGGCGTCACGTGTTCGTGAGGCGCGGCCGAACGCGACACGGCCCGGATCGTGGGGAGCGATCCGGGCCGGTGCCGTCGTCAGAGTGGCCTGATGGGGGCAGGCCCGGGGGAAACGGTTGGTTACGCCGCCATGCGATCGACGCCGCAGCCCTTGAGCATATCGGCGAGCTGCTTGCGGGCGTAGAACATGCGGGTCTTCACGGTCGCCTGCGGAATGCCGATGATCTCGCCGGCCTCTTCCACCGACTTCTCGTGATAGTAGACGAGGTCGATGATCTCGCGATGCGCCGGCGACAGCTTGGCAATGCAGGTGCGGAGCAGTTCGCCCGTCTTGCTGCGGTCGAGCTTGGCTTCCGGATTTTCCGAGTCGTCGGCAATTTCGAGCACTTCGTTCTGATCGATGTCTTCGAAGCGGCGCTGACGCAGCGCCGACAGAGCCTTGAAGCGGGCGATCGACAGCAGCCAGGTCGAGACCTGCGAACGGCCTTCGAACTGTCCGGCAGTCCGCCACACGTCGAGGAACACCTGGCTGACGAGGTCTTCCGCAACCGTCTGGTCACGAACGGTGCGCAGGATGAAACGATAAACGCGGACGTTGTGGCGGGCATAGAACACGTGCATCGCCGGCTTCTCGCCGTCCGCAATGCTCAGCAGCAGCATTTCATCCGAGACAGCCTGCGCAGCGAGAACACCCTGCTGAGCGGCGTGGGTCATGGCGAAATTGGTCTGCATTGCACTTCTCCTACTGGCGCCTTGTTTGTGGCGCGTCGTTGGATCGAAGTGATAGAGGCGGCCGGTTTCAGGATGTCGTCGCAAAAAGCGGAAAATGGTTTCGTCGCACCGCTGAATTGTTTCGTCGCCGCCCTGGCGACGAAACAATAGGGCGAAAATGTCAATGATTTCAGAGGTGGCAGGCGCCTTGGTTGGCCTAGGCCTTCTCGCCGGTCGGCGAAAAGAGGTAGCCGCCGCCGCGAACCGTTCGGATCACCGAGGGTTTAGAGGGGTCGGGCTCGATCTTGCGGCGAATGCGCATGATGCGCAGGTCGACCGCGCGATCGAAGGCTTCGGCATCGCGGGCGTTCGCCAGTTCGAGCAGCCGCTCGCGCGACAGCACCCGCTTCGGGTTGGCCGCGAACACCTTCAGCAAACCGAATTCGGAAGCCGTGAGCGGATGCTCATTGCCCTCGTCGTCGCGTAGCGCCTGAGCATTGAGATCGAGCCACTTGGTGCCGAAGCGGACAAGCTGTTCCTTCTCGGCGGCCTTCGTGTCGGCGGCGGCCGCGGCCGGTGCCGGCGTGGCCCGGCGCAGCACCGAGCGGATGCGCGCCATCAGTTCGCGCAGTTCGCAGGGCTTGGCGATGTAGTCGTCGGCGCCGAGTTCGAGGCCGACGACACGGTCGATCGGGCTTGCGGTCGCGGTGAGCATGATCACCGGCACGTTGCTGCGGCTTTTGAGGTCGCGGATGATCGAGAGGCCGTCTTCCTCGGGCATGTTGAGATCGAGCACCACGAGGTCCGGCATGGCGATCTCGGTCTCGCAGCGCAGGCTCTGGCCGCCGTCGCACAGGGTGACATTGAAGCCGTGCATCTTGAGATAGTCGCCGACCATCTCGCGGGCCGGGGCTTCATCGTCGACAACGATGATGTGCGGACTCTGGCTCATGTCAGCTCGCTGCTATCGGCAGGGTGATGGTGAAGGTTGCGCCGGCGCCGGGGCCGGGGCTGTCGGCGGTCACCGCGCCGCCGTGCATGTCGACAATGCGCTTGACGATCGACAGGCCGAGGCCGGTCGAGCTTTCGCCGCCGGTCGGTTTGGCCGACAGCCGCTGAAAGCGGCCGAACAGGCGGCCGAGGTCTTCCGGCGACAGACCCTGTCCATCGTCGGTGATGCGGATCACGGCGCTGCCGTTCTGCTGCGACACCAGCACGGCGATCTTGCCGCCGACGGGGCTGTACTTGATGGCATTGCTGATCAGATTGTCGATCGCCTCGCGCATGCGGTCGGCGTCGCACATGGTGATGAGCGCGTCCGGCGCGGACACGGTCATCGCCTGTTGCTTATTGATGGCGGAAGGCTGGTTGCCTTCGGCGACGTCGCTGACGAGGCCAGCCACATCCACCTGCTCGCGGCGGATGGTAATGTCGAAAGCATCCGCCATCGCGTCCGAAATCAGATGATCGACCATCGAGGTCAGCCGCGTGGTGGCGTCGCGGATGTGTGCGACCTGGCCCAGCACATTTTCCTTGGGCGACGCCGCGCCGATCAGTTCACTCAGCATTTCCGTGCGGCCGAGAATCACGCCGAGCGGATTCTTCAGGTCATGTGCGACGGTGCCGAGCACTTCGTTCTTGAATGCGTTGGCGCGCTGCAGGCGCAGCCACTGGGTCGAGAGCCTGCGATTCGCCGAGGTCAGCGCGCGGGTACGCTCCATCACGCGGTCTTCGAGCTGGGTATTGGCGTCCTGCAGCTGCTGATAGAGGATGACGTTGTCGAACGCGATCGAGAGGCGGCTGCCGAAAATCTCGACCAGCGACTTGTCGGTTTCCGACAGTTCGCGCGCGGCTTCCAGCAGCACCACCACTTCGCGGCCGCTGCCGGTGCGGATATAGAGCACCGAGCGCTGGTCGTGGAATTCGTGCTTGCGGCGCTGGAACGCAGCCTTGACCATCGAGCGCAGATCGGTGTCGAGCGCGTCGGGTCCGGCACTGCCGATAAACTTGCTGTAGCAGCCCGAGCCGGCGAGCACGGAGAACCTGTCGCCGACGTCGCCGCCGTCGCGCAGCACGAGGATGCCGGCGCAATCGACATTCAGCAGCGAGGCGATCTGGGTCAGCACGCCCTCCGCGAGCCGCTGCATCGATTTGAAATCGTACAGCGTCGAGGCCGCGTCGATGATGATCTCGAGGCCGCGGCGGGTCTGCACCATGCGCTCGAGCTGCTGGTAGCTGCGCAGCGACGCGGTCAGCGAGGTGAACAGCTTGTCGGCGGTGAGCTCGGTCTTCGCCTTGTAGTCGTTGATGTCGTAATCGACGATCACGCGCCGCTCCGGCGCCTGCCCCGGCTGGCCGGTGCGCAGGATGATGCGAACGGTTTCGTTCTTGATGTCGTTGCGGATGAACTGCACGAGTTCGAGACCCGCCGAGTCCGTTTCCATGATGACGTCGAGCAGCACCGCGGCGATATCCGGATGCTTGCGCATCAGCTCGCGTCCTTCGGCGGCGGAGTAGGCCGACAGGATGTCCAGCGTCTGACCGTTCAGGGAGTAGTCGCTGAGCGCGAAACGCGTGCCTTCATGCACGGCGTGATCGTCGTCGATGACGGCTACCTTCCACTTCCGGCCCGATGCCTTTTGCGGCTCGGGTCCGGTGTCGTCGATCAGGTGGAGGATATCTTCCTGGTCGGCCATGGGGTGTTCCCGGAACTCTCACTTTCGGCCGCGGCCGGATTGCGGGCGGCACGAGGCATGATGATACGGAATGTCGTACCCTGTCCGGGCTTCGACTCCAACACCATTCGGCCGCCCAATTGCTGCGTGACGAGGCTGTAGACTATGTGCAGACCGAGACCCGTGCCCCCCATATTGCGCCGGGTGGTAAAGAACGGGTCAAAGGCCTTGCGTTGAATATCCGGCGTCATGCCCGCGCCGTCGTCGGAGAACGAAATTTCGATCTCGTCCGAGCCGCGGGGCCGCGCCACGATTCGAACCGTGCCGGCTTCACCCTCCTGGAAGGCGTGATTGGACGCATTCAGGATCAGGTTGGTCAGGATTTGCCCGTAGGCACCAGGGTAACTGTCGATGATCAGTCCTTCGGGGACGTCGATCTCGACGGCGACAGGGGTCTTGCGCAGAACCGGACGGACGCTCGCGACGATCTGATCGGTTGCCTCGCGTAGATCGAACTCGCGGCGTTCGGCATGCGAACGGTCGACGGCGACCTGCTTGAACGACTGGATCAGATCGGCGGCGCGGTGGAGGTTGGCGACCAGTTGCTGGGCGGCATCGCGGCAGGTCTGAACGAACTCCTCGAGCTGCGAGCGGCGCAACGGCGTGTTGCTCTTCAGATCGCTCTCGAAGAGATCGCTGCGCCGCGCGAAGCTCGAGGCCACCGTTAGCGAAATGCCGATCGGATTGTTGACCTCGTGCGCGACGCCGGCAACGAGGCCGCCGAGTGCGGCGAGCCGTTCGGCATCGATCAGGTTCTGTTGCGCAGCGCTGAGTTCGGCGAGCGCACGCTCGGCATTGTCCTTGGCCGCGCGCAGATCGATTTCGGCGTTGCGTTTGGCGATGGCGTTCTCGCGGAAGATTTCGACAGCGCGCGCCATCGCGCCCACTTCGTCCTTGGCGCTGGTGCCGAGCGGGCGGCGGTGATAGTCGCCCTGCGTGATCGCCCGCATCGCCCCCATCAGCTGCTGCAACGGCAGCCGGATCGACAGCGCGATCACGATCGAAGCCGTGATGATCAGCGCCAGGAAGAAGCCGGAGATCCAGAGCATCTGGTTCGAGATATTTTTCAGCGTGCGGTCGAACACGGTTTGCGCGGTCTGCTCGCGCTGCCGCATCTGGCTCGAGAGCTGGTCGATCATGGCGATGGTTGCCGCCTGGCTCGCGTCGATCGAATTGCGCAGCAGATCGTTGCGGGTGGCGAACTGATCGGCGAGCTGAGCGAGGCCCTCGCGCAGCGCGACGATGCGTTGCTGCAGCCGTGTCAGCGCCTCGCGCTGCAAGTCGTTCTCGGCGAGATCGTTCATCACCGGGATGGTGCGTTCGATGGTCTCGGTCGTGCGTTTGGCTTCCTCGGCCGACGTTGTCGCCAGCGACAGGTAGTAGGCATTGGCCGCGACCAGCATGGCCGTGAAGGCTTCGCGTGATTTGCCGAGCGCAGGCCAGATCAGCGCCTCGCGGCGGCCGGTCGCGCCTTCGATGATCGAATAGAGCCCGGCCATCTCGCGCGCCGGCGACAACACCTGGTCTTCATAGGTGCGGGCGATCCTCGCCTGCACCGTGCGCAGCTCGCCGAAGCCTTCGAGGAAGCGCTCGGTCACCTTCTCGAGCTCGGTGACCGAACTGGCGAGCGCCGGATCGGTGGCGGCGCGGTTGGTCAGCGTGCCGAGCACGGCCTCGCGCAACAGCAGAATTTCCGCAAACAGCTCCGGGCTCGGCTGATTGATGTAGCGGTGGATCAGATTGTGCAGGCGGCTGGTTTCGCTTTCCAGCAGCGCCAGCACGCGATCGGAATCGCGCACCTGCCGCACGTCGTCCCAGGCGGCGTCCAGGACGCGCGCGCCGGAGAAAATAATGGCCGCCAGTGCCACCACCACCGCCGAGTTCATCGCCGCGATCGAGAGAATGCGCCAGCGGATCGGCACCGCGCGGACCAGCCGCACGATGCGCTGGCGCAGGCCGCCGCCGTGATCCATGTCGGCGAGCGCGGGTTGCGGGGGGAGTGTGCTGCTGTCGGTCACGTCAGGGCACCTTGCGAATCCGCTCGATCAAGCTCGCCGCCGCCGGATCGGTTTCCGCCTTGGCGTAGATTCCCGCCATCGCCCGTTCGAACGACTTGCGGTCGATGCCGTCGATGACGAATACGCCGGAGCTTTGCGCGGTCTGACGTGAGCGGTCCTCAAGCTCTTGCCACTTCTTGCGCATGAACAGTTTCGATTCCTGTGCGGCGGTGCGGAAGATCGCCTGGTCGGCCGGTGTCAGGCTTTCCCAGGCTCGGCGCGACATCACCAGCACTTCGGGCGTCATCGTGTGTTCGGTCAGAGTGTAATACGTCGCTTGCTTGAAATGATCGGTCGTCACGTAGGACGGCCAGTTGTTCTCCGCGCCGTCCAGCAATCGCGTCGACAGCGCCGTTAGCACCTGTCCGTAAGGCAGAGCAACCGGCACGGCGCCGAGCGCCTTCACCATCTCCATCATCAATTCGGACTGCTGCACGCGGATCCGCAGGCCCTTCATGTCGGCGAGGGTGCGCACCGGCCGCACGCCATTGTAGAGCGAGCGCGCGCCGGCTTCGTAGAATGTCAGCCCGACAAGGCCGGAAGGCTCGAAGCTCTTCAGGATCTCATCGCCGATCGGTCCGTCCAGCACCGCGCGCAGATGATCGATCGAGCGGAACAGGAACGGCATCGCCAGCACGTTGAGCGCCGGAACGTAGTTGCCCGCGAGCGCGGCGTTGGTGCGGTTGATATCGACCGCGCCCGCGCGCGTCTGCTCCAGCGTTTCCTTCTCTTCGCCGAGCTGGTTGGAGTGAAACACGCGCAGCTGGTGCCGCCCGCCCGTTCGCTCCGCGACCAGACGGCCCATGAAGCGCAGCGTCTCGACGGTCGGGTAGTCCTCGCTCTGCGTATCGGCGACGCGAAACTCTCGCGCCTGCGAAGGAGTCGCGGCTGTGCAGGTGATGACGCACAGCAGCAGAGCTGTGGCGATACGCGCGGCTACTATTCGTACAACCATGGCTCGGCTGGACAGACGCAACCTCATCCCCTTATGGTGACGCTGAAATCCCTGAGGAATTGTCCTCCAATGCTAAAGCATTTCGCGCCCGAGTGGTACCGGGTCGCCGAGAAAATGCAGCCGGGCCATATGCCTTTCACAATCGCGTCTGTCGTCTCCGTGTCTTTCCTCTCCACCGCGCGCCGCAAGGGCGTGCAACTCCTTGCCGCGGCCGGAATGGTGTTCGCCGCGGGCTCGCCTGCGCTTGCCCAGACCGAGGTGATCTGGTGGCACGCCATGACCGGCGAGCTTGGCAAGCAGCTGGAAAAGCTCGCCACCGACTTCAACGCGACGCAGAAGGAGTTCCGTGTCGTTCCGGTGCACAAGGGCAGCTACACCGAGACGGTGACGGCGGCGATCTTCGCGTTTCGCTCGCGCAACCAGCCGGCGATCGTGCAGGTGAACGAGATCGCCACCGCCACCATGATGGCGGCGAAGGGCGCGACCTATCCGGTCTACGAACTGATGCGCGATCAGTCGGAGCAGTTCTTCCCGAGCGGCTACCTCCCGGCGATCACCGGCTACTACACCGACGCCAGCGGCAACATGCTGTCGTTTCCGTTCAACGCCTCGACGCCGATCCTTTACTACAACAAGGATCAGTTCCGCGCCGCCGGCCTTGATCCCGAGAAGCCGCCGAAGACCTGGCCCGAACTTGGCGCCGCCGCGCAGCGTCTGCGCGCGAACGGCGTCGCCTGCGGCTTCACCACCCACTGGCCGTCGTGGGTCAACATCGAGAACTTCTCGGCGTTTCACAACATTCCGATGGCCACCCAGTCGAACGGCATGACTGGCCTCGGCGCCGAGTTGACGATCAACAACCCGCTGGTGGTGCGGCACATCGCGCAGCTTGCCGAATGGCAGAAGACCAAGGTCTATGACTATGGCGGCCGCGCCACCGCCGCCGAGCCGCGCTTCCAGAGCGGCGATTGCGGAATCTTTCTCGGCTCCTCGGCGACGCGCGCCGACATCAACGCTAAATCGAAATTCGAAGTCGGCTACGGCCGCCTGTCGTATTGGCCCGACGCCGAGGGCGCGCCGCAGAACACCATCATCGGCGGCGCCACCTTGTGGGTGCTGCGCGATCGCCCGCGCGAGGAATACAAGGGCGTTGCGAAATTCTTCGCCTATCTGTCGCAGCCGGAAGTGCAGGCGGCGTGGCATCAGCGCACCGGCTATCTGCCGATCACGCGTGCGTCCTACGATCTCAGCCGCAGTCAGGGTTTCTACGACAAGACGCCTGGCGCTTCGATTGCGATCGAGCAGATGACGGACAAGCCACCAACCGAAAACTCCAAGGGTCTGCGGCTTGGCTCGTTCACATTGATCCGCAGCGCCATCGAGGACGAGCTCGAGCAGGCCTTCAGCGGGAAAAAGCCGCCGCAGGAGGCTATGGACTCGGCGGTCGAACGCGGTAATCGTCTCCTGCGCCAGTTCGAACGCGCCAATCCCTAGAAGCTGCGTCAAGCGGCGACGGGAAAAAATCCGCTGCCGGGAGACAGCATCATGACTCAAACCGCCACCGCCGCGCGCGCCGATATGACGGCGATGTTCGCGACGCCGCGTGTCGATAGCGAGCGCCGCGCCGACGGCAGCATCGTGCTGCGCTCGCCGGTCGCATTGCAGAAACACGCGCGTTGCGTCGGCGATTGGCTGGAGCATTGGGCGAAGACGCAGCCGCAGCGCGTTTTTCTGGCCGAGCGTCCGGCACCCGGAAAACCCTGGGCCAGCGTCACTTATGCTGACGCCTTGAAGCAAGTTCGCGCTGTGGCGCAGTGGATTCTCGATCGGCAGATGAGTGCGGCGCGGCCGCTGGTCATTCTCTCCGACAATGGAATCGAGCATGCATTGTTCGCGCTTGCCGCACAGCATGCAGGCGTGCCTGCCGCCGCGGTCTCGCCGGCCTATTCGCTGATGTCGAAGGATTTCGATAAACTGAAAGCGATGGTGACACTGCTCGATCCCGGCGCGATCTATGTGGCGCAGATCGCGCCGTTCGCGAATGCGCTCGCCGCGATCAAGCCAATGCATAACGCCGTGATCGTCAGCAGCGAAGTCGGCGACGGCGTTCTCGCGTTCCGCGATCTCGCGGCGACAGCACCGGCGGCCGCGGTCGATGATGCGTTTGCCAAAGTCGGCCCGGATACGATCGCAAAATTTCTCTTCACGTCCGGTTCGACCGGCACGCCGAAGGCCGTGATTAACACGCAGCGGATGATGACATCCAATCAAACGGCAAAGGCGCAGGTCTGGCCGTTCCTCGAACGCGATGAGCTTGTGTTTCTCGACTGGCTGCCCTGGAGCCACACCTTCGGCGCCAACCACAACTTCAACATGGTGCTGCGCAACGGCGGCACGCTTTACATCGACGGCGGTAAGCCTGCGCCCGGAATTTTCGATGTCTCGCTCGCCAATCTGCGCGAGGTGCGGCCGACGGTGTACTTCAACGTGCCGCGCGGTTTCGACATGCTGATCGCCGCATTGCGCAACGACGACGACCTCTGCCGCAAGTTCTTCACGCAGGTGAAGTTCGCGTTCTACGCCGGCGCCGCGCTGCCGCAGAATCTCTGGGAGGCGATGGAGGCGCTATCGCTGAAGACGGTCGGTCATGCCATACCGATGGTGTCGGCGTGGGGCTCGACCGAAACATCGCCGCTCGCGACCGATTGCCATTTTCAAGCACAGCGCTCCGGCAACATCGGCGTGCCGATTCCCGGCACCGATCTCAAGCTCGTGCCGTCCGGCGACAAGATGGAAGTGCGCGTGCGCGGTCCGAACGTCACGCCGGGCTACTGGAAAGCGCCCGAGCTGACGAAGACAGCGTTCGACGACGAGGGCTTCTACCTGATCGGCGATGCGGTGCGGCTCGCCGATCAATCGAAGCCCGAACTCGGTCTCTTCTTCGACGGCCGCGTCAGCGAGGATTTCAAGCTGAACTCCGGCACCTGGGTGAGCGTCGGCTCGGTGCGCGTGGCCGGCATCGCTGCGCTCGCACCGCTGGCGCAGGACATCGTCGTTGCCGGTCACAACGGCGACGAGGTACGCTTCCTGGTGTTTCCGAATATTCCCGCGTGCCGCGTGGCGAGTGGATTGCCGGAGACGGCTTCGGTCGATGACGTACTCGCGAGCGAGAACGTGCGTGGCGCGATCGCCGCCGGCCTTGCGAAGCTGAAGGCGAGCGGTGGTGGCACGTCGGCCTTCGCGACGCGCGCATTGCTGCTCGCGGACATGCCCTCGGTCGATGGCGGAGAGATCACCGACAAGGGCTACATCAACCAGCGCGCCGTATTGTCGCGCCGGGCTGCGGACGTGGCGGATCTCGATAACGATGCGTCAAAGCGCTGGATTGCCTGCGCCGTTTGATGATGGTGCGCTGCGCAATCGGATGGCTGGGCTCCCTCAATGTGAATTATATTTCTTGCCAAGGCTTCCAAGCCTGAAATATGGTTCATGTAATGGCGAAGGCAGACGGAAGGTGGGCTTGAGGGAAGCCCACTAGCCGTGCCTTTAGTAAAAGCCGCATATCCGAATAAAAGTCAGGGTCCTGAGGGAGGAGTTTCCATGTCCAATCATCGTTTTCGGCTGACGCGCCGTGCGCTGTTGTCGGGAGCCGCGGGCACCGCGACGCTCGCCGTTACCCCGCAGATCTTTTCGCCGGCGATCGCGCAGGGCGCGCCGCTGAAGGTCGGACTGATGCTGCCGTACACCGGCACGTTCGCGAAGCTCGGCCAGTTCATCGACAACGGCTTCAAGCTCTATGTCGAGCAGCAGGGCGGCAAGCTCGGCGGCCGCGAGATCGCGTTCGTGCAGCTCGACGACGAGTCGAAGCCGGAAGCAGCGACCGACAACATGAATCGTCTCGTCAGCCGCGATAAGGTCGACGTGGTGGTCGGCACCGTGCACTCGGGCGTCGCCATGGCGATGGTGAAGGTCGCGCGCGACACCAACTCGATGCTGATCATTCCGAATGCCGGCGCCAACGATGCCACCGGCCCGCAGTGCGCGAAGAACATCTTCCGCACCTCGTTCTCGAACTGGCAGACCACGTTCCCGGCCGGCAAGGTGCTGATCGACGAAGGCAAGAAGAACGTCGCCACCATCACCTGGCGCTACACCGCCGGCGCCGAGATGATCGGCGCGTTCAAGGAGAACTACGAGAAGCTCGGCGGTAAGGTGGTCGAGGATCTGACCATCCCGTTCCCCGAAGTCGAATTCCAGGCGCTGCTGACGCGCATCGCGACCTTGAAGCCGGACGCGGTGTTCTCGTTCTTCGCCGGCGGTGGTGCGGTGAAGTTCGTCAAGGACTACGCGGCGGCGGGTCTCAACAAGACCATTCCGCTTTATGGCGCGGGCTTCCTCACTGACGGCACGATTCCGGCGCAGGGCGAAGCGGCCAACGGCATCAAGACGACGCTGCACTACGCCGACAATCTCGACAATCCGGCGAACGTTGCGTTCCTGAAGGCGTTCAAGGCCAAGACCAATCTCGACGGCGATATCTATGCGGTGCAGGGCTATGACGCCGGCGCGCTGCTCGACATCGGCCTCAAGGCGGTCGGCGGCGACGCCGGTGCGCGCGACAAGATGGTAACGGCGATGGAAGGCGCGAAAATCGACTCGCCGCGCGGTCCGCTGTCGTTCAACAAGGCGCACAATCCGATCCAGAACATCTATCTGCGGGAAGTGAAGAACGGCCGCAACGAGATGGTGAAAATCGCGCAGGCGAACGTCGACGATCCGGCGCGTGGCTGCCGGCTGGCGTAACTGAGTTGACGGAAGCGGGCCGTTCGCGGCCCGCTTTTTCTTTGGGGCAGATGGGATGGACCTCGCGACGTTCGGCGTTCAGTTACTGAATGCCCTTCAGTATGGAATGGTCCTGTTCCTGGTCGCGAGCGGGCTCACGCTCGTGTTCGGCATTCTTGGCGTCATCAATCTCGCTCACGGCGCGTTCTACATGCTCGGCGCGTACCTCGCCTACGGCATCGCCGCCGCGACCGGCAGCTTCTGGCTGGCGCTGATCGGCGGCGTCGCAATCGCCTTCGTCGTCGGCCTCGTTCTCGAAAACATCTTCATCAAGCGGCTCTACGGCCGCGATCATCTTGCGCAGGTGCTGCTGTCGTTCGGCCTGATTCTGGTCATCGACGAGGTCCGGCAGATCCTGTTCGGCAAGGACGTGCATTCGGTCGCAGCGCCCGCGGGTTTTGCCGGCGCGATCCAGCTGACCGACAACATGTCGTACTCGGTCTATCGCCTCGGGATCTGCGCGTTCTGCCTGCTGGTGGCGGCGGCGATCTTCCATGTGGTTCAGCGCACGAAAATCGGGATGATCGTGCGCGCCGGCGCCGAGAACCGCGAGATGACGCGGGCGCTCGGAATCTCCTTCGATACGGTGAACCGTTACGTGTTCGCGGTCGGTATCGCGCTTGCCGCGCTCGGCGGCATTGTCGTGTCGCCGGTTTCGACCGTGTTTCCTGGCATGGGTGATGGCATGCTGATTTTGTCGTTCGTCGTTGTCGTGCTCGGCGGCATCGGTTCGATTACCGGCGCTGCCATCGGCGCGCTGCTGATCGGCCTCACCGACACCTTCGGCAAGGTTTTCTTCCCGAGCGTATCGAGCATCCTGATCTATGTGCTGATGGCCGCAGTTCTGCTGTGGAGGCCGAACGGCATCCTCGGCCGGCGCGAGGTGTAGTCCTCATGCAGCCGATCAATCTTCGTGCCTGGCTGGTGCCCGCGCTGCTCCTCGCAATCGCGATCGCTTTGCCGTTCTTCGTGCCGAAGTACTACGTGCAGTTCGCCAGCAAGGCCTTGATCATGGGCATGCTGGCGATGGCGCTCAATCTCGTCGTCGGTTACGGCGGCCTCGTCAGTCTGTGTCATGCTGCGTTCTTCGGCCTCGCCGGTTACGTGCTGGCCATGGTGACGCCGAAGTACGATCCCGTGTCGCTGTGGTGGTCGTTTCCGTTTGCCGTCGGTGTCTCCGCCTTCGCGGCACTGATCATCGGTGCGCTGGCGCTGCGCACGCGCGGCATCTATTTCATCATGGTGACGCTCGCCTTCGGCGAGATGCTGTTCTTCTTTTTCCACGACACGCGCGTCGCCGGCGGCTCGGACGGCGCCTACATCAACTACAAGCCCGAAATCGCGATTGCGGGCCGGGTTCTGCTCGATCTGGAGAAGCCGCTGGCGTTTTATTTCGTCGTGCTGGCGCTGCTTGTCGCAACCATCGCATTGCTGACCATGCTGGTGCGTTCGCCGTTCGGCCATGCCCTTCAGGCTGCCCGTGACAACGAACGGCGCGCCCGCTCGCTCGGCTTTCCGATCTTTCGCCTGCGGCTGATCGCGTTTGTCATCTCTGGCGCGATTGCCGGCGTCGCCGGCTATTTCTCCGCGGCGCAATTCGGCTTCATCGCGCCGCAGACGCTCGGCTGGCACGTTTCCGCGATCATTCTGGTGATGGTCCTGATTGGCGGTCTGCGCTCGGTCGCTGGTCCGCTGGTCGGTGCGTTGGTGCTGCTCGGTCTAGAAGAGGTGCTCAAGGCGACCACCGTTTACTGGAAGCTCGCCGAAGGTCTGATCGTCATCGCTATCGTGCTGCTGCTGCCGCACGGGGTGCGTCATTTGCTGACCGCCGTCCTTGGCGAGAAGACAGAAGAAGCTCAGCAGCCGAAAGCGAAGGTGGAGCATGCTTGACGCTGCGCTCGTCGCCGCATCGCTGCGCGCCAACGCGCTGTCGAAACAGTTCGGCGGTCTGCGCGCGGTCGCCGACGTGTCGCTCGACGTGCATCAAGACGAGATCCACGCGGTGATCGGCCCGAACGGCGCTGGCAAGTCGACACTGATCAATCTGCTGTCGGGCGATCTCAACGTCACCTCCGGCTCCATCGTGCTCGATGATCACGATGTGACCCGTTACAGCGTCGAGCGCCGCGCCCGCCAGGGCATCGGCCGTTCGTATCAGAAGACGACGATCTTCGCACAATCGACCGTGTATGAGAACGTACGGCTCGCCGCGCAGGCGCATGCCAAAGCGCCGCTGAGGATGTTCGGCGACGTGTTTTCCGATCCGGAAGTCACCGACGCCGCGAACGCCGCACTTGAGCGCACCGGCCTCACGTCGCGCATCGCGATTCCGGCCAACCAGCTCAGCCATGGCGAACAGCGTCAGCTTGAGATCGCGATGGTGCTGGCGACCCGCCCGCGCATCATCCTGCTCGACGAGCCGCTCGCCGGCATGGGGCTGCAAGAGGCGCGAGGCATCATCGAGCTGATCGCGTCGCTGCGGAAAGGTCATGCGGTGCTCTTGGTCGAGCACGACATGGACGCCGTGTTTCAGCTCGCCGACCGTCTGACGGTGATGCAGGACGGAAAAGTCATTGCCACAGGATTGCCGCAACATGTGCGGACCGATCCGGCGGTGCGCGCGGCCTATCTCGGTGCGCATGGAGACGCAGCATGAGCGTGCTGCTCAAGGCCGGAAAACTCGAGGCATTCTATGGCGCTAGCCAGGTGCTGCACGGCATCGACCTCGAGGTGAAGAAGGGCGAGCAGATCGCGCTCATCGGCCGCAACGGCATGGGCAAGACCACATTGCTGCGTTCGCTGATGGGTCTCGTCAGCGATTGCCGCGGTTCGATTCATTTCGCCGGACAAGAAATCGCACGCTCGGCGCCGGAAATCATTGCACGTGCCGGCGTTGCATTTGTACCTGAAGGACGCGGGGTTTTCGGCTCGCTCAGTGTCGTCGAGAATCTCGTGGTGGCTGCGCGTCCATCAATCGATGGCCGCTGCACGTGGACACTCGATCGAATCTTCCAGCTGTTTCCGCGCCTGCATCAGCGCCGCAGCAACGGCGGGCATCAGCTCTCCGGCGGCGAGCAGCAGATGCTCACCATCGGCCGCGCGCTGATGACCAACCCCGATCTGATCCTGATCGACGAAGCAACCGAGGGCCTTGCACCGATGGTGGCGCAGGATATCTGGTCGACGCTCGGCGTCATCCGCGGCGAGGGTGTTGCGACGATTGTTGTCGACAAGGATTTCCGCAGCCTGTCGAAGATCGCCGATCGCGTGGTACTGCTGTCGAAGGGAACGGTGGTGTTCGAAGGAACGCCGGCGTCACTGTCATCGCAGCCGCCGATGCTGGAGCGCCACCTCGGCGTGTAGTTTTCCCCGGACGCTGCGCGGCATGAAATGACGCGGTGCGTCCGGGGCCATGTCGCCCGCTGAGTTTGGAACGGTCCCGGCTCTGCGACGCAGCGTTGCACGCTGCATCGCGTCCGGGACAAAGAGATTTCCCAGGCCTATCGCGACCACATACCGATACTCTCCGCATGCCGCCTGAAAAATAATCTGCCGCGAAGTTATCCCCGGGTGCCCGAACCAGCCTTATGATGCGCTGGTCTCGTTCACGAGGGGCGCTGTCCGGAGGCGTCTTGATGGTGGAGCGGGATCGGCGGCCGCGCGTGTGCCTCGCAAGCACGCTCCCGGCAGGCCGGGGTGGACCGTCCTCCCTACTAAGGGGGATGCTGCTTGCAGCGAGGTCCGCGGCGGATCACACGGCGGCGAAAGCCGCCGGCTGGCGGGCGCTTACGCGCTCACTGGCTCCGCAGCGTACTTGCACGGATCCCCGGTTGAACAAACGTCGAGCGGGCGCGCGGAGCGAGTATGCTTCGTGAAACGTCCGCGCGCCGCGGGTGCAAGTTATCGCACTTGTCCGCAGCGTTGGTGGAGCGCCGCAAGGCGATGGTGTTTCGCGTCCGCCGCACAGCCGGAGGCGAGACACAGGACAACGATGTTGCGCCGTGCGGCGCTCCATCTCCCCTCAATCTTTACGGCGATCCCGCGCCGCTCAAACAACAGGGGCGCTGACGCGTGGCTGTTTGAAAACAGAAACGATTGTGTGACGTTTAACGCGTCGCGACCACGCGCGGACGCTCGGCTTTCGCTAGAATCGGCGTCACGGATTCGATCAGGCGGTTAGCCGCCTGATCCACACTGAGGCGCGCGGTGTCGACATGCGCGGCCGCGCGTGCGTAGAGCGGCTCGCGGCTGAGCAGAATGGTGCGCAACTCCTGCATTGCCGAACGATCGTCGGCCATCGGCCGCAGATCGCCCTGGCTGCGCACGCGGTTCATGTGCTCTTCCGGCTCGGCCTTCAGCCACACCGTGTGGAAGGACGACAGGATCAAATCGAACGTCAGCGGTTCGGAGACAATGCCGCCGCCGGTCGCAAGCACGATCGGCTCGTTCTGTGCGAGCAAATGGTTGAGCGCGGCCTGCTCCATGCGGCGGAAACCTTCCTGGCCGTAGAGCGCGATGATCTCGGCGACGGAGAGACCGTTCTGCCGCTCGATCTCCTTGTTGAGCTCGACGAAATTCCAGCCGATCTTTTTTGCGAGCAGGCGCCCAAGCGTCGACTTGCCCGCGCCGCGCAGGCCGATCAGCGCAATGCCGGCCTTCGGCATGTGCGTTGCCGCGCCGGAATGTCCGGAGAGAATTTCCTTGGCTTGCGCGATCTGCGCCGGTGATGCCTTGCGCGCGAGGTCGCGCATCACCGCCCATTCAGGCGAGGAGTCCGCGGACGGGATGAGATCTTCGAGCCGCGCGGCCATCGCATCCGATACCCGGCGTAGCAACACGATCGATACGTTGCCTTTGCCGCTTTCGAGCTGCGCGATGTAGCGCTCGGAAATGCCGGAGACCTTCGCCAGCACCTTGCGTGACATACCGCGCAGGCCCCGCATGGTGCGGACACGCTGGCCAAGCTCCTGCAGGAACACGGTTTCGGCGTCGCCTTGGTCCATCGAATCGCGGTTCTTCGACTCCATAACCTGAAACATAATGCCGGAACGGATTGACAGCAAGCAAGCTGGCTGGCTTTATATGAATTATAATTCTAAATCGGGCGTGATCCCCAAGGGATTAAGCTCCGGAAAAAATCCATGGGAGGAAGCGCTTCATGAGCGCGACCGATCGCTACAACGCGGTGACCTATCTGCTCGACCGCAATGTCGAGGCGGGGCGCGGCGCCAAGCTCGCCTTTACCGACACGGTGTCCGAGCTGACTTATGGCAAGCTTCAGAGCGAGAGCCGCAAGCTCGCCAACATGCTGAAAAGTCTCGGCGTCCGCCGCGAAGAGCGCGTCGCGATGATGATGCTCGACACGGTCGATTTTCCGGTCGTGTTTCTCGGCGCCATCCGCGCGGGCATCGTGCCGGTGCCGCTGAACACGCTGCTCACAGCCGAACAATACGCGTATGTGCTCGCCGACTGCCGCGCACGCGTCCTCTTCATTTCCGAAGCGCTGCTGCCGGTGGTGAAGGATGTGCTCGGCCGCATGCCGGATCTCGCGCATGTGGTCGTGTCGGGAAAAGATGCTCACGGACATCTGCGTTTCGCCGACGAAATCGCGAAAGAGAGCGATCAGTTCGAGACCGTCGCGACCCATCGCGACGAGCCGGCGTTCTGGCTTTATTCGTCCGGCTCGACCGGCATGCCGAAGGGCGTACGGCATCTGCATTCGAATCTGCAGGCGACGGCGGAAACCTACGCGCATCAGGTGCTGGGCATTCGCGAGAGCGATGTCTGTCTCTCAGCGGCCAAGCTGTTCTTCGCTTACGGCCTCGGCAACGCGCTGACGTTCCCGATGTCGGTTGGTGCGACCACCGTGCTGAATTCGGAACGGCCGACTCCCGCATCGATGTTCGGGTTGATGCGGCGCTACAATCCGACGATTTTCTACGGCGTGCCGACACTGTTCGCCGCGATGCTGAACGACGAAGCGTTCAAGAGCGAGCCGCGCTTTCCGAAGCTGCGCATGTGCACGTCGGCGGGCGAAGCGTTACCGGAAGCTGTCGGCGAGACTTGGAAGTCGCGCTTCGGCGTCGACATTCTCGACGGCGTTGGCTCAACCGAGCTGCTGCACATCTTCCTTTCGAACGCGCCGGGCGATATCAAATACGGCACGTCGGGCAAGCCGGTGCCGGGCTATCGCGTGCGGCTCGTCAACGACGCCGGCGCGGATGTGCCGGATGGCGAGGTCGGCGAGTTGCTGGTCGATGCGCCGTCGGCGGCGGAGGGTTACTGGAATCAGCGCAGCAAGTCGCGGCAAACCTTTGAAGGCGGCTGGACACGCACCGGCGATAAATACATGCGCGACGCGGACGGTCGCTACACGTTCTGCGGCCGCGCCGACGACATGTTCAAGGTCTCGGGCATCTGGGTGTCGCCGTTCGAAGTCGAGAGCGCGCTCATCACGCATCCGGCGGTTGCGGAAGCTGCTGTGATCGCGGCGGCCGATCCGGAAGGTTTGCTCAAGCCGAAAGCGTTCGTCGTGTTGAAGTCCGGCTCGCAGGCAGATGGTCTGCACGAAGCGCTGAAAGAGCATGTGAAGACCAAGATTGGCCCGTGGAAATATCCGCGCTGGATCGAGGTCGTCGATGGTTTGCCGAAGACGGCGACCGGAAAAATTCAGCGCTTCAAGCTGCGCGACGACACGGCCGCATAAAAACAAGGATGGCACAATGACCGTCTGGAAAGAATCAGGACGTTTGCAGATCGGCGCAAGCGAGCTCGAGTATCGCGCCATTGGGCCTGCGCCCGATAAGGCGCCGACCATCGTCATGCTGCATGAAGGTCTCGGCAGCGTTGGGCTGTGGGGAGAGTTTCCGGACAAGCTGCAGACGGCAACAGGCGCTGGTGTGTTTGTTTACTCGCGCGCGGGGTATGGCGCGTCGTCGCCGGTGAAGCTGCCGCGCAAGGTCGACTACATGCACGCCGAGGCGCTCGACGTGCTGCCGAAGCTGCTCGATGCCATTGGGTTCCGCCGCGGCCTCCTGCTCGGTCATTCCGACGGCGCATCGATTGCGACGATCTACGCCGGCGGCGTGCAGGATCATCGCGTGCGCGGGCTGTCGCTGATTGCGCCGCATTTCGTCGTCGAGGATATTTCGGTCGAGTCGATCGCGGCGATCAAGACCACATACGAGACGACCGATCTCAAGACGAAGCTCGCGCGCTGGCACAAGGACGTCGACAACGCGTTCTACGGCTGGAATACCGCGTGGCTCGATCCCGCCTTCCGCAACTGGGATGTCTCGGAGTCGCTCGCTTACATCCGCGTGCCGATCCAGATCGTGCAAGGCGAAGCGGATCAGTACGGTACTGCGCGGCAGATCGAGATCGCGCGCGAGGAGTGCTACTGCCCGGTCGACGTCACGATGCTGAAGAGCGCAGGCCACGCGCCGCATCGTGAGGCTGCTGATGCAACGCTGAAGGCTGTCAACGATTTCGCCAATCGTATCCTCAAAGGCCACGGCGAGGGCGCGCTCGGCCGCGCGGCGTGATGCGATGAGCGTGACCGCGGACACGCTCACGTCACTCGAACTGCCGCGCTGGATCTATACGCCCGGCGAAACGCCTGAACCCGACGACGATACGCTGTCGCGCGCCAAGGCACTGGTGCCGGCGCGGTTCGATGCGTTCGTGCCGTTCGATCATCCGGCGCTGCGCTACGGTTTTGCGCTCAACGATGCGGGCTTCTTCTGGGAGGCGCACGAAATTCTCGAAGCCGTGTGGCAGGCCGCACCGAAAGGCGGACGCGATCGCATCCTGCTTCGTGCGTGCATCCAAATTGCCAATGCCGGGCTGAAGAATCGTCTCGGCCGCGCGCGAGCCGTCGACCGGTTGCTGTCCGACGCGCGCACCGAACTGGGCGAACTGACTGCGCGGGCACCGAAGCCATCGTTTCCGACGAGTGCGGCGGAGCGTTTCCCGATTACACGCGTTGCCGGGCAGCTGGCGGAGGCTGACGGGCCGGGATTGTCGATCAAGTTTGGCTTAATGGCTTGATCTTACTACTGAATCGGCAATCACCGTAGTCCAGACGCTATATGAAAGAAAATGCAGGTTTGCGGCGATTGGGCTGGACCTTGTCTCTTAAACATGCATTATAATGCTTATTCCAACGAGAAACGAACAGGGTGGCACCCATGGCCGGTGAGGATCGCAAACTCGCAAATGGCGCCAAGCATATCGACTTCCAGACCGACCCTTCGCGCTACCGCCATTGGAAGCTCGATGTCGCGGGCGACGTCGCGACGCTCACCATGGACGTCGATGAGAATGGCGGCCTGTTCGAGGGCTATCAGCTCAAGCTGAACTCCTACGATCTCGGCGTCGATATCGAACTTGCGGACGCCGTGCAGCGGCTTCGCTTCGAGCATCCGCAGGTAAAGACCGTGCTGATGCGCTCGGGCAAGAACCGCGTGTTCTGCGCCGGCGCCAACATCCGCATGCTTGCGGGCTCGACGCATGCGCACAAGGTCAACTTCTGTAAATTTACCAACGAGACACGCAACGGTATCGAGGACTCGAGCGAGAACTCGGGTCAGAAATTCATCTGCGTCGTGAACGGCACAGCCGCAGGCGGAGGCTACGAGCTCGCGCTCGCGGCCGATCACATCATTCTCGCCGACGACGGCTCGGCCGCGGTGGCGTTGCCGGAAGTGCCGCTGCTTGCAGTGCTGCCAGGCACCGGCGGCCTCACGCGCGTCGTCGACAAGCGCAAGGTGCGCCGTGACCACGCGGACTTCTTTTGCACCATCGAAGAGGGCGTGAAGGGCAAGCGAGCCGTGCAGTGGCGGCTCGTCGACGAGATCGTCCCGAACTCGAAGCTCGATGCGAAGGTTGCCGAACGCGCCAAGGAATTTGCGGGCAAGTCGAAGCGCGCCGGCAGCGGCGAAGGCATCAAGCTGTCACCCCTTAAACGCACCATCGACGGCGACAGCATCCGCTATGACTTCGTCAGCGTCGATCTTGACCGCGCCGGTCGCTCGGCCACCATTACGATCAAAGCCAGCGACGCTGCGCCGCCGGCGGATGTGGCGGCGATGCAGGCGCAGGGCGCGTCGTTCTGGCCGCTGCAGGCCGCGCGCGAGTTGGACGATGCGATTCTGCATCTGCGCATCAACGAGCTTGAAATCGCGATGCTGGTGTTCAAGTCGGTCGGCGATGCGGGCAACGTGATCGCTTATGACGCGTTCCTCGACGCGAACAAGGATCATTGGCTGGTCAACGAGGTGCGGCATTACTGGAAGCGCGTGCTCAAGCGTATCGATGTCACTTCACGTACGCTGGTGACCTTGGTCGAGCCGGGTTCGTGCTTCGCCGGCACGCTCGCGGAACTCGTGTTCGCTGCCGACCGCTCCTACATGCTGATCGGCCAGAAGCAGGGCGACAACCGCGCCCCGCCGGCGATCGTGCTCAGCGCCATGAACTTCGGTCCGTACCCGATGAGCCATGGTCTGACGCGGCTGGAGTCACGCTTCCAGGCCGACCCGTCGGATGTGGAGAAGGCTGCCGCCAAAAAAGGTGAGTCCCTCGACGCGGAAGCGGCAGAGGAATTGGGCCTGATTACTTTCGCGCTCGACGACATCGACTGGGACGACGAGGTGCGCGTGTTCTTCGAGGAGCGTTCGAGCTTCTCGCCCGACAGCCTCACCGGCATGGAGGCGAATCTGCGCTTCGTCGGCCCGGAGACGATGGAATCGAAGATCTTCTCGCGCCTGACCGCATGGCAGAACTGGATTTTCCAGCGGCCAAATGCGGTGGGTGAAGTCGGCGCGCTGCAGCGCTACGGCACCGGCCAGAAGGCGCAATTCGACATGACGCGCGTCTAAGCGCGTCACTCATTCACTCGACACGACTTGTGCGTAACAGGAGCACACCATGAACATCATGAATGTCGATTATACCACGAAGATCCCGAACAACGTCAGCCTCGCGGAAGATCGTCAGGTGCTGAAGGCGCTGGAAGGCTGGCATCCAGGTTATCTCGACTGGTGGAATGACATGGGCCCCGAGGGCTTTCAGGAAAGCCTCGTCTATCTGCGCACTGCGGTGAGCGTTGATCCGAAGGGCTGGGCCAAATTCGATTACGTGCGCATGCCGGAGTATCGCTGGGGCGTGCTGCTCGCGCCGCAGGAAGAGGGTCGTCTCGTCAACTTCGGTCAGCACAAGGGCGAAAAGGCCTGGCAGGAAATCCCCGGCGAATATCGCGCGATGCTGCGTCGTTTGGTCGTGATTCAGGGCGACACCGAGCCGGCCTCGGTCGAACAGCAGCGCCATCTCGGTAAGACCGCACCATCGCTCTACGACATGCGCAATCTGTTCCAGGTCAACGTTGAGGAAGGCCGCCACCTCTGGGCGATGGTCTATCTGCTGCAGAAGTATTTCGGCCGCGACGGCCGCGAGGAAGCGGATGATTTGCTGCGCCGCCGCTCGGGCGATGCCGACGCGCCGCGCATGCTCGGCGCGTTCAACGAGGCGACGCCGGACTGGCTGTCGTTCTTCATGTTCACGTTCTTCACTGATCGTGACGGCAAGATGCAGCTCGAAAGCCTCGCGCAGTCGGGTTTCGATCCGCTGTCTCGCACCTGCCGTTTCATGCTGACGGAAGAAGCGCACCACATGTTCGTCGGCGAAACCGGCGTTGGCCGCGTGCTGCAGCGGACCTGCGATGCGATGAAGGGGGCCGGCATTTCCGATCCGAACGAGATCGAGAAGGTTCGTGCGCTCGGCGTCATCGATCTGCCGACCATCCAGAAAAAGGTGAACCTGCACTATTCGCTGTCGCTTGACCTGTTCGGCTCTGAAGTGTCCACCAATGCCGCGAACTTCTACAATGCCGGCATGAAGGGCCGCTTCCAGGAAACCAAGATCGAAGACGATCATCGCCTCACCAACGACACCTATCCGGTGCTCAAGCTGGTGGACGGCAAAATCACGCTTGTCGACGAGCCCGCGCTGACCGCACTCAACATGCGCCTGCGCGACGACTACACGCAGGACTGCGCCAAGGGCGTCGAGCGCTGGAACAAGATCATCGAGAAGACCGGTATCAATTTCCGGCTCGAATTGCCGCACACGGCGTTCCATCGCCAGATCGGCGAGTTCGCCAAAGTCCAGGCAACGCCGAAGGGCATCATCGTCTCTGATGCTGACTGGGCCAAGGTGCGCGATGACTATCTGCCGTCGAATGCCGATGGCGACTTCATTTCGTCGCTGATGACGCCGGTCAGCGAGCCCGGCAAGTTCGCGAACTGGATTGCCCCGCCCAAGCTCGGTATCGACAATAAGCCCGGCGACTTCGAATATGTAAAGATCGAGGCGGCGTAAGTCACACAATGAGCGTTGCAGCGGAATCAACTGCGTTCAAGAAGCAGCATCTCATCGATCCCGAGATCTGCATTCGCTGCAACACGTGCGAAGAGACGTGTCCGATCGATGCGGTAACGCACGACAACAACAACTATGTCGTCGACGCGTCGATTTGCAATTACTGCATGGACTGCATTGCGCCATGCCCGACCGGCGCAATCGACAACTGGCGTGTGGTGAAGGCGCCGTATTCGCTCGATGATCAATTTTCGTGGAGCGATTTGCCCGCGCAGGAGGAACTCGAAGGCGGCGATCAGGGCGCCGCAATCGAGGCGCTGGAGGATGAAATTGGCGCGCTGCTCGAAGAAGCGCGCAAAGGTCTCGGCGGCAAGGCGGTTGCCCCGTCGTCGGCCAGCAAGCCGACGGTCAATCTCTACAATCGCGGCAAGCCGGCGAAGGCGACGATCACCGGCAATTTCCGTCTAACGGCGGAAGGCGCGGAGTCCGACATCCGCCACCTCATTCTCGATTTCGGCGATCAGCCGTTTCCGGTGCTGGAGGGCCAGAGCATCGGCATCGTCGTGCCCGGCGAGGGGCCAGACGGCAAACCTCACGCGGTGCGCCTTTACTCGATCGCGAGTTCGCGCGACGGCGAGAAGCCGAACGCGAACAATCTCTCGTTGACCGTGAAGCGCGAGCCGAATGGTCTCGCATCGAACTATCTCTGCGATCTGCCGCGCGGCGCGAAGGTCGAGGTGACGGGCCCGTTCGGTGCGACATTCCTGATTCCGAACGATCCGGTCGCCAACATCATCATGATCTGCACCGGCACGGGCTCCGCGCCGTTCCGTGCGTTTACCGAACGCCGCCGCCGCGCCATGCCGGAAGCATCGGGCCGTCTGCTGCTGTTCTTCGGTGCGCGCCGTCCGGAAGAGCTGCCGTATTTCGGGCCGCTGCAGAAAGTGCCGGAGAAGCTGCTCGGCAAATACTTCTGCTACTCACGCGTGCCGGGCGAGCCGCGCGTCTATGTGCAGGATCGGATTCGCTCAGAGGGCGCGCAGATCGCCAAGCTGCTCGGCGATCCGCATACGCACATCTATATCTGCGGCTTGAAAGGCATGGAAACCGGCGTCGACGAAGCCTTCGCCGATGCCTGCCGTCACGCCTCGCTCGACTGGACTGCGATCAAACCGGCCATGCGCGAGAGCGGCCGCTACCACGTCGAGACGTATTGATCGAGGCTTGTTAGTCGAAGCCTGGGAGCCTCTTACTCTCCTGCGACCGGCAGGCTGAGATTGGCGTAGACGATGCCGCCGTCCACCGCGATCGAATTGCCGATGACATAGTCGCCAGCGCGCGAGGCGAGATAGATGGCGATGCCTGCCATATCCTCCGGCGTGCCGATGCGCCCCGACGGAATCGCCTTTGCAACTTTGTCGCCATGGTCGCGCGCCGCGGTGTTCATGTCGGACTCGAACGCGCCCGGGCAGATCGCGGTGACGTTGATGTTGTCCTTGATGAGCTTGGCCGCCATGCGCCGCGTCAGATGGATGACCGCCGCTTTGCTGGCCTGGTAGGAGTAGGTCTCCAGCGGATTGACGGACAGGCCATCGATCGATGCGATGTTGATCACCTTGCCGGGCTTGTCTTTTGTTGCAGCCGCGCGCAGTGGCTTCGCCAGTGCCTTGGTCAGGAAGAACAGCGACTTGACGTTAAGGTTCATCACCTTGTCCCAGCCGTTCTCGGGAAAATCGTCGAACGCGGCGCCCCATGCCGCACCGGCATTGTTAACGAGGATGTCGAGTTTCGGCTCGCGCTTGATGATTTCCTCGGCGAGCCGATTACAACCTTCGACGGTCGATATGTCGATCGGCAGCGCGATGCATTCGCCGTCGAAAGTCTTGCTCAATTCCTTGGCCGTCTCTTCGCAGGGACCGGCCTTGCGCGCCGTGATGTAAACCTTCGCGGCACCCTGCGCGAGGAATCCGCTGGCGATCATCTTGCCGATGCCGCGCGAGCCGCCGGTGACCAGCGCCACTCGGCCCTTGAGCGAGAAGAGATCCTTGAACATCGTTGCCTCCGCAGCTTTCCGAGTGTTGTTGCCCGCCGTTGTGAGCGGGGCAACACACCGAGTCAAGGCGGAGGAGGAAGGCGAGGCGGTCAGGCGGCGTCGACGCGGCGGAAGCCGTTCCACATGGCGGTGGCGGCGCCCGAGGTCAGAACGCTGAGGAAGCGCTCGTCCTGAAAATTTCCATTGAGCGAAATGCGCGGCAAAGCCGTCAGGTGCTCGGCGTTCTCCGCGAAGATCATGCCGGGCCGGGTGGTCACGGCCGACTTGAAGCCGAGCGCGCGCGTGGTTGCGAATTCCCGCGCGCCGGCAGCGCTGCGATCGCCGTAGGGGTAAGCGAAATGATCGACTGCGCGTCCGAGTTGCGTGGCAATGGCCGCACGGCTCGCCTCGATTTCCTCACGTGCTTTCGTTTCGGTATCTTTGGCGAGCTGGCAATGCGTGACCGTATGCGCGCCTATCGTCACCAGCGGGTCGGCGGCGAAGGTCTTCAGCTCATCCCACGTCATGCAGAGATCGCGGCATGCACTCGTTGCATCGATGCCATAGCGATTGCACAACGCTGCCAACGCGAGATGGATTTCCTTGTCATTCGCGAGATTGCGAAGCCAATCATGCAGCTTGACGAACGCCGCCTGCCTCGCCTCGGTGCCTCGTGTATCGATATGTTCAATGACGCCGCCGATTTCAACATCGAGGGAGTCGTTCGCTGCGATCAGGCGCTCGAGCGTGACCCACCACAGCTTGCCGTGACCGGAAGCGAATTCGCTCGCGACATAGACCGTGAGCGGCGCGTCGAATTCGCGCATCACCGGGAGCGCGTGGTCGCGGTTATCGCGATAGCCGTCATCGAAGGTGAAGCAGGCGAAGCGGCGGCCGAAATCCCGCGCGTTCATGCGGCGGACCATCTCGTCCATGGAAATGATGTCGACGCCGAGCGCCCGGACGTGTTCCAGGGTCGCGCGCAGGAAATCCGGGGTGATTTCGAGGTGATGGTTGGGCTGAAAGTCGCTGGTCCGGGCCGGCCGGACGTGATGCAGCATGAACACCGCGCCGGCGCCGGCGAGCAGGGGCCGCAGCACGTGATGGGCGCCGGTAAAATAGAGGGCGCCAAGACCCGCCCGGATAATTGTGCTGCGAAGCTGCTTCATAGGCCGCGGCTGTCAGAATGGTGTCTGCCATAGCTGGCATAAACGGCTGAACAAACGGTTATCCGGGTCGTTTCCAGGCCGGATGCATTTCTAAATTGACACCCTTTCAAGGGTTTGTTCTGTCTCAGTCCGATGCCGGATCATGGAACTCCAGGGATGTTCAAGTGGGGGCGCAGGTGGGCTCCTGGGCTCATTCCGCTCGTCATTATCTGGGGGCTGGCGGGGTGGAGCACGACCCTGCCGCTCGAAAACAACCTGTCCGCGCAGGGCCGGGCGGCCATTAAAGACATGGTCCTCGATGGGGCCACCGTCACGGTCGAGGGCCGCGACCTGCGGCTGTCGGCGAACGCGTTCTCGGAGGATGGACGGCTGAGTGCTCTCGCGGCGGTCGAGTCCGTTCCGGGGGTCCGCCTCGTCAACGACGCCACCGGCCTGCTGGCTGAAGCCAAGCCTTTTGTCTGGACCGCCAATCGCGACGTGGTTCGTGTGACGCTCGGCGGCAACGCGCCGTTGCCTGCCGCGAAGGCACGGCTGATGGATGCGGCGCGCGCCGATTTGCCGGGCGTCGAGATCGTCGACCGGATGTCCTATGCGCGCGGTGCGCCGCCGCGCTTTGAAGCCGCCGCGCAGTTGCTGATCGATCAGATCGTGCGACTGAAAGAAGCGCAGGTTTCGATTTCCGACACCAGCATCAAGCTTGCTGGCCAGGCGCGCGAGATCGGCGGCCGCGAGGCGATTGCCGCGGCGCTCCGCAATCTGCCGGAGGGTTTTTCGGTTGCCGAGAATGCCATTCAGGCACCGCCTTACATCTTCCAGGTCAACAAGGATCCGGTGGCGGCGACGCTGACGCTGTCAGGCTATGTGCCGGACAACGCCGTTCACGCCGCGATCGTTGCTGCCATCGGCCGCAAGTTCTCCGGTGAAAAGGTCGTCGACAATCTGAAGGCGAGCGTCGGTGCGCCGCAGGGATTTGCGGCGGCGGCCACGACGGCTCTCGGCACCTTGTCCCGGTTGTCGACCGGTTCGCTGGTGATCTCCGATCGCGAGGTCAAACTGTCCGGCGATGCGCTCTTCGAGGTCGCGGCAAACCAGATTCGCGAAGGCGCGGGCGGCCCGTTGCCGCAAGGCTGGACCTACAAGGCTGATGTTTCCGTGAAGCCCGCGGCATCGTCGGTCGATTCCACCATCTGCCAGCAGCTGTTTTCCGAACTGCTCGGCAAGGAGCGCATCCGCTTCGAGTCCGGCAAGGCTGACATCTCGCCGGACTCCATCGGTCTGCTCGACCGGCTGATCGCAACCACGCTCCGCTGCCCGACCACCAATATCGAAATCGGCGGTCACACCGATACGGACGGCGAAGCGGCCGCCAACGTGACCTTGTCGCAGAAGCGCGCCGAGGCCGTGCTGAACTATCTGATCCGGGCCGGGCTCTCGTCGGAGCGTTTGACGGCCGTGGGTTACGGTAGCGCGCAGCCGATGGCGTCGAACGATACCGCCGAGGGCAAGGCGCAGAACCGCCGCATCGATTTCGTGGTGAAATAGTCATGGTCACGCTCGCGATCTTTCATTGGGGCTGGTTACTCGCTGCCGCCGTGCTCGGTCTGATGATCGGCTGGGTGTCGGTTGCCCGCCGCAGCGACGGACTGTCGGTGCGCAGCATGCGCTGGGGGCTCGCAGTGATCGCGCTGCTGCTCGGGATCGCAGTAGCGCGGCTGGTTCCTGGCCGGTTCGGCTACTGGCTCGATCTCGGACTGTCGCTGGGCGCCGTTTATGTCATTGGATGTGTGATCGGCGCATGGTTGCGCGAGCGGGTGATTGCGCGTGCCGCAGCCAGGACCTCGGCGACGGGCGCCTGACACGCGTCGGGGCGAATGCGCCGCTTTGCCGCAGCGCGCCCCTCAAAGAGGCTCATAACTTTGTCAATACAGCGATTTCCCGTCCCGCACCCTCGCGACGCAGCGGGGCTTCTGCTAGGACACCGCAGATATGGTGGGTTTCGCGCCGCCGGGCCGCGTTTGGCGGCGGCGTCGGATTTGAGGAGTCGTCGAGGTCTCAATGCTGGACTCCCTACGCAGCGCGATCGATTTCATGCGCGAGCGGCAAATCCTGCAGAAGCTCGGCGTGCTGCTCAGCGTCACCATCATCGGGGTGGCGTGCTACATCCTCTTTCACATGCTGCGGGACATCGATGTCGATGACCTGTGGGAGACGTTGCAAGCGACCGAGGCGAGGTCCATCCTCCTCGCCGCACTGTTCGTCGCGGCCGGCTATTTCACGCTCACGTTCTACGATCTGTTCGCGGTGCGTGCGATTGGCCGCACCGACGTGCCGTATCGGACGACGGCGCTCGCAGCATTCACCAGCTACTCGATCGGGCACAACGTCGGCGCCAGCGTCTTCACCGGCGGTGCGGTGCGTTACCGGATTTATTCGGCGTGGGGCCTCAATGCGATCGACGTCGCGAAGATCTGTTTCCTCGCAGGCCTGACGTTCTGGCTCGGCAACGCCGCAGTGCTCGGTCTTGGCATCGCCTACCATCCGGAGGCGGCTGCCAGCATCGACAAGCTGCCGGTCTGGCTCAACCGCGTCTTCGCAATTGCTATCCTGGTCGGGCTCGTCGGTTACGTCATCTGGGTCTGGATGAAGCCGCGCAACGTCGGCCGCGGGCCATGGTCGGTGGTGCTGCCGGGCGGGCCGATGACCCTGCTGCAAATCGGCATTGGCATCATCGATCTCGGCTTTTGCGCGCTCGCCATGTACACGCTCGTGCCGAGCGAGCCTTACGTCGACTTCGTCACGGTGGCGGTGATCTTCGTCTCGGCGACGCTGCTCGGCTTCGCCAGTCACTCGCCCGGAGGGCTTGGGGTTTTCGATGCCGCGATGCTGGTCGGTCTCTGGCAAATGGATCGCGAGGAACTGCTGGCCGGCATGCTGCTGTTCCGCGTACTTTATTATATAGCGCCGTTTGTTATTTCCGTCATGTTGCTGACGTTCAGAGAGATCATTGTCGGGGCGCGTTACCGTCGCAAATCGACCGGTTCGGGGAATCCAAGTGAACCAAGTCGTCGGCCGCCCTTCATCGGAGATCGCGGCGACCAGAATGTCTGATCGTCAAGGGCAGAAAACCGATCCCCCGGCTGGGCGGACACCGTGGTCCGACCGGTTACGGCGATCGTCGCTGATCCTTCTGACCGCCGGCCTTGCTCTCGTGGCGCTGGTCGTGCTCAGCGATCTGACAATCCCTCCGGCAATCGCGGTTTTTGCCTGCATCGCCGGTGCGGCCTTGATCCCATGGCAACTGCACCAAGCGTCCAGCGGACGAAACGAAACACGCGTGATCAGCTCGCCCGAAACGCCGATGGTCAACGCCATCGTCGCGGGAATGCCGGACCCGGCGGTATTGCTCGATCGCGCCGGCAGGGTTCTGCATTTCAACGGCGCCGCCGCGCAGCTTGCTCCGGCGCTCCGCCGCAACGAGTTTGCGCAGTTCGCGCTGCGGTCGCCGGAAATCATCACGGCGCTGCGGGAGGCGATCGCCACCACCGAAACCAAGCGCGCCAGCTATCTGGAACACGTGCCCGGCGAGCGCTGGATGGAACTGATCGTTTCGCCGGTGCCGGTGCAGAGCGAATTCGGCAGCACCGACTATCTGATCCTGATGACGTTCCACGATCAGACGCCGCTGCGCCGGGTCGAGGAAATGCGCGCCGACTTCGTCGCCAACGCAAGCCATGAACTGCGCACGCCGCTCGCGGCGCTCTCGGGTTTCATCGATACGCTGCAGGGGCCGGCCCGCGACGATCCGAAGGCGCGCGAACGGTTCCTCGGAATCATGCACGCGCAGGCGACGCGCATGGCGCGTCTGATCGACGATCTGCTGTCGCTGTCGCGCGTCGAGCTGAGTGCGCATGTGCGCCCCGATGCGATGGTCGATATCGTGCCGATCATCCGGCAGGTCGCCGACGGGCTCGAGCCACTGGCGGCGGAGCGTCAGGTCGAGATCGATATCGACTTGCCGATCAAGCCGGTGACGATCGCAGGCGATCGCGAAGAGCTGATGCGCTTGTTCGAGAACCTGATCGAGAACGCGTTGAAGTATGGCGCGTCCGGCGGCCGGGTGATCGTTTCGCTGAAGCAGGATGCGGTGTCCGAAGGACAATCGGAAATTCGCGTTCAGGTGCGCGACTTCGGTCCTGGTATCGCGCCGGAACATTTGCCGCGGTTGACCGAACGTTTCTATCGCGTCGATGTCGGCGACAGCCGTTCCCAGGGCGGAACCGGACTTGGTCTGTCGCTGGTCAAGCACATCCTGATCCGCCATCGCGGACGGCTCTTGATCGAGAGCGTGCCGAAGCAGGGTGCAACCTTCACCGCATGCCTTCCGCTGCCGCGAAACAACAGCGCGGCCGCTTAGGGCCGCGCGATCCTTCTCAACGATGACGCGAGATTATTTACCGGTCGGAGGGCGGCGGTCGCGGCGCCGATCGCTCGCCGGCTGATAGGCCACGCGCGAATGATGCGGGCAGTAGGGAAGACCGGCAACCGACTTGCCGCCGCAGAAGAAGAAGTCCGGGCTGCCCGGATCGCCGACCGGCCAGTGGCAAGTGGCTTCCGTGAGTTCGAGCAGCGACAGGCGCTGGCTCATCGGCACGACATTGTCGTAGGCCACCGGGTCGGCTTCGACCTCGACTTCGAATACATGCGCGAGCGCCGTGTTCCCGCGTGCGACCGGGCGCGAGATGCGCATCATGTGCTGCGCCGGGCGCGCCTTGCGCGGCCGCGGTGCTGCCGATGACGGGCTTTTGGCGCGGCCGGAAAGGCCAAGCCGGTGGACCTTGCCGATGACTGCGTTCCTGGTGACGTTGCCGAGTTCCGCGGCGATCTGGCTAGCGGAGAGGCCGGCTTCCCAAAGTTTCTTCAACTGTTCGACGCGGTCGTCAGTCCAACTCATTGCCGTCATCGCACTGCTTTCCTTAACTTTCACGCCAGCCTGTCCGAGGCGGCTTTGCGGCATCCACCGGTCAAAACCCGTGTTGGCAGAATCCCTTAGCCCTCGCCCGACGCGCTTGAAGCGCCCGGGCGTTACGCCGCACACAAAGGACCGTTAATGGGTCAGAACCGCCGCACGAGATGTCGTATCCGACAGCTCAAACGCTACAATATGGCGTGACTCACGCGCAAGAGTCGGCCCTTCAGCGTCCACACCTTCTGTCCTTAAACCCTGACAATCGGCTTTTTCTGCGACTTTGCGGCATCAGGGAGCTTTCCAGGCTAAGTGGAGACCGGTTAGCCGTTAGGAAATGCTCCCAAATATAAGAGTGCGCGTATTCTGATCGCAAAACCGGTGCCCACTTTTGCGGAATACGCGCTGTTGACAGCAGAGGGCGCGCCAATACAATAAACCTCGTCAGTGCCGCCTTTCGAGGCGGCACATTTTATTTGGGGCAGGGCTTTGTCCTGTTGGTGATCGTCATGAGCCAGACCACGACGCATATGCTTCCAGTGTTCGCACGGGCGGATCTCGCGTTCGAGCGCGGCGAAGGTCCGTGGTTGATCGCGACCAACGGCGATCGCTATCTCGATTTCACCTCGGGCGTCGCCGTGAATGCGCTTGGGCATGCGCATCCGCATCTCGTTCAGGCGGTGCAAGATCAGGCGGCAAAGCTCTGGCACGTCTCCAACCTGTTCCGCGTCGCGGAGGGTGAGACGCTAGCCGCGCGGTTGTGCGCCGAGAGCAAGTTCGCCGACACCGCTTTCTTCTGCAACTCCGGCGCCGAGGCGATGGAAGCGTGCATCAAGATGGCGCGCAAATATCACGCGGTGAACGGTCATCCCGAGCGCTTCCGCATCATCACGTTCGAAGGCGCGTTCCATGGCCGGACGCTTGCGACGCTCGCTGCCGGCGGTCAGGAAAAATATCTCGAAGGTTTCGGCCCGCGCGTCGAGGGTTTCGATCAGGTTCCGCTCGGCGACATCGAAGCGGTGAAGAAAGCGATCGGCCCGAACACGGCCGCGATCCTAGTCGAACCGCTGCAGGGCGAGGGTGGACTGCGCGTGCAGCCGCCGGCGTTCTTCCGCGCGCTGCGCCAGCTCTGCGACGAGAATGGCCTGCTGCTGATTTTTGACGAGGTGCAGACCGGTATGGGCCGCACCGGCGAACTGTTCGCGCACATGCGGTTCGGCGTGACGCCGGACATCATGGGACTCGCGAAGGCGCTCGGCGGCGGCTTTCCGATCGGCGCATGCCTTGCCACCGCGAAGGCCGGCAAGGGCATGACGCCGGGAACGCACGGGTCGACCTTCGGCGGTAACCTGCTCGCGGTCGCGGCTGCGAACGCCACGCTCGACGTGATGCTCGCAGCCGGCTTCTTCGATCGCGTGCAGAAGATGTCGCTGCTGTTCAAGCAGAAGCTGGCGTCGGTCTGCGATCGCTATCCGGATGTCATCAATGAGGTGCGCGGCGAAGGGCTTCTGATCGGCGTGCGTGCCGTGGTGCCGGCTGGCGATCTCGTCGCTGCGCTGCGCGATCAGAAGCTTCTCACGGTCGGCGCCGGCGAAAATGTTGTACGCATGCTGCCGCCGCTCATCGTCACCGAAGCGGAACTCGACGATGCGGTCGGGCGGCTCGAGCGCGCTTGCGCCGCGCTGTCGCCGGGCGCGCGGGCGCGCAAGGCGGGGTGAATGAGTAAACCGCGTCACTTCCTCGATCTTACCGAGGTATCGCTGGGCGATCTGCGCAGTATTCTGAACGCCAGCGCTGCGATGAAGGCTGCGCGCAGGTCTTCGCGAGCTGACGCGGAAAAAGACAAGCCGTTGGCCGGCAAAGTGCTGGCGATGATCTTCGAGAAGCCGTCGACGCGCACCCGCGTCTCATTCGACGTCGGCATGCGCCAGCTCGGCGGCGAGGCGATCATGTTGACCGGACAAGAGATGCAGCTTGGGCGTGGTGAGACCATTGCCGACACGGCGCGGGTGCTCTCGCGCTACGTCGATGCGATCATGATCCGTATCCTCAATCATGACCTATTGCTGGAATTGGCCGAACACGCAACGGTGCCTGTCATCAACGGTCTCACCCGCCGCTCGCATCCCTGTCAGGTGATGGCGGATGTGATGACGTTCGAAGAGCATCGCGGACCGATCAAGGGCCGGACGGTGGCGTGGACCGGCGATGACAACAACGTGCTGGCGTCGTGGGCGCATGCGGCCGATCGCTTCGGCTTCAACCTGAAGATTGCGACGCCGCCGCAGCTCGCGCCGAACAAACCGCTGAAGGACTGGATCAAGGCTTCGAACGCGCCGATCCTGATCGGGACCGATCCGGATGAAGCAGTGCGTGGCGCCGACTGCGTCGTCACCGACACCTGGGTGTCGATGGGGGACAAGGAGGGCGAGCATCGCCACAACATTCTGCGCCCGTATCAAGTCAACGGACGGCTGATGTCGCTGGCGAAGCCCGACGCGCTTTTCATGCATTGCCTGCCGGCGCATCGCGGCGATGAGGTCACCGACGAGGTGATCGATGGGCCGCAGTCGGTGGTGTTCGACGAGGCGGAAAACCGCCTTCATGCCCAGAAGGGCATCCTTGCGTGGTGTTTCGGCACGGTGGCCTGAGAGCCACATGTCGCTCAGGCGGTGCGCCGGGTTGAAAATCCGCTCTGCGCGCGCTACCTGCCGGGATGGAGAGAACTTCCATCATGCCTGATCCTGCCAATGTCCGTGCGCCGTCCGCGATACCGGTCGATGACGCCATTCTCCCGTTCGAGGTGTCTGCGCTCGACGTGCGCGGACGCCTGACCAAACTTGGACCGGCGCTCGACGAGATTCTGACCAAGCACGACTATCCGGCTCCGGTCGGCAAGGTGCTGGGCGAAGCGATCGTGCTGACCACGCTGCTCGGATCGTCGCTGAAGTTCGACGGCCGCTTCATCCTCCAGACCCAGACCGACGGGCCGGTGTCGCTGATCGTCGTCGACTTCATGGCGCCGGATCGTCTGCGCGCATACGCGCGTTTCGACGCGTCGCGTCTGAATGGGCCTCAGACAACCGCCGAGCTGCTCGGCCGCGGCCATCTGGCGATGACGATCGACCAGGGCGCCAACATGAGCCGTTATCAGGGCCTGGTCGCGCTCGACGGCGCCAATTTCGAGGACGCCGCGCATGAGTACTTCCTGCGCTCGGAGCAGATTCCGACGCGGGTGCGTATTGCGGTGGGCGAGGAGTTCCGCAGCGCCGGTGGGCCGAAGCATCGCTGGCGCGGCGGCGGCATGCTGCTGCAGTTCTTGCCGAAGGCGCCGGAACGCGCGCGGCAGGCGGACCTCCACCCTGGCGACGCACCCGAAGGCACCGAAACCCATACCGTGCCCGATGACGATGCGTGGGTCGAAGGCCAGTCGCTGGTCGGCACCATCGAGGATGTCGAGTTGATCGATCCTGATCTGTCGGGTGAGCGGCTGCTGTTCAGGCTGTTCCACGAGCGCGGTGTGCGCGTGTTCGATCATCAGCCGGTGGGGGCGCAATGCTCATGCTCGCGTGACGCGGTCGCCTCGATGCTGGCGAGCTTCTCGCCGGAAGATCGCGCCAGCATGGTCGAGAACGACAAGGTCGTGGTGACCTGCGAATTCTGTTCGTCGGTCTACCAGTTTTCGCCGGAAGAGGCGGGTGTGGAATAATCGAGTTCGATTTGGGGCGCTCATGATCAAGTTGTACTTCACGCCGCACACCTGTTCGCTCGCCTCTCACATCGCACTTGAAGACGCCGGTGCCGAGTACACGACCGAGCGCATCAGCTTCAGCGCCGAGCAGCAGAAAAGTCCGGCGTACGTCGCCATCAATCCGAAGGCTCGGGTGCCGGCGATGGTGACCGAGCGCGGTGTGCTGACCGAGACGCCGGCGATGCTGGCCTTCATCGCGCAGTCGTTTCCGCAAGCGAAGCTCGCGCCGCTGGACGATCCGTTCGCGTTCGCGGAAGTTCAGGCCTTCAACAGCTATCTTTGTTCGACCGTGCATATCTCCCACGCCCACCGCATGCGGGGTTATCGCTGGGCGGACGAGCCGTCATCGTTTGCCGACATGCAGCGCAAGGTGCCGCAGTCGGTCACGGCCGGCTTTGAACTGATCGAACACGGCATGCTGAAAGGCCCCTGGGTCATGGGCGACTCCTACACGATCTGCGACCCTTATCTCTTCACGCTCGCGCAGTGGCTGGAGGGAGATGGTGCGGATCTGACACGCCTGCCGCGCGTGCTCGATCATCGCCGCCGCATGTCGGAGCTGCCGAATGTGCGCAAGGCAGTTGCGGTCGAACTTGCGCGAACCTAGTTCAGTGTCCGCTTCGCGCTCGGACTGTCGAGCGAAAACGTCGGCACCTCGATATTGAAGGCTTCGCCGCTCTCGCTGACCATCTGATAGGTGCCGCGCATGATGCCGGACGATGTCGGCAACGGCACGCCGCTGGTGTATTCGAAGAACTCGCCGGGGCCGAGCACAGGCTGTTCGCCGACCACGCCCTTGCCGCGCACGTCCTGGCTGCGACCGGTCGCATCGGTGATGATCCAGTGACGGGTGCGAAGCTGCACTGTCTCCGGTCCGCGGTTACGTATGACGATGGTGTAGGACCAGAAGTACTGATTCTCGGACGAACGGTCGGGCAGGAAGTTCGGTTCGACAGTGACTTCAATCTCGCGCGTGATGGCCCGATACATGTGATGTCACTCCAGCAGCAACCGGCCGAAAATGCCGGGAACAATGTGCGCCGCCGTTGAGTTCCGGCCCGAATTCGAAGGCGGCAGATACGCGAGCGGCGCGCTATTGTTTCAATACGATGCCGCTATGCCGATCGGTCTTATTTTAACCCTCATGGCTTGTTTTGGGGACCAAATACTGCACCCTGAGCGTATCTGAGCACAGATGATTTTCGCAATTCGGGCTCATGATAGCGGCTCAAGAATAACGTCAGGCAGGTCGGATGGCGGCTGCTCAAAAGACCGGACAGGCGATGGCCGAAAGTCCCGCAACTGATCCTCGTGATGGCGCGCGAGCAGACGAAGTGCGCCCTGCGGCACCAGTCGAGCGTTTGCCGATGCTTACGGCCCCGGCCGAGCGCGAACTGCGGCTCGATCTGTTTCGCGGTCTTGCCCTGTGGCTGATCTTCGTCGATCACTTGCCGCCGAATATTCTGACGTGATTCACCCTCCGCAACTACGGCTTCAGCGACGCGACGGAGATTTTCATTTTTATCTCCGGTTACACGGCGGCGTTCGTCTACGGCAAGGCGATGGAGGCGCGCGGCTTCCTCGTCGCCGGCGCGCGCATCATGAAGCGGGTCTGGCAGATCTACGTCGCGCACGTGTTTCTGTTCACGATCTACCTCGCCGAAATCTCCTATGTCGCAACGCGGTTCGAGAATCCCCTTTACGCCGAGGAAATGGGTATTCTCGATTTCCTCAAGCAGCCGGACGTCACCATCATCCAGGCGCTGCTGTTGAAGTTCAAACCCGTCAACATGGATGTGCTGCCGCTCTACATCGTGCTGATGCTGTTTCTGGCGCCGGCGCTGTGGCTCTTGAAGCGCAAGCCGGATATCGCACTCGCACTGTCGGTCGCGCTTTACGCCATCACCTGGGAGTTCGATCTCTACCTGCCTGCCTATCCGAGCGGCTGGTGGGCGTTCAATCCGCTGTCGTGGCAACTCTTGTTCGTGTTCGGTGCCTGGTGCGCGCTTGGTGGCGCGACCCGTATGTCGCGCATTCTCTCGTCGAACATCACCATGGCGCTTTGCATCGTCTACCTGCTGTTCGCGTTCTTCGTGACCCTGACCTGGCATATGCCGCAGCTGTCGATGTTCCTGCCGAAGCGGCTCGAGCAGTGGATGTATCCGATCAGCAAGACCGATCTCGATGTGCTGCGGTTCGCGCATTTCCTGGCGCTGGCAGCACTGACCGTCCGCCTGCTGCCGAAGGACTGGTCGGGTCTGAAATCGAAATGGCTGCGGCCGCTTATTCTGTGCGGGCAGCACTCGCTGGAGATCTTCTGCCTTGGTGTGTTTCTTGCGTTCGCCGGACACTTCATCCTTGGTGAGTTCAATGGCGGAGCGCTGATGCACTTTGGCCTGAGTATTACCGGTATCTTGATCATGTCGGGCGCTGCTTGGTTGCTATCCTGGTACAAGCGCAATGCCGACAAGAATGCTACGCCTGCAGCCAGTGGCGCCGATCTTGTGGGAGGCCGGCCATGACGCTCCGTTTCGCTCTCGTGTTTGCAGTCTTTGTAGCGACGGCTCCGGTTCGCGCGGAAGAAGCAGCGAATAATACCTCTTCACAATGCGATGTTCCTGCCTATCTGTTGACCAGCGAGAGTGTGCTGGCCAAGGTCGCGGCGGCTGTGAAGGGCCCGAAACGGCTCAATATTCTGGTGGCCGGGACCAGATCGTCCTCTCTTCCAGGCGCCGATGGTGAAGCGGCTGCGTATCCGGCGCGGCTGCAGGCGATCCTGCGCGAGCGCCTGCCGGGCGTGACGATCGATCTGTCGACCAGCCTTCAGCCGCGGAAAACGACGGAGGAAGTCGCGGCGGGGTTTGAGAAGCTTGCGGCCGACCGGAAGCCGGATCTCGTCGTCTGGCAAACGGGGACGGTGGATGCGATCCGAACGATCGATCCGGAGGAGTTCCGGACGGCCCTCGACGAGGGCATCGCTGCCCTGCAGAAGGCCGGTATCGACGTGATGTTGGTGAATTTGCAATACAGTCCGCGTACAGACATGGTGATGGCGGTTACTCCCTACATCGACAGCATGCGTGTGGTCGCCCAGAAGATGGACGTGCCGCTGTTCGATCGCTTCGCGATCATGCGCGACTGGCACGAGACGGGCGACTTCGATCTGTTCGCTACGCCGCAAGGCTCGGACCATGGACTGGCGATGGCCAAGCGCGTGCATGAGTGCCTCGGTCAATTGATGACGAAGTTTGTGATTGATGCGGCCCAGATCAATCCGGCCGAATTGAAGGTTCAACGTTGATGACGGCTCGTTGTTTTGTGTTTGATGCAGGTCCGCTCGCCGCGGCAGCCGTCGCCTTGTCGGTGCTGGCCGGCTCGGCCTCTGCGCTGGCGCAGGGTGCGGCCGCAGCACCCGCAAGCCCGGCGCCTGAGATGTCTGCATCCGTCGATCCAGGCGCGCAGAAGGGCACCGCGGGCCGCGCGATCGATCGCGTGCGCGAAGCCGCCAAGACGGCCGGCGACGTCTTCAGCCGCGTGCCCTGTTCGACGCCCAAGTCGATGAAGTTCGAGGGCTCGCTGCCGCGTATTGCGAAGAAGCTTGCCGCGGGCGAACCGGTGACCATCGTTGCGTTCGGCTCGTCGTCGACTGCGGGCTATGGCGCGAGCTCGAGTGCGTTCTCCTATCCCAACCGGCTTGCGGATCAGTTGCGCCGGAAATATCCCGACGCAGATATCTCGATCCTCAATCAGGGCGTCGGCGGCGAGGACGGTCCGCAGATGATCGCGCGTTTGCAGAAGAGCGTGATCGACAACAACCCCGATCTCGTGATCTGGCAGCTTGGCACCAACACGGTGGTGAAGGGCGGCAACATCGAGGAGACGGCAGGCATCATCGAGGACGGCGTGAAGCGTCTGAAGGAGACGGGCGCCGACGTGGTGCTGGTCGACCCGCAGTATGCGCCGGCCACGATGGCCAAGGAAGCCGACGCCAACAAGATGGTGGCGCTCATCAAGAAGGCCGGTCACGCCGCCAAGGTCGGCGTGTTTCCGCGCTTCAAGGTGATGCAGGAGTGGCACAAGGACCGTGCGCTGCCGATGGATCAGTTCGTGATCTCGGACGGCCTGCACATGAACGACTGGGGCTACGCGTGCTTCGCGCAGCTCCTCGGCGACACCATCATCAAGACTGTCGGCCAGGTGAAGGCCGGCGTCGAGGTGCCGTCCAACGTCCTGACCTTCCGCCCAATGTGAGTCGGTGATCTCCAAAAGTGTGAAGCGGTTTTCGGATCAGATCACGCCCTACTAAAGTCTCTATGCTTGCGCCAGCGCATCCGTGAGGTCGGCGATCACGTCGTCGGCGTGCTCGAGGCCCGCCGAGAAACGGATGAAGCCTTCGCCAATTCCAAGTTCGGCCCGCGCTTCCGGCGTCAGGCGCTGATGCGTCGTCGTCGCGGGATGGGTGACGAGGCTCTTGGCGTCGCCGAGGTTGTTCGAGATGCGCGACAGCTTCAGCGCATTCAGCGTGCGGAACGCTGCAGCTTTGCCGCCCTTTACCTCGAAGCCGACCAGCGTCGAGCCTGCGCGCATCTGCTTCTTCACCAGCGCCGCTTGCGGATGATCGGCGCGACCCGGATAGATCAAGCGTGAAATCTTCGGATGTCCCGCGAGCGCTTCGGCGACAAGTGCGGCCGTGTCGGTCTGCTGCTTGACGCGGATCGCCAGCGTCTCCAGCCCCTTCAGCAGTACCCACGCATTGAACGGCGACATCGATGGGCCGGTCTGCCGTAGGAATGTGTGGATATGGTCGTTGATAAACTGCTCCGACGACAGGATCACGCCGCCGAGGCAGCGGCCTTGGCCATCGATATGCTTGGTCGCCGAATAGACGACGACATCGGCACCGAGCGTTAGCGGACTCTGCCAGATCGGGGTGGCGAACACGTTGTCGACCACGAGCCGCGCGCCGCCTTTATGCGCGATCCCGGCGATCGCACCAATGTCGAGCACGTCGAGCGTCGGATTGGTCGGGCTTTCAAGGAAGCAGGTCTTGGTGTTCGGCCGCATGGCCTTTTGCCATTGATCGAGATCGAGGCCATCAACCAGCGTCGATTCGATGCCGTAACGCGGCAGCAGATCTTCCACCACGTAACGGCAGGAGCCGAACAGCGCCTTCGCGGCCACGACATGATCGCCGGCCTTCAATGGCGCGAGGATCGCGGTGGTCACGGCGGCCATGCCGGTCGCCGTCGAGCGCGCAGCTTCCGCCCCTTCGAGCTCGATCATGCGCCGCTCGAACATCGCGACCGTCGGATTTGAAAAGCGCGAATAGAGAAACCCGGACTCTTCGCCTTTGAAGCGCGCTTCGCATTGCTCGGCGCTTTCGTAGACGAAGCCCTGTGTCAGAAACAGCGCTTCGGATGTTTCGCCGAAATCGGAACGCAAAGTGCCGCCGTGCACGAGACGTGTCTCGGGGCGATAGTTGCGGGTGGCCATGGGGGGCTTCTTGACCTGCGACATGTGACCTCCATCGTGACCTCTTGGAAAAAGGTCACAAAAAACCAGCCTGGAGCGAACTCCACAGGCCGGGATCACACTGGTCCCCGGCCTGTTTAGCGACTTATTTAACGTGGCTGCAAGCCGGCCGGCTCAAATCACCACGGGATAAGCGGCACCCTTAAAGTGTCGCGCCCTTTCCGTCAAGAAGGGTTTCGGATAACCAAAATGGGCCTTTTTCGCCACCTTGGATGTGGCCTGAGGAGCGTCGCGTGCCGTTTTCACTCTCCCCCGATGATGAGGGAATTTTGCCCGATCGCATGATCGCGGCGATGACGGACGCTGGCCTCATCATTCCCGAATATCCCTTCGTTGAAAGCCAGATTCAGCCGGCGAGCCTCGACCTGCGGCTCGGCTCGACCGCCTACCGCGTGCGCGCGAGCTTTCTGCCGGGCCCCGGCATGACAGTGGCCGAGCGCATCGATGAGTTGAAGCTGCACGAGATTGATCTGTCCGACGGCGCGGTGCTGGAGACCAACTGCGTCTACATCGTGCCGCTGCTCGAGAGCCTCGCATTGCCGCCGGAGATCATCGCGGCCGCCAATCCGAAAAGTTCGACCGGCCGCCTCGATGTGTTCACGCGCGTGATTGCGGATGGCACGCGCCGCTTCGACATGATCGGTGCCGGTTATCACGGCCCGCTCTATGCCGAGATCAGCCCGAAGACGTTTCCGGTGCTGCTGCGCGAGGGTTCGCGGCTGTCGCAGGTGCGCTTCCGTGTCGGCGAGGCTCGGCTCAATGACGATGAACTGAATGCGTTGCATGCGGCCGAGCGGCTGGTCGACGTCGAGGATGCGGACCTGACTGGCGGCCTCGCATTCAGCGTCGATCTCTCCGGCGATAACGCGAGCGGGCTGGTCGGCTATCGCGCCAAGCGTCACACGGGCGTGGTCGATGTCGACCGCCGTGGCGGCTACGCGGTCGACGAATTCTGGGAGCCGATTTCGGCGCGACCGGATCGCACACTCATTCTCGATCCCGGCGAGTTCTATATCCTCGCGTCAAAGGAGGCGGTGCAGGTGCCGCCGGACTTCGCCGCCGAGATGGTGCCGTTCGATCCGCTGGTCGGTGAATTCCGCGTGCACTACGCCGGCTTCTTTGATCCAGGGTTTGGCTATGCTGGTGCGGGCGGGCAGGGCTCGCGGGGTGTTCTGGAAGTGCGTTCGCGCGAGGTGCCGTTCATTCTCGAACACGGCCAGATCGTCGGGCGTCTCGTTTACGAGAAGATGATGTCGCGCCCCGACGCGCTGTACGGCCAGCGCATCGGCTCGAATTATCAGGCGCAGGGCCTGAAGCTGTCGAAGCACTTCCGCGTCTAGACTAAGCCGACGCGTCTAGACTTAAGCCGAACTCGCGAGCTGCTCCAGCACGTCGTGCGTCAGGCCTTGCAGCAGATCGAGCTTGTAGCCCGTCATCGGTAACGGCTTGGCGCCCTGCACCGATTGCTTCGCAGCAGCTTCGATGGTCCCGGTATTCGCGGGCTTGCCTTCGAGTGCAGTCTCGACGTTTGCAAGCCGCAGCGGCACCGGCGCGATGCCGCCGATGGCAACACGTGCGAACTTGAAGGCGCCGCCTGCGATCACAGCGCGTGCCACGATCTCGACCAGCGGCCATTCCGCATAGCTACGGCTGATCGCGCGCTTGTAGATCGCGCGCTCGTCGGCGAGCGGTGAGGGAAGCTTGATCGCTTCGATCACCTCATCCGGCCGCAGCAGATGATCGGCACGCCCGCTGCTGCCGTCGCCGAGCAGTTCTGGAATGCTCAGCGCCTGCCGCTGGTTCGTCGTCACCGTCGCATCATAGGCGAGCAACGCGGCCGCAAGCGTGGACGGATGCGGCGCGATGCACGGGCCGAGATCGAACGCGACATGGTAGAGATGATTGCCCGCGCGGGCGGGGCAATCGCTGCCGCCTTTCTTCAGGCACGACCAGTGCGGGCTGCGATAGTACCAGCAGCGCGAACGCTGGGCGAGATTGCCGCCGATGGTCGCGGCGTGCCGCACTTGCGGTGTTGCGAGGCCACCGGCAGCAGCTGCCAATCCGGGATAGGCATCGGCGATTGTCGCGTCGCGCGCGATGGCGGCAATGCTCGTGGACGCGCCGATGCTGGCAGCGCCTGCCGCATCCCACGACATGCTCTGCATCGCCGGCGATGGTTTGAGATCGGCCAGCGCGCCGCGCGACACGCCGCTGCGGCGGCGCTCCGAGAGGTCGGTGCCGCCGGCGCGAAATTCGCTGTTTGTGAGACCTTGGCTCATGCGGCGCTCCGCTCTTTCAGAAGCTGCACCAGCCGATCGGGACGGATCGGCAGTTCGTAGGAGCGGATGCCGATGGCGTTGCGGATCGCATTGGCGATCGCCGGCGATGTCGGCACGGTCGCGACCTCGCCGATGCCGACACTGCCGCCGAGCACGTGGTCGAAGCCCTTCTCGTCGAAGTGGATGTCCATGACCGGCGTGTCGCCGATGCCGGGAATGCGATAGTCCTCCAGCCCGCCGCTCAGAATATCGCCGCGCCGTGGATCGACTTCGCGCGCTTCATAGAGCGCGTAGCCGATACCCTGGATGATCGATCCCGTTGCCTGACTGTGCGCCAGCGCGGGTGCTGCGATCTTTCCGATGGCAAGCCCCGAATGGACGCTGACCACCCGCACGTGGCCGAGCCAGGTATCGACTTCCACTTCCACCACCTGAACCGAGCTCGGCACACCGGCGCCGGCGGCGATGCCGGAGAATGTGCGCAGCATCCAGCCGAAGACGGTGCCGATCAGTCCGGCATCCTTCAGCGGCGAGCGGATACCCGGCGCCGTTGGCTTACTGTCCTCGGGCCGTTCCGCCGAGACGCGAATGTTGCCGGATCCGGCGATGAGATCGCGCCATGGCGCATTCGAGCCGGGCCGCTGTTGCGTGCCTTGTGTGATCGCTGCCTTCAGCTTCTCGATCGCGAGCAAGGTCGGCGGGACAACCGAGGCTGTGGTGCGGCTGCCGCCCGATGCCGGACCTTCCGGCAGTTTCGAATCGCCGATCCGCACCTCGATCTCGTCGGGATCGAGATTGAACTCGCGCGCGACCGTGTTGGCGATCACCGTGCGGCTGCCGGTGCCGATATCCTGGATCGCGACGCTGGCGACGAGCTTGTGATTCTCGATCGCGAGATCGACCTTGGTGCCGGGTTGCCAAAAATAGAACCAGTAGCCGGTGGCGACGCCAACACCGCGGCGGTAGCGCCCGCTCTGCTGTGGCGCATGCGCGAGTTTGCGCCAGATGTCGAGTTGCGCGGCCCAATCGTAGAGACGTTGCCGGTTGGGATCGCGATCCCACAGCTTGCGCAGCGCGATCGGGTCCATGTTCAGCCGCAGCGCCGCTTCGTCGACGGCCTGCTCGACCGCAAACGCCATCGGCGGTCCGCCGGGCCCGCGGAACGCGCAACCGGGCGGCAGATTGCTGACGATGTCGTAGTCGGCGAGGTATTTAGCTTCCGCCGGATAGATCAGCCGCGCGAGCCCGGCGACGGTCGAGTTCACGCCGGCGCCTGTATCCGCATGCGCGGTGAGCGACAGTGCTTTCAATTGTTTGCCGTCGTCGGAGGGCAACAAGCTCAGCTTCAATTCGCAGCCGGGGCGATAACCGGTCACTGACAGCTCTTCGTGGCGGTCGAAAGCGATGCGAACCGGCTTTTTAGCCGCTTGCGACAGCGTCACGGCGGCAATCGTTTCCGCGCCGAGCGTGATCTTCGAGCCGAAGCCGCCGCCGATGTGATGCGCGATCACTTGCACCTTGTCATGATCGAGCTTGAAACGCTTGGCGACCAGCTCCTTCACGTGAAAGACGGCCTGCGTCGAGGCGTAAATGGTGACGCGGTCGCCTTCAACATTCGCAACGGCCACGTGCGGTTCGAGGCAGGTGTGCGATTGCGCTTGCGTATGGAACGTCGCCTCGACAAGCCGCGGATTCCGGCCGTTGCGCGCGGCGGACACCCATTCCGTCACTTTCTTCGCGCCGTGCGAGAACGACGCTGTCGGTCCGCGGACATTGCCCTTCCATGGGGCAGGAGCGACTGTGCCCTCCGAAACGTTGGCCGGATTCTTCCGCCACCCCGAAAACACGGCGGGCGCCGACGGCTCGCGCGCCGCGCCGATGCCGATAGCGGAGGGCAGTTCGGTGATGCTGACGCGGATGGCCTGCAGGGCGAGCTGTGCCGTCTTGCGATCTGGCGCGGCCACGGCGGCGATGGGTTCGCCGACATAGCGGACAATGCGATCGTTCGGTAGCAGCGAGACGGCAGTGACGCCGGGCATCGCCTGCGCCGCGCCGAGATCGATGCCGTCGATGCGCGCATGCGCCGACGTCGAGCGCAGCAACAGTCCTTCGAGCTGGCCGGGCAGTTGCACGTCGAGCGTGTAGGTCGCAGCGCCCGTCACCTTGTCGCGCGCTTCGACGCGCGGCGACGTGGTGCGTTCGCCGTCGAACTTGCCGTTACAGGCTTCGGCGACGGCGCGCAGGATGTTGTCATAGGCGCCGCAGCGGCAGAGATGGCCTGATAGGGCGGCGGCGATGTCATCGCGCGACGGGATCGTTGTGCCGTAGGTCTTGCGCCAGCGATCGTGGAACGCGACCGCTTCGACGACAAAGCCCGGCGTGCAGAAGCCGCATTGCAGGGCGTCGAGCGCCATGAAAGCCTTCTGCACCGGATGCAGCCCATTCGCCCCGACGCCTTCGACGGTGACGACCGACTTGCCTTCGACGGCTTTGACAGGCGTCAGGCAGCTCACCACCGGCGCGCCGTCGACGAGCACCGTGCACGCGCCACAGACGCCGCCGCCGCAGACGAGCTTGGTGCCGGTCAACTTGAGGTCGCCGCGCAGAACGTCGACCAGCAGGGCATCCGGATTGTCTGTGAGTGTTTCGATACGGCCGTTGATCGTGGCAGTGCTCATGACGATCCTCTTCCGGTTCGGGAACGCGAGGTTTTGCGCGACGTCTTGATCGGGGCGTGTTGTTTGCGCGGCGCGGGCATTGCTGCGGGAGCGAGAGCGCCGGCAACAATCAGGCGGATGACGCGGCCAAGGTCGTTGAGAAAAGCCGTTCCAAGCCGTAGATCGTTGAAGCCGTGCATCGCGGTCTGGATACAGCGCGCAAGCTCCGCCGCGGACATCCTGCTGCGCAACGCGAGATCTTGCTGCTTGCAGACCCGCTTGATGGTCTCGATCCGCAGACCGAGATTATGTTCGATGAATTTGCGATGAAGATCGGGCGTCTGCCCCAGAACTTCGCTCGCGAGTTCTTCCGCTTCCTCGGTCTCTTCCAGACACTCAAGGATATAGCGGAAACGCGCGTCGACCTGCGCTGCAAGAATATCGGCAAGACCCTTGCCGGCTTTCTCGGCCGTAAGACCGGCCTCGGCTTCGGCTTGATAGGCGCCCTCGTGGACCGCTTCGACGACGGCGCGGAACAGCGACGACTTGTTGTCGAAATGAAGATAGACGGCCTGCCGCGAAAATTGCGCGGCTTCGGCAACCTGCTCCATCGACGCGCGTCGATAGCCGTTTTCCGCGAACACATGCATTGCCGCGTCCAGGATCCGCTCTCTCGGGGTGGTGCGCAGGCCCTTCGGGATCATGTCCGCAGACTTTACAAAAGTTCTAAATTTGTCAAGCAGCCGAAATTGAACGCAGCGCGCCGAGCGCGCACGATTTCCTTACGTGGCAGGTAATATCTCGCCCTCAATCCATCTCAGGAACGCCGCGAGCTGCGGATGCGCCGCATCGCCCTTCGGATAGACGAGATAGAACGAGCTGCGGGTTTGCCGGACGTATTTGAACGGTTGCACGAGACGGCCTTGCGTGAGTTCGTCGGCGATCAGCTCCTGAATGCCGAGCGCGATACCGACATCGTCGATGGCGGCCTGATATGCCAGCGTCTGGTTTTCGAAGCGGACGCCGCGGCGGCCATCGACATCGCCGGCACCGGCCTCGTCCAGCCAACGCGGCCAATCGTCTGGGCGCGAGGTGGCGTGAATCAGCGGATGATGAACGAGATCGCGCGGTTCCTGCAGCGGCGCGCGTCCTTTCAGCCGCTTCGGACTGCACACCGGAAACACGGTGATGGGGCAAAGCTTCATGGCCGCGAAGCCAGGCCACTTGCCTTCGCCGACCATCACCGCGGCGTCGAAGCCGTCGCGCACGAGATCGACCGGCTCGAGCGTGGTGGCGAGCTGAACGTCGATCTCCGGATGCTGATCGTGAAAACTGCGCCAGCGCGGAATGAGCCAGCGGATGGCGAAGCTCTGATAAGCACAAATCGACAACGGTCGCCGCCGTCCCGGTGCCCGCGCGCGCTCGGTCGCGGACGAAATACGTTCCAGTGCCGCCTGAATCTCCTGCGCGTAGGCGCGGCCGGCTGCGGTGAGCTCGATGCTGCGGTTGGCCCGCGTGAACAACGCGGTGCCGAGATGACTTTCCAGCCCTTGAATCTGCCGGCTGACCGCGCCGGGGGTGACGCCAAGCTCATTGGCGGCGTGCAAAAAACTCATCCGGCGCGCGGCGGCTTCGAAGACAGGAAGGCTGGTAAGTGGTGGCAGGCGTTTGGCCATGATGATCTCAATTGAGATTATCTCAACTGAAGGCTACCGTTTTCTCGTTTGCAAGACCACCGAAAACGCCGCAACGTCGCGCCAGCAATCAGGCTGCTCGCGATGGACGGGCGCCGGGAGGAATCGCCATGAACGTGCATCGCGCGCCGCAGCCGAAGGCCGACCTGATCGCGCCCGACACCACGGGTCTCAATTTCTATCGCGCCGATCCGATGCTGGCGGACATTCTTCGCCTTTATCTTTCGCCGGCGCTGTTCAAGCACATCGATCCGCATCTCGATCGCCTCGGCGCGCTGGCCGGCGATCAGCTCGACACCTGCGCGCGGCTCGCCGATCGTCACGGCCCGATCCTGCATCACCGCGACCGCTTCGGCCGCGACGTGCAGTGGATCGAGTATCACCCGGCCTATCGCGAGCTCGAGAACGCCGCCTACGGCGAGTTCGGCATTCACGCGATGTCGCATCGCAAGGGCATCCTCGGCTGGGCCGACACGTATCCGGCGGTGGCGAAGCATGCATTCACGTTCCTGTTCAATCAGACTGAATTCGGCATGGGCTGCCCGATCAACGTGACCGACGGCGCGGCGCGGCTGTTGTCGCGCTTCGGCGATGCGGCATTGAAGGCAAAGTATCTCGACGGCCTGACGCAGACCGACATGGCGAAGCTGACCCAGGGTGGTCAGTTCATGACGGAGAAGGAGGGCGGCTCCGACGTCGGCAAGCTGACGACGGCCGCCGTGCAGGAGGGCGATCACTGGCGTCTCCATGGCGAGAAGTGGTTCTGCTCGAATGCGGACGCAAAAGTCGTGATGCTTCTGGCGCGGCCGGAAGGCGCTGTCGGCGGTACCAAGGGTGTCGGCCTCTTCCTGATGCCGCGTTTCCTAGATGATGGCTCGCAAAATCACTACCGGATCGTCCGACTGAAGGACAAATTGGGCACGCGTTCGATGGCGTCCGGCGAAATCAAGCTCGAAGGTGCGATCGCATACGCGGTCGGCAACCTCGACCGCGGCTTCGTGCAGATGGCCGAGATGGTCAACTGGTCGCGGCTTTCGAACGGCGTCAAGTCGGCGGCGCTCATGCGTCGTGCCCACCACGATGCCAACACGGTCGCGCGCAATCGCGTCGTGTTCGGCCAGCGCATCATCGATATGCCGCTGGCACGGCGGCAACTGATGAAGATCATGCTGGCGACCGAGCAGGCGATCTCGCTCAGCTTTGCCACCGCCGATGCACTCGATCGCGCCGAGGCCGGCAGTCAGGATGCCGCGGCCGTGCTGCGCGTGCTGACGCCGACGTTGAAGTATCGTGCGACCCGCGATGCGCGGAAGGTCTGCGGCGATGCCATGGAGATGCGCGGCGGCATTGGATACATCGAGGAGTTCGCGACGCCGCGCTTGCTCCGCGACGCGCATCTCGGTTCGATCTGGGAGGGCACCGGCAACATCGTCGCGCTCGACGCGCTGACGCGAGCCGTCGGACGTCACGGTGCCGACGCTGCGCTCGCTGCCGACTTGCACGCACGTATCAATGACATGACCGGCGTGCCGCAAGGCTGGCGCGATCGGTTGAAGCACTTGTCGGATCGCGCGGTCGAATTCGCGCGCGAGGTCGCGCGCTCCAGCCAGAATGAGGCCGACGCGCGGCGGGCGACGAGCGTGCTCTATCACGTCGCCAGTGCAGTGACCTTCGCCTGGGAAGGCGGCCGCATCCACGAGATGCGGGGGGATGCCAAGCGCATGCTGCTGTCCAGGCTTATCGTCGATCACCGTCTGACGCCGCAGGACCCGTTCGAGGCGACCGCCGGTAAGGCCGAGGACGAGTTGTCCGCGCGCGTGCTCGGCGATCGCGACGTCAGTCTCGCCGATGCATCGGCGCTGCTGGTTTAGCGCACCGCAAACGGCGACTGATACGGCCGCCCGAACGGCACGCCGTTCATGACCGTCTGCACCGGCTTGAGATAGGCCTTGCCGTCGCGTTTGTTGTTGCGCGTATCGACGAACGACACAGGGCCTTCGACGTATTCCATGATTGCGACATCCGCCGGTGCGCCAACCTTCAGCGAACCGATATTGGCCGCGCGATTGATGATCTTTGCCGGATTGACCGTGGCCATGGAAATCACCTGCTCCAGCGAGAAGCCGAGGCCCATGAACTTGCTCATCACCCACGGCAGATAGGGCATGCCGGGCGTGTTGCCCGAGAACACGTGGATGTCGGACGAGATCGTGTCCGGCGGGCAGCCCTGGGGGATCGCCACTTCCGCAACCGTGTAGTCGAAGCTGCCGCCGCCATGGCCGACGTCGAACATCACGCCGCGCTGCTTGGCGGCGAGCGCCGCCGACAGCAGCTTGCCGTCTTGCACGATGTTGGTGAAGGCGCCGCCGATATTTGGCGCGCCGGAATAGGAGTGAGTCAGCACATCGCCCGGACGCAGCAGATCGAGAATCTGTGACATCAGCTGCGGCGTCTCGACGCCGCCGATGTGCACCATCATCTTGGCTGGCCAGCCGCACTTCTCGCAGGCCAGGATAGCGCGCTTCAGCGGCTCGAGGCCGTGCTTGAAAATCACATTCTCCGACATGCGCACCTTCACGCCGAGCAGGAAGTCCTGGTTTTCCGCGAGCGCCATGGCGCAAGCATCCACCTGCGCATGATCGATGTTGTAGAGCTCGGCAACCGGAAACGCCGAGAGGCCGTTGTTGGCAATGTGCAGGAACGCGTAGATGCGGGTGCGCGATTGCGCGGCGATGTGGCGGCGTAGCGCTGCGATGTTGTTCACGCCGGCGTCGCCGCCGGATACGACCGTGGTCGTGCATTGCCGCTCCACCAGTTCGTCCGCCGGAATGCCGATGGCTGAGCCATAAGGATAGACGTGCGCGTGCAAATCGATCAGGCCCGGTGTCACGATCTTGCCGCTGGCGTCGATCGAGCGTTGGGTGCGCGCGGCTGGAATATCGTTCTCGATCGCTTCGACCACGCCCCAGCGGATGCCGATATCGCGCTTGCCGCGCAACGACTGGCTGGGATCGACGACCTCGCCGCCCTTGATGACGAGATCGAACTTGTCGTTCGGCCCCATCGCCGCATAGGCCGAACCGGATGCAAGCGCTGCTGCGGCGCCGCCGGTCGTGGCGAGAAAATTCCGACGTGTGAGATTGGTCATCATCCGCTCCCTGCCAGTTATGATTTTTGCCGATCTTGGGTGAGCTTCACAGCCGCGGCAAGGATGTTTCGTTAGCTGCAACGCAAACTGGGCCTGCGCGGGAGGGGCATGCGTTCCGGACCATGCCGTTCCGCGGGAATCAGTGCTAACGACGGCCCGTCTTATGATACCGCGTTGCGCCCGCTGAGCCGGAGAGGCGATGTCCGATCTAGCAGTTGCCGAGTTGCCCCCGTCCGACGGCGAGGGGAAGCCGCTGGAGCCGATCGTTGCTCCGGCAGCTCCGGCTGCGCGCAATCCGCTGCTTGAAGGCCCGATCCTGCCGACGTTGCTACGTCTGTCCGCGCCCAACGTCGTCGCGCTGACCGCCGGCACCTGCGTGGTGATCGCGGAGACCTCCTATATCGGCCGATTGGGTGTCGAGGCGCTGGCGGCAATGGCGCTGGTGTTTCCTTTCATCATGCTGACCATGACCATGTCCGGCGGCGCGATGGGCGGCGGCGTGGCGTCCGCCATCGCCCGTGCGCTCGGCGCGAATAACGTACATCGCGCGTCCACGCTGGCAGCGCATGCGCTGATCATCGGCTTCTCGCTTGGCCTCGTGTTCATGGTCGGCGTCCTCATCTTCGGACCGACGCTGCTCGCGACAATGGGCGGGCGCGGAAATGTGCTGGTGCAGGCAGTCGCCTACATCAACGTCTTCTTTCTCGGCGCAACCATTCCCTGGCTGATGAACACGATGGCTGGCGTGTTGCGGGGCACCGGCAACATGAAGCTGCCCTCGGCGATGGTGCTGTGTTCGGCGGTAAGCCAGATCATCCTTGGCGGCACGCTCGGACTTGGCCTTGGGCCGGTGCCGCAGTTCGGCATGCCGGGCGTTGCTGCCGGTGCGCTGCTTGCCATGAGCATCAGTGCCGCGATCATGGGTTGGTACATCCTGTCCGGCCGCGCCCGCGTCAATCCGCTGGTACGCGGTTTCCGGATTCAGCGTGCGATGTTCTTCGACATTCTGCGAGTCGGCGCGATTGCGTGCTTCTCGCCGCTGCAGGGCGTTCTGACGATCTCGATCTTCACACACATGCTGGCGCACTTCGGCACCGAGGTGCTGGCCGGCTACGGTATCGGCGCGCGTCTTGAGTTCATGCTGACCTCGATCGCGTTCGCCGTCGGCATGGCGTCAGTGCCGATGGTCGGCATGGCGATCGGCGCCCGCGATGTCGTGCGTGCGCGGCGCATTGCGTGGACAGCCGGTCTCGTATCCTTCGTGTCGGTCGGCAGCGTTGCGACGGTGATCGCGATCTTTCCTGATATCTGGATCAACCTGTTCACCGACGATCCCGGCGTGCGGGCCGCGAGCCGCCAGTATCTGACGACGGCTGCGCCGTTCTATGCCTTTATCGGATTGTCGATCTCGCTGTATTTCTCGTCGCAGGGGGCGGCGAAAGTGCTGCCGCCGGTGCTGGCGCAAACCGCGCGTCTTGTGTTCATCGCGATCGGCGGCTGGATTCTGATGTCGTATGGGATGGGCGTTCAGTCATTCTTCACGCTCGCGGCCGCATCGATGCTGCTGCTCGGACTTGCGGGCGTGGCGTCGGTCAAGTTCACGAAGTGGGGAGTGTAGCCGCGCTACACTCCCTCCCGCGTCTCACGCCGCCTGTGCGGCTTTCTCCAGCGTTTGCTTCATGATCGGCACCGCCATCGACATCTGGCTGTCGATGTACGGTGCAATCTCCTCCGGCAGCACGTCGGTGATCCAGACAAAGCGTGTGGTGCCGTTCGGTTCGGCGAACACCTGCGCCGAGGCGTTGTGATGTATCATGCGCTCGCTCGAAATCCAGTAGACGAGGCGGCGGTGGGTATCGTCGCAGGATACGAGCTTCTCGCGCGCGACGCTGCCGTTTGAGAAGGTGACGATGCGCACGTCGCCTTCCGATGTCAGACCGGTGACGAAGCCCGGCGCGATACGCTGATGCACGGCGTGGAAGTCGCGCAGCGCGTCCCACACGACGGCCGGCGGCGCATCGATCATGATCGTTTTGTAAACAGTGGCCATGATGAGCTCCTCTCGTTCAGGCGAAGCAGACGGCTTCGACGTTGTTGCCGTCCGGATCGATCAGGAAGGCTGCATAGTAGGTCGGGCCGTAGTCGGTGCGTACGCCCGGCGGGCCGTTGTCCTTGCCGCCGTTCTTGAGGCCTTCGGCATGAAACGTGTCGACAGCCGCGCGCGTCTTGGCGCTGAAGGCGATGTGGCCGCCGGTCGGCGCCGACTGCGACAGATGCAGCCACAGCGCCGGTGCATCCTTCGGGCCGAGGCCGGCATAGCTCTTGTCATGCGAGCCCAGCACATGGCCGAGCGGGGTGAGGGTGGCGGTGTAAAAGCGGACGCTCGTGTCGAGGTCTTTCACGCGCAGGCCGATATGGTCGTACATTTGCGATCTCCTTGAGCAAGTGAGATCACGTTACGGCCAACCTCCCCAACCGTTCTTGGACAATCTTGCGGTCGCCACGGGCTGCCTTGCGGAACGCGCGCGGCGACATACCCGCGGCGCGATGGAACGTGCGGACGAAATTCGACAGATCGCCGAAACCGACATCGAACGCGATGCCGGTGATGGCGCGGTCGTCGTCGGCAAGAAGTCCGGCGGCGCGCCGCAGCCGCGAGCGAACGAGATACTGATGCGGCGTCACGCCGAGCACGCTCGAAAACAGCCGCAGGAAATGGAAAGGACTGAGCCCGCTCTGCTCGGCCGCATCTTCCAGATCGATCGGATCGTGCGCGTTGTCGTCGATCCAGAGCGCCGCTTCCACGGCGCGCCGCCGGTCGCGCGCCGTCGCCTTGACCTGCTCCTGCGTCCGGTCCGAGACGATCTCAATAAAGCGCGAGGTAAACATCAGCCCGGCTTCGCCGAGGCTTAGTCCGGTTTCATTGCGGGTCGCCGCCTGCGCCAGTTCGCCGAGCACCATCAGTTCCGGCAACGGCGCGATCGCGCCGCTCTGCCAGATGCGGTTATCACCATTCATGCTATCGGCAAGCTCGGGCGTGAACTGAAACGACAGGCACTCGTCGCCGCATGCATGATGCTCATGGGTGCAGGTGTATTCGTCGCCGGGACGGCCGACCATCACCGAACCCGCAACGAGTTCGAACGACTGGCCGCGCGCGCGGCAGCCGAAGCTGCCCTTGCGGACGAACGACAGCGAGTGGCACTTATGCTCTTCGGCAAACGGCTTGCTGCCCGGCCCGGAATCGCACCTGTAATCGTAAACGGTGATCGGCCCTTGCCGCAAAACGGCTTTGCTGACCATGCGCTACCTCCGACGTCGGGATGGCGCCACCGACAGCGGCACGTCGAACAGCGTCGGCGTGCCGTTGGCTTTGGCGTCTTCGATCCGCGCGCCTTCGATTTCGAGCAGCTTGAACTTGGTGGTGATGTGGCCGGGCGCGGAAAAGCCGCCGGCCTTGCCGTTGGCGGCAAGCACGCGATGGCAGGGGATTACGATCGGAAACGGATTTTGACCGAGCGCCTGGCCCACTGCGCGAGCGTCGCCAAGATCGCCGACCTCGCCGGCAATCTCGCCATAGGTGCGCGTGCGTCCGGAGGGAATGGCGCGGGCGATTTCGTAGACCTTGCGGTTGAGGGCAGGCAGGCCGTTCATGTCGAGCGCGATGCCGTCGAGATCGCTCTCTTCGCCGCGCAGATGCGCTGCGATCCGTTCCATCGCGTCTTGCACATGGGGCGGCGGCAACGTCGTTTCGACGAGATCGGGACGACGGCGGGTGAGCCAGCTGCGTGTATCGCGTTCGCCGTAGCCGGGAAGCTGTGTCGCCAGCAAACCACGTTCACCCCAGGCAATGCCGCAGGGGCCGATGGCCGTCTCGAAGATGGTGAACCCGCTTGCCGACATGGGTCTAATCTAGGGTCTGCCGAAAGAAGTGGAAGCTTGTCCTGCGGGTTTAGCCACTGACTGCTGCCAGAACCTGGCAACAATTGCGGGCAATCTCCACCCGCTTCCTGATCTATTTCGGCCTCTTCCTGTCCCCCGGGAAGGGGCCATTTTTACGGCAACACTTCGTTGCGCTCGCGCAACTGGGCGTCGATCTCGGAGCGCTGATCGTCCAGCAGCCCCTTGTCGGCGGCATTGATGGCGGCCACCAGTTCGTGCGCCTCGCCGAGCCGCGTCACGGTCACGTAATCGGCGCCGGCGTCGTAGAGGTCCTGTACGCCGGAGAGCAGATCGGCGACCGCGAAAATCTTCGCCTTCGGATTGAGCGCGCGCACCTGCCTGACCAGCTTGGCGTTGGTTGTGCCCTTCAGAATCCAGTCCGGCACGCTGGAGATGACGATTTCCGCATGCTCCAGTCCCGCATGCATCAGCGTATCGGTGTTGCTGATGTCGCCGTAAGTCACCTTGACGCCGCGATCGGTGAGGTTGCGGTAGACGTTCGGATTGAAATCGATGACGCCGATCTGGTCGAGCAACGGCTTGTTCTGCTTCTCGATTTCGGCGACGAGTGCGCTGGCCGTGCGAAAGAAGCCAAGCAGCAGGATGCGCGACGGCTCGCCATGGCCGCCATGACCGCCGCCGTCTTCGCCATGCCCCGGTTCGTCCTTGTGATCGAGATCGCGCAGGCCGATACGCTTGAGGAATCCGATCAGCGAGCGCACGATGCCGTCGCTCTGCGTCATCACGAAGGTCGACAGCACGGCCAGCAGTACGAACGCGAACGACGCGGCGCTCGACGTCTCGGTCGAGATATGCTGGGCGGTGATGCCGACGCCGAGCACCACCAGCGAGAACTCGCTGATCTGCGACAGGTTGATCGCGGGCAGCAGACTTGCCCGCAGCCCCTGATGCATGAAGTAGAGCGGCGTGAACACGGTGAGCACGCGGCTGATCACCGTGAATGCGGCGATCACCAGCGCCATCCACAGCACCGACATCGTCGGGATCGGAATGGTCATGCCGAGCGTGACGAAGAACAGTGTGATGAAGAAGTCCCGCAAGGTCGTCACTTTGGCGGTGACGTCGAGCGCGTAGGGGAAGGTCGAGAGCGACACGCCGGCGACCAGCGCGCCCATCTCGCGCGATAGATGCAGCTTCTCGGCGACCTCGGCGACGAAGAAGCACCAGGCGAGCGCGCCGAGCAGGATCAGCTCCGGCCGCCGCGCGATCTGGTGAAACAGCCACGGCAGCACATAACGGCTGACGGCGAGTGCAGACGCGACCAGCACCACCACGCGGCCGATCGACAGCGCGATGATGCCGAACTGCAGATTGTCGAGGCTCGGCTGAATGGCGAGGAACAGGATCGCGAACACATCCTGCAAAACGAGAATGCCGAGGGTGATGCGGCCGGGCAGCGTGTCGAGCTCGCGCTTCTCGTACAGCACCTTGACGATGATGACCGTGCTGGAGAGTGCCGCCGCGACGCAGAGATAGAGTGCGTCCCAGCGCGGGCCGCCGAACGACAGGCCGATCAGCGTGAAGAAGGCGATGCCGAGAACAGCTCCGCCGAGCAACTGCACGCCGGCGCCAATGATGATGACCTTGCCGGCCCGGATGATCTTCTTCAGGTCGATCTCGAGCCCGATCATGAACAGCATGAAGATCAGGCCGAGCTCGGAGATCGTCTTGATCGATTCCTGCGACTCGACCCACTTCATGCCGTAGGGGCCGATGACGAACCCGCCGATCAGATAGGCGAGGATCAGCGGCTGGCGGAAGAAGTGCGCGGCCAGCCCCAGTACCCAGGCGAACAGAATGCAGAGGGTGATATCCCGGATCAGCTCATGCATTCTTGGGTCAGCCCCACGGCCCTGTGAGTGTATGTGATTGGTGTTTCAGGGTATAAATGCACCTGCTGACAATATCAATTTGAAGGTCTCCGATGCTCTCTCTGTCGCGGCGATTTGTCTCCGGCCTCGGTTTCGCGGCGCTCGCCCTTGCCGCAGCAATTGCAACGCCAGCCGTGGCGCAGCAACGCCCGCTGGAGCAGGCGTTTGCGGCCTCGCTGATGGACGTTCCGCAGGAAAAACCGGTTGTCGGCGGCTCGTTCTACGTCCCGGCCTATTCCAGCGTCTCGATCAGCCAGGGCCGGGCGCGGGCGGACTTTGCCGTCACACTGAGTGTGCACAATACGTCGGAAACCGAGCCGTTGATCCTGCGCCGCATCGCCTATTTCGACACGGCCGGGAAGCTGGTGGAGAGCTACCTGACCAAGCCGGTGGCCGTGAGGCCGTTCGCGACCGTCGAGGTGCATATACCGACCACCGACGTGCGCGGCGGTACCGGCGCGAACTTCATCGTCGATTGGGGCGCGGTCGCGCCGATCACCGAACCCGCGGTCGAGGCCTTGATGATCGGCAGCATCGGCGCCGGTCATTATTCCTTCATCAGCCCGGGCCGCTCGCTCAAGGTGGTGGGGCAGTAGGCTCATTCTGTCATTCCGGGGCGTGCGCATCTTTTCCGCAGCCCCACATACACTCGGCTGCGTGCGCGCGAGCCCGGAATCCATATCCCCTGTACGCATTTGGGATTTGCTGCGTTCGTTGCATAGTCATATCCGATTTTCGTCTCACTCCTGCTGAGGCGTATGGATTCCGGGTTCGCTTGCTGCGCTCGCGCCCCGGAACGACGAAGTTGAGATGTGCGCGATCACCCCTGTTGTTTGCGGCGCGGGGACGCCGGAACCCTCTTCACGCCTTCGCCCTTCTTTTGCGCGAATGGGGCAAGCCCCAAGCGCGCGCTGAGGGCGCGCGGAACGCCGGACGCATCGTGCGTCCGCAGTCTCGTGCGCAAAATGCGTTTTTGGCACACGAGCAAAGTCACCACGGCCGCCGAACACTCGTCCGGCGTTCCGCACGCAGTGGTGTTAACGGCCTGTTTCGTGAAAGACCCCCGGCGGGCGAACCTGAGTAATCCGCCGCTGCGGAGCCGGGCGACGGCTCCGGGATGACACGACTTCAGCTACGTCCGTGCGCACGATGCACGTCTGACATCGCACACACGTCCACCGCATCCCGCCCCGCGTATCGTGACGATCGCGAACGCCCCTCATCGAGGGACGAGACACAAAGAATATATTCCTATAACGGGACCTTGTCAAGCTGTAGGAAGGGCTTGCTGAAACGGCTTTGCGGTGTCTGGATGTTGCGTATCGAGACAGAGGGCGGAGGGGGCTCCAATGAAGCACATCACCGTTGCGCTGGTATCGACGACGATCCTGTTCGCGTTCGGAAGCACTGCCGGCGCGCAAGGATCGCAAGATTACATCTGCGGGTCCAAGAAGACCTTGGCTGAATGTGTGACATGCAGCCGGAATGCGCGGATCAATCCCGGCTGGACGGAAGCCGGCATGAAGCGGTGGTGCGAGAACAACATGCCACGCTTCCGCAACTACAAGCCGGGTTAGCCGGGCGATATCGCTTGGCGAGGCAACTGGTCGGCTGTTATGAGGAAACCAGCGCGGGCGTAGTTCAATGGTAGAACGGCAGCTTNNGCATACGAGGGTTCGATTCCCTTCGCCCGCTCCAGATGTTTTTCAAGTTTCTTGAACGACTTTTCCAGAACGAGTTTTGAGCGATGTCCGATCATTTAACCGAAGCGCCCAGCGAGATTGAATCGGCGAAAGGCGGCATGCCCTGGTACGTCAAGGCAGGGTTCATCGTCTTCTTCGCTTTGGCGATGCTCTTCGGTGCAGCGATGCTGTCGGTGATCGACGATAACTGCCGGCTGGCGCGTCGCGTCTGGACGCCTTTCGCCGTTTTCATGGGCGCGTGCGTCGCCGCGCCGGCATTCTTCCTGTTCCTGGACCAGTTCGTGCTGCCGTTCATGCCGAATGCGCGTCCACGTGTCCGGCTGACGATGATCTTCCTCCTTTTTGTCTGTCTTCTGTCGTACGGATTCAGCGCCTACGCTGCCGTCAGAACCGAGCAATGGCTGGGCTCAAAGACCGAGCCATACGGCCCCGCGTTCTGCAAAGTGTTCCGGACGATTCAGGGACCGCCGATGACGTTGAACGATCTGAATCGCTGATTGGCCGCTGTTCGGCACGGCGCGCGGGCGTAGTTCAATGGTAGAACGGCAGTTTTCCAAGCTGCATACGAGGGTTCGATTCCCTCCGCCCGCTCCATCCTGCTTCGCGCTGACGCGCTTCGCAGGATTTGATTTTTCGACAGCGCGAAGCAGGATGCCCTTCGAAGCTTTAGCGGAGAAGGGCGAACAATGTTCTACGTCTATTTGCTCGAAAGCTTGTCTGCGTCTGGTCAGCGGTACGTGGGTTTCACAACCGATCTCAAGCAGCGGTTCGATGACCATAACGCGGGTAAATCGACTCACACTGCTAAATTCAAACCCTGGCGGTTAGTGACATACGTTGCCTTCTCGGAAAGGGCTAATGCCGAAAGTTTTGAGCGCTACCTCAAATCAGGTTCGGGCCATGCATTCGCAAAGAAGCGATTATGGTAGGACGGGAAGTGCTTCGCACGGTATGCCTTGAACCAACTGCTGATCGCGATTGGCCTTCGCAGATATCACCTGTTCAATATTAATCGGGTGCTCATCGCGATTCGGCGTGATGCTAATGATCTCGTCCCCTCGTTCCAGGAGCGCTATACCAACCGGGTAAACTTCCAAATGAGGAGCCGAGAGTAACCGAACTTCATCGGAGCCGAGTCGTTTGTAGGCAATAAGAGACATGGGTTACTCCGCGTCTTACGCATGACGGCTGATCATGTAGGGACAGCGCTTGCGGGTTTCAACGTTGCCCAATTTACTTCGCCCTCGTCACAACCTTGATCTCCGACTCCAGCGTCCGGTGCACCGGGCACTTGTCGGCAATTTCCATCAGCTTGGCGCGCTGCTCCGCGTCCAGTTGTCCCTCCATCGCGATGACGCGTTCGATGCGGTCGATCTTGCCCTCCTTGGTTTCGCACTCGTCGCAGTCGGCGGCGTGAATCTTCTTGTGTGAGAGCGTGACCGTGATGCGCTCGACCGGCAGCGCCTTGCGCTCCGCATACATGCGCATGGTCATCGACGTGCAAGCGCCCAGTCCCGCCAGCAGGTAGTCGTAAGGGCCGGGGCCGCTGTCGTTGCCGCCGACGGCAACGGGCTCATCGGCGATCAGGCGATGCGGACCGACCGAGACGAGCTGCTGGAACTTGCCGTTGCGCGTTTCCTGCACGGTGACGAAGCCCGGTTCGGTCGGGGCCGGTTGTTCTTGCGGCTGTGCGTCGAGGTAGCGCATCGCCCAGGTGGCGATCATGCCGGCGACGTAGGCGGAATCCTTTTTCTGCGAGAGCAGGTGGTCGGCGCCGGGAAGTGCGATGAAACTCTTCGGGTGTTTTGCGGCGAGAAAGATCTCGCTCGCATTGTCGATGCCGACGGTGTTGTCGGTCGGCGAGTGGAAGATGAGCAGCGCCCGGCGCAGCTTGCCGATGCGCTCGGCAAGGCGCTGGTTGGCGACGTCGTCGAGAAATTCGCGCTTGATCCTGAACGGCCGGCCGGCGAGCTGCACCTGGCCTTCGCCGTGCTTGCGGATGGTGTCGATGTGGTCCTTGAACATGCCGGTGACGTGTTCGGGGTCGGAGGGTGCGGCAATGGTCGCCACCAGCTTTGCCTCGGGGACTGCTTCGGCCGCTGCCAGCACCGCCGCGCCGCCGAGACTGTGGCCGATCAGCAGCGCCGGGGCCTCGTGCGTCTCGCGCAGGTGATCGGCGGCCTTCACCAGATCGGCGACATTGGATGAAAAGTGCGAGTTGGCGAACTCGCCTTCGCTGGCGCCCAGCCCGGTGAAGTCGAAGCGCAGCACGGCGATACCGTGCATGGTCAGCGCGTCGGCCACGCGTTTGGCTGCCAGCACGTCCTTGCCGCAGGTGAAGCAGTGGGCGAACAGCGCGAACGCCAGCGGCTTTTGCGCCGGCATGTCGAGCACGGCGGCCAGCTGCTGGCCGTCGGCGCCGGGAAACTGGAATTTCTGGGAAGGCATGGCGGGTCTCCGTTTGGCCCGACGATAAGCCGGATTGGCGGGTGGCTCCAATGCGGTCGCTCTATGATGGCGGTTCAAGACATGCGGATGGCGGGGCCGCCGGTCGTTTACCCTAACCCAGCACGCTCGCTTGCATCGCAGGCATACTCCCGCCGATACTGGCGCGTCGCGCGCTGATTTGGCGCCGCGCGCAGGTCAGGAGCGGCACATGAAGGTCAATGTCGAAGTCGATTGCACGCCGGCGGAGGCGCGCGCGTTTCTGGGCTTGCCCGACGTGCAGCCGATGCAAAAGGCGATGATGGATCAGCTTCAGGACAAGATGGCGTCGAGCATCAACGCCTTCTCGCCGGAAGGGCTGATGCAGAGCTGGTTCAACCCGAACGTCTCCGTGCAGGTGATGGAGATGTTCCAGAACATGATCAACCAGACCTTGGCCGCCACCGGCGGCGGCAAGAAATAACGCGGCCGGCTTGCTGTTGTGCAAAGCAGCATCAAGCCGATTTTGGACGGAAGTTCGGTTGGCAAGCGCCAACGGATGCTTCAGGATTACCTCTGCCGGAACGATGGCGTTCGGGTCTCGCGTCCGGTGAGTGGGGGCGTACAGGAGTAATGACGGTCACCGATGGTCATGGCGTCCGCTCACACGTCCAATTCAATGGGTGAAGCCCCAACCCGCCTTCGCCCGCCCAGTCTCGGTCTGCTTCTGGCTGAAGTCAGGGGCGTGCTCGAATTCAACGCGAGCGCCATGCTCGCGCCGGTGCTGATGCAGGCGCCGAAGGGCGACGGCCATCCGGTGCTGGTGATGCCGGGCTTCCTCGCCAGCGATATTTCCACCGCGCCGATGCGCCGCTTCATCCGCCATGTCGGCTACGAGACGCATGCGTGGAAGCTCGGCCGCAATCTCGGCGGCGTGTTCAGCATGCGGCCGAAGCTGCGGCAGCTTCTGACTGACATCCATCAGGCCTCGGGCCGCAAGGTCAGCCTCGTCGGCTGGTCGCTGGGTGGCATCTATGCGCGCGATCTGGCGCTGCATGCGCCGGAGATGGTGCGCTCGGTCATCACACTTGGCTCGCCGTTCGCCGGCGACATCACCGCGACCAATGCGCGGCGGCTTTATGAACAGCTCTCGGGCGAGACGGTCGGCGCGGGCGAGTATGCCGACGATGTGAAGGCGCTGGCGGGCGATCTGCCGGTGCCGGCGACCTCGATCTACACGCGCGGCGACGGCGTCGTGAACTGGCGCACGTGCCTGCTGCAGCCGAATGAGCGCGCCGAGAACATCGAGGTGCTGCTCGCGAGCCATCTCGGGCTCGGCGTCAATGCGGCCGCGATGTGGGCGATCGCCGATCGTCTAGCGCAGCCGGAAGGAGAATTCGTTCCGTTCGCCAAATCAGGCCCGTTCGCGATGGCCTACGGGCGAACGGAGCGTTAATTCAAACAAAGACGAACGAGAGCGCCAACAAAGGCGCCGGTCGAAGTCATCCAGGGAGAGACGCCATGAACCGCAAACTATCGTCGGTGGACGCATCGTTTCTGTATCTCGAAACGCCCGAGATGCCGATGCATGTCGGAAGCATGGCGATCTTCCGCCTCAAGGACGGGTACCAGGGCGACTTCTTCGAAGACTTCAAGAAGATGATCGAGTCGCGGCTGCACATCGCGCCGATCCTCAAGTCCAAGCTTGCCAAGACGCCGCTCGACATCGATCACCCGAGCTGGGTCGAGGACGAAGACTTCGACATCAACCGCCACATCTTCCGTGCCGCGCTGCCGGCGCCGTCGGATCGCATGATCCTCGAGCGGACGGTCGGTTGGATGCACGCGAAGCTGCTCAACCGCGCGCGTCCGCTGTGGGAGTTCTATGTCTTCGAAGGCATGAAGAACAACGAGATCGGTCTCTACTCGAAGATCCACCACGCCTGCATCGACGGCGGCGCGGGCGCCGCATTGACCAGCATGGTCTACGACATCAGCGAGACGCCGCGCGAGGTGCCGCCGCCGACGCCGCAAATGAAGTCGCAGACCACGTCGCGCGACATCACCGCGGCCTTCATCGATTCCTACACGCAGCTCTGGCGGCCGCCGGAGCAGGGCGAGACGGGCGCGCGCAGCATTTCGTTGCCGCGCACCGGCAAGAACGACATCGGTTCGATTCTGTTCGACAACGCCATGTTCCAGATGGAGAATGCGGTGAAGTTCGCGGGCAGCCTGCCGGATATGCTGAAGAGCGTATCGGACATGGCGGCGAAGATCGCCGACCCGAACACGCGCAAGGACCTTAGTGCGCTGTCGTCGCCGTCGACCGTGCTCAACAAGTCGATCTCGTCCGAGCGCAGCTTCGCCGGTGTTTCGGTCTCGCTGTCGCAGGCCAAGGCGATCGCAAAAGCCTCGGGCGGCAAGCTCAACGACGTGGTGATGGCGCTGTGCAGCGGCATCCTGCGCCGCTATCTCAGCGAACGTGGCGCGCTGCCGGCGAAGTCGATGACGGCCGGCGTGCCGATCTCGCTGCGCGAGGAGGGCAACACCGAAGCCAACAACCAGGTGTTCGGCATGGTCTGTTCGCTCGCGACCGATATCGACGACCCGAAGGCGCGGTTAGAGGCGATCACGGCGCAGTCGACCAAGTCGAAGGAGATGGCGCACCCGATGCGTGCGCTGATGCCGCAAATCTCCAACGTCTCGATGCTCGGCGCGCCGATCATCGTGCAGGTGCTGGCGCTGCTCTACAGCCGCTCGAACCTCTCCGACGTCTTGCCGGCTGCGGCGAACGTCACCATCTCCAACGTGCCGGGACCCCGGCAGACGCTTTACGCCGTCGGCGCGGAGCTGCTGCACATCTTCCCGGTCTCGATTGCCGCGCATGGCCTTGCTCTGAATATCACCGTGCAGAGCTATCGCGACCAGCTCGACTTCGGCTTCATCGCCGGCGCCAACATCCTTCCGCATGTGGAGGTGCTCGCCGAGATGCTGCCGGGCGAAATGGAAACGCTGGCGGCCGCCTACCTGCCGCCGAAAACAACGCAGAGCGCGGCGGAGTGAGGTCACTCCTGCCGTAAATCAAGAGAAAGAAACGCCGCCGATGTTGGAAATGCCCCCGCTTCAGTACGCCGAGGTCAATGGAATCCGGATGGGATTCTATGAGGCGGGGCCGAAAGACGATCCGGTGCCGATGGTGCTGTGCCACGGCTGGCCGGAGATCGCATTTTCGTGGCGGCATCAGATCAAGGCGCTCAGCGAAGCGGGCATCCGCGTCATCGCACCGGATCAGCGCGGCTACGGCTCGACCGACCGGCCCGAGAAGGTCGAGGACTATGACATCGAGCATCTGACCGGCGATCTCGTCGCGCTGCTCGATCATCTCAAGATCGACAAGGCGATCTTCGTCGGTCACGACTGGGGCGGGTTCATCGTCTGGCAGATGCCGTTGCGGCACAAAGCGCGGACGGCCGGCGTGGTCGGCATCAACACGCCGCACTCCGACCGCGCGCCGATCGATCCGATCGAGCTGTTCAAGAAGCGCTTCGGCGACAGCATGTACATCGTCCAGTTCCAGGACCCCAAGCGCGAACCGGATCGCATCTTTGCTGAGCGCACCCAGCAGCTGTTCGATGCGTTCATGCGCAAGCCCATTCCGATGAAGCCCGCTGCGGCGGAGGCGCCGGTCGCTGGTGTCGGCGCATCGTCCAAGACCAACCTCGCGTTTCCGCAGATGGTCCAGGCCTACGACGCCAAGTTCGATCCGCGCGAGAAAATTCTCTCGGACGAAGAGCAAGCGGTTTTCGTCGATACCTTCCGCAAGAGCGGGTTCACCGGCGGCATCAACTGGTACCGCAACATGTCGGGCAACTGGAGGCGTGCGGCCGATCTCGATCACACCGTGCGTGTGCCGTCGCTGATGATCATGGCGGAGAACGATGCGGTGCTGCCGCCGTCGGCCGCCGATGGCATGGAGAAGATCGTGCCCGATCTCGAAAAGTATCTGGTGCGCGGCTCGGGCCATTGGACGCAGCAGGAGAAGCCGGAGGAGGTCAGCGCCAAGCTGATCGAGTGGCGCCGCAAGCGATTCGGTTGAGCAGAATTTTTACGCCGCCATGCCGGCGGCGATCGAATAAAGAATCCGGATAACCGGACGCATATTGGGGAGTGAACGACGATGCAGCGTCCATGGCTTGCGAGCTATCCGGCCGGCGTACCGGCAACCGTCGATACCGGCGGATATGAATCGCTGATTTCAATTTTCGAAGAGAGCTTCGCGAAATTCCGCGACCGCGATGCCAATGCCTGCATGGGCAAGCGGCAGACCTACGGCGACATCGATCGCCGCTCGCGGGCGCTGGCCGCCTGGCTGCAGGGCCGCGGACTGAAGCGCGGCGACCGCGTTGCGATCATGATGCCGAACCTGTTGCAGTATCCGGTGACGGTTGCCGCCGTGATGCGCGCCGGCTTCGTCGCAGTGAACGTCAATCCGCTCTACACGCCGCGCGAACTCGAGCATCAGCTTAAGGATTCCGGTTCGAAAGCGATCATCATTCTCGAGAACTTCGCCAATACGCTGGAAGAGGTGATCGAACAGACCGACATCAAGCACGTGGTGATCGCCAAGGTCGGCGATCTGCTCGGCCTCGCCAAGGGAACGATCGCCAACTACGTCGTCGGCCGCACGACGCCGCGCTATTCGCTGCCGGGCGCGGTGCGCTTCAAGGTCGCGCTCTGGGAGGGCAAGAAGCTCAACTTCACCAAGCCCGAGGTGAAGAAGGACGACGTGGCGGTGCTGCAATATACGGGCGGCACCACGGGCCTCTCCAAGGGCGCGACGCTGACGCACGGCAATATTCTTGCGGCGGTGCTGGCGTCGGACGCGTGGCTGCAGCCGGCACTGAAGAGCAAGAAGGTCACCGGGCAGATGAATTTCGTCTGCGCGTTACCTTTGTATCACGTGTTCGCCTTCATCTCCTGCGCGCTGCTGGCGATGCGGGTCGGCGGATTGAACATCCTGATTCCGAATCCGCGCGATCTGAAGGGCGTGGTGCGGGATCTCGCAAAGTATCGCATTCACATCTTCCCGGCGGTGAACACGCTGTTCAACGGCCTCGCCAACTACTCGGCGTTCGCCAAGCTGGACTTCTCGCAGCTCGTTGTCTGCAACGGCGGCGGCACGGCCGTGCAGGAGGCGGTTGCCAAGAAGTGGCTGGCGATCACCGGCTGCCCGATCGTCGAAGGCTACGGCCTGTCGGAAACCTGTTCGGGTGTCACCTGCAATCCCACCAATTCCGACAAGTTCACCGGCACCATCGGTTTGCCGTTGCCCGGCGTCGACATTCGCATTCTCGACGATGACGGCAAGGACGTCGCACTCGGCGAAGCCGGCGAAATCGCGATCAAGGGACCGATGGTGATGGCCGGCTACTGGCAGCGGCCCGACGAGACAGCGAACGTGATGACGGCGGACGGCTACTTCAAATCCGGCGACATCGGCATCATGGACCCGCAGGGCTACACCAAGATCGTCGACCGGAAGAAGGACATGATTCTCGTCTCCGGCTTCAACGTGTATCCGAACGAGGTCGAGGCGGTGGTCGCCAACCACGACGGCGTCGTCGAATGCGCGGCCATTGGCGTACCGGATGCCAGAACCGGCGAGGCGGTGATGCTGTTCGTGGTGCCGCGCGACGGCAGCGTGCGCATCGGCGATCTCATGACGTTCTGTAAGACGCAGCTCGCCGGATACAAAGTGCCGCGCACCATTGAATTGCGCGACACGCTGCCGAAAACCAACGTCGGCAAGATCTTGAGGCGCGAGTTGCGCGATGAAGTGATGAAGGCCAAGGAGTCACAACTGAAGGCTTCATAATAGAGCGTGACGATGCGACGAAGGTTATCGTGGCGTTCGTCACCAAAATCCGGCAGATAGAGCGAACCGACAGGGCGTTAGAGCAGGATCACCACAATGTCTGAGACCATTTCGCTCAAGCAGCTTCCGCAACCCGCGACCAAGCCGGTTGTCGGAAACATGTTGTCCCTGGATTCGTCGTCGCCGGTGCAGCACCTGACGCGGCTGGTCGACGAACTCGGGCCGATCTACTGGCTCGACATGATGGGCGCGCCGCTCGTCATCGTCTCCGGCTTCGAACTGGTCGACGAACTCTGCGACGAGAAGCGGTTCGATAAGGCGGTGCGCGGTGCGCTGCGCCGCGTGCGCGCGGTCGGCGGTGACGGTCTGTTCACGGCCGACACGACCGAGCCGAACTGGAGCAAGGCGCACAACATCCTGCTGCAGCCGTTCGGCGGCCGCGCGATGCAGTCATATCACCCGAGCATGGTCGATATCGCCGAGCAGCTCGTGCACAAGTGGTCGCGTCTCAACGCCGACGACGAAATCGACGTCGTGCACGACATGACCGCGCTGACGCTGGATACGATCGGGCTCTGCGGCTTCGACTATCGTTTCAACTCGTTCTATCGCCGCGACTACCATCCATTCGTCGAGTCGCTGGTGCGCTCGCTCGAAACCATCATGATGACGCGCGGTCTGCCGCTGGAAAAGCTCTGGATGAGCAAGCGGAATACGACGATGGCCGAAGACGTCGCGTTCATGAACAAGATGGTCGACGAGATCATCGTCGAGCGCCGCAAGGCCGGCGAGGCGGCCGAAGGCAAGAAGGACATGCTCAACGCCATGTTGAGCGGCGTCGACAAGGTGACGGGCGAGCAGCTCGACGACGTCAACATCCGCTACCAGATCAACACGTTCCTGATCGCCGGCCACGAGACCACCAGCGGTCTGCTGTCATGCGCGATCTACGCGATGCTGAAGCACCCCGAGGTGCTGAAGAAGGCGTATGAAGAAGTCGATCGCGTGCTCGGTGCGAACGTCGACGCCAAGCCGACGTTCCAGCAGGTGAACCAGCTTTACTACATCACTAAGATCCTGAAAGAGACGCTGCGCATGTGGCCGCCTGCGCCGGCCTACGGCATCACGCCGCTGAAGGACGAGGTGATCGGCGGCAAGTATGCGCTGAAGAAGGGCACCTTCATCACCATCCTCGTGATGGCGCTGCACCGTGACAAGTCGGTCTGGGGGCCGAACCCGGACATCTTCAATCCGGAGAACTTCAGCCGCGAGGCGGAGGCGAAGCGTCCACACAACGCCTGGAAGCCGTTCGGTAACGGCCAGCGCGCCTGCATCGGCCGCGGCTTCGCGATGCATGAGGCGGCGCTCGCGCTCGGCATGATCCTGCAGCGCTTCAAGTTGATCGATCACGAGCGCTATCAGATGGAGCTGAAAGAGACGCTCACGATCAAGCCCGACGGCTTCAAGATCAAGGTGCGTCCGCGTACCGATCGCGACCGCACCATCGTGCCGGGTCAGGCGGCAGCTGCGACGGCTTCAACCGCGGCAGCGGGAACGCCGGCGGTGTCGCGTGCGCGCGCCGGTCACAACACGCCGCTGCTCGTGCTCTACGGCTCGAACCTCGGCACGGCCGAGGAACTCGCGACGCGCGTCGCGGATTTGGCCGAAGTCAACGGTTTCGCCACCAAGCTCGCGCCGCTTGACGACTACGCCGGTCAGCTTCCGACCGAAGGCGGCGTCATCATGTTCTGCGCGTCCTATAACGGCGCGGCGCCCGATAACGCGACGCAGTTCGTGAAGTGGGTCAACGAAGCGCCGGCCGGTGCGCTGAAGGGCGTGAACTACGCCGTGTTCGGCTGCGGCAACAGCGACTGGAACGCGACCTATCAGTCGATCCCGCGCATGCTCGACGAGAAGCTTGCAGGCCTCGGCGCCAACCGCGTGTTCGAGCGCGGCGAGGGCGATGCCCGCGACGATCTCGAAGGCCAGTTCGACAAGTGGTTCGGCAAGCTCGGCCCGGTGGCGGTGAAGATGTTCGGCATCGCCGGCGACTTCTCGCGCAGCGCCGAGGACGAGCCGCTCTATCGCATCGAGCCGGTGGCGCCGACCGTGACGACGTCACTGGCCGCGCTCGGCGGCGCGGTGGCGATGAAGGTCACCGTCAACGAGGAACTGCAGAACCGCAGTGGTGCGAATGCGTCGGATCGCTCGACCCGGCATATCGAAGTGCAGCTGCCGGACAACCTCACCTATCGCGTCGGCGATCATTTGAGCGTCACGCCGCGTAACGATCCGGCGCTGGTTGATCGCGTCGCCCGCCGCTTCGGTTTTCTGCCGGCAGATCAGGTGAAGCTACAGGTGCCGGAAGGCCGCCGCGCGCAGTTGCCGGTCGGCAACGCCGTGTCGGTCGGCCGTCTGCTCACCGAGTTCGTGGAACTGCAGCAGGTCGCGACCCGCAAGCAGATCCAGATCATGTCGGAGAATACGCGCTGCCCGCGCACGAAGCCGATGTTAGAGGCCTTCGTCGGCGACGATGCGGCGGCGTCCGAGCGCTATCGCTCGGAAATCCTCGCCAAGCGCAAGTCGGTGTTCAACCTGCTCGAGGAATTCCCGGCGTGCGAACTGCCGTTCCACGCTTACCTCGAAATGCTGTCGCTGCTGTCGCCGCGCTACTACTCGATCTCGTCGTCGCCGGCGGCGGTCGGCGCGAACAAGTGCACCGTCACCATCGGCGTCGTCGAAGGTCCGTCGTATGCCGGCAACGGCATCTATCGCGGCGTCTCGTCGAACTATCTGGCGAGCCGTCTGCCGGGCGACACGATCCACGCGACTGTGCGCGAAACCAAGGCCGGCTTCCGCCTGCCGGACAACGCGTCGGTGCCGATCATCATGATCGGACCGGGTACGGGGCTCGCGCCGTTCCGCGGCTTCCTGCAGGAACGTGAGGCGCAGCGGGCGAGCGGCAAGTCGCTCGGCCCGTCGATGCTCTTCTTCGGCTGCCGTCATCCGGATCAGGATTATCTCTACGCCGGGGAGCTGAAGGAGTTCGCGGCGAAGGGCGTCACCGAACTGCACGTGGCGTTCTCGCGCGCGGGCGAGACCAAGACCTACGTGCAGAACATGATCGCCACCGAGAAGGAACGCGTCTGGAGCCTGATCGATCAGGGCGCAATCATCTACGTCTGCGGCGACGGCTCGAAGATGGAGCCGGATGTGAAGGCGGCGCTGATGACGATCTATCGCGAGAAGACCGGCGCGAACGAAGACGCGGCGGCGCAGTGGATCGACGGCATGGGTACGCAGAACCGTTACGTGCTCGATGTCTGGGCGGGCGGGTAGTCTCGCTCCACAAGCGTCGCCGTCATGCCCGCGCTTGTCGCGGGCATCCACGTCTTGGCAACACATTCTGAAAGAAAGTAAGGCGTGGATGGCCGGGTCAAGCCCGGCCATGAAAACGTTGAGCTAAAAGGCTAAGCCGCCGCCTTCTTCACGCCCTTCGCGTGCTCGGCGATCGCGCCGATGATCTGCGACCACATCGGCATCGGAATGGCGTGGCCCATGTTCGGGATCACCAGGAGCTTGGCGCCGGGAATCGACGCGGCGGTGTCCTTGCCGCCCTCGAGCCGCACCAGCGGATCGACGTCGCCGTGAATGACGAGCGTCGGCACGCGCACGGTGCGCAGCCGGTCATTGCGCGGACCTGAGGCGAGGATCGCGCGCAACTGCCGCATCACGCCCGGCGGATTGAGGCCGCGCGAATGTGTGCGCTCGGCGCGCTGGCGATCCTTGGCCTCATCCTGGGGGAACGATCCGGCGCGCAGGATTTTCCAGGTCAGCGCAAAGCGCTCGATGTATTCTTCCTTGGTCTTCGGCGGCGGCGCCATCAGGATCGCGGACGCTTCGCGCGTCGGCTGCGGCAGGCGGTGATTGCCAGTCGAGGACATGATCGAGGTCAGCGAGCGCACGCGATCGGGATAACGGATGGCGAGTTCCTGGCCGATCATGCCGCCCATCGAGGCGCCGACGATATGCGCCGACTTGATGCCGAGCGTGTCGAGCAGGCCGATCACGTCGGCCGCCATGTCCCAGAGCTTGTATTCGGAGGCCGGCGGAATCTTCAGGAAGCGCAGCTTGAGCAGATCCATCACCTTGATCGGACCACCGCCGGTGAAACGTGACGATTTACCGATGTCGCGATTGTCGAAGCGAATGACGTAAAATCCGCGCGAGGCGAGTTCGGAACAGAACTCGTCGTCCCACATCACCATTTGGGCGGCCAGGCCCATGATCAGAACCAGCGGTTCGCTCGTCGGGCTGCCGAAGGTCTCGTAGCAAAGCTCGATGCCGTTGGCGCGAGCCATCTGCTCGGGTTGATGGGGAATGCTCACGTGGATCGTTCCTTGGTTTTGCAGGTTAACGCGTGACGGAATCTGCCGCGCTGCACGCGCGGTTTTGCAAGGTGGCCGCGACGTTGACCTTAAAGCCAGCGCCGTGTTGACCGCCCTGCTGCAACAGTATGGAATGGCAAAAAAAGAAAAGCGAGGCTCACCTGCTCGCAATCCGGGAGAACGAGGGATGTCTGAAAAAGGCAAAGACCCGATGGAGGTATGGCATACCTTCCTGGGCGAGATGGAGAAGGGGTTCAACTCCTTCGCCAATCAGACCATGGGGTCGCAGGAATTCAGCCGCTCGATGGGCCAGATGACGAGCGCCGGCGCGACCGCGAGCAAGGCCTTCAGCGATGCGATGGAAAAGTATCTCACCGGCATGAACATGCCGAGCCGCAGCCAGATGATCTCGTTCGGCGAGCGGCTGCAGGTGATCGAAGGCCAGTTGCACGAAATCAAGGCGCTGCTCAATCGCGTGCATGCCGACGTCGTCGCCGAACAGCGCGGCGATGCGCCGAAGCCGCCGCGCACGCGCCAGCCGCCGTCCGCGACCGGGGGCGCAACCGGAGGAGGGCAGACATGAACGCATCCGCCGCTCCGCAGTCCGCGAAACCGGCCGCCAGCGTCACCACGTCGATTTCCGATCGCATCCAGAGCGAAGTGCAGCGCGCGATCCAGCGCAGCATCAAGGGCGTCGAATATTTCGGGTCGGCCGGGCCGTCGCTCGGTTCGACCCCGAAGGACGTGCTGCTGTCGCGCGGCACGATGCAGCTCTATCACTACCGGCCGCTTGCCAAGGAAATCTATCGCATCCCGATCCTGATCGTGATGGCGACGACCAACCGCGGCTACATCCTCGACATGGTGCCGGGGATGAGCTTCATCGAGTTCCTGCTGAAGCGCGGCTTCGACGTTTACATGCTCGACTGGACCGCGCCGCGCGCGGAAGAAAAGAATCTGCGGATGGAGGATTATGTCCTCGACTTCATCCCGCAATGCGTGCGCGAAGTGCAGCGCGACTCCGGCGTCGAAGACGTCAACATCATCGGTTACTGCTTCGGCGGCGTGCTGTCGCTGCTTTACGCCTCGACGCATCTCGACGGACCGCTGAAGAACCTCGTGACCTTCACCACGCCGATCGACTTCCGTGGCATGAAGCTGTTCCAGAACTTCTCCGACCGCCGTTATTTCGATGTCGACAGGCTGGTCGACTCGATCGGCAACGTGCCGCCGGAAATGATCTTCTCGTCATTCGAGATGCTGCGGCCGGCGTCGCGTGCGGTGAGCCAGGTGCAGCTGTGGGAGAATATGTGGAACGACCAGTACGTGAAGTCGTACCAGATGTTCGATCGCTGGGCGAACGACACGCTGCCGCTCGCCGGCGAGTATTTCCGGCAGACCACCAAGGATCTGATGTGGGACAACAAGCTCTACAATCAGACCATGACGGTCGGCGGACGGCCCGCGGATATTTCCAAGATCACCGTGCCGATCCTGCACGCGGTCGCCGAGCACGATCACATCGTGCCGTCCGAAGCATCGAAGCCGCTGATCGAGAAGATCGGCTCGACGGACAAGGAAGAAATCGTTTTGAAGGGCGGCCACGTCAGCCTCGTCGCTGGCGCCAATGCCGTCAAACGGCTGTGGCCGAAACTCGATCAATGGTTAGGTGAGCGTTCGATATGACCCAGACTGAAGTTCGTAATTATCCGCGCAAGGTGATGACCGAGGGCGGCGAGATCGAATTCCGCCACATGACGCCGGCCGACGAAGCGGCGGTGCTGGCCTTCGCGCGCAAGCTGCCGGTGCACGATCTTCTCTTCCTGCCGCGCAACATCAGCGAGCCGAAGGTGATGTCGGCGTGGGCGAAGGAACTCGACCGCGGCACCATCGTCAGTCTCTTGGCGCTGAAGGACGGCCAGGTGGTCGGCTGCGGCACCATCGTGCGCGACGCGCTGTCGTGGTCGCCGCATGTCGGCGAAATCCGCATGGTGATCTCGCAGGACGTCCGCGGCCTCGGCGTCGGCCGGGCGCTGTCAAACGAGACCTTCGCGCTGGCTCTGGTGATCGGGCTGGAGAAGCTCGTGGTGCAGATGACGGTCGACCAGACCGGCGCCATCGCCATCTTCGAGGGGCTGGGCTTCAAGGGCGAGGCGCTGCTGCGCGACCATGTCCGCGACATGGACGGCACGACCCACGACATCGTCGTGTTGGGTCATAACGTGGCGCAGTTCCGGGCGCAGATGGAGGCCTATGGCCTGCCGGAGGCGGTCAGCACCTAAGGGCTGACTTGAGGTAATCTTTACCATTACCTATATATCACGGTTTCGTGATATCGCGATGCAACATTGCTGTTGCATCGCACCATTCGCCATGTCATATAGGCGTCACCCCGGGCCAAACGGACGGGGCGAGCCATAGCTCAAACCCGAGGATGGAGAATGACCATGACCACCAACACCAACAATCTGTTCGACACCGTGAAGTCCGCTTTCGCTCCGGTCACCGACGCGCTCAAGAACATCCAGACCATGGAAGTTCCTGAAGCTGCCCGTGACTTCGTGAAGCGTGCGGCTGGCACCGCCAAGGAGCGCGCTGCCGACGTTCACGCTGGTGCCGAGAAGCTCACCGCATCCGTTGAGACCGCTGTTGCCGGCTCGGTGACCGAGAGCGCCAAGATCTCGCGCACGATCCAGCAGGCGATCTACCAGGACGTCGAAGCCTTCTTCAACGGCATCGACAAGCTGGCCTCGGCGAAGTCGCTCAGCGAAGCCTTCCAGATCCAGAACGATCTGGTCCGCGCTCAGAGCGAAGTCGTGATCGGCCGCGCTAAGGCGACCACCGAGTACTTCGGCAAGGCGCTGACGGACGGTGCGAAGAACGCGCAGGAAAACCTCTCGAAGGTTGCTGCGTACGCGACCCGCAAGGCCGCCTAAGAGTAAAGTCCAGATCAATCGATCTCGAAGGCCCGCCTGAGAGCGGGCCTTCGTCTTGTCGGCCGTCCGTTTGCAGCCATATTTGCAACGGATCGCCGCGACGATTGTTGGTGGGCACGCTCATGGCAGACGTCCTTCGCACAGGCTTCAGCCTGGATGACAGCGATGCTGCACGAGCCGCAGACTTGCGGCGCGTGAAGGCGCTCGCTGCCGCCGTGCTGGTGGCATGTCTGGCGCTGCTCGTCGTTGCGAAAGCGATGGCGGGCCGGCATCCGGCGTGGGGCTTTGTCGCGGCGTTTGCGGAAGCCGCTGCCATCGGCGGGCTCGCCGACTGGTACGCGGTGGTTGCGCTGTTCCGGCGGCCGATGGGGCTGCCGATCCCGCATACGGCGATCATTCCCAGCAACCAGCATAAAATCGCGGAAAAGCTGGGCAAATTCATCGAGGAGCATTTCCTCGACGCGGCGCCTGTCGAAGCGAAATTGCGCGAGGTCGACTTCGCGTCGTTCGTCGCCGACTGGCTGCAGGACCAGAAGCGCAGCCTCGATCTGTCGCGCTTCGTGTTGCGGCTTCTGCCGGAAGCGATCGAAGCCGCGGATAACTCTGGGCTGAAGTCCTATGCGGTCCGCCGCATCATGGCGCAGCTGCAGACCATCGATCTCGCACCGCTCGCGTCAGGCGCGCTGCGCGGCTTCATCGGCCAGGGGCGTCATCGCGTGCTGCTCGACGATCTTCTCGTCGCCGCGCACAATTCGTTGAACGAGCCGGCGACGATGGCGGCGATCGGCGAGAAGATTCGCGCCGAGCTGCCGACCTTGCTGCGGCTCTACCGCGCCGACAAGTTTCTGCTGAAGAAGGTCGCGGCATCCGCGACGTCGTTCTTCGACGATGTGCGCAACGATGCGCAGCATCCGTTCCGCGGCGAGTTCGATCGCATCCTGCTGTCGTTCGTCGACAAGCTGGAGAGCGAACCGGCCTACGCCAACCGTCTCGATATGCTCAAGCGCGATCTGCTGTCGCGGCCGGAGCTGTCCGATCTCGCGCAGACGATCTGGGCGAACGTGCGTCTCTTCATCGAGCGCAACGCGCGCGGCGAAACGGACGTGCTCGAGCGGCATCTGTCGAAGATGTTCATGGAGACGGGCGCGCAACTCGCCGACGATCCGCAGCTGCGCGTCGAGATCAACAACGGTGTCGTCACCGTTCTGAAGAGTTTTATCGCGAGCCAGAAGAGCGGCGTCTCCACCTTCATCGCCGATCAGGTGAAGGCCTGGGACATGTCGCAGCTGATCACGCTGATCGAAGTGAATGTCGGCCGCGACCTGCAATACATCCGCTTCAACGGCACGTTGATCGGTGGTTTGGCCGGTCTTGCACTGCACACAATCGAAGTGGTTGTGCGGGGTTGGTAGCGTTCTGCGTAACGGACTGCGGCTTGTTTGCAACAGGCTGTGGTCAAGGGAAGGAAAGGCCACGGGGAGCGCTTGAAGTGGGATTTCTTGCTCCCTAGCTTGAATCAATGTGCTTCGTTTTCGTCTGAGTTGGTTGCCTCTCACGTCCACTGAACGAACTGGTTTCGACTCGAAAGGGATACTGAATGTCTGCCACTGCCCAGACGCTTGCGCCTCCCTCCCGCACCTTGATGATGCTGGAGACGCGCGCGATTTCCGAGTTCGGTGCGTTTCTTGCGGCGCTGCCGCTGCTCAGCCTTGCGCCGAAAGGCGACGGACATCCCGTGCTCGTGCTGCCCGGCCTGATGGCGAGCGATGTCTCGACGCGCGCATTGCGCAGCTTCCTCAAGTCGCGCGGTTATGCCGTCAGCGGCTGGCGCCAGGGCCGCAACCTCGGTCTGCGCCCCGGCGTGCAGAACGCGATGGTCGATCTCGTGCACGAGCTCAATGACACGCACGGCCGCACGGTCAGCCTCGTCGGCTGGAGCCTCGGCGGTCTCTATGCGCGCCAGCTCGCCAAGATGATGCCGAAGCGCGTGCGCGGCGTGATCACCCTCGGCAGCCCGTTCTCGGGCAGCCCGAAGTCGACCAATGCCTGGCGCGTGTACGAATACGCCAGCGGACGCCGCGCCGATGAAAGCGATGATCGCTTCGGCGGGCATCTCGCGGCAACGCCGCCGGTGCCGACCACGGCGATCTTCAGCCGTACCGACGGTGTGTGTGCGTGGCAGGGCTGCATGGAACAACCCGGCTCCTTCGCCGAGAACATCGAGATCGAAGGCAGCCACTGCGGCATGGGTCATCACCCGGCCGTCGTGTATGCGGTCGCCGATCGTCTCGCGCAGGAAGAAGGCAAGTGGACGCCGTTCAATCGCGGTGGTCTGCGCAGCCTCGTCTATCCCGATCCGTATCGGGCATGATCTAGCTCACACGCATTTCTCGCAGACGTGAATTGGCCCGCGCCGGACTTGACCGCCGCGGGCCTTTTGCTGAAATCGCCGGTGACTATCTGAGCGCTCCCACCAAAGCTCCCCAGGCGACATCACGAGGTCCAATGACTGCTCCGGCACAAGACGCGGCATCGAAGCCCGCACTGTTCTCTCCGATCACGCTGCGCGGTGTCACCGCGAAGAACCGCATCCTGATCTCACCGATGTGCCAGTACTCGGCCGACGACGGCGTCGCCAACGACTGGCATCTCGTGCATCTCGGCAAGTTCGCGCAGGGCGGCGCCGGCACGGTGATGGTGGAAGCGACCGCGATCGCGCCGGAGGGGCGCATCACCCACGGCGATCTCGGGCTGTGGAACGACGAGCAGCTGCCGCCGCTGAAGCGCATTGCCGCGTTCCTGCGCGCGAACGGTTCGGTGCCGGCGATTCAGCTCGCGCATGCCGGCCGAAAGGCGAGCATGCAGCGTCCGTGGTACGGCAACGCCGCGCTGACGCCGGATGACGCTGCACGCGGCGACCAGCCGTGGCGCATTGTGGCGCCGTCACCGATCCCGATGGATGATGGCTGGCTGAAACCGCACGAGCTGACGCAAGCCGATCTCACGCAGATGCTGGAGGACTGGCGCAGGGCAACGCTGCGCGCGGTGAGCGCCGGTTACGATCTGCTGGAAGTGCATTGTGCGCACGGTTATCTGCTGCACGAATTTCTCTCGCCGCTCTCAAACCTGCGCAACGATCAGTACGGCGGCGATCGCGCGGGGCGCATGCGCTTCCCGCTGCAGGTGATCGAGACCGTGCGCGCGGCCTGGCCAAAGGACAAGCCGCTGTTCGTGCGCGTGTCGTCGGTCGATGGGCTCGACGGCGGCATCGTGCTGGAGGATTCGGTCGCATTTGCGCAGGAAGCGAAGACGCGTGGCGTCGACGTGATCGATTGCTCGTCGGGCGGCCTGATGGGATCGGCGACCGCCGCCCGCATTCCGCGCGGCTACAGCTTCCAGGTGCCGTTCGCCTCCGAAATCCGCAAGCAGGCCAACATCGCGACCATGGCGGTTGGCCTCATCCTGCATCCGCAGCAGGCCGAGGATGTGCTCGCTGAGGGTCACGCCGATATCGTCGCCATCGGCCGCGAGGTGCTGTTCGATCCGAACTGGCCGCTGCATGCGGAGTTGTCGCTGACCGATGGCGGCGCGACCGAAACGTTCGAGAACTGGCCGAAGCAATATGGCTGGTGGCTCGAGCGGCGCGAGCCGGGCCTGCGCAAGCTCGACGGTCCGGCGCTGCCGTTCCGCAAAAGCTAGCGCGAATAATTCTTGAAGAAGGCCCAGATCGTTTCCGCGCCGTCGATGTCGCGGTTCTGCGGGCCCAGCATCGCACCGACCAGCCGCGCGGCCATCGCATCCGGGAATCCGCCCGGCAGGCGGTGGCCGCCGCCGTTGATGCGATAGAGCACGACATCCTGTCCGGCCGGACATTGCGAGGTGATGCGCGTCACGGTCGACTGATCGTCCTTGTCCTTGTCGGGGAGGTCGGTCGCGGACGCATCCTTTGTTTCGCATTGGTTGATCTTGCGCCAGAACGCGATCGTCTGTGCGGTCGACCAAAATCCCGGCACGGCGAAGCGGCTGGTGCCGAGGCCGCCCTTATAAGGGATCAGCGGATCCTCGGTGCCGTTCATCAGCAGCACGGGGATGGGCTGTGCGGGTTTGCACGCCGCGCCGAACAGATCGGTCATGTTGATGATGGTGGGTGCGACGGCGGCGAGCTTCTCCGGATGCTGGCAGGCCAGCGATAGCGCCATGGCGCCGCCGTTCGACAATCCCGTCGCGTAAATCTTGCGTGGATCGGCGACGCCGTCTTTCACCAGCTTGTCGACGATCGCCATCAGGAACGCGATGTCATCTGTGCCGGCGGGCGGCCGGTATCCCGCCCGCGGGCCGCTGCCGCGCAGATCCGCCCACGCGCGGTTCAGTCCGTCCGGAAACACCACAGTGAAATTTTCGCGGCGCGCGACGATGGGCCACGCGGTGCGGCTCTCCACGTCGCTGCCTTGCTGGGTGTTGCCGTGCAGGGCCAGCACCAGCGGCGCGGGCCGTTTGGCGGCGATCTGCACACTGTAGGTGCGTTTGACCCCGTCGATGGTCAGCTCGTCGCCGTGCGCCGGCGCCGCGACTGACGCTAAGGTCAACGCTGCGGCGAGGAGGCGCAGCATCCTCACGCTCACCCGATCGCTTTCGCGGCGGCGCGCCCGGCGGTGCGGCCCGAGAATAGGCAGCCGCCGAGGAATGTGCCTTCGAGCGAGCGGTAGCCGTGCATGCCGCCGCCGCCGAAGCCGGAGACTTCACCCGCCGCATAGAGGCCGGGCACGATCTCGCCATTGCTGCCGAACACGCGCGCATCGAGATCGGTCTCGAAGCCGCCGAGCGTCTTGCGGGTGAGGATGTTGAGGCGCACCGCGATCAGCGGACCCTTCTCCGGGTCGAGGATGCGATGCGGCCGCGCGGTGCGGATCAGCTTGTCGCCGATGTAGCGGCGGGCGTTATGAATGCCCATCACCTGCGTATCCTTGACGAACTTGTTCTCGATCTCGCGGTCGCGCGCCTCGATCTGCATCTTGATGTGATCGTAGCTCAGCAAGTTCTCGCCGGAGTGCTGGTTCATCGCAGCGACGAGGTCGGCGAGGTTGTCGCGGACGATGAAGTCCTTGCCCTTTTCCTTGAAGGCCTCGACCGGTGCGGGCGCGCCCTTGTTGATGGCGCGGCGCGCGGTCATCAGCCAGCTCTTGCCGGTGAGATCCGGATTCTGTTCGGAGCCGGAGAGCGCAAACTCTTTCTTGATAATTGCCTGCGTCAGGATGAACCACGAGTACTCGTGGCCAGTCTTCATGATGTAGTCGAGCTGGCCGAGCGTGTCGTAGCCGGGATAGAGCGGCGAGGGCAGACGGTTGCCTTTCGCGTCGAACCACATCGATGACGGGCCGGGCAGAATGCGAATGCCGTGGCCGGGCCAGATCGGGCTCCAGTTGTGCACGCCCTCGACGTAGTGCCACATACGGTCGCGGTTGATGACGCGGCCGCCCGCGGCTTCCGTGATCGCGATCATGCGGCCGTCGACATGCGCGGGCACGCCGGTGACCATGTGCTTCGGCGCGGTGCCGAGACGCTGCGGCCAGTTCTTGCGCACGAGATCGTGGTTGCCGCCGATGCCGCCGGAGGCGACGATCACGACCTGTGCCTTGAAGGCGAACTCGCCGACGGCGGTGCGCGATGAACTGGCGCCGCGCGGCACGCTGGTCGCTTCGAGAATGGAGCCGCGCACGCCGTCGACCGTGTTGCCGGTCATCGTCAGTGCATCGACGCGATGGCGGAACTTGAAGATGAGTTTGCCGTCGGCCGCTGCCGCACGCGCGCGTTTCTCGAACGGCTCGACCACGCCGGGGCCCGTGCCCCACGTGACGTGAAAGCGCGGCACCGAATTGCCGTGGCCGGTCGCGTCATAGCCGCCGCGTTCGGCCCAGCCGACGATCGGGAAAATGCGATGACCCATCGCGCGCAACCAGCCGCGCTTCTCGGTCGCGGCAAAGTTCACATACGCTTCGGCCCAGCGCTTCGGCCAGTTGTCCTCAGTGCGATCGAATCCGGCCGCGCCTTGCCAGTCCTGCCAGGCGAGATCGAACGAGTCCTTGATGCCGAGATGCCGCTGCTCGGGCGAATCGACCAGGAACAATCCGCCGAACGACCAGAAGGCCTGCCCGCCGAGATTCTGGTCGCCTTCCTGGTCCACCAGGATAACGCGCTTGCCGGCGTCGGTGAGTTCCGTCGCCGCAACAAGACCCGCCAGTCCGCCGCCTACAACGATTGCATCTGCATCATTCGCCATCGCCCCGTACCTCCCCGGCGTTGCCGGTTGGTACCGGCTTGTTCCATTTTGGGATGAGCATGCGCCGAGTGCATCCCCCGTGCAACACTGGCCGTGAATTTGAATCGAATGCCTTTGACGGCGCTGGACAAAAAACGGGACTCGCACGACGCTGCAAATGTGTTTTGACGGCATCACGAAGCGGCGTTTCGGGGCAAGGCATGAAGATCGTGACGGGGTTGCTCGCGGCGGGTCTCCTTCTCGCGGGCGTTGTGTCCAGCCACGCTCTGGTTCGGATCAGCGAAGATCGTGGCGGCCGCATCGGAACCTATGTCGAGAAATATCGCGACCTGCGCTCGTCCGGCGAGTCCGTGATGATCGACGGCCTGTGCGCCTCGGCCTGTACCATCGTTCTCGGCCAGCTGCCGCCCGAACGGATCTGCGTGACCTCGCGCGCCAACCTCGGATTTCACGCCGCGTGGGACTACGGTCCGAACGGCCGTTCGATCACCAATCCGGAAGCCACCCAGTTTCTGTACTCCATGTATCCGGGCAACATCCGCCGCTGGATCATGCAGCGCGGCGGCCTGAAGCCGCAGATGATCTTCCTGCGCGGCCGGGCACTGACGAGCATGTACAAGCCCTGCTTCATGGACGCGCAGGCCCAGGCTCCCCGCACCCTGCGGCGCTGATTTCCGGAAATCGCCTCGGCTGATCGCAATCCTGCTCCGCAGGACGTGATCGGGCGTGCGTTGAGCGTGCTTGATCGGTTCCGCCGTACCCCTTAATCCACTCCTCTAGACGGGCTGTTCCGTCCATAACCGGCGGGCCTTCATGGCGGATGAGGTGCTTCAACATCGGCAGACCGCACCGTGGCAGCGCGCGGTGGTGATGGCGGCGTCGACTGTTGTCGTCATCGCGTTCGCGGGCGCCGGTGCGCTGTGGGCGCACTACGGCACGGCCCTGTTCTTCGAAACCATTGCCGCCGGCATTGCCGCCTGCTTCTGACGCTCTCAAGGATTTCCCATGACTCCCGCCAACACAACCCGCCCGCTGGTGATCTTTGCCGCCTTCGCGGCGTCGCTCGCGATCGGCTTGCTGTTCACGCTGTGGATGCTGGGCGGTCTGCAGAAGGTGACCGCGCCGGCTGCGATCGGCGGGCCGTTCCAGCTGGTCGATCACAACGGCACGACGGTCACCGATCAGAATCTCAAAGGCAAGCCGACCTTGATCTTCTTCGGCTTCACCCATTGCCCCGACGTGTGTCCGACCGCGCTGTTCGAAATGTCGGAGCTGCTGCGCGCTATGGGCAAGGACGGCGACCGCGTCAACGCCTATTTCGTCTCCGTCGATCCCGAGCGCGATACGGTGGCGAAGATGAAGGACTATCTGTCGAGCTTCGATCCGCGCCTGAAGGGACTGACCGGCGATCCGGCCGCGGTCGAGAAGGTCATCACCGGCTATCGCGTCTACGCCAAGAAGGTGCCGCTCAAAGACGGCGACTACACCATGGATCATACGGCGCTGATCTATCTGATGGATCGCGACGGCCGCTTCGTCCGGCCGTTCGACATCAAGCGCAAGCCGGAAGACGCGGCGAGCGACCTCAAGCGGTATCTTTAAAGTTACGGATGCTCGTCATTGCGAGCGAAGCGAAGCAATCCAGCTTTGCCCCGAGAATGGCTTGCTTCGTCGCGCGAGCGCGCTCCTCGCAATGACGATGGTTTCCGATCGATGTGCGCTTGCACGCGGCCGGTGAACCAGGCGCTGCGCGCGAGGCCGTGCTCGGTCTTTTCCCAGCGATGCGGCTCGGTGACCAGCTGATACAGCGCACGCCACGCCGCGAGCGACAGACAAATCCAGTAGACCGGCATCAAGAGCAGCACGCCGCTGGCGTGCAGCAGGCCGCGGCGGGCGAGCCCCGCAAGGCCGATCATCGCCGCGGTGAGATAGCCGAGCACGATCGCGAGCAAATGAATCGCGGCAAAGCGGCCGGACAGAAATGCCGCCGGATAGCCAAGTGCCTTGGCGCCGATCGCGAAGATGACGCTGCCGACCAGAAACGGATGCGCCAGTGCGGTCAGAACATTGCCGCCGACGATCAGGTTGAGGGTGATGAAACCGCCAAGGCCGGCGTCGCGCCACAGCTTGCGCGGCGACCGCATATGCACGAGCCAGGTTTGCATCCAGCCTTTCATCCAGCGTGAGCGCTGCCGCAGCCAGCCGCCGAAGCGGGCCGGGGCTTCTTCGTAGGTGGTCGATGCGAACATCACCGAACGGTAGCCGAAGCGGGCGAAGCGAAAGCCGAGGTCGGCATCCTCGGTGACGTTGAACGCATCCCATGCGCCGACCTCGCGCAGCGTCGTCATCCGGAAGTGGTTGGACGATCCGCCAAGCGGGATCGGTAAACTGAGTTGCGACATCCCTTGCAGGAATACGTCGAACTGCCCCGCATACTCGGCGGTGAACATGCGCGAGAGCCAGCTGTCGTCGGGATTGTCGATGCAGAGGCTCGCCTGTGCGCAAGCGAGCCCTGGCCCGTGCCGGCGAAAGGCATCGAGCGCGGCGCGCAGTTGGCCCGGCTCCGGCCGGTCTTCCGCGTCGTAGACGGCGAGGAATGCGCCGCGCGCAAACGGCAGCGCGAAGTTCAGCGCCTTCGGCTTGGTCCGCGGTCCGTGCGCGGGAGCGATGATGGTCCGCAGGTTGGGCTGCGGCGCGAGGCCGGCAATGGCGGCGCGCGTTTCGAGATCGTTCGGCTCGACGGCCAGAATAACCTCGAGTTTCTCGCGCGGATAATCGAGTTCATTGAACGCCGCGATCAGCGGCGCAACCGACGATGCCTCGCGGTAGAGCGCGACGAGAATGGTGTAGCTCGGCAGCTCTGCATCCTTCAATCGCGGCAGCCGTTGCGGCAGCGGCCGCGGCAGCACGCTGGCGGCCAGCCGCAGGGCGATGAAGGCGAGAAAGCACAGCGCCAGCACAAGGCCGAACAGTTCGGGCAGCAGCACCATCGCTGCAACCGCCGCGATGCCGGTCGCGGCTGCGATGCGTTGCTTATGCGCGCGTGGCGCGGCGGACAGGGCGGGATAGCGGTCGCGCAAACCGTCAGTCGCGGCAACGGCCATCGGCCCCGCCGTCTCTTCCAGAAGGAAACGGGCGATGCTCTCGGCCGACGCAATACGGATGCGATGCCGATGATCGGGAAACTGCGCAGCGAAGAGACTTAAGCGACGGGCGGTGAATCCGCGCGGCGCGATCACCCACACGAGATTGCCGTCGAGCCGCAGCGGCACCACGCCTTGCTCCGCGGCCCGGCGCAACTGATCGTCGCGCAACGGGCAGTCGCCGCGTGTCGCGGCGCTGAAGGTCTCGCGGGCGACGCCCGTCTGGACTGCCAGCCGTTCCAGATAGGCGTCCTCGCTAATCAGGCCGTGCCGGATCAGCACCTGATCGGCGCCGAGCGCTGTGGCGGCGCTGCGTGTGGCCGCCCATCGCAGCAGTGCCGGAGCGAAGACGCCGCGCAGGCAATCCAGTTCGGCGGCCGGGCCGGGCTCGGCCGCCGGGGCAACATTATCGTTGTCGGAGGCGCGGACGCGGTACATGTCCGCCAGGAACGCGGGCAGCGGGGGAGCCGGGGCCGGAGTCCGCTCCCGGCGCCGGGCGCCGACCTTGGGATTGCCCGATCGGCCGCTCATAAAGGCCACTCGCGTCTCCCGGCGGATGGTCTATAAGACCGCCGGTACAGGTTTTGCCCTTATGCAACCAAAGATTGCTGTGTCCTCCAATTACCGAATCTTGCCGCTTGCGTGGCTCGCGCTCGCGTGTGCGATCGCCTTTGCCGCGCCGGCCGGCGCACAGCAGAACAACGCCGCCGCGCCGCTCACATCTGCCGGTCCGCAGACGGCGCCGCAGGCGGTGCCGAGCTTCTGGGATCCGCGCCGGCGTCCGGACCGGCCGGACCTGACCCGCATCAGCGTCATCCGTTTCATGACGGAGAACGACTATCCGCCGTTCAACTACACCGGCCCGGACGGCAACCCGGCCGGTTTCAATGTCGATCTGGCGCGGCTGATCTGCGAGGAGATCAAGGTCTCCTGCACCATCCAGATGCGGCGCTTCGAGACGCTGCTCGATTCGGTTGCGACCAACCGCGGCGACGCGATCATCGCGTCGCTCGCAGTGACGCCGCAGCTGCGCGCCAAGGTCGATTTCAGCGATCCGTATTATCGCGCGCCGGCGCGCTTCGTGTCGCGGCGCGACGCGGTGATTCCGGAAATCCGCCCCGAATATCTCGAAGGCAAGAAGCTCGGCGCTATCGCCGGCACCGCGCATGAGGCGTACCTGAAGGCGTTCTTCACAGACGCTGCGCTGACCGCCTATCCGAGCGATGACGCCATGCGGCAGGCGCTGCGGCGGGGCGAGGTCGACTTCATCTTCGGCGACGCGATCTCGTTCGCGTTCTGGATCAACGGCACCGATTCGGAAAACTGCTGCGCCTTCAGCGGCGGACCGTTCATCGAAAGCCGCTATTTCGGCGAGGGCGTCGGCATCGCCGTGCGCCGCGGCAACGATGTTTTGCGGCAGGCGATCAACTGGGCCATGTTCCGGATCTGGGAAAAAGGCAAATACACCGATCTGTGGCTGCGCTACTTTTCCGTCAGCCCGTTCTAGACTTGCCGCTGCCTGCGGCCCATTTCCCGAGCCGACCAACTTTCAGACCTGATGCCAACCATGCGCGTGTCGTCGAAAACCAAGAGGGCTCTGGCCGCGCTGCTCGCAGCCGCGGGCTGGTTCGCGCTGGCGCTGCAATACGCGCTGCTGCTGAAGGCAGCGCCGGCCGAGCAGGGCGTGCTGGAATCGACCGCGCGGTTTCTCACTTACTTCACGATCCAGACGAATCTGCTCGCGGCGATGGCGCTGTCCGGCTTCGTCCTGAAAGCGCACGACGAATGGCTGGTGCATCCGTTCTTCCGTTCTGCCGTCGCGGCGTATGTGATCGTGGTCGCGATCGTCTATCACACGGTGCTGGCGAAACTCTGGGCGCCGCAGGGCGCGCAGTATCTCGCGGACGTGCTGCTTCACACGGTGATCCCGGCTGGTTATGTGGTGTTCTGGTGCTTCTGCGTGCGCAAGGCCGGGCTGCGCTGGTACGATCCACTGTTGTGGTTGATCTACCCGATCGCCTATCTGTTGGCGGTTCTGGTGCGCGGCAAATGGTCGGGGTTTTATCCCTATCCGTTCGTGGACGCGACCGCTTTGGGATATCCCAAGGTCGCGGTATACGCGGTGCACGTGCTGGTGCTGTTCCTGATCGCCGGAGCGGCGGTTTTGATTGCGGGGCGCATCATGGCGCGCGTCGCGGAGAAGAGAACGTCGGAAGAATAAGATGTCGGATGAACTGTCAGCGAGCGATCTGAGGACGCTTGCGGAACAATCGAATGCATGGCCCTTCGAACAGGCGAAGGCGATCGTCGCGCGTCTGAAGAAGGCGCCCAAGGATCAGGTCAAGGATGAGGTGCTGTTCGAGACCGGCTACGGTCCGTCGGGCCTGCCGCACATCGGCACGTTCGGCGAAGTCGCGCGCACCACCATGGTGCGTTACGCGTTCCGCGTGCTCACGGAAGACAAGATCAAGACCAGGCTGCTCGCGTTCTCCGACGACATGGACGGCCTGCGCAAGGTGCCGACCAACGTGCCGAACCAGGAGATGCTGGCCCAGCATCTCGGCAAGCCGCTGACCAAGGTGCCGGACCCGTTCGGGAAGTACGAGAGCTTCGGCCACCACAACAACGCGATGCTGCGCGGCTTCCTCGATTCCTTCGGCTTCGAGTACGAGTTCCAGTCCTCGACCGACTGGTACATGTCGGGCCGGTTCGATGCCGCCTTGCTGGAAGTGCTGAAACATCACGCCAAGATCATGGAAGTGATGCTGCCCTCGCTGCGCGAGGAGCGGGCCGCGACCTATTCGCCGTTCCTGCCGGTCAGCCCGAAGAGCGGCAAGGTGCTGCAGGTGCCGATCACCAAATACGACATCGCTGCCGGCACCATCACCTACACCGACGAGGACGGCAGCGAAGTGGAGACGCCGGTGACCGGCGGCCGCTGCAAGCTGCAGTGGAAGCCGGACTGGGGCATGCGCTGGCACGCCCTCGGCGTCGATTACGAGATGTCGGGCAAGGACCTCATCCCCTCGGTCGAGCTCGGCGGGAAGATCTGCCGCATCCTCGGCAGCAAGCCGCCGGAAGGCTTCAACTACGAGCTGTTCCTGGACGAGAAGGGCCAGAAGATCTCCAAGTCCAAGGGCAACGGCCTCAGCGTCGAGGAATGGCTGACCTATGCGCCGCCGGAGAGCCTGGCGCTGTTCATGTTCCAGAAGCCGCGCGCGGCCAAGCGGCTGTATTTCGACGTCATCCCGCGCGCGGTCGACGACTACCTGACGTTCGACGCGAAGTTCGAGGAGGAAGCGCCGGCGCAGCGCCTGGAGAATCCGGTCTGGCACATCCACAACGGCCAGCCGCCGAAGCTCTCGTCCGACCTCAGCTATGGCATCCTGCTCAACCTCGCGAGCGTCGCGAACGCCGAAGAGAAGTCGCAGCTGTGGGGCTACATCACGCGCTATCGCCCCGAGGCGACGCCGCAGACCGCGCCCTTCCTCGACAAGCTGGTCGGCTACGCGATCAACTACTACCGCGACTTCGTGAAGCCGGCGAAGAAGTACCGCGCGCCGAACGAGGTCGAGCGCAAGGCACTGGCCGAGCTGCTCGCCTACATCGACGGCGCGCCGGCGGACGCCGATGCCGAAACCTTGCAGACCGAGGTCTACGAGATCGGCAAGCGGCATCCGTTCCCCGAACTGCGCGCCTGGTTCAAGGCGCTCTACGAGGTGCTGCTGGGCCAGGACCAGGGGCCGCGCTTCGGCTCCTTCATCGCGCTCTACGGGCGCAAGGAGACCGCCGCGCTGATCCGCAAGGCCCTCGCCTCGCCCACCGGACTGGCGGCCGAATAGCAGCATGAGCGGGACCGCCGCGCCGGTCATCCTCGCCGCCGACTCGGGCCTCGGCGGCCTCACCATCGTTTCAGAGATCCGCAAGGCGCTGCCGCAGGCGCGCCTCGCCTATCTCTGCGACAACGCGTTCTTTCCCTATGGCACGCGGCCAGACGCGGAACTATTGGCACATTTCCTCGGCGTCATGAACCGCGCCATCGCGCGCGTGCAGCCCGACCTCATCGTCACCGCCTGCAACACCATCAGCACCATCTGCCTGCCGCAGCTGCGCGCCGCCACCAGCATTCCGGTGGTGGGCGTGGTGCCGGCGGTGAAGCCGGCGGCGCAGCAGAGCAAACGCAAGATCATCGGCCTGCTGGCGACGCCCGCCACAATCAACCGGCCCTACACCGACGACCTGATCCGGCGCTACGCCGCCGATTGCTCGGTGCTGCGCATCGGCTCGGCCGAGCTGGTGGAGATGGCGGAGGCCCACCTGCTGGGTGAGGCGATCGATCGTGCGCGGCTGGGTCGCATCCTGGCGCCGTTCTTCGACCACCCGGCCGAGGCGCGGCCTGATGTCGTCGTACTGGCCTGCACGCACTTTCCGTTGCTGCGCGCGGAGCTGCAGGAGGCCGGTCCGGCAGATGTCGCCTGGATCGATTCCGGCACCGCGGTGGCACGGCGCGTGGTCGATGTGCTGCCGCCACCGCGCGGTCCTGGCATCGCCGCCGACCTTGCTCTGACCTCCGCCAGCCACGGGCCGGCCTTGCAACACGCCTTGGCGCAATTCGGGTTCGCGATAGTCGAGACCCTAGGGGTTGCGTAGCCGGCACAGGGCGAAGATCGCCTCCAGCTTGGCGCTGAGCGCCCGGTCCTGCTGATCGAGACCGATGACGGCGATATCCTGTTGCGACAACCGGCTGCCCACCTCCTTGGCGACGCAGTCGCAGAAGGACAGCATCCGCGCCTCGCTCTCATCGTCGAGCGGCCGCGTGTCGCCCGAGATGCTGCGGCGCTGCCCGTCGATGCAGGCCTGCTGGAACGCGCCCAGCGATTCGTGCGGCGGCACTTGGCGCAGGAACACCCAGAGCCCACCTAGAATGCAGACGGCAAGGACGAGCGCGCCGACCAGAACGTGCTTCAGGTTCATGTTCATCCCCGCCGGAACGCTTGCACCCACTCGCCCCGCGGCCTAGTTTGGCCGCCTGATTTTCGAAAGAGCCCGATATGACCGCCCAACCCCTGGAGATATTGGAAGATTTGCTGAAGCGCGCCAAGG
>LWDM01000058.1 GCA_002083525.1 Proteobacteria bacterium SG_bin9 | reverse complement strand
CCGTCCATCATCTCGGGAAAGCCGGTGAGTTCGGAGACGTCCTTCACCTTCAGCCCGGCAGCGGCGATCGCCTTTGCAGTGCCGCCGGTCGAGACGAGTTCGATGCCGCGTTCAGACAGTGCGCGGGCGAATTCGATCAGCCCTGACTTGTCGGAGACTGACAGCAGGGCGCGGGTCATGCGGCGAAGGTGATCGGCCATGGGTTGATCCGGACTACAGAAAGGCGCCGCGTAGCACGGTTTTTCGGGTGGTGAAACCGCCCGTTCTGGCATGCCTGACATTGGCCACAGGGAGTGTTGGCAGCGTTTGCTAGAGCGGCAGTTCCGGCTCGCGCTGGGTGTTGCGCCGTGCGCTGGTTGCGGCCGGCGAACCGGAGGAGCGCGCGAAGCTCCAGCGGACGCTGGTGGCCTGGCGCGAGTTCTGCGCGATCACGATCTGCACGGTGCGGCGCGGGCCGTCGGTGCCGGCAAGGAAGACGCTGTCCTCGAGCTCGACCTTGTCGTCGAGCGCCTCGAAGGTCCAGACCTCCTTGTTCGGCAGCACCAGCATGACGCCGCGGGCGTCGCTGAGCCGGCTCGCCTTCACCGACGGATGCAGATGGAAGCGCAACGCGTAGGCGTCGTTGGCGTTCTTGGTGCGGCTGCCGGGCGCGGGCATCAGCGAATCCTCGCCGTCGAGCCGCAAGCCGTCGTGGGACATCATCAGCACGCGGCGATGAATCATGCCGAACTGGCTGAGATAGCCGTCATGCGACGTGGTCAGCAGAATGCCGTTCGGCACGGCCTCGCGGTAGGCCTCGACAGTTGCGGGGCCGCTCACCACCGGCGCGCCTTGCAGCAGGCGCTTCATGGTCGTGCGTTCGACGAACTGGCATGACGACGTGTCGCGATAGGTCAGCGTCGAATGCGCCGGTGTGCCGCGCGCAAACGCGCGCCAGTTGTCGCGGCCGGTCGACGGCATGCCGCAGTTGACGACGATGCGGCAATTTCCGGATGAGAGTTCAAAGGAGAGGCACCCGGCATGCGCGTCATGGCTGACGGCGGCCGGCGGCGGCGGGCCGGTATCCATGATCAGCGTCGTGGCGCCGGCCTCTAGCCGCTGAAATCCCGTATGCGGCATGTGCGCCATCGGCGCGCCGTGGGTGTCGTCGTAGGCGAGCAAAGTCGCGACCATGCCCGACGGCACATTGCTCATGCCGTTGAACAGCGCGAAGCTGCCGTCATTGTGCCGGAAGAAGCGCAGCATCGGCATCATGCGATCGATGGCATTGAGCAGCGCCGGCGGCGGCGCGATGTTGCGCGCGGCGAAGGTCTGGCGCAGCGGCAACAGATCGAGCAGCAGTTCGATCAGTGCGCCGGGATTGCGTGAGATGTGTCCGCCGTCCGGCAGAATCTGCTTCTGCAGTTCGTCGGAAAGTTTTTTCGTCGCCGAGCGGATGTGGCGGCCCTGATTGGCGAGACAGAGCGAGGCATAGCTCAGTGCGGTCAGCACCTGCAGTCTCGGCACCCCATCCGGAATGTCGATCATCACGTAACGCAAATGGCGGATCTCACGGGTCAGCGCGCGCAGATACCGGCGGTAGAATTTGCCGTCGGTCTCGTTCAGCACGAGCGGCGCCTGCGACAGCAGCGAGATCGTCCGCCGCGCCAGCACGTCCGCGCGCCAGGCGATCTTGCGTTTGCGCTTCGGGTTGGAAATCCAGTCCTCCACCAGCGCGCGGGCATTGGCGCGGGAGATGGCGGTATCGGCCGCACGCAGATGCCGCAGCCAGCCGAAGCCCAGCAGTGCGGCTTCCCAATCCTCCGAGGGCGGTTCCAGATCGAAGATCGACCGGCCATGGCAGTTGACGATCTTGCCGGCAAACACGAAACGGCCGGCGTAGATTTCCGCCGCTCGGGTGGCGTCGGTGGTCCGCAGATCGTGCGGGGCGATGATCAGACGGTCGGTGCGGCTGGGCCAAAGCCCCGACAGGGCCAGCGAGTTGCTGCTGGCGCGCGCCGCCATGTTCCGGGCAAATCGGCCCAGAACCATGGTGGAGATGCGTCTACGGGGTGCGACGGACACGCGCGCCTTTGCGAATGGTGGGGAATCGCTGCCCATTCTTTTAATCTGGAATTGGGTTTGTGACACCTCCGGACAGGCGAACTGTCACGGCGCCCAGGCATGCGCTTTCTGATCCGCAGTATGCCGTATTTGAGAATGTTTTCTGATGGCTAGCCGCCGGTGCGCCGGCCCGCCATGGCGAGCGGCTGGCCAGGAGGACAGGTCAGGACTTGATCAGGCGTGCGGCATAAAAGCCGTCCATTCCAGCCCGGCGCGGGTCTTGATGAGGGAGATGGCAGGGCAAGGTCCGCAGATCGCCGTCGGCGGTAATCAGTTCGTTCCGTCCGCCGACTTCGCCGGACGTCACCGGAATCCGCCGCAGGCTGCTGTCGGTTGCAAGCATGCCGGCGATCGCATGCTCACCCTCCTCCGGTTCGAGCGAACAGGTGCAGTAAATCAAGGTGCCGCCCGGTTTGAGCAGCGATACGGCCTTCTGTAGCAGCCGCGACTGCAGCGCAGCCAGCGCGCCGATGTCGGCTTCGGTCTTGAGCCAGGCGATGTCCGGATGGCGGCGCGTGGTGCCGGTCGATGCGCAGGGTGCGTCGAGCAGCACGCCGTCAAACGGTTTGCTGGTCCATTCGGTGGCGTCGGCGACAAGTGTTTCGGCGTTGAGACTGAGCCGGCCGAGATTGTCGCGCAATCGCATTACGCGATTGGGCGAGCGGTCGATCGCGGTGACGCTCGCGCCGGCACTCGCAAGTTGCGCCGTCTTGCCTCCCGGCGCCGCACACAGATCCACGATGGATTTGCCGGCGACATCGCCGAACAGACGCGCCGGCATCGCGGCGGCGGCGTCCTGCACCCACCAGCTGCCCTGCGTGAAGCCGGGCAGCATTGTCACCGGTCCGTGCATCAGCGTGCGGATCGAACCTGTCGGCAAGACCTCGCCATGCAATTGCGACGCCCACTGCTCCGCATCGCCTTTCACAGTAATATCGAGCGGCGGCTCGTGACTGAGCGCGATTGCGATCGCGCGCGCGTTATCGGCGCCGTAGTTGTTGATCCAGCGCGTCATCAGCCACGACGGAATATCGACCGGTTCGAGCGCGGCTTCCTGCGCCATCGCATGACCTTCGCGCGCGCATCGGCGCAGCACGGCGTTGACCAGGCCGGCGTAACGCGCCGCGCGCCGGTCGGATTGCGCGAGCCGCACTGACAGATCGACCGCCGCGTGATCCGGCACGTCCATCCAGAGAATTTGCGCAGCGCCGATCAACAGCGCGCTTTCGGCGCGCGGCGCATCGCTTGGAATGCCGCGATCGAGCAAACGTCCGAGCAGCTTTCTCAGTGTGCCAAGCTTGCGCAGCGATGTCGCTGCCAACCGCCGCATCAATGCGCGGTCGCGATCGGACAGCGTCTTGATGCCGGGATGCGCAGCAGGCCCGTCGAGCTGATCGTCAAGCATACGGCGCTTGTGCAGGACGCCGTCGAGCACGTCGGCGGCGATGCGGCGCGCCGCAAGTCCTGGCACATCGAGGGTTTGGATCGGTCGAGACTGGTTCATGATGACGATACGTTCGGAATCCGGATCAGTTCAGAAATCCGGACGAAACTTTTTCTTCCGCCACTGTGAAACCCGATCTGCACCGACAAATTCCCGTCTATATATGGATCGATGGTGATGAGTGATACTCATCAAGCATAGCGCGATGCGCACAGGACAACCTTGCGCGTTGCCGTGATCAAGAGATCAAGCGCCATGACGAAAACTCCAACGGCAAATGCGGATGCGGCGTCCGCGCCCGCGGGCGCGCAGACTGGTGGCAAACGGCCGCTGTCGCCGGCGGCCGAACGGGCGCTGGCCGAGGCGGAAGCCCGGCGTGCGGCGGCGCGGGCCGAGGAAGCCGCACGGCCAAAGGAATATCAGGGACCGAAAGGTCCCGAGCCGACCCGGTATGGCGACTGGGAGAAAAACGGGATCGCATCGGACTTTTGACGAGGCGGGTCGTGGCGGCATCCTGGGCTGCAAACTTTCTCGATGCAATCCCAGATTGTGCTTGCGAGGGACCGGCGACTCATCCTAGTCTAGGCTTATGTTCCTAACTCCCCGTATCAGCTCGCCCTGGCGCGGCCGTGTAGCCGCCGTGCTGCCGTGGGTCTTCGTGCTCGGCGTTGCGGCGGGCGTCCTGCTGAACGGACGCGGCTGGCAGCCCTGGAAAAAGCCCGTTGAGGTCGAGTCTCCCTATGCGCGGGACAGCGAGATCATCTGGCAGCGTGCCGGCAATCCGTCCGTGCGTCATCCGGTGGATGTGATCCGCACCATCGACGGCGATACGTTCGAGGCGCGGGTGCATCTGTGGCCGGGCCTCGACCTGATGACGCGCGTGCGCTTGCGCGGCATCGATGCGCCCGAACTCAAAGCGTCGTGCGCTGAGGAAAGCCGGCTCGCGGATGCGGCGACAGTGGCGTTGCGCAAGCTCCTCGAAGACGGCGACGTTGCCATCTACAACATCGGTCCTGACAAATATTCCGGACGCGTGGTTGCGGACGCAGGCACGAAGCGGACGCCGAACGTGTCGGCTGCGTTGCTGAAGGCCGGTCACGTGCGCACGTATCAAGGCGGCCGTCGCAGCGGCTGGTGTTCCGGCCCCCTCTGGTGAAAACAAAAAAGCCGCGCCAGAGCGCGGCTTTTTCAATTCGGGAAAGTTGATCAGCGCGTGACAACAACCGGCGTACCGACCGAGACGCGTTCGTAGAGATCGGCGATGTCCTGGTTGTACATACGGATGCAGCCGTACGACACGTAACCGCCGATCGAGCTCGGCTTGTTGGTGCCGTGGATGGCGTATTCACCGCCGGTCAGCGTCATCGCGGCAACGCCCATCGGATTGTGCGGGGAGCCGCCGGGAATCACGTTCGGCAGGTTCGGGTTGTCGCGCTTGACGTCCGCTGGCGGCGCCCAGGCCGGATTGCGATACTTGCCGTCGATGCGCGCGGTGCCTGACCACTGCTTGCCGGCGCGGCCGACGCCGACCGGATAGCGGACCGCGACGCCCTGATCGACGACAAGATAAAGCCGCCGCTCGTTCGTCTTCACGATGATCGTGCCGGGATAATAGCCGTTGCGGAACGGAACCACCTGGGGGGCGGCTGTCGCCGCCGTCGCCGCCAGAATTCCGGCTCCAAACGCAACCGCGACCAACGCTTGTCTCAACGCAACCATCACTGGAACTCCAAATACGCCGAAAGCAACGAAAACTTCATCATGAATACTAGGTGAAGTGCCTGACCGGCTGGTTTCCAGCCATGCCAGGACGGGCGAAAGCGAAGGCATTCAAAGGAAAAGTTGGCGGTAAAGTAAATAACCTGGAAACAACACTCGCCGGTAATCTGACCCGGCGAGCTGCTCTCCGCTCACAAGCGCGCGATGGCGCACGCGCTCTTATTGTTTCCCAGCCCTCAAAATCACTCGAGTCTTTTGGGCCAACTCGCTCGAACTATCGAACATAAACGGAGGAGCACACGGTGCTTGCAAAACCATCATAGAAGTTGGTTCAGAGCTCGTCTGGGTGGTGCCAATTGGGTCACGAACGGGTGGCCATCTTAGCAAAGCGATCAGGTATGGCCCTGCGGCCATCGTCTCCGGCTCTCCGAAAGTCGAGTTATCCCAAATCGCCGAAAGATTGGTTGGCGCTGTGCCGGCCAGCACCTCATCGACTTGAATGTCGAAGTGCGCATTGTCGCTTAGGATGCCCTTTTTTGGATTCTCATACAATTCGCGCAGCATTGGTGAAAGATTTGGACTAGCCAGCATCTTTCGGCGAAACTCGACGTCTCGAACAATCCGGTAATTGCTCACGCGCCCGATCACGACCACATCTGCATATCGGATGTCCTCAAGTCGGAGGGGAGCATTTACCCGGCAAGCGTAAGCAGCTCCGCTTGCTAACGAAACGACGACTGCAGCGCTGCCTGCAAGGAAAGAACGTCGGCGCATCAGCAACTCCGAAGCAAATCTTTCGCTGAGTGTCGTCGCGGATTTGGACCAATGTTTGGTCCGTTCTCCGCTCACAACCTGGCGCGTGCCGGCTTAGCCCAGCGTGAAGGCCTCGTGGATCGCCGATTGCACGGAACCGCCGAGCACGGCGCCGCCGCCGGCGACGTAAATCCAGTCGCCGATCACCGTCGCGCCGACCGCGTGCCGCGGCGTTAGCATCGGCGCGTGGCTCTGCCAGGTGTCGGTCGCGGCGTTGTAGCTCTCCATCTGCCCGTACACCTTGCCCTGCTGCAGTTTGCCATCGCGGTTCACGCCGGACTCGCCGCCCATGGCGAACAGCCGATCGCGATAAACAACGAGACCGTGGCCTGAGCGCGTGGTCGGCAACGGCGCGCGCGTTTCCCACGTATTGCGTTCGGGAATGTAAACGTGATGCAGGTCGGTGTTGTACTCAAAGGTGTTGAAGCGGCCGCCGATCACATGGATCAGCCCGTCATGCGCGACGCAACCGACGTGATCGCGGGCGCCGGGCAGTGCTTTGCGAATCTCCCACTTGTCGGTCTTCGGATCGTAGACCTCATGCCAGCCGACGCTGGCGCGTTCGTTCGCTGGAGCTCCTGCGCCGCCGATGAGGTGCACAAGCCCGTTAAGAACGACAGCGGCGCCCGCGCCGCGCGGCCGCGGCAATGGCGCGATGGTTTCCCATTTGTCAGAGGCGATATCGTAGAAATAGGCATTGCTGTCCGGCGCGGTGTTTTGCTGCAGAAAACCGCCGAGTGCGTAGACGCGTCCTTGATCCGCAACCACTGAGACGTGATTGGCGCCGCGCGGCAGCGGCGCGCCGTTGAGCCATTTTCCTGATGGCGCATCGAAGATGTGATTGTAGGTGCGATCGACGCGGCCCTCGCCGTAACCGCCGACGATGTACATGCGATCGCCCCAGGCGGTGGCCCACGCCATCTCGCTGCGCGGCAGCGGCATGGCGGCGCGTGCTTCCCATCGACCCTGCGGTCCCCGAGGGGCGGGACTGTCATAGACGCGCTGCGATTCCTGCTCGGGCGTGATGTGATGCGGCACGCCGCCTTGCAGGCGATGATAGTGATCGGGCGAGGATGGCGCTTCCGGCAGATTGGTTTGCGCGCGCGCGATCGCGGGTGCAGCGACAGCCGCCGCAGTCGAAGCGATAAATGTTCGGCGGTTCAGTCGGCGTCGATTGAGCAGATCGGTCATCGGCCACTCCATTGCCCGGCGACACCAGGCAATGGAGCCGGCGTCTTGTTATGCGCTCTTGCCGCGCTTGTTCTGGCGATTGTTGACCAGATCGTCGACCACAGCCGGATCGGCCAGTGTCGACGTATCGCCGAGGCTGGACGGATCGTCCTCGGCGATCTTGCGCAGGATGCGGCGCATGATCTTTCCGGAACGGGTTTTCGGCAAGCCCGGAGCGAACTGAATCAGATCGGGCGATGCGATCGGGCCGATGTCCTTGCGCACCCATGCGATCAATTCCTTGCGAAGATCGTCTGTCGGCTGCGCGCCCGTCATCAGCGTGACATAGGCGTAGATGCCCTGGCCCTTGATGTCGTGCGGATAGCCGACGACCGCTGCTTCCGACACCTTCTCGTGTGCAACCAGCGAACTCTCGACTTCGGCGGTGCCCATGCGGTGTCCGGAGACGTTGATAACGTCGTCAACGCGGCCGGTGATCCAGTAGTAGCCGTCCTCGTCGCGGCGACAGCCGTCGCCGGTGAAGTACTTGTTCTTGTAGGTCGAGAAGTAGGTCTCCTCGAAGCGTTTGTGGTCGCCGTAGACCGTGCGCATCTGGCCCGGCCAGGACTTCGATATGCAGAGGTTGCCGGTGCACGCGCCGTCGAGCACCTTGCCTTCGGCGTCGACGATCTCGGGTACCACGCCGAAGAACGGCTGCGTTGCTGAGCCGGGCTTCAGCTTAATGGCGCCGGGAAGCGGCGTGATCAGAATGCCGCCGGTTTCCGTTTGCCACCACGTGTCGACGATCGGGCAGCGGCTGTCGCCGACCACGTGATAGTACCACTCCCACGCTTCGGGATTGATCGGCTCGCCGACCGAGCCGAGCAGGCGCAGCGATTTGCGCGAGGTCTTCTTCACCGGTGCGTCGCCGCCCTGCATCAGCGCACGGATCGCGGTCGGCGCGGTGTAGAACGTGTTGACCTGATGCTTGTCGATGACTTCCCAGAAGCGCGAGTTGCTCGGGTAGTTCGGCACGCCTTCGAACATCAGCGTGGTCGCGCCGTTCGCGAGCGGTCCGTAGAGAATATAGCTGTGGCCGGTGACCCAGCCCACGTCGGCGGTGCACCAGTAGATGTCGCCCTCGTGATAATCAAACACGTACTGATGCGTCATCGACGCATAGACGAGATAACCGCCGGTGGTGTGCAGCACGCCCTTGGGTTTACCGGTCGAGCCTGACGTATAGAGAATGAACAGCGGATCTTCCGCGTTCATGTGCTCCACCGGGCACTCGCTCGTCACCATGGCGGCGGCTTCGTGATACCAGACGTCGCGAACCGGGTTCATGTCGACCTTGCCGCCGGTGCGCTTGACGACGATCACATGATCGACGTTGCCGACCTTGGCGATCGCCGCATCGACGTTAACTTTCAGCGGCACCTTCTTGCCGCCGCGCAGGCCTTCGTCGGCCGTGATGACGACGCGCGATTCGCAGTCGGTCAAACGCTGGGCGAGCGAGTCCGGCGAGAAGCCGCCGAACACGACCGAATGAATCGCGCCGATGCGCGCGCAGGCCAGCATGGCGTAAGCCGCTTCCGGAATCATCGGCATGTAGATGGTGACGCGGTCGCCCTTCTTGACGTTGCGCAGCCGCAGGATGTTGGCCATCCGGCAGACTTCGTCGTGCAGTTCGCGATAGGTGATCTTCTTGGATTCGGACGGATCGTCGCCTTCCCAGATGATCGCGGTCTGGTCGGCACGTTTGGCGAGATGGCGGTCGACGCAGTTGTGCGCGACGTTGAGAACGCCGTCCTCGAACCATTTGATGGAGATGTTGCCCGGCGCGTAGGAGACGTTCTCGACCTTGGTGAAGGGCTTGATCCAGTCGACGCGCTTGCCGTGCTCGGCCCAGAACGCGTTCGGGTCCTTGATCGAACGGGCGTACATGTCCTTGTACTTGGCCTGATCGACGAAGGCGCGCTTCGCCCAATCAGCCGTGACGTCATAAATTTTCTCGGACATGTCTTCCTCCACCAGAACGAACCGGCGCTTGCTGCGGCCGGCGGTATTTTGTTGTTGGGACAATTATGCGACGCCGCTCGCAAATGCGACAAGACGAAATGACTAGGACTTTTGTCTGCCGCGAAATTGAAGGCTCCGGTCCGGCGGCGTCTTGCTGGCGTATGATATCCTTCGAGGGCCAGAAACCCGATCATATCTCGTGGGGATGCCCATGCTGCGGTACGCCGTTCGGCTGTCTTTGATTTCGTTTCTCTTTCTCGCCCGGGCGGCTTTCGCGCAGACCGCTCCCCCGCAGGCGGCTCCCCCAACGCCGGAGTCGCTGGCGGCGGCAACCGAGCTCGTGAAGACCATGAACATGGCCGAGCAGTTCAAGGCGATGTTTCCCATCTTGATGAACGCTCTGAAGCCACTCGTCAGCCAGCTAAAACCGGAGGCTGCCCGCGATCTCGACGCGCTCATGCCAATGATGACGGCGACCTTTATGGAGCGGCTGCCGGAGGCGTCGGAAGGCATCGCGAAAATCTATGCGAGCCAGTTTTCAGTCGAGGACCTCAAGGCAATCACTGCCTTCTACAGGTCGCCCGCGGGCGTACGCATGCTGCAGAAGACGCCGCAGATCGCCACACAGTCGATGGCTCTCGGGCAGGCGTGGGGAAAAGCGGCAACCGAGGATATGAAGGCGCGCCTCATCGAGGAAATGCGCAAAAAGGGCCACACGCTGTGATGGTTCGTGGGTCCTTCTGGTTGCATTTCGGCTTTAACTCCCGAATTCCGGCAGCCCGCCGTTAACCCGCTCTGCGGATTTGGGGTAGCTAAACCGCCGCCGACCCCCTAAATGGCCCCCTCGCGGCCACGTCCGGAACCAACCGGGCGGGCTTGCCGTTCTCAGGGTCAGGCGTAGGCGGCGTAAGCCAATGATGGACCAACAGAATTTTGCTGCGGCGGAAGCGATTGCGGCCGATATCGCAGTTTCCATGCCCGAAACCACCGGGCCCTCGGTCGAGGGGCTGGCGCGGGAACTCGGCCTGACGCTGGGCGCGCCGCACCAACTGACCATCCGCCGGGTTCGCCGTGGCCGCGGCTATTCCTTCGTCCGTCCGAACGGTTCGCTGGTCCGCCACGCATCGACTGTGCGCCGTTTCCACGCGCTCGCCGTGCCGCCGGCCTATCGCGACGTGCTCTATGCATCCGATCCCTCGCTGCATCTGCAAGCGGTGGGCCGCGACGCCGCTGGGCGTCTGCAGTACCGCTATCACGCCGATTGGGAGAAGGTACGCGAGACGCGCAAGGCGCATCGCCTCAGCGAACTCGTCGGCGCGCTGCCGCGCATCCGCCGCAACGTCGCAAAGTATCTGTCCGGCAACGAACCGACCCGCGATTTCGCGCTGGCGGCAGTGATCGAGCTGATCTCGAAGACCGCGATCCGTCCCGGCAACGAATCCTACGCGCGCATGAACGGCACCCGTGGCGCAACGACGCTGCTGAAATCGAACGTCACGCTCGACGATCGCAGCGTGACGCTGACGTTCCGCGGCAAGGGCGGCAAGGACATCAGCAAGACCTGCAAGGCGCCGCGGCTGCTGCATGCGCTGCAAGTGCTGCGCGATGTGCCGGGCAAGCGCATGTTCCAGTACCGCGACAACAACGGCGTCGTGCGCAATGTGTCGACGACGCAGGTGAACAACTTCCTGCGCGATATCGCTGGGATTTCGATTTCGCTGAAGGATTTCCGCACGCTCGTTGCCTCGGCGGCGGCGCTTGAAATCCTGTCACGTATCGAACCGGCGCAGAGCGAACGCGGCCGCCGCCGGCAAGTGATGGATGCTGTACGTGCGGCTGCCAACGAACTCTCGAACACGCCGGCGATCTGCCGCAAGAGCTATGTGCACGATACGATCTTTGCCGCATTCGAGACCGGCGGCCTGCAGCAAATCGCAGCGACGCTGAAAACGAAGAGCTCGCTGGCGCGAAGAGAAGTGCTGCTGGCGCGCGTCGTTGCGACCGCGGCCGCCTGAGCCGGAAGCAAACGTCAGCTGGCCGGACGGCCGACCTTATCCGATGTCATCAGCGTGGGCTGCGTGCCGTCGGCGGAGGTCCGCAATCGCCAGCCGTCGGTTTGCGAAACCGCGACCAGCATTGCGGCAAGCGCCACCCCGATCGATAGCATACCGACGCCGCTCACCTGTCTTGGTTGGTCCATGACGAAACCTTCAACGGGAGCCCCGCGTTAACTGTTCGCTGACTATGCTTAACATTACGTTGATGATTCGCCGATGGTTGCGATTCACAGGAATTTTATGGTCCACACCAGCGTGCGTTTGATCTCGATGTCTTCCAGATCGCGGGTGACCGGGACGCGATATTCGGCGAGCGAGGTCAGCCTGTCCTTCGGAAGGTAGGTTCGTCCCGGATCGCCGATCAGGATCGTGGCGCCGCGCGCAGCCTGACGCGTGAGAAAGGTCCAAGCGGCGTCGGCCGTGTCGCGCTCATAGAAGATGTCGCCGGCCAGAATGGTATCCCAAGCCTCGCCGGTGTCCGACATCAGAAGATTTTCGGAACGCACAGCAATGGTCACGCCGTTCTGACGCGCATTGAGGCTTGCAGCCGCTAGCGCAAAGCGGTCGATGTCGGCGGCATCCGCCGATGCTGCCCCTGCCTTCATCGCGGCGATGCTCACAAGCCCCGAGCCGGTTGCGAGATCGAGCACGCGTTTGCCGCGAACGGTGTCCGGGTGGTCGAGCACGTAACGCGCCAGCGCCTGACCGCCGGCCCACGCGAAAGCCCAGAACGGTGGCGGCAATCCGGTGGCGCCGAGTTCGTCCTCGGTCATCTGCCAGAGCGGCACCGCCTCGTCGGCGACGTAGATGGAAATCTCCGGCACCAGCGGTACCGGGCGCAGCCGGGTGTTGGCGCGAATGAAGGCCTCGGGATCGGCGATTGTCCTCGCAGGCTGCGACGGCAACCTATACGCCGCCGAGCTTGCAGACCATCTTCCACTGATCTGCCGTGACCGACTGCACGGAGAGGCGCGAGAGCTTCACCAGCTCCATGTCGGCGAGTTTCTTGTCGGCCTTGATCGCGGCGAGCGTCACGGCTGCTTTCAACGGCTTCTCAGCCTTGACGTCGACGCAGACGAACGCGCCGGTCTTGTCGGTCGGATCTGGATAGTGCTCCTTGATCACCTCGGCGATGCCGACGATCTCCTTGCCGACGTTGGAATGATAGTAGAAGGCCTTGTCGCCCTTCTTCATCTTCATCAGGTTGGCCTTGGCGGTATGATTGCGCACGCCGGTCCACGGCTCGCCCTTGGCGCCCTTGGCAACGAGCTGATCCCAGGAATAGGCATCGGGTTCGGACTTCACCAGCCAGTACGCCATGGTCTTTCAACTCCTGCCATCGACAAACCGCAAATAGTGCCGCCGTTGCGGCGATCCGCACATGCGGATCAGATACGATTGAAGTCAAGCTTCGCAATGCGGGCGGCGGCGAAGTCGAGGAAGGCGCGCACGCGCGGCGCCAGCAACCGGGCGCTTGGATAGACGAGCTGCACCGGCAGCGGCGGCATCTCATAATTCTTCAGGAGGCGTATCAGCGATCCGTCCTTCAGTTCGGACGCGGCCTGATAGGACAGGATGCGGGTGATTCCTCTTCCCTCCAGCGCCAGTGCAATCGCCGCCTCGGCGCGGTTGACCTCGAGGCGGTGCGGAACTCGGATCGACTGCTGCGTCTGATCCTTGCGTTGAAAGCGCCACGATGGTCCGCTCGCCTGATTCACGAACAGCACGGCCTGGTGTTTGGCCAGATCCTCCGGCGTCCGGGGCGTGCCGTGCCGTTTCAGATAGTCCGGGCTCGCGACGACGATCCGGCGCACCTGCCCGACCCGCTTGCTGATGAGGGATGAGTTCTCCAGTTGCGCAATGCGCAGCGCGACATCGATCCGTTCGTCGATCAGATCGGACAGGCGATCTTCGAGGGATAGCTGCGCAGCGATATCCGGATGCGCATCAAGAAAAGCGCTGACGACTGGCGCGAGATGCAGCCGTCCGAAGAACGTCGGCCCCGAGATACGAATCGTCCCTCGCAGGTTTTTGGCGTCGCCGACGGCATAGCTGACCGCTTCATCGTAATCGGCGACGAGCCGACGCGCCTGTTCGGCGAGACGCGCGCCGCCATCGGTCAACGACAGCTTCCGCGTCGTCCGTTGCAGCAGACGGATGCCGAGGCGCTGCTCCATGTCGTTGATGATGCGGGTGGCGGACGATGGCGAGCGGCCAAATTGGCGGCCGCCGGCGGCAAAGCTGCCGCTATCCACGATGGCGAGGAAAAGCCGGAATTCGTCGAGTCGGTCCATGATGCGCGCGGAGCACTCTTCCGAGTTTCAGAATAATCTCTTCCGAAGATACCAGATTGTGCTGTTTCTTCCACAAGGCAATTGTCCGCGCATCAATGGAGGAGCTGCCATATGCCGGCCAATCGTCGGGAGTTTTTGAATTTGGCCGGAGGCGGCGCAGTCGCGGCAGTGTTATCGCCGATCGGTACGGCCAGAGCGGCCGGCGTTGCGAAGTTCAAGGCGATTGCCTTCGACGGCTTTCCGATCATCGATCCGCGTCCGGTGTTCGCCAAGGTCGAGGAGATCTTTCCAGGCAAGGGCACGGAGCTGAGCAATGCCTGGCGCATCCGGCAGTTCGAATACACCTGGCTGCGCACACTCGGCGGAGACTATGTCGACTTCTGGCGCGTCACGGAAGATGCGCTGACATTTGCTTCGAAGCAGCTGAAGCTCGATCTCTCCGCCGATCAGCGCGACCAGATCATGCAGACCTATCTGAAGCTGAAAGTGTGGCCGGATGTGCCGCCGGCGCTGAAGCAGTTCAAGGATGCAGGCATTCGCGTCGCGTTCCTCTCGAACTTCACCGCGGCGATGCTCGAAGCGCCCTTAAAGAATTCCGGACTCGATGGCGTGTTCGAACCGCATCTCAGCACCGACAAGGTCAAGGCCTACAAGCCGGACCCGCGCGCCTATCAGATGGGTATCGATGCCTTCAAGCTGAAGAAAGACGAGATCGCGTTTGCCGCGTTTGCCGGCTGGGATGTCGCCGGCGCGAAATGGTTCGGCTATCCGACATTCTGGGTCAATCGCGGTAACGCGCCGCTGGAAGAGCTCGGCGTCAGTCCCGATGGCGTTGGATCGAATCTCGGCGATCTGGCGAAGTTCGTCGGCGTCTGACGAAGGACGCTTATTCCTCGGCCTTGAACGGCCGCGACAACAATCCGGCGATAGCGTCGTCGATGGCGATCCGATTCTCCAGGATCGCGGTGACGGCGCGGCAGATCGGCATCTCGATCTTCAGCTGATCCGCGAGCTCGAGCAGCGCCGCGGCGGTGAACACGCCTTCCGCAAGCAGGCCGCCGCTGGCGGCGCGCGGATTGGCGCCTTGCCCGAGTGCGATACCGAACGAGAAGTTACGCGACTGCGGGCTCGAACAGGTGAGCACGAGATCGCCGAGGCCCGAAAGGCCGGCGAGCGTTTCGGGGCGTGCGCCGCAGGCGCGGCCGAAGCGTGCGAGCTCGGCGAAGCCGCGCGTCGTCAGTGCGGCCAGCGCCGACGCGCCGAGTTTCTTGCCGGCAACGATTCCCGCGGCGATGGCGAGCACGTTTTTGGCCGCGCCGCCGATCTCGACGCCGCGCACGTCGGTCGTGTGATAAGGCCGGAACGTCGCCGAGCCGAGCGCCTGACACAGGTTGGCGGCAATCGTCTCATCGCTTGCCGCTAACGTGACTGCGGTCGGCAGGCCGCGCGCCACGTCGGCGGCGAAGCTCGGACCGGAAAGAATCGCTGGCGTCACATCCGGCAACATCTCGGCGATGATCTCGGTGGTGAAGTGATGCGTGCCGCGCTCGATGCCCTTGGCGCACGAGACGGCAACGGTGGCCTTGCCGAGTTTGCCCTGCAACGGCATCAGCGCGCTGCGCAGCGCTTGTGTCGGAACAGCGAGCAGAACGACGGGCGCGGCGATGTCGGTGCCGGATACGGTGACCGTGACACTAGGGTCGAGCGCAATGCCAGGCAAGCGCGAGCTCTCGCGATCGCGTGCGATCACATCCGCGGAGTCGCGGTCGCGCGCGATCAGCGTCACATCGCGACCGGCGCGCGCCGCGGCATTCGCCAGCGCCGTGCCCCATGCGCCTGCGCCGATCACTGCGATCTGTTGATACGCGCTCATGCTCTACTTCTAGAAATTGACACGCGACTTGTCGCCGGATTTCGCGGACGACTCCTCGCCATCGAGCCGCCAGCGTGCCCGTGGCGGTGCGTCCAGCGGATCGATCATGTCGAGCGCGAGGCGTTCGGCGCCGGCCCAGGCGATCATCGCGCCGTTGTCGGTGCAGAGCGCCGGCGGCGGAATGATCAGCGTGGTCTGCGCTTTCGCCGCAACCTCCTGCAACGCGCTGCGGATCGCCTGATTGGCGGCGACGCCGCCGGCAGCGACCAGCGCGCGCGGCGCACCGAACTGTTCCTGAAATAGTTTCAGTCCGGTGTGCAGGCGATCCTTGGTGGATTCCAGCACCGATGCCTGAAAGCTTGCGCAAAGGTCGGCGATGTCCTGCGGCTCCAGCGGCGCGAGACGATCGGCCTCGTTGCGCACGGCCGTCTTCAATCCAGACAGCGAGAAGTTTGCTTCCGGCCGGCCAACCATCGGACGCGGAAATGCAAACCGCTTTGGATCGCCGTTGACGGCCGCCTGCTCGACTTGCGGGCCGCCGGGATAGGGCAGACCGAGCAGCTTGGCGACCTTGTCGAACGCCTCGCCCATGGCATCGTCGACGGTCGTGCCGAGCCGCACGTATTTGCCGACGCCGAGCACGGCGACGATCTGGGTGTGGCCGCCCGAGGCGAGAAACAGGCAATACGGAAATGCCAGCGCGCACGTCAGCCGCGGCGTCAGTGCGTGCGCTTCGAGATGGTTCACCGCGATCAGCGGTGTGTCGTGCACCATGGCAATGGCCTTCGCCGTGGTCAGTCCGACAATGACGCCGCCGATCAGGCCGGGTCCAGCTGCCGCTGCCACGCCCGTGAGCTGCTTGAAGGAAAGGCCGGCCTCCTTCATCGCGGTATCGACAAGGCCGTCAAGCAGGTCGACATGGGCGCGCGCCGCGATCTCCGGCACCACGCCGCCGAACGGTGCGTGCTCACCGGTCTGCGAGCGGACGATGTTGGACAGGATGCGGCCGCTGCCGTCGGTCTGGCGCTCGACCACGGCGGCGGCAGTCTCGTCGCAGGTGGTCTCGATCCCGAGCACCAAGGCGGGTGTCTGCGCGGCCAACGTCAACCCTTCAATCCGGTTTTCGGCCCTTGCCTTCGCGGCAAAAGCGGCGTTTTTGCTGCTTCTGAGCATCGGCGTAGCACTGCGAGGTCGCGGCGTGCAATCCTCATGCTCGGCGAAAGCCTTCGACTGATAGCCGTTGACCGGATCGTTGCGCAATGAGCGTTCTTGTGACCCGACCGCCTCCCGACAACGCCGCGACGGCGGCAGCGCTTCGCGGCGCCGGTGTCGAGGCGCTGCTTGCTCCGGTGCTGCGATTTGAGCCGGTGGATACGCATGGCGATCCCGATGCGGCGTTCGACGGCGTCATCGTGACGTCGGCCAACGCGCTGCGGGCCGTCGAGGGTAAGGCGGATATCGCGCGGCTCTTGATGCTGCCGTTGTTTGCGGTCGGCGGGCATACGGCGGAGGCCGCGCGCCGCAGCGGATTTCTCAATGTCATCGAGTCCGGGGGCGACGCGGCAGCCTTGCGGGAACGCGTGAAGAAAACCTTCAGGAAAAGCAAACACGCGGCCGTGTTGCTGCATCTCGCCGGCGCGGATCTTGCGAGCGATCTGTCGGGCGAACTCGGCGCGCAGGGCATGACCGTCGTTACGCAAACCGTCTATCGCATGGTTCCAATCGGCCGCTTGCCGGACGATGTCTGCGCGGCGTTCGCCGCGCACCACATCGAGGCCATCCTGCATTACTCGCGGCGAAGCGCACGCGCGTTCGTCGATGCGGCGCGCAACTCCGGCGTCGAAGTGTCGGCGCTGGCGTTGCCACAATGCTGCCTCTCGGAAGCGATCGGCACCGTGCTGCGCGACGCCGGCGCAGTGCGGATTTCGGTTTCCCCTATGCCAAACGAGACTGCGCTTTTTGAGACGTTGTCGCGTGCGTTGGGCCGTGGTTCGCGCTAGGGTATGGGTGCGCCTCGATTTGTTCATTAAATCCATGTGTTGTTCATGTGGGCGTCGTTCATATCGGCGTCGTTCATAGGCGGAGCGGGAGGAGGGACCATGAGCACTGACAATCCCGACACCGGCTCGCCCGGCGAGCGTGCCAAGCGCCCGCCGCCGACCATCGATCTCGATCCATCCGACGTGACCAAGACCGATGCCGCTCCTCAAGCGGAGGAGCCTGCGCGCGAGCGGTCGCGCCCGTGGTTCGAATCGATGCGCGGCGGCCCGTCATTCGAGAATGCCTCGAGCGCGCTGACGCCGGCCTTGTCCGGCGCGACCGCGGCCGCACTGATTCTGACCGGTGCGTGGCTTCTGGGTCTGTCGGGCGACAATCGTCCGGCGCCTGCACCCGTGGCTACGGCGGCGACCGCCGACACCAGCGCGACCGATGCGCTGGCGGCGCGGATCGCGAAGATGGAAACGGACGCGGCTGCGAGAGCGAATGCGCCGCCGCAACGAACAGCCGATCCCGCGGTGGTTGCACGGGTCGATCGGATCGAAGCGTCGCTGAAGTCGGTGAGCGATGCGATCGCTGGCTTGCGCAGCGAGATCGACAGGATCGCAGCCTCGGCAAAGGACGCGCCGCCGCGCGATAACGCCAGCGCGCCCGACCTCTCGGCGATCGACCAGCGTTTCGCACAGATCGAAGCAGCACAGAGCAAGCTTGCCGATGCGACTCAACGTGCAGCCGCGCCGGCCGACGATCGCCCGATCCGCCGTGCCGTTGCTGCGAGCGCGCTCGATCTCGCAGTGAGACAGGGCGAGCCGTTCGCAGCTGCTCTGGCGGCGGCAAAGGCCGCAGTACCCGATGCGCCATTGCAGCCGCTCGAGTCCTTCGCAGCGTCCGGCGTGCCGGGCGATGCCGCTCTGTCGCGCGAATTGCTCGCATTGCTGCCGCAACTCACTCCGCAGCAATCGAAGGCACCTGCCGCAACGACAACTGGCGGCGTGTTCGACCGGCTTCAGGAGAGCGCGGCCAAGCTCGTGCGTGTCGAGCGTGTCGATGCTGCGAGCAGCGAGCCCGCGTCGCCGGCGGCAACCGCCGTTGCTGCGGCCGCGCGCGCGAACGATATTGCCGCCGCACGCCGTGCGGTGATGGACTTGCCGGCCACCCAGCGCGCTCCGGCGCAGGCCTGGCTCGACAAGGTTGCGGCCCGCGACGCGGCGCGCGAAGCGTCACGCCAGTTCGCGGCGAACGCGCTTGCGGCCCTTGGCAAGTCCGCGCCATAGGTTGCCGATGATCCGCATTATTGTCTTTCTTATTCTGATTGCCGCCGCCGCTCTCGGTGCGGCGTGGGTCGCCGATCAGGCCGGCACGGTGAATCTTGTTTGGCGCGGATGGCGGATCGAGACGACGCTGCCGGTGTTCGCCGCGATCCTCGGCGTCACCTTCGCCGTCGCTGCGATTGCCTGGGCGATCATTCGCGGCGTCTGGCGCACGCCGGACCGCATGCGGCGGGCGCAGCGCGAGCGGCGCGTCGCCCGCGGCCGGCAAGCGGTCACCGATGGCTTGCTCGCGATCGGCCACGGCGATTCGAACGCGGCGCGGCGTCACGCGCAAACCGCGCGGCGGATTGCGGGACATGATCCGTTGTCGCTGCTGCTCGACGCGCAGTCGGCGCAGCTCGATGGCGATCGTGTGGGCGCCGAGCGCGCTTTCCGCGCCATGGCGGAGCGCAGCGACACGCGCTTGCTTGGCCTGCGCGGTCTGTTCATCGAGGCGCAGCGCAACGACGATCCGTTCACGGCGGTTGCGATCGCTGAGGAAGCATTGAAGCTTGCACCGGCGTCGCCCTGGGCATCGCATGCGGTGCTTGGCTTCCGCTGCGCGCGCAGCGACTGGCGCGGCGCGCTCGATACGCTCGACAAGAACGCAGCGGCAGGATTGATCGATCGCGCCACCCATCGCCGCCAGCGCGGCGTGCTGTTGACCGCACAGGCGCTCGATCTGGAAACGTCGGAGCGCGATGCCGCACGCGATATGGCGGCGGAAGCCGTGAAGCTTGCGCCGACGCTCGTGCCGGCCGCGGTGCTCGCGGCGAAATTCCAGAGCGAACAGCATCAGGTGCGCCGCGCGATGAAGCTGATCGAGACCGCGTGGCTCGCCAACCCGCATCCGGATCTCGCCGACGCGTATGCGCACGTGCGGCTTGGCGATTCGGCGCGCCAGCGGCTCGTGCGTGTCGAAACGCTGGCGCAGAAAATGCCGGGCCATATCGAGGGTGCGCTGGCGATTGCGCGCGCCGCGCTCGATGCAAATGAGTTCAGCCGTGCGCGCGACGCGCTGGCGCCGCTGCTCGCCGCGCCGACGCAGCGCGTGGCGATGTTGATGGCCGAGATCGAACGCACCGAGCATGGCGACAGCGGCAAGGCACGGGGCTGGATGCTGCGTGCGGTGCGGGCATTGCCCGACGCGGTCTGGACCGCGGACGGCTATGTGTCCGATCGCTGGCGGCCGGTGTCGCCGGTGTCCGGACGGCTCGATGCGTTCCAGTGGCTGACGCCGCTTGCGGCTTTGCCGTCAGGTGCGCCGGTCGAGGTCGAGGCTCAGGAGCCGATGATCGCGGCGTCGAAGCCGGCGGCAATCGATGCGAAGCCGGTCGACGACAAACCGGTCGACGATGCGGCGGTTCAGGACAACACGCCAAAGCCTGCGACTGAGGAGGCCGCTCCGGAATCTGCGGCGCCAACATCTCCGCCGCCGCAGCCCGCCGCTCCCCCGCCGATTTTCCGGGCCCGCCAGGATGCGAAACCGGCCGCACCGATACCGGCGGTGATTCCGATCGTTCGCGCGCCCGACGATCCGGGGGTGGCCGCCGATGAGGCGCCGGACGACGAATTCGCCGATCAGCCGCATCCGCCGCGCCAACAGACCGGCGGATGGCGCGGGTTCCTCGCGCGCTGGAGCGCGTGAAGCGGATTTCGGGCTTGTTTTCAAGGCAATGTAGCTCTGAAAGGCCTTTGTTGCGCGGCCGCTTCTTGCAAAGCGGCCCGCTGCCCGATATCAGGAGCGCGCCGGATCGGGATCGATTCAACGCCTGCCCCGGCTGCTAAAAAGTCGGGATCTTGCCGGTCTCGACGCCGGTACGCCGCAATAGCTCAGTTGGTAGAGCACGTCATTCGTAATGACGGGGTCACAGGTTCGAGTCCTGTTTGCGGCACCACTTCTTCAAGCGCCCAAATTATCGTGACGTCCGTCCTGTTGACCGAGCGCGTCATCGCGCTTGACGGCGCGCCGTTTGCGCCCATCTCATACACTCATGCGATCCGAGAGTCTGATGCGGAGATCGGCGCGATGACCCTGAAGATGCAGTGGAAGGTGCCGCAGAGCGCGCAGCCGCGCGCGCACGATTTCAGTTTCGATCTCGATCGCACGCTGGCGTCCGTCGTCGGCATCCACTCGATCATTCCCAACGATGCCTTTACCGCCGAAACGCTCGGCACCGAGCGCGCCGGCAACGGCGTGCTGATCGATCGCGGTCTTATTCTCACCATCGGTTATCTGATCACCGAGGCGCAGACGTCGTGGCTGCATATGAGCGACGGTAAAGTCGTCGAGGGCTATCCGCTCGGCTTCGATCCGGAGTCGGGATTCGGACTGGTGCAGGCGCTCGGCCCGATCGATCTTGAACCGGTCGAGATTGGCGTATCGAACGATCTTGCAACGGGCGACCGCGTCATTGTCGGCGGGCTTGGCGGTTGCGCTGGCGCCGTCGCCGCCGAAGTCGTCGCCAAGCGTGAGTTCGCGGGCTACTGGGAATACTTGCTCGATGAAGCGCTTTTCACCGCGCCGTCGCATCCAAACTGGGGCGGCACCGCGCTGCTATCGGAACGCGGCCATCTCGCCGGCGTTGGATCGCTGCAGCTTGAAACGGATCAGCAGGGCGTCGCCAAGCATCTCAACATGATCGTGCCGATCGATCTGCTGAAGCCCGTGCTCGACGATCTGCGCAAGTTCGGCCGCGTCAACAAGCCGGCTCGTCCGTGGCTCGGCATGTTCTCGAGCGAGATCGACAATGCCGTCGTGGCGATCGGCTTTTCGCCGAACGGTCCGGCGATGCGCAGCGGAATGATGGTCGGCGACACCATCGTTGCCGTGGACGGCGAACGGGTCGGCAGCCAGGCCGACTTCTATCGCAAGGTGTGGAGTCTCGGCAGCGCCGGCGTCGAGGTGCCGTTGACTCTGCGCCGTGACCGGCGCGAAGTCGATGTGGCCCTCACCTCGGCGGATTGGGCGTCGTTCCTGAAAAAGCCGCGCATGCACTGAGCGGCGAGCGGCCGGATTACAGCGGCAGATGGGTGACGTTCGTCAGCGAATCAGCGGCGAATTTTCCGACTACCGGAATACCCGACCTAGCCGCTATTGCCCAAAGTCGGGCACGATTGCGCGAAATGAGATGTCGGCGGCCCGCAGAAGTTGCTGGTTCGTCGGTAAATCTACGCATCTCGCTAGGCATGCGACAAACCGCACAAGACATTGTTTTATCTGAATATTTCAGGAGGGGTGAGGTCGCGGTAAGTCGCTAAAGGTAACTAACCACCTTTAATCGGTATTAGTTTCGGACGGTTAAGCGATCTTGAAGTTTTCGAGAGGAGGATAGGGAGCCACGCCACGCGTCGCCCACTCATCCCCGGAGGATTCTTTCATGCGCGCATTCACGTCCCGTGCACTGCCTCTTGCCTTCGCCGCCCTGCTCGTCAGCGGCGTTTCCGTTAAAGCTGAAGATGGTGTCTCTGCCGATAAGATCGTGTTCGGTCAGGCGGCCCCGCTCGATGGTCCGGCCTCGGCGCTCGGCCTGGGCATGAAGCTCGGCCTCGAAGCTGCATTCGCTGAAGTGAACAAGGCTGGCGGCGTCAAGGGCCGCAAGCTCGAACTCAAGAGCGTTGATGACGGCTACGAGCCGAACAAGTCGATCGAAGCGGTGAAGAAGCTTCTCGGCGAAGACAAGGTGTTTGCGATCGCCGGTCCGGTCGGCACCCCGACCTCGGCCGCCACTCAGCCGATCGCCAATGGTGCTGGCGTGCCGTTCATCGGCGCATTCACCGGCGCTGAATTCCTGCGCGAGCCGCACAAGCCGGGCGTGATGAACATCCGCGCCAGCTACTTCCAGGAAACCGAAACCATGGTCGAGCGCCTGACCAAGGATCTCGGCGCCACCAAGATCGCCATCATGTATCAGGACGACGGCTTCGGTCAGGCGGGCCTCGCCGGCGTGAAGCGCGCACTCGAAAAGCGCAAGATGGAGCTCGCCGGTGAAGGCACCTTCGAACGCAACACGGTTGCGGTGAAGGCCGCGCTGCTGAACATCAAGAAGGCGGAACCGGAAGCCGTCATCATGATCAGCCCGTACAAGCCGGCCGCTGAGTTCATCAAGCTCGCCAAGCAGATCAAGCTCAATGCGACCTTCGTGAACATCTCGTTCGTCGGTTCGGACGCGCTGGCCAAGGAACTCGGTGCCGATGGCGCGGGCGTGGTCGTGACCCAGGTCGTGCCGTTCCCGAAGGATGCGGCGATTCCGGTCGTCGGCAAGTATCAGGCCGCACTGAAGGCTGTTTCGGCTGATGCGCAGCCGGGCTTCGTCTCGCTCGAAGGCTACATGGTCGGCCGTGCGATCGCTGCCGCTCTCGACAAGATCGATGGCGAACCGACCCGCGCCAAGATGCTCGAGGCCGTTCAGAAGGCCGGCACCATGGACCTCGGCGGCGTGAAGCTCAGCTACAGCCCGACGTCGAACCGCGGTTCGGAAACGGTGTGGCTCACCGTCATTCAGGCTGACGGCACGTTCAAGGCGGTCGAGAAGCTCGAGAAGTCCGGCTCGTAATATCCGTTACACGCGCGGCGCTCGGGGGAGCGCCGCGCGTGAATGCCTACTAGGCTTCGAGGGGAGTTTTGCAATGAAGGCAGCACTGTCGTCGTGGACCCGTTTGGGGTTGCGAGGCCGCCTCTTTCTTGCGTTTGGTGTCGTCGCCGGTTTGACCGTGCTTGCGAGCGTCAGCGCGATCTACTCTTACGACCGCATCGGCCACGCGCTGTTCGTGGTGACCGAGAAGAGTCTTCCCGATATTGCCCGCACGGCCAAGGTTGTGAAGGCGGAAGGCGACGTCGCCGCCGCTGCGCCGAGCCTGCTGGCTGCGACGGACGCAGCGGGCCGCGACGAAGCCTCCAAGGCTCTCGCCGCCGCGCGCCTGGCGCTGACGCAGAGCGTCAATGCGCTCAATCCGGATGACGCCAAGAAGTTCGGCGAAACCAGCAATCGCATGCTGGAGAACCTCGATCGCCTCGCGAAGTCGGTGACCGAACGCCAGACGATTGCCGCCAGCCGTATCAAGCTGGTCGCGGAGCTGCGCGCCGCGCATCAGAAGCTTGCCGAAAAGCTCGGGCCGCTCGCGGACGACGCAGGCTTCAGCCTCACCCTCGGCCTGTCCGGCGCCGCCGACAAGGAAGAGGATCTCAAGGTCATCCAGAAAACGCTGGCCGCGCTCGCGGATCAGGAACTCGCCGCGCTGCAGGCAGTGCTCGATCTGCGCGCCGAAGCGAACCTGATGCTCGGCATTCTCGTCGAGGCCGCCGATCTTCCCTCGCTCGACTTGCTGACGCCGGTGCGCGATCGCTTCAACGCCACGTCGGGACGTATCGACAAGGCGCTGAAGGTTCTGAAGAACAACGACGTCACCAAGCTGTTCGAAGCCTTCCTCGCCTCCGGTAAGGGCAGCAACAACGTCTTCGAGCTCCGCAAGAAGGAGCTGGAGGGCAGTATTGCCGCCATGAAGGTTGTGGCCGACAACCGCGCGCTGGCGAAGGCCTTCGCCGATCAGGTCACCGATCTTGAGAAGCGCAGCGAAATGGCAGCAGGTGTTGCCGTCAGCGACTCGCAGAGTGCGATCACGCAAAGCCGCATGCTGCTGATTGCGATCGCGGTCGCGAGCCTCGTGGCTGCCGTTCTGATCGCCTGGTTCTACGTCGGCCGTGCGGTCGTGCGCCGTCTCACCGGCCTGCAGGAGAGCATGAAGGCGATTGCGTCCGGCAATCTCGATACGGACGTGGTCACCCGCGGCTCCGATGAGATCGCCGAGATGGCCGGCGCCGTGCAGTTCTTCAAGCAGAACATGATCGAGTCGAACCGGTTGCGCGCCGAGCGCGCCGAAGCCGAGAAGCACATCGTCGAGCAGCGCAAGGCGGAGATGCACAAGCTGGCGGATCAGTTCGAGGACGCCGTCGGCAACATCGTGCAGACCATGTCGTCGGCGTCGTCCGAACTCGAAATGTCGGCGCGGACGCTGACCTCGACGGCGGAAATGACGGAGCAGCTATCGGGCGTCGTCGAATCGGCGTCGGAAGAAGCATCCGCCAATGTCCGCTCGGTCGCGGCCGCGACGGAAGAAATGAGCGCCTCGATCGCTGAGATCAGCCGTCAGGTGCAGGAATCGACCCGCATCGCCAGCGAAGCGGTCGAGCAGGCGCAGAACACCGACGCGCGCATCGGCGAGCTGTCGAAGGCGGCGATCCGCATCGGCGACGTGGTCAGCCTGATCACGACCATCGCCGAGCAGACCAACCTGCTCGCGCTCAATGCCACCATCGAGGCGGCGCGTGCGGGCGAGTCGGGCCGCGGTTTCGCGGTCGTCGCGCAGGAAGTGAAGGCGCTGGCGTCGCAGACCGCGAAGGCGACCAGCGAAATCAGCGCGCAGATCACCGGGATGCAGACCGCGACGCAGGAATCGGTCGCGGCGATCAAGGAGATCAGCAACACCATCGGCAAGATCTCCGACATCGCCTCCACCATCGCCGGTGCGATCGACCAGCAGGGTTCGGCGGCGCAGGAGATTGCGTCCAACATTCAGCAGACCTCGCAGGGAACCAGCCAGGTCGCGGCGAACATCGTCGAAGTGAACAAAGGTGCGCGCGAGACGGGTACTGCCTCGGCCCAGGTTCTCACCTCGGCGCAGATGCTGTCGGGCGAAAGCGATCACCTCAAGGAAGAGATGTCGCGCTTCGTCGCCACCGTGCGGGCGATGTAATCTTCACACTGCGGGTGTTGCAGCGGCCGCCTTCGGGCGGCCGTTTTGTTTGTGCGTGCGGGCGGTGTACGATCCAGCGATGAAGATCTACGCCGCCGGACCGCTTGGTTTTTCCGAAGCTGGACGCTTGTTCTATTATGATCGCCTGCTGCCCGCGCTCACAAAGGCGGGCCATTTGGTGATGGACCCCTGGAAGTTGACCGATCAAGGCAAGATCGACGCGGTGCTGGCGCTGCCTTATGGCGAGCCCAGGCGTGAGGCCTGGCGCGAGCTGAATGCCGAGATTGGAGCCACTAACCGCGACGGCATCGACAATTGCGAGGGAGTGGTTGCGGTTCTCGACGGGGTCGATGTCGACAGCGGCACTGCGGCCGAGATCGGCTACGCCTTTGCGAAAGGCAAGCTGATCGTTGGATATCGCGGCGATTTCCGTCTCGCCGCAGACAACGAAGGATCGACCGTCAATTTGCAGGTCGAGTATTTCGTTCGCGCCAGCGGCGGGACGATCGCCGGTTCGCTCGACGAGTTACTGCGTGCGCTCGAATCGATCGAGCATCGCTGACGTCGTTCTTATCGACGCCGTGGCTTGCGCGGACGCGATGCCAAATCCGAGCTGCGAAGCAGCCTGAGCAACGACTGCGCTGCCGGGCTGAGATAGCCGCCCCTGCGGACCACGGCATAGATCGGATTGGCGGCGTTGAAGTCGGCAACCGGGATGGTTGCGAGCGAGCCCGCACGCAGTTCTTCGTCGATCGCACTCTCGGGCAACAGTGCAAGGCCGAGGCCGGCTTCGATCAGCCGCTTCTTGGCGCTGAGACTGTCGATCGGCGTCCAGCGGATCGTGCCGATGCCGCGCGCCTGAAACTGCGCGAAGATGTTGTCGGCAAACGTCTCGCGCTGATCGAACGCATTCGGGAACGCGAACCAGGCTTCGTCGCGCAAATCCGCGAGCGACTTGAGCCTGCGATTGGCGAAGCGATGCTCGGCAGCGCAGACCACGACCATGCGCTCGGATGCAATGTGCTCGCTGATGATGTCGGACGCGGGGTCCTGCAGGTAGCGCAGGCCGAGCGACGCATCGCCGCGCCGGACGAGGTTACTCACCTCGGCGCTGTTGGCGGTACGGATCGACAGGTCGATGCCGGGATAGGCCGCGGCAAACCGCTTCAGGATCGCGGTGAGGTTGGTGCCGGCCAGCGTGCCGACGGCGACGATGGAGATGCGGCCCGCGGTCTCGGTGCGCAGGGCCTGGATCGCGCTGCTCGCGTCGCGCAGCGCCGCCAGTACGCGCTCGGCATGCGGCAGCAAGGTGCGGCCGGCCTCGCTCAACGTCACGCCGGCGGCGGCGCGTTCGAACACCGGCACGCCGAGCTGATCCTCCAGCAGCGCGATGCGACGGCTGATCGCCGGCTGCGAGCGGCCGAGAATATCGGCAGCCGCCGAGAAGCTGCTGGTCTGGTGGATGGTGACGAAGGTGAGAAGCGATTCGCTGTCCATCGGATGCCATCACATGCAAAAAACTGATCGATATCAGTAATATTATCACTTGGACAAATGATGCAGCAAGGCCGACGATGGCTGAAATCGAAGGAGGGATTGATGCCGACTACCGTTCTTGAGGCCGAGCCGCAGCATGTTCGCGCCGCGCCGCCGCACCCCGATCCCTATCCCTGGTACGGCCGGCTCGCCCGCGAGCGCGGCTTCTTTCGCGACGACGCCAACAATTGGTGGGTGGCCGCGAGCGCGGCCGCCGTGCGCGAGGTGCTGACCAGCGACGTGTGTCTGACCCGGCCGATGCACGAACGCGTACCCGCCGGCCTGCGCGATGGCGCCGCCGCCGACATCTTCAGCCGCCTGGTGCGGCTGCGTGACGATCAGGCGCGCGGTCCCTTGAAGGACGTGGTCACGGCGGCGGTGCGCAACATCGATCTGCGGCAGCTTGCGACACTGACGCAAGCGCGCGCCAACGAACTCGATGCCGAGATTGGTCTGCCGTTCGATGCGGCGAAGACGACGCAATTCATGTTCGCGCTGCCGGTGCAGATCGTCGCGCTCTTGCTCGGCGTGCCGCGCGAGCGGCTTGCCGACGTCATGGGCTGGCTCGGCGCCTATGGCGCGGCGGCAGCTGCCACTGGCACCAACATTCCTGTGCCGACGGCGGAGATCATCGCGCGCGGACATCAGGGCGCGCAAGCGCTGTTCGATCTCCTGCGCAATCTCAAGATCAATGACGCGGAGCGCGGCCCGCTGCTCACCGCGCTGACGAACGAAGGCCGACGTGCGGGATGCGACGAGAACGACATCGTCGCCAATGCTGTCGGCACCATGATCCAGGGTTATGCAGCGATGGCGTCGCTGATTGGCCTGACATTGCTCGCACTGGCGCGGCGTCCGGAGCTACGCGCGCAGGTGATGGCCGATCGCAAGCTGCTGCGGCCGCTGATCCAGGAAGTCTGCCGGTTCGACCCGACCACCAACAGCACCTTCCGCTTCATGGCGCGCGACGGCGAGATCGCCAGGCACACGTTGCGCCAGGGCGAGATGATCATCGTGATGCTGGCCGCCGCCAACCGCGATCCCGCGCTCAATCCGGAACCCGACCGTTTCGATATTGCGCGCGCAGATCGCAAGTATCTCGAATTCGGTGCAGGCCCGCACGCGTGCCCGGCCGACAAGCTCGCGCCGCTGATCGTGGAGATCGCGCTCGATCATCTGCTCACGCGCGGCGTGCCGTTCGAGAAACTTGAAGCTGCACTGTCCTACGCGCCATCGGGCCACATCCGTACGCCGCTGTTCAATCGCTAGTGGCCCGATTCTAACATTCGCACGTCGTTTCGGCTGGCTTCTTCGCGAATGTTAGAATCGAAGGGCCACTAGCAAACTTTAACTTATGGTGGAGTTTAGGGTTTGACATTCGCGTCCTGACTCGCGGCTCGGCAAACAGCGAATGTCAAACCCACTCCACCAACGGAGAAGAACATGAGCAAAGATCGCACTATCGCGACACGTGCCTTCAAGGCGCTGCACGCCGCCAAGACCGGCTTCATCATGCCGAACGCCTGGGATGCCGGCAGCGCGCTCGTGCTCGCCGCGTCGGGTTTCCCGGCCATCGCGACGACGAGCGCGGGGATCGCGTTTGCGCTCGGCAAGCAGGATTATGGCGTTACATCGGCAGCGCTGGCGGTGCCGCGTGAGGAGATGTTCGAGAGCATCCGCAAGATCGTCGACGCGGTCAGCCTTCCGGTGAATGCCGATCTCGAGGCGGGCTATGGCGACAGCCCCGATGAGGTGGCGGAGACGATCGCGATGGCGATCGACGCAGGTGTCGCCGGCGGCAACATCGAAGACAAGATTCCGGAACAGTCCGGTCTCTACGACGAATCGCTCGCCGAGGAGCGGATCGCCGCCGCGCGTGCTGTCATCGACGATGCGGGCAGTGCGTTCGTGCTCACCGCGCGCACCGATCCGTTGCTGGTCTCGGGCAAGGGCGGTCTGACGGAAGCGATTCGCCGCGCGAACCTCTATCGCGAAGCCGGGGCCGACTGCCTCTATGCACCCGGCGCGTCCGACCTCGACACGGTCAAGACGCTGGTGCGCGAGATCGATGGTCCGATCAATGTGGTGATGGGGCTCGGCACGGCGCAGGGCAATGCGCATGCGCTGATTGCGGCCGGCGTGCAGCGAATCAGTCTCGGCGGCAGCATCGCCCGTTCGGCGCTCGGTTTCGTGCGTCGCTGCGCCGACGAGCTGCGCGAGCATGGAACGCTGAACTTTGCGGAGCAGCAGATCTCGCAATCGGACCTGAACTCGTTGTTTGCGAGGTCACGCGCGGCGTAATCGATACCGCCGAAATATGCGGTATTCCAACGCCATAACGTGGCGGATATCAGTCGCGGCGGGCCGCGCCTGATGAATAAATTCTGACGGCATGTGTTCCATCGTCATTAAAAACGCTATCTTCGCGTCAAGCGTCGATCGCGGAATGGCGAACGGGAGAGCCTGATGAGCACGGCCGAGTCACTGGACTATCCGCTCAAGCGCGCACCGCTGGTGCCACCGCGCCCGCCTGTCGCGCCCGACGACATGACCCCGGTTCAACGCATGAAGGCGATTCGCAAGAATGCGATCACGAGCTGGGGCGAGCGCGCCTATCGTGAAGACGTCATCGCCGGCAATTTCCTCGGCCGTAAAAGCTACATTCTGAACAAGCCCGACGCGATCCGCTACGTGCTGGTCGAGAATTACGAGAACTACTTCCGCACGCCCGCGGGCCTGCGCGTGCTGCGGCCGATGCTCGGCGACGGTCTGCTCATTGCGCGCGGCAAATCCTGGAAGCATCAGCGCCGCACGCTGGCGCCTGCCTTCACGCCGCGAGCGGTGACGACGCTCGTTCCGCACATGCTCTCCGCAACTGACGAGGCCATCGACGAACTCAAGCGCAAGACCGATCAGCCGCTCGATCTGCGCGAGGCGATGCAGCGCATGACGCTGGAGATCGCCGGCCGCACCATGTTCTCGCTGGAGATGGGCCGCGACGGGGCGGCGCTGCGCAACTTCGTCATAGAGTATTCCGAACGCTATGCGTCGCCGCGCATGCTCGACCTCCTGCTGCCGTTGTCGATCCCGAGTCCGGCCGATATCGGCCGCGCCTTTTTCCGCCGCCGCTGGACACGTTTCGTCGGCAAGCTTGTCCGCGAGCGCCGCTCGATGGCTGCGCAGTTGTCAGGACAACAGGGCGCGCCGCGCGACCTGTTCGATCTGATGGTGACCGCGCGCGATCCGGAGACCGGCGAGGCGTTCTCCGACGAACTGCTCGGCGATGAGGTCGCGACCATGATTCTCGCCGGTCACGAGACGACGGCGACGGCGCTGTTCTGGTCGTTGTATCTCTTGTCGCTCGATCAGGGCGCGCAGCAGGAGCTCGCCGACAGCGTTGCGTCGATCGAGATCGATGCGTCGACCGATATCGCAAAGCTTGCCTTCACCCGCGCCGTCGTTGACGAAGCAATGCGGCTTTATCCGCCGGCGTTTCTGGTGGCGCGCGCGGCAACTGGGCCCGATACGGTGGCCGGACTGCCAGTGGCTGAGAAGGATGTGATCCTGATTTCGCCGTGGCTGCTGCATCGGCACGAGACGCTGTGGAGCGATCCGCATGCCTTCATTCCGCAGCGCTTCATGCCGGGTTCGCCGCAGCCGGATCGCTTTGCCTACATGCCGTTCGGCGCAGGTCCGCGCATCTGCATCGGCGCGCACTTCGCGCTGGTCGAAGCGACGCTGGCGCTGGCCAAGATCATCCAGACCTTCAAGGTCGAGATCACCAGCTCGCGCCCGGTGATGCCTGTCGGCATCGTCACGACGCAGCCGGACCATTCGCCAACGTTCCGCATCACGCGGCGCTGATCGTCTTGCCTATGTCGAGATCGGCGTGATCGCGTCGGTGCCGCGGTCGGGTGTGTCGTCCTTCCAGCGCACCGAGCCGAACGGCCGCTCCAGCATGCGGCGAACCCGCACCGGCTCGATGCCGGAGTGAAACGCAACCGCCTGCAGATGCAGCGCGCGCTCGGATTGCGTCGAGCGGCTGCGCTGGCGCAAATAATCCAGCCAGGTCGGGCAGTGATAGCGCTCGGTCCATAGCTCCGGATCGGCGATGTCGCGCGCAATCGACCAGCCGTAGGCGCCGTTGCGCTGGCGCGTCAGCTGCACCTGCTGCATCAGCGTGTGAAATTCACGCGCCTTGTCCATCGGCACGCGATACTCGACTTCGACCACGACCGGTCCGCTGCGCGCGGTCAGCGCCAGTTTGACTTCCGGATCGGCCAGAACGTCGGTCGACTCGTCGTTACGTCCGGCGACCGCCGGCATCCGCAGCCACAGGCCGATGGCCGGCGAGACCAGCAGCATGATTGCGGAAAACAACAGCGCCTCGCGGACACCTGCAACGTCCGCGACGTGACCCCACACCCAGCTTCCGATGGCGACGCCGCCGGAGATCGAGGCCTGAAACGTCGCAAGCGCGCGTCCCGCCACCCAGCGCGGCGCCGAGAATTGCACGCCGATGTTGAACAGCGTCACCGCGAGCATCCACGCGGCGCCGGCGACGACAAGCGCCGCGGCCGTGATGACGATCATCTTGCTCGACGCGATCGCGATGATGGCGAGGCCCATGACCAGCGCGCAGCCGCGGATCGCCGCCTCGCTTGAGAAGTTCTTGCGGACGATGCCGATATTGAGGGCGCCGATCACCGCGCCGACGCCGAACGCGCCGAGGATCAGGCCGAAGGTTTGCGCGCCGCCGCCGAGCAGGTCGCGGGCGATCAGCGCCATCAGCGCCAGAATGGAGCTGCCGGCGATGCCGGTGATCAGCGTGCGGGTGAGCACGATGCGGATCGAAGGCGAATTCGCCACGTAACGCACGCCCGAAATGATCGCCCGGTTCAGCTTCTCCGGCGGCAGCCGTCCCGGCTCAAGCGCGCGTCGCCACAGGAACAGCACGATCAGCAGCGGCAGATAGAGCACGGCGTTGCTGATGAATGCGGCCATTGCGCCGGCAGCCGCGACGATGACGCCGCCGATCGCCGGGCCGAAGCTGCGGGCGATGTTGAAGCTGATGCCGTTCAGCGCCACGGCCGACGACAGCGATTCCGGCGGTACCTGTTCGCTGACCGACGCCTGCCAGGCCGGACCGAACAGCGCCATGCCGCTGCCGATGACGAAGCACAGGGCCAGCATCAGGTAAGGCGTCAGCAGTCCGAGTGCGGCGAGGACGGAGAGTGAGATCGCGCCGGAGAGGCCGATGAGCAGGGCGATCAGCCCGACGATGCGGCGGTCGAACATGTCGGCGATCGCGCCCGCCGTGATCGCGAACAGCATGATCGGCAGCATCAGCGAGGTCTGCACCAGCGCCACCATGTCGGCGGACGAGGTCATCTGGGTCATCGCCCAGGCGGCGCCGACACCATGGATCATCAGGCCGAGATTCGACATCAGGCTGGCAAGCCAGATCCGGCGGAACAGGCTATGGCGGAGCGGAGCGGCGATGCCCTCGGCGGGAACAGCTTTGGCGGCGTCAGTCATTCCGTGACTCGGTCGCAAACCCAATCGTCAATGTACCGGCATCTGCGTTGATGCCCGTCGTGATCCCATGTGTCCAGCAAAGGGTGATGGTTTCCGGCCACATTGGCGGATATGTGGGCTTTTGCAGGGCTGCTGCCGCCGTTTTGCCAGTCAAAACCCGCTGCCGGAACGGCAGGCGCGATTGCAAGCGGCCAGTTTTCGGGCCATAGAGCGCGGGCATTCCATACCGCACGGCTCCCAGAGCGGTGCCCTCATTCGATTTGCTGACGCGATGCTGGACCGATTGCGCCAATTCATTTCCGATGTGGTTTCGCCGTCCGATGAAAAGCGGACGTTCGACGAGACCGATTATCGTCTCGCTGCGACGGCATTGCTCATTCATGTCATCACGCTGGACGGCGAGCCGTCCGACGCCGAGACCAAGAAACTGCATGCACTTCTGGAACTCCGCTTCCAGCTCGACGCCGGGACCGCCGACCGGTTGGTCGCCGAAGCCATGCGTGCCGAGGGCGAAGCGGTGGACATGTACCATTTCACCAGCGTCATCATGCGCTCGGTTGACGAGCCGGGCCGGCTGCGCATCATCGAAATGATGTGGGAACTGGTCTATGCCGATGGTCATGCCAGCGAGTTCGAGGAGAGCGTGGTCTGGCGCGCCGCCGACCTGCTCGGCATCTCGTCCCGCGACCGCATCGATCTCAAACGTAAGGTTTCGGGGCAGTCCAAGCTCGATGAGACCACATAACCCTCGCAGTACTGATCCCTTCCCGGTGTTATCTCTCAAGTATGTCCACCCTTAAGTGTGTCCATGAGTGAACGCGTCGCGCTGATTACAGGAGCTTCCGCCGGCATCGGCGCCGAGTTCGCGCGCCTTTTCGCGGCGAAGGGTCATCGCGTGGCGCTGGTGGCGCGCCGGGTGGAGACGCTGGAAGATCTGGCCAAGGAAATCACCGGCAAGGGCGGCACCGCGCCGATCGTCATCGGTTGCGACTTGTCGCAGACAAATGCCGGCGACACTGTCGCTGCGGCGCTGGCTTCGGCGGGCGTCCAGGTCGAGTACCTCGTCAACAATGCCGGGTTCGGCATGTTCGGCGACGCCAAGACACTCGACGCGGCCGGGCAGCTCAACATGATCGATCTGAACGTGAAAACGCTGACCGATCTGACGCTGCGGTTCACCGATCAATTGATCCGACATCGCGGCGGCGTCATCAACGTCGCCTCGATCGCGAGCTTCCTGCCGGGGCCGGGCATGGCGGTCTACTACGCCAGCAAGGCGTATGTGCTGTCGCTGTCCGAAGCGCTGCATCTCGAACTCGGCGGGCAGGGCGTGCGGGTCACCGCGCTGTGCCCGGGGCCGGTGCCGACCGAATTCCAGCAGCGGGCCGGGTTCAAGCCGGGCCTCGACTCCTTGATCCTGAATGTCTCGCCGGCGGATGTCGCGGCCGCCGGATACCGGGGCATGATGGCCGGGCGCCGGGTGGTTTTGCCCGGGCTTCTGGTCAGTTTGATCCCGTTTTTCATGCGGTTCGTGCCGCGCGGGGTCGTTCTGGCCGCCGCCGGGGCCATCCAGCGCAAGCGCTGAACGCGCTCCCTTGCTGCAACGACCAAGGGGTGGGCCTGTTGGCCCGCGGCTTGCTTTGGGTAACCCGCCTCAAGATAAGTTTTAACGAACTCGGGCTACGCTGAACCGTTATGAGCCGCCTTCGCGACAGACTGCACGATGCGAAGATCGAGACTGCAGCCACGCTGTCCGTCCCTGATCCGTCGCTCGCGTTCAGGCATCTGCAGCCGGTTCTGATCGTCCTGCATCAGGAAAATTCGACGCCCGGGCGGATCGGCAACGCGCTCCGCGCCATGGGTTATTCGCTCGACGTTCGCCGGCCGCGGTTCGGCGATCCGTTGCCGGAGACGCTTGCCCACCATTCAGGCGCGGTGATCTTCGGCGGTCCGCAAAGCGCGAACGATTCCGACGACTTCATCAAGCGCGAGATTGCGTGGACGGACATTGCGCTTCGCGAGGAGCGCCCGTTTCTCGGCATCTGCCTCGGTGCGCAGATGCTGGCAAAGCAATTGGGCGCAACCGTCGCGCCGCATCGCGAGGGTCGCGAGGAGATCGGTTACTACCCGATCCGCCCGACGGCGAAAGGCCACGCGCTCTGCAGCGACTGGCCGGCGCACGTTTATCAGTGGCATCGCGAAGGTTTCACACTGCCGGCGGGCTGCGAGCTGCTCGCCGAAGGAGATGACTTTCCCGTTCAGGCCTATCGCTACGGCAACGCGTTCGGCGTGCAGTTTCATCCCGATGTGACGACGGCGATGATGCATCGCTGGACGACCTGCGGCGCGCCGCGTTTCGACGCGCCGGGCGCGCATCCGCGCGCGCAGCATTTCGCATATCGTGCGATGTACGACGTCATGGAACGCGCCTGGCTGATGGCGTTCCTCGATCACTGGCTGCGCGGTGTGCCGTGCGAAGCGCCGCTCGCGGTCGCGGCTGAATAGCGGTCTCGCTCCAAATTCCGTCTGACGCGCTGCGTTTCATTCCGCGAAACGTCTGCGTGCTTGAAACGCGCACCGATCCTTGCGCAAGATGCTCTCAAAAACAGGGAGGCATGCGGTGGACCATCGCGCATTCGCAGAACTGCTGCGGCAATTCACGCTCTCGGCGGAATCCGGCGACGGCAAACGCTTCGCCGCGCACTTCACCGAAGACGCGATCTACTACGATTACATCTACGGCCCGCACACCGGCCGCGCCGAAATCGCGCACATGATGCAGGACATGTTCCATCGCGACGCGGCCAACTATCGCTGGGAGATGTTCGATCCCGTGTTCGACGGCACGATGGGCTATGCGTGGTCGCTGTCGAGCTTCACCTCGACGATCCCGGATTTCAAAGGCAAGCCGGTGGTGATCGACGGCATGAGCCGCTTCATCGTGAGCGACGGCTTGATCAGCGAGTACCGCGAGTCGGTGAACGGCGGCGTGGCGATGAGCCAGCTCGGCGTGGCGCCTGAGCGCATGAACAAGGTGTTTCAGCGCTGGACCGGATGGCTGAAGAACCGTCCGGAGACCGGCGACTACTTTGCGCGCGGCAAGCAGAAACAATCCTGATTCAACATCGATAACAACCAACAACAGACGGGGAGTCACCATGGCCTACGAGGCAATTCGCTACAGCGTCGAGGACGCGATCGCGACGATCACGCTCAACCGTCCGGATCGCATGAATGCGTGGACGTCGGTGATGGAGCGCGACGTGCGCGACGCCATGACCACGGCGGCCGCCGACAAGAACGTCCGCGTGATCGTTCTCACAGGTGCGGGCCGGGGCTTCTGCGCCGGCGCCGATATGGATGCGCTGAAGACGCTCGATCCGGACGATATCAAGCGCCGCGACGCACTGCCGTCATTCGATATGAACCGCCGCGCCGATTGGCAGACCCGCAATGGCTACTATCCGGCGATCCCGAAGCCGGTGATTGGCATGCTCAACGGCGCGACCGCCGGTATCGGCCTCGTCCACGCGCTTTACTGCGATATCCGCTTTGCCGCCGACACGGCCGTGTTCACCACGGCATTCGCCCGGCGCGGGCTGATCGCCGAACACGGCATCTCGTGGATGCTGCCGCGCATCGTCGGTCACGCCAATGCGCTCGATCTTTTGATGTCGGCGCGCCGCGTCACTGCCGATGAGGCGCTGCGCATGGGATTGGTGAACCGGCTCTATCCGCTCGAAAAGCTGCGCGAGGAAACGATGGCGTATGCGCGCGATCTGGCCGAGAACGTGGCGCCGGCGTCGATGCGCACGATCAAACAGCAGCTCTACGACGTGCCGTTCCAGACCATGGCGGAGGCGACCGCGGTTGCCAATCACGAGATGATGATCTCGCTCGCCAGTGCCGACTTCAAGGAAGGCGTCGCCAGCTTCGTCGAGAAGCGCAAGCCGAAGTTCGCGAGCGTTTGAACACACGCTGCTGACGGAATCGTGTCTGCGCGGACCGTAGGTTGATGCCTATGGTCCGCAGCATGACAGCGACAAGTATCCGCAGGGCAACGCTTGACGACATCGACGGCATTGCCGCGATGGCGAACGAGCTGTTCTCCGCTCATGTCGATTACGATGCGCGGCGGTTCCTCGTTCCCGACGACGCACGGCGCGTCTATCGGAGCTGGTTCACCCGGCCGGGTGCGGATGGAAAACTTCTGTTTCTCGTCGGCGAGCGAGCCGATCGGACACTGTGCGCTTACGCCGTCGCCGAAGCGTACGCGATCGAACCGGAATTCAGCTCGCCGGAGCACGTCTATATTCACGACGTGTTCGTCGCGCCGGAGCTGCGGCACACGGGCCTTGCGGAGCAGCTGATTGAGGAGATCACGGAATGGGCGAAGGGTCGCGGGATCAGGCAGCTCCGCGCTATGATCGCGCTCGACAACGCGCGCAGCCTCGCCTTTTTCACCAAACGCGGCTTTCGCACGACCGTCACCGAGGTGACGCGTGATCTGACTTAAGTGCGTTGAGGGATGTTGGTGGAGCCAGGCGGGATCGAACCGCCGACCTCGTCATTGCGAACGACGCGCTCTCCCAGCTGAGCTATGGCCCCTTGCAGGCCGCGGCAAAAACTCGCGGCGGCCGACATGCGGGCGTCATTTACTCGCTCCCCCAATACCAAGTCAAGAATGGTCGAAATCGCCTGTTTTCGGGGCGTTTTGCTGCCCTTCCTCCCTTGTGAGAGAGGGGTCGAGACTATACGTTGCGGCCAGTTCCAATCCCGCCGTCCTGAGAGCCAGCACCACCCATGCGCGCCATTCTCGACATCGTTCTTATCGTTCTCGATCTCTATGTCTGGCTGCTGATCGCGTCCGCGATCCTGTCGTGGCTGATCGCCTTCAATGTCGTAAATACGCGCAACCAGTTCGTCGCGTCGGTCGCTGAATTCCTCTACCGGATCACCGAACCGGTGCTGCGGCCGATCCGAAACATCATGCCGAATCTTGGCGGTCTCGATATTTCGCCGATCATCGTCATCCTGATCATTCTCTTCATTCAGCGAGTGATCACCCTCTACGTCTATCCCAACGTCTTCTGATCGCGGGCCGCCGGATTGGCATTTCCCTGGCGCTACTCTGCGGAGGGTGTTGCAGTCGCATTGCGCGTGACCCCGCGTGGCGGGCGTGATGATTTCGACGGTATCGAAACGGATGCCGGTGGCCGATCGGTTCTGAAAGTGCGGGTAAAGGCGATCGCCGAGGGCGGCGAAGCCAATCGCGCGGTCATCAAGCTGCTGTCGAAAGCGCTCAAGGTGCCGCAGGCCAACGTGCGTTTGCTGTCGGGTGTGACCTCGCGCAGCAAACAGATCGCGGTCGACGGCGACCCGAAGCGGCTCGGCGAGATGCTGCACAAGCTCGTGGCCGATCCGGCCTGACACGACCAACGAAGGACCGACATGGCGGCGAAACTCATCGATGGGAAAGTCATTGCCGCCGATCTGCGCGCGCGCGTCGCGACGGAAGCCGCGCGGATCAAGGCGAGCCATGGGGTGACGCCGGGGCTTGCCGCGGTGCTGGTCGGTGCCGATCCGGCGAGCCAGGTTTACGTGCGCAGCAAGGTGAAGCAGACCGAAGCGGCCGGCATGGCGTCGTTCGAGTACGTGTTGCCGGAAACGACCACGCAGGGCGAATTGCTGGCGGTCGTCGACAAGCTCAACCGCGATCCGAAGGTGCACGGCATTCTGGTGCAACTGCCGCTGCCGAAGAGCCTCGATCCGCAGGCGGTGGTCGCGGCGATCGATCCGGCCAAGGATGTCGATGGCTTGAGCCCGGTGAACGCTGGCCGTCTCGCCAACGGCCTGCCGGCGCTGACGCCCTGCACGCCGCTCGGCTGCATCATCCTGACCAAGACCGTGCATGCGTCGCTGGAAGGCATGAATGCGGTGATCATCGGCCGCTCGAACCTCGTCGGCCGCCCGCTGGTGCAATTGCTGCTCAACGAGAATGCGACGGTGACCATCGCGCATTCGCGCACGCGCGATCTGCCGGAAATCTGCAAGCGCGCCGATCTGGTTTATGCGGCCGTCGGTAAAGCCGAGATGGTCAAGGGTAGCTGGATCAAGCCGGGCGCGACCGTGATCGATGTCGGCATCAACCGCATTCCGCTCGCGGACGGCAAGACGCGACTGGTCGGCGACGTCGCATTCGACGAAGCGCTTGAAGTCGCGGGTGCGATCACGCCGGTGCCGGGCGGTGTCGGGCAGATGACGGTTGCGTGTCTGCTGGTGAACACGCTGCGCGCCGCGTGTGCGATTCACACACTCGGCCCGCCGGGCGTGTAAATCCACAAAAGCAAAAAGCCGGCGCTCGGCGCCGGCTTTGGATTTCAGAAAACTCGGATCGAACTCAGTTCGTCCAGGCGAACGCCACCTTGTCGAGCGACTTCTGCCCGAACCGCTCCGACGAGCGCGCGACCATGCGGCCGCCGAGCGCGCGATAAAACTCCACCGCCGACTCGTTGTCCGACAGCGCCCAAATCACCATGCTCTTCAGTCCGCTCTGGGCGAGATCGCGCCGCGCGGCAGTGAACAGCTTGCGGCCGAAGCCGAGGCCCTGGAATTCGGGGCGCAGATAGAGCTCGTAGATTTCGCCTTCGAAGTGCAGGCTGCGGGCGCGGTTGCGTCCGTAGTTCGCATAGCCGGCGATACGATCGCTGAACGACAGCACGCTGACGCGGCTGCCTTTGCGAATCGCGCTGTCCCACCACTGCGGGCCGCGACGATTGATCAGCTTCTCGAGTTCGGCGCCGGGAATGATGCCCTGATAGGCGGCACGCCATGCTTCATCATGGGTGGTCGCGACGTCGGACGCATCCGCAGTCTTGGCCGGCCGAACCTCGATGAGGGTTGTGCTCATGGCATGGATCAAAGCAAGTCGGCGGGCGGGCTTCAAGGTCTGTGTTTAATAATCCGTTAATATGTGGATTTTCGGCATCATGTTCCCGCCGTTTGTGTACCGAAACGTGACAGGGCGCCGAGCCGGTGCGCCGCTAGGGCGACGAATGCTAGACTGATCGGTAACCGGAATTGCCGCTGACGGACGTTGGAATGATCCCAAAACCATCCCGGGTCTGGCCGTTGCGGGGGATCTGCGCGGTGATTCTCATGCTCGGCATGGCCGCCGATCCGCTTGTCGCGCAGGGCCGCGCCGGATCGCAGTCGGCGGAGGAAAATCCGGCGCGCCGCCAGCTCTGGCGGGTGCCGACGCCTGATCCGTCCACCTTGTCGCAGGCGGTGCTGTTTCGCCCAGTCGGCAACGGACCGTTTCCGCTCGCGGTGATCGCACATGCCTCGACACAAAACGCGATTCGCCGCGCACAGATGCCGCAGCCGGAGTACCGCGCGCTGGCGCAGGCACTGGTGGTGCGCGGCTATGCCGTGCTGGTGCCGGAGCGGCCGGGACATGGCGCCACCGGCGGGCCGTACCTCGAGGAGCAGGGCGGCTGCAGCAATGCGGATTACCTTTCGGCTGGGCGTGCGACCGCCGAATCGATTCGCAATGCGCTGGCGTTCATGCGCATGCAGCCGTTCATCGCTAAGGATGCGGCGCTGATCGTCGGCCACTCGGCAGGTGGGCTCGGCGCGCTGGCACTTGCCGCCAGCGATCAAGGAACGATCGCGCGTATCGTCGCGTTCGCACCGGGCCGCGGCGGCCGCGCCAACGATCGTCCGGGTGAGGTCTGCGCGCCGGAGCGGCTCGTCTCAGCCGCCGGGACCTTCGGCAAAGGCGCGCGTGTGCCCGTGACCTGGATCGTCGCGGAGAACGATTCGTATTTCTCGCCGGCGATCTCGCGGCAGATGGCAGATGCGTTTGGTGCGTCCGGCGGCAAGGTGGATTTCCGCATCGTGCCGAAATCGGGCGACGACGGGCATTGGCTGGCGGAGGGCGAGGGCGCGGTGCAGATTCTGGGCGGCATTCTCGGAGGCGGCCGCGGCGCGCCGGGCAAATCGAAATGACGCTCTACTTCGCTCTGAAATTTCTGCATGTCCTCGGCGCCATCGTCATTCTCGGCACCGGCACCGGGATCGCGTTCTTCATGCTGATGGCGCATCGCTCCGGCGACGTGGCGTTCATCGCGCGCACCGCCGGCGTCGTCGTGATCGCGGACATGCTGTTCACCGCGAGCGCGGTGGTGCTGCAGCCGGTCACCGGCTGGGTGCTGATGCAGATGACATCGTCCACGTCCGGCGAACTGTGGCTGCAGTCCGCGCTGATTCTGTACGGCGTCGCCGGGCTGTTCTGGATCCCCGTGGTGTTCATGCAGATCGAGATGCGCAATCTGGCGCGGCAGGCGCTGGCGGACAGTGCGCCGCTGCCCGTGCGCTATCACACTCTCTTTCGCCGCTGGTTCTGGTTCGGCTTCCCCGGATTCGGCGCCGTGATCACGATCCTCTGGCTGATGATCGCCAAACCACAGTTGTGAGATGCCAGCATGAGTGATGCATCGCCGCGAAAGGTCCTCGTGCTCGGCGCCTCCGGCCTGATCGGTCGGTTCGTCACCGACGATCTGCGCAGCCGCGGCTTCAAGGTCGTCGGTGCGGCGCGCGCGTTCTCGCCAGCGCAGAAGCGCAGCGTGGACGATCACGACATGCCGATCATGGCGATGGATGCGAACGCGCTCGCGTTTCTCTTCGCCGACCGCGACATCGACTGCGTCGTCAATTGCCTCGGCGTGCTGCAGGACGGGCCGGGCAGCGATACAAGCGATGTGCATCGCGGGTTCGTCGAACGGTTGATCGAGGCGATCCGCCGGACCGATCGCAAGCTGGTTCTCGTCCATATCTCGATGCCCGGCGATGCATCCGAGGACCACACAGCGTTCAGCCGCACCAAACGCGAGGCGGAGCAACTGATCGCAGCGTCCGGGCTGCGCTATGCGATCCTGCGGCCGGGCTTTGTCATCGCCCCGGCGGCCTATGGCGGCAGCGCCATGCTGCGCGCGCTGGCGGCGTTCCCGTTCGATCTGCCGGAGGAGGAAGCGGCGACGCGGTTTCAGCCAGTCGCTGTGCAGGATATCGCCACGACGATTGCCTGGCTGGCAGAACACGGCGTGCCGGAGACGGGCATCGTCTGGGACCTGATGCAGCCGCAACTGGCGACGCTCGGCGACGTGATCGACGCGTTCCGGATTGCGCTCGGCACCGCCCACATCACGCGGGTCAGGACGCCGCTTTTTCTCATCGATCTCGGCGCGAAGCTCGGCGATGCCACAAGCTGGCTCGGATGGATGTCGCCGATGCGCAGTACCGCCATTGCGGAATTGCGCCGCGGCGTTCGCGGCGATCCGTCCGCGTGGATGGCTGCGACCGGCATCAACCCGATGACGCTCGATCAAACTGTCGGCCGCCATCCGGCGACGATTCAGGACATCTGGTTCGCGCGCCTGTTCCTGATCAAGGCGCTGATCATCGCGGCGCTGGGCGTGTTCTGGATTGCATCGGGGTTCATCGCGCTCTTCGTCTCATATGATGCGGCGGCCGGAATCCTTGTGGCGCACAAGTTTCCGGCGTGGATCGTCGCTCCCATGACCATCGGCACCAGTCTGATGGACATGACCATCGGATGCCTGATCGTGCTGCGCCGAACGTCACGATGGGGCCTGATCTTCGGGATCGTCGCGTCGCTCGGTTACATGTTCGGCTCCGCCATTCTCGCACCCGATCTCTGGATCGAGCCGCTCGGCGCGCTGGTGAAGACCGGCCCTGCCATCGTGCTAATGCTGGTGGCGCTGTTGATGTCGGACAACAGGTGACGCATGGCGGCCTGGCCCGACGACAACGTCATTCTCTTCGATGGTGTTTGTATCTTCTGCTCACGCTGGGTGCGGTTCGTGGCAGCGCGCGACACGGCGAAAATCTTTCGCTTCACGGCGATCCAGTCGCCGTATGGGCAACGGCTCGCGCGACACTTCGGCATCAACCCGGACGATCCGGATACGAATGCGGTGATCCGCAATGGCGTCGCGTATTTCAAGTCGGATGCAGCACTGACCGTGCTCGGCAGTCTGCCGGGCTGGCCATGGGCGCGCATTCTGAAAGCGGTGCCGAAGCCGTTGCGCGATGCGGTCTACAATCTGGTTGCGCGCAACCGCTATCGCATCTTCGGCACGTACGACACGTGCTACGTCGGCGATGCGTCGTTCCGGGACCGGATTATCGGATAGCCGCCGTCTTCAGCGCAGCGAACGCTTCCTTTGCTGCCCGTTCGCCCGAATCCCGCGCGCCATGGGCGGTGGAAAAGAAGTTCGGCGAGGTTGCTTCACCGGCAAAGAAGAGACGTCCGTCGACGGGGGCGGCGAGGATCGCGCGATCGCCCGCGTGCCCCGGCAGCGCGTGCGAATAGGACCCGCGCGCGAACGGGTCGTGCGCCCAGCGCGATTCGCCGATCGGCGACAGCTTGCGGCGGAAGTCGTTACCGAGCAGGTCGGCGATCTCGTCGATGGCTGCGGCTGCCGTTGCGCCTTCGCCCGCGTTTTCCAGTTCGCGTGCGAAGGTGCCGCCGAAGAAACCGGCGACACACGCCTGCCCGAACGGCCGCAGATGATACGCGCCGGTGGCTACGCGCATGGTCGCGCCGCGCAGGCTGCCGTCGACCGGCAGCGCTTCCGGCTCGGCGAGCGCGAGCATCACCTTGTTGTCGAGGCCGAGCGGCAGGCCGGCGGCCGCCGCGACTTTCTCCGGCAGCGGCGGATGAAAGCGGATGTCCTCGCGCGCGAGAATGTCGGTCGGCACGGTGACGATCACCTTGTCGGCGTCGATCGTGCCGCGCGAGGTCTCGATGCGAATGCGCGCGCCGGAATGGTCGACCAACTTCACCTGGGTGTTCAGCGCAACGGGGCAGGATGCGCCATAAGCAGCGATCAGCGCGCCGTAGCCCTGGCGCACGCGCCAGTTCACCTCGGTGTCCTCATATGCATCCATGTCGTGGATCGAGACTTGATCAAGCTCGCAGCCGTTCACGTAGGTCGAGATCGCGTTGATCATCGGATTCCAGCGATTGCCGGGCTCCAGATAGAGATTGGCGGGAGCGTCTTCGTCTTTCTCGGCGGCGGCTTCCGCGCGCTCGTAGAATTCATCGAGCGCAGTGATGAATTCGTCGCGGTCCTTTTGCGGGAATACCTTGTCGACGCTCTGTTCGCGCCATGGCGGGCGATGCTTGTCGACCGTGAAGCCGAGTTGCTTGGCGATCGGCGTGAACGAATTCACGTCGCCGGAATGCAGCCACTCGCAGCCGAGGTCGAAACGGATATCGCCAGGCAGGATCAGCGTGGCGGAGCGGCCGCCGATCCGGTCGCGCGCTTCCAGCACCAGCACCGACAGTCCGGAGCCTTCCAGCGCGCGCGCGGCGCCAAGGCCGCCGGCGCCGGCGCCGATGATCGCGACATCGATGGAAGAGGGCAGGGACATGCGGAGGTTATCCGAAATGAAAAAGGCCGGGGCAAGCCCCGGCCTTGGTCAACTCTGCAATGCAAATGGCATCAGCTCGCCAGTGCTTCCTTGGTCTTTTCCGCGCGCTTGCGATCGTTCGGATCGAGGTGCTTCTTGCGCAGACGGATCGACTTCGGCGTCACTTCGACCAGCTCGTCGTCCTCGATGTAGGCCAGCGCCTTTTCCAAGGTCATGCGGATCGGCGGAGTCAGGCGCACCGCTTCGTCCTTCGAGGTGGTGCGGATGTTGGTGAGCTGCTTGCCCTTGAGCACGTTGATCTCGAGGTCATTGTCGCGGGTGTGCTCGCCGACGATCATGCCGCGATACACCTTCCAGCCCGGCTCGATCATCATCGGGCCGCGATCTTCGAGCTTGAACATCGCATAGGCGACGGCCTCGCCCTGTTCGTTCGAAATCAAGACGCCGTTGCGGCGGCCCTGGATTTCGCCCTTGTACGACGCGTAGCCGTGGAACAGGCGGTTCATGATTGCGGTGCCGCGCGTGTCGGTCAGCAGTTCGCCCTGATACCCGATCAGGCCGCGGGTCGGTGCGTGGAACACGAGACGCAGGCGATTGCCGCCCGACGGACGCATTTCCATCATGTCGGCCTTGCGCTCGCTCATCTTCTGCACGACGACGCCCGAGTGCTCCTCGTCGACATCGATGACGACTTCCTCGATCGGCTCCTGCCAGCTGCCGTTGTCGTCCTTGTGCAGCACGACGCGCGGGCGTGACACGGAAAGTTCGAAGCCTTCGCGGCGCATGGTCTCGATCAGGATCGCAAGCTGCAGTTCGCCGCGGCCTGACACTTCCATTGAGTCCTTGTCGTCGGCCTCGACGACGCGCAGCGCCACGTTGCCTTCCGCTTCGCGCATCAGGCGGTCGCGGATCATGCGGCTCGTCACCTTGTCGCCTTCAGTACCGGCGAGCGGCGAGTTGTTGACGATGAACGACATCGACACGGTCGGCGGGTCGATCGGCTGTGCCTTCAGCGGCGTCTCGACGGCCGGATCGCAGAACGTGTCGGCGACGGTGCCCTTGGTCAGGCCCGCGATGGCGACGATGTCGCCCGCTTCGGCGAGCTCGACCGGCTGCCGCTCGAGGCCGCGGAATGCCAGCACCTTGGTGATGCGGCCCTGCTCGATCACCTTGCCGTCGCGCGACAGCACCTTGAAGGCCTGGTTCGGCTTCACCGAACCCGACGCGATGCGGCCGGTGATGATGCGGCCGAGATAGGGGTTGGCTTCGAGGATGGTGCCGAGCAGGCGGAACGGACCTTCTTCGACCACCGGCGGCGCAACGTGCTTGAGCACGAGTTCGAACAGCGGCGTCATGCCGACATCGTGCGACGCATCCGGGCTATCGGCCATCCAGCCGTTCTTGCCGGAGCCGTAGAGGATCGGGAAGTCGAGCTGCTCGTCGGTGGCGTCGAGTGCTGCGAACAGGTCGAACACCTCGTTGACGACTTCGTTGATGCGCGCGTCGGGGCGGTCGACCTTGTTGATCGCGACGATCGGCTTGAGGCCGAGCTTGAGTGCCTTGCCGACGACGAACTTGGTCTGCGGCATCGGGCCTTCAGCGGCGTCGACGAGCACGATCACGCCGTCGACCATCGAGAGGATGCGCTCGACCTCGCCGCCGAAGTCGGCGTGGCCCGGCGTGTCGACGATGTTGATCTGCGTGTCCTTCCACTGCACCGAGGTGCACTTGGCGAGAATGGTGATGCCGCGCTCGCGCTCGAGGTCGTTTGAGTCCATGGCACGCTCGGCAACCTTCTGGTTGTCGCGGAAGGTGCCGGACTGCTGGAGCAGCTTGTCGACGAGTGTGGTCTTGCCGTGGTCGACGTGAGCAATGATGGCGATGTTTCGCAAATTCATGAGTCAGCCGTGCGGTTATCGAGGCGGACCATGTGCCGAGGTCCGGAATCCGGGGTCCAAAAACGTGGTGCCCGGCTTGGTGAAGCCGGGCACTCTGGACGCGTGCGGCGCAATATAGTCAAAAAACGTGAAAAAACAACGACTGATCGGCCGGAAAGCTTAATTCAGGTCAGGTCTGCGGCCGATTTTCACCAGTGTTTTCAGTGCCGCTCAGAGATTGGGCTCAGGCCCGCAGCTGGACGCTCGGGCGGGCCGGGCTCGGCGGCATCGACATCAGCAGCAGTTTGCGGTCGGCAACTGCGTTATGGAACTGCTCCAGCGCGATGTTGAAGGCGGTGAGCGTGCCTTCCTCGATCGCGCCATGCTCGAAGCAATTCAACGTATCGCGCATGATGTCGTCGGCTTCGATCTGCAACTCGTCGATCTCTTCCGTGTTGTTCGACTTGCGCACGATCGCAATCATCTCCAGCAGCCGGTCGCGGCGCGACGAGTTGCTGATGCGCTCGTCCTTGCGCATGTAGCCGGCGAACCACGCGCCGGCTGAGCCGAGCACGGACAGACCCATGAAGCCGAACCAGATGTAGTCGCTGTATTTTTCGAGGAACGTCTTTTCTTCGCCGTCGACATAGGCGGCAGCACCCGGATGCGCGGGCAGCGAGGCGTCCTTGTCGGTGTCCGGCGCTTCCAGCTTCGCGGCGTGAGCGTATTCAGCAAGCACAGACTGGCGCATCGAGAAGATCTGCCGCGTGAATGCAGCGACAGTTGTTTCCGGAAGCGCCTTGCGCGCGACAATGTGGTGATTGAAGCCGATGGTCTTGATCGCATCGTCCGGCTTGTCGTTGCCGTAGGCGCCGGCCGGGATCTCCGCCGACTCATACGCCGGATATTTCTGATCGATCGCGTCGGCCGCGTCGATCGCGAGGAACGTCGGCAGCGCGCCTTCGCGCGTCGTCGCGTTGATCGCATCAGCCGTGATGCGGCTGTTCACCGGACCAACGGCCATGAAAGCATCGAGGTTCTGACCTTTCACCGCTTCGGCAAAGCCGGTGGTCGAGAACTGCACGACTTCGTACTTGTCGGGCTTGATGCCGTACTGATCGAGGATGACCTTCAGCAGATTGACGTTGGCTGGCGTGCGGCCGATCACGCCGATCTTCTTGCCGGCGAGATCGGTGATCTTCTTGATCGGCTTGCCCTTGGCGGCGCCTTTCGCGCGCGGCGTGGTCGCGCGCGGCGGCGCCCAGAGCACGGCGACGTTCTTGCGCAAGGTCGCGACCGCCAATGCCTCTTTCGGCAGGTCGAGGTCGCCGCGAACGATGGCGAGATCGGTGGTGCCGTTGGCGATGCTGGTGGCCGCGGCGGTGGTGCCCTCAACAGGGATGACACGCAGACGGATCTTGCTGCGCTCGCGCGCGAAGGCTTGCGCCAGCGCCTGCACCACCTTCTGGTCGTCGCTGTTCGGCGGGCCGACGGAGATGCGCAGGGTCACCGGGCGCATGCTGTAGTAGTAGGCCGCAGCGCTCATCGCGAGGACGGCCAGCGTTGCGGCCAGCGCGATGAAAAAGGCAGCGATCCGCCGGGCGCGGGGGGTGCGCGGGGCGGATGGATCAAATGCGGTGGTGCCGATCTCGGTGGAACGCGACATCAGATTTTTCAGTGTCTCATTCATTCGATCAGCGCTCGCGTTGACTACTCATCGGGCTTTCGCCCTCGGGAGATATGGTGCGGCCGCCAAACGGATGATTCGTAAGGAAAATCTGTCCGTTCGTGGTAATCAAACAGGCGCTAGGCCAACATTGTAGCAAATTTGCAGCACGCTGGCTTGCCCCGCCTGCGACATGGTTACCGGCCGCTGCTGGCACAAGTGCCAGCCTCCGGGGTTGTTCCGTGACAAGCATTCCAAGAGACCATCAAGCAAGGAGCAGGCCATGGTGGAGAAGCTGACAGGCGAGGGACGCAAGCAGGCGCTAGGTCACATCCCCGGCTGGAGCGAGGTGAGCGGCCGCGACGCGATCCAGCGGACGTTCACGTTCAAGGATTTCAACGAGGCCTTCGGCTTCATGAGCCGCGCCGCGCTGGTGGCCGAGAAGATGGACCACCATCCCGAGTGGTCGAACATCTACAAGACGGTCGAGGTGGTGCTGTCGACCCACGACGCCGGCGGACTGACCGTGCTCGACATCAAGCTCGCCAAGGCGATGAACGAGATCGCCGGCAAGTAATCCGTCCGACCAGCTTGCGGCAGGTCATGCCCCTTCCCACCTTTCGCGAATGAAGCCGGCACCGGATCAGGACAACATGGCGCACGAGCAAACCATCGATGCCGAACCCGACAAGCTCGCGCGGGATCGCGAGAGCGTGCGCAAGCGGTTCTTCGCCAAGGCGAAGCGAGTCGCCGTGCATCTGCCGTTCGCCGAGGATCTGATCGCGGCCTATTACTGCGCGTTCGACCGCAAGACGCCGCGCCATGTGCAAGTGTCGCTCATCGGCGCGCTTGCCTACTTCATCCTGCCGTTCGATTTCGTGCCGGACCTGCTGCCGGTGCTCGGCTTCACCGACGACGCGGCGGTGCTGGCGACGGCACTGCGGCTGGTGACGAGCCACATTCAGCCCGACCATCGTGATGCCGCGCGCACCGCGATCGAACGGATCAAGAGCGGCGACACGCCGGCGGATGCATCGGCCGACTGAGCATTCCCCATCGCGGGTTTGGTGCTAACCTGCCGCTCTAAAGAAAAAGAAGCGGGAGGAAACGATGCGTGTTGCCATCATCGGAACCGGAGCGATGGGCTCCGTCTATGCGGGCCTCATGGGTGCGGCCGGCATCGATGTCTGGGCCATCGACACCTGGCCGGCGCACATCGACGCCATTCGCGCCGATGGCCTGCGCGTCTCCGGTGCGAGCGGCGACAAGACGGTCAAGCTCAATGCATCGCAGACCGTCGCGGATGCCGGCCCGATCGATCTTGCGATCATCGCGACCAAGGCCTCCGGCGTCGAAGCGGCGGCGCATGCGGTGAAGCCGGTGCTCGCGAAAGGCGGCACGGTGCTCACGATTCAAAACGGCGTCGGTTCGGCCGAGAAGGTCGCAGCCATCGTCGGTGCGGAGAAGGTGCTGATCGGCGTCGTCGGCGGCTTCGGTGCATCGATCCCCAAGCCCGGTCATGCGCATCACAACGGCTGGGAGTTCGTGCGTCTCGGCGAATACGCTGGCGGGATGACGGATCGTCTCGAACAGGTCGGGAAGGTCTGGGAGAGTGCAGGATTCAAGGTTCTGAAGTTTCCCGACATTCACCGCATGGTCTGGGAAAAGCTGATCTGCAACATCGCCTATAGCGGGCCCTGCACGCTGACCGGCCTCACCATCGGCGAAGTCATCAACAGCCCGGACGCGTTCCGCATTTCCGCTGGCTGCGCGACCGAAGCGTTCGAGATGGCGAAGGCGCAGAACATCACGGTCGAGATCGACGAGCCTGTGAAGTACGTCCGCGACTTCGGACTGAAGATTCCCGGCGCGCGTCCGTCGATGCTGCTCGATCACATAGCGGGCAGGAAATCGGAAATCGATGTCATCAACGGCGCGATCCCGCCGCTCGGCGACAGGTTCGGTATCGATACGCCGTTCAACGATGTCGTCGTTTCGCTGGTGAAGGGCAAGGAAACGGCGTTCAAGAGCTAGCAGTCAATTGTCGTCCCTGCGAAAGCAGGGACCCATACTCCGTGCCCTATCGAGAGTTCACAGCGTATGGGTCCTGGGTCTCGCATTCGCTCGCCCAGGACGACACCATCATGGATGCAGGATCACCTTGCCCATCGCCTGACGTCCGCCGAGCACCTTCAATGCATCAGCCGTCTTCGCCAGCGGGAAGGTGCGATCGACGTGCGATGAGATCTTGCCCTCCGCCGTCCACTTCACGAGCTTTTCGAGATTGGCGCGGTTCTTGTCCGGGTTCTGCCGCGCCCACGCGCCCCAGAACACGCCGCGGATATCGCAGCCCTTCAGCAGCGCGAGGTTGAGCGGCAGTTTCGGAATTTCACCCGCCGCAAAGCCGATCACGAGGAAGCGGCCTTCCCACGCCATCGAGCGCACGCCGGCTTCCGCATACGCGCCGCCGACCGGATCGAACACGATGTCGACGCCCTTGCCGCCGGTAATGCGCTTCAGGCCTTCCTTCAGGTCTTCCTTCGCGTAGTTCAGCGTCAATTCGGCGCCGTGCTGCTTCGCGAACTCGAGCTTCTCGTCCGACGATGCGCAGGCGATCACCTTCAGGCCCATCAGCTTGCCGAGTTCGCACGCGGCGAGACCGGTGCCGCCGGCCGCGCCGAACACAGCGAGCGTTTCACCGGGCTTCGGCGACGCGCGGTCTTCCAGCGCATGTAGCGCCGTGCCGTAGATGATGATGATGCCGGCGGCGCGATCGTAGTCGAGGTTGTCGGGGATTTTTACGATCGATTTTTCCGGCAGCGCGATTTTCTCGCGCGCGCCGTTGTGGCCGCACGAGGCAACGACACGGTCGCCCGGCTTCAAGGTTGTGACGCCGGCGCCGACACTCTCGATCACGCCCGCGACTTCCGCCGCCGGAGAGAACGGGAAGGGCGGCTTGATCTGGTACTTGCCCTGGATCATCAGGATGTCGAAGAAGTTCAGCGCCGCCGCCTTGATGGCGATCACCGCCTCGCCCGGACCCGCAACCGGATCGGGAACGTCGCCATAAACGAGGTCGTCGGGTTCGCAGTACTGCGAGCAGAGGATGGCTTTCATCGCTACACCTTGGGCAAGTTTTTCTGTCTGTTTATGCGGGCTTTTGTGCCGGATTTTGCAGGCCTCGACAACCGCGCGTTTCCACGGTCCGATGGTTGAAATTTCAGCGAAGTCGGCGATCAATTCCCGGCAAACGGAATGAGCACCATGTTCGACAAGGACTTTCTGCGCGGCAAGCGCATCTTGATCACCGGCGGTGGTACCGGGCTTGGTGCGGCGATGGGCCGGCGCTTTCTGACCTTCGGCGCGGAGCTTGTGATCTGCGGGCGACGCGAGGCCGTGCTACAGGAGACCGCGCAGCGCCTTGCGAAAGAGACGGGCGGCAAGGTGACGACACTCGTCTGCGACGTGCGCGATGCGGCGGCGGTCGATGCGATGATGGTCCGCGCGTTCGAAACCGCTCCGTTCGACGTGTTGGTGAATAACGCCGCCGCAACGTTCATTGCACAGACCGAACATCTCTCCGCACGTGCAGCCGATGCGATCCTCGCACCCACCCTGCATGGCGCGCTCTACTGTACCATGGCCGCGGGCAAGCGCTGGATCGAAGCGAAGCACACGGGTGTCGTGCTCAGTATTCTTTCGACGTCGACCATTACCGGCCGTGCCTTCACCGTGCCGTCGGCGATTGCGAAGTCTGGCGTGCTTGCAATGACGAAAAGTCTTGCCGTGGAGTGGGGACCGAAGGGCGTGCGTCTCGTGGCGATCGCGCCGGGTCCGTTTCCGACGCCGGGCGCGTCCGCAAACCTGCGGCCCGAGGGTCGCAAGGCGATCCTGCCGGAAGACCTCAACCCGCTCGGCCGTGTCGGGCAACACGAGGAGTTGGCCGATCTCGCGAGCTTCCTGATCTCGGACCGTGCCGCCTACATCAATGGCGAGATGGTCACCATCGATGGTGGGGCACACTTGCGCACCTCCGGCGCCGAGGACCTTCTCGGCTGGAGCGAGGCGCAGTGGGAGGCGCATCGTGCACGCCTCAAGTCGCAAAAATAGCGCCAAAAAAGCGTCGCAATGCTGGTTCCACTCTCGCATCCGGCGCTGTGCGGATGGATGCGCATTGGACGGATATTGGGCCGCGGCTTCACAATCGCGCTCCCGGTCGCTAAGGCATTTATGCAGTGGACCGAATCGTTTTGGGGGCTCTCGCGCAGCTGATGCAGCCGATGCGAGCGGAGGAATGAGGCGATGATCTCGGTGCGGTATGGAATGGCTTTTCTCGCGGCAGCCGCGCTGCTGTGCGGATGGTCATTGATCGGCGATCACTCCGGCGCCAGCGCGCAAAGCTCCAGCAGCGCGAAGTCGAGCAAGTCGACACCGGCGCCGCCCGCCAAGCAGAATGCTGCCAAGCAAAAGGGCGCACCCGCCAA
>LWDM01000057.1 GCA_002083525.1 Proteobacteria bacterium SG_bin9 | reverse complement strand
GCGGCGACATCTCGCGCAAACGCAAACTTCTGGAGAAGCAGAAGGAAGGCAAGAAGAAGATGCGGCAGTTCGGCAAGGTCGACATCCCGCAGGAAGCCTTCATTGCTGCGCTGAAGGTGGATAGCTGAGGGACCAAACTTAGTTGGTCCCCACGAACTGCAGTACGATCTGGCGCTGATGCGGACGGGCGCGATGCTCGATCAGATAGATCGCCTGCCACGTTCCCAGCGCCATCTCGCCTTCGATCACCGGAATCTGCAGGCTGCATGACGTCAGCATCGTCTTGATGTGGGCGGGCATGTCGTCTGGCCCCTCGGCCTGATGCCACCAGCTTGCTCCTTCAGGCGCGATTTTCTTCAGCGCTGCGATCAGGTCCTTCAGCACGTCCGGATCGGCGTTCTCCTGAATCGTCAGCGACGCCGACGTATGCCGGATGAACACCGTGAGACTGCCGTGCAACGCCTTCACCTCGTCGACGAACGCCCGCACCCGATCGGTAATGTCGATCAGGCTCTCGCCCGGCGTATTCACCGAGATCGTCGCGGTGGCGACGCTGACATTCCGGCTGACGGTGGATTGCATTGAGTTGGCTCCGATTCTCGTGCGACGATATCACGGCTGAGCGGTGAGTAAGCGTAGCCCGGATAAAGCGCAGCGAAATCCGGGGACCATAGCACACTAAAAAATCCCGCATTCCGCTGCGCTTCATGCGGGCTACAGCTTTTGACCCGTCACCCTGAGGTGCGAGCCGCATTTGCGGCGAGCCTCGAAGGCGACGGCCCGAGCGCAGCGGCGTTCATCCTTCGAGGCGCGCAAGTGCGCGCACCTCAGGATGACGCAGAGATGGAGCTACGTCGTCCCAACGCCAACACAAAAGTGACAGCAGCCTTGCTGTTGTGGGCCACTCCCACCTCGACATCGCAGCGGTCAGCCCCGTAAGCTTCGCGCAAGCAAGAACGGCAAGAAAAAAGCGGCAAGAAAGCGGGAAGCGACACCATGCAGGCAATTCAAGCAAAGCAAGACGACAAATACGGCTGGGTTGTCGTCGCCGTCGGCGCGCTGATGACGTGCGTCGCCTTCGGATCGATGTTCTCGCTCGCGGTGTTCCTGCAGCCGATTTCCGAAACGATGGGGTGGTCGCGCGGCGGCGTCTCGGCCGCAGCGACGCTGAATTTCATCTTCATGGCGATTGCCGGATTCGTCTGGGGTTGGGTGTCGGATCGCCACGGCACGCGCATCGTCGTGCTGATCGGCAGCGTGCTGCTCGGCATCGGGCTGATCGGCGCGAGCCAGGCGACCACGCTGCTGCAGTTCCAGATCGTCTTCGGCGTGTTCGTCGGCTCCGCCGCCGGTGCGTTCTACGCGCCGATGATGGCGGCCGCGAGCGCATGGATCGAACAGAACCGCAGCCTCGCGGTGTCGCTCGTCTCCGCCGGCATGGGCGTCGCGCCGCTGACCATCGCGCCCTTCGCCCGCTGGCTCACGACGGCTTATGACTGGCGCTTCGCCATGCTGACGATCGGCATCGGCGCAGCCGCGCTGTTGATCCCCGCATCGCTCCTGGTGCGGCGCGCGCCGCAGCTGGCAACACCCGCATCGCTGACACCCGCGGGCGCAGCGCCGGGAGCGGCGCGGCAGTGGACACCGGCGCAGGCGCTGCGCACACCGCAATTTCTGATTCTCGCGTTCACGCACTTCGCTTGCTGCGCGGCGCACTCGGGGCCGATCTTCCATATGGTCAGTTACGCGATGGTCTGCGGCATCGCGCCGATGGCCGCCGTCAGCGTTTACAGCCTCGCGGGTGTCTCGGGTCTGGGCGGGCGGCTCTTGCTCGGCGCGGCGGCGGACAAGCTTGGCGCGAAGCCGGTGCTGATCGCGGGCCTGTTCGTGCAGGCGCTTGCAATTGCCACCTATCTCGCGGTTGGACAGCTCGGCGAGTTCTACGCGCTGTCGGTTGTGTTCGGCCTCGCCTACGGCGGCGTGATGCCGCTCTACGCCATCCTGGTGCGCGAATATTTCGGGGCGCAAGTCATGGGCTCGGTGTTCGGCGGCGTCGCGGCGCTCGCCAGCCTCGGCATGGCGCTCGGCCCCGTCGCCGGTGGCTGGGTGTTCGATGCGTTCCAGGGCTACAGCTGGCTGCACCTCGGCTCGTTCGCCATCGGCCTTGGCGCGGCACTCATTGCACTGACGTTCCCGTCGGCGGAAAAGCCGACGGCGATGTCGGACGGCGAGATGCAGCGCGCCGCAGCGTAAGTTAGACGCCGGACGTCTTGCGTGCGCCGTAGAGTTTGCCGCGCCAGCCGAGGATGAACCACAGGATCGCCGAGAGCATCCACGCCCCCGCAACAACGTTGGCGATGCGATCGTCCTGCTTCGTGCAGATGTCCTCGAACACACAGCGGGGCGCAATCACACCCAGTGCAGCAAGCGCGACCAGCACGGCGTAAGCCGCAAAGAGCGTCAGCACGATGTAGGCGGCGATCACGAGCAGCCGCCGCCAGCGTGGCGGCATGTTGGAAGCGGTGAGTTCGGTCTGCTCGCTCAGGAACTCGCCCGGCAACGCCTTCGAGGCGTCGCGTATCTGCATGGTCGAATGCGTAAGGAGGTCGTGCACCGCTTGATTGCGCCGCGTAATCGCCATCGCAACGAAGGAGTAGAGGCCGATCACGCTCTTGATGACAAAGCGCGCGACTGCCTTCAGGAAGCTGACATTGCCGCCGGTCGCATCGTCGACGACACGCATATTGGTCATGCGATGACCGATGGTGCCGCCGGTCATCGACACCAGCACGGGTTCGTACAGCAGCACGAACAGGATGACGATAACCCCCAGCACGCGCGAGATATCGTCGTTCCGTAACGACGAGGCGACGATCAGCGCGCTGAACATCACGACCAGCGAGATGGTCCAGTCGATGAACAGCCCGCGTAGACGGCGCGAGAACCGTGCATAGAGCGGAGCGCTCGCTGGATAGGGCAAGGCGACGTCGGCCGAAGTCATGGATGAGCTCCCTGCGGATTGGACGCCGAGCGGCCAACCTAGGTTCGACGCGTATCCTATCCGACCGGGCTACTCCCGCGCCGTTTCGGCGCACGTTAAGGAGCTCATTCCTACTTGACTTTGCAAGTCATTCGCAATTGCATAACGCTGGAAATGGCCGGCTTCAACACGGCTTTCGGGAGGGATCCGATGACTCTGACATACCGCCACGCACTCGGCGCGGCCGTCATCCTGGGGCTCGCGTCGGGAGCGGCGCTCGCCGCCGGCGACCTATCGCGGCAAACTCCGATCGAAGTTACCGTCGACCTCGGCTCGCCGGGCAAGCACGAGTTCGCGCCCAAGCAAATCAAGTTCGAGACCGGCAAGCTCTACAAGCTGATCCTGCGCAACAACAGCAACGATCCGCATTACTTCACCTCGCATGCGTTCTCGGCGATGGTGTGGACACGCAAGGCGCAGGTGACGCAGACGCGCGACGGTAAGAGCGTCACGCTCGCCGAGTTCAAGGGCCCGATGCGCGAGATCGAGGTCTATCCGGGCTACAGCGCCGAATGGTGGCTGGTGCCGGTGGCGGCGGGCCGCGCTACCGATCTGCGCTGCGACATCAAGAGCGCCGACGGCAAGACCCACGCCGATCAGGGCATGACCGGAGAAATCGTCATCGAGTAGCGCTGCGGAATTTGAGTCAGGCGTCGTTGGCCGCGATCGGGCGCATCGCCCGCACCTGCGCGTGCAGCAGCGCCGCGATCTCGCTGTTCGGCCGCGCCTTGCTGAACAGGAAGCCCTGCCCCTCGTGGCAGCCTTCCGCACGCAGGCAGCTCAGTTCGCTCTCGGTCTCGACGCCTTCCGCCGTGATGGTCACGCCAAGGCCGATGCCGAGGCTGATGATCGAGCGCACGATCGCCTGGGCGTCGAGGTTGGCGCCGAGATCCTTCACGAACGAGCGGTCGATCTTGATCTTGTCGAACGGGAAGCTGCGCAGATAGCTCAGCGACGAATAGCCGGTGCCGAAGTCGTCCATCGAGATGCGTACGCCGAGCGCGCGCAAAGCATGCAGCGTCGCCAGCACCTGATCGCTCTTTTCGAGCAGCAGTGTCTCGGTGATTTCGAGTTCGAGGCGCGCCGGCGGCAGGCCGGCCTGGCGCAGCGCATCCATCACGGTGGTGAGCAAATTGCTGGAGCGGAACTGAAGCGGTGACAGGTTAACCGCGATGCGCACGTCATCAGGCCATTTCGCGGCGTCGAGACAGGCGCGGCGCAGCACCAGACTGCCGAGCTGGCCGATCAAGCCGGTTTCCTCGGCGACCGGAATGAATTCCGACGGCGGGATCATGCCGCGTTCGGGATGCGGCCAGCGCACCAGCGCTTCGAAACCGGTGATGCGCCCGCTCTTCAGATCGATCAGTGGCTGATAGTGCGGACACAGCGTCTCGGCTTTAATGGCGGCGCGCAGTTCGGTTTCGATGCGGCGGCGCGACTGCGCCCGCGCGTCCATTTCCGCCTCGAAGAAGGAGAAAGTACCGCGCGCGTCCTGCTTGGCGCGAGAGAGCGCCATGTCGGCGTTCTTCAACAGCCGTTCGGCGTCGGCGCCGTCGCCGGGCGCAATCGCAATGCCGATGCTGGCGCCGATCACGATCGACTGCTCGTCGAAGAGATGCGGCACGCTGATCGCTTCCAGCAGGCGCTTTGCAAAAAGCGCGACATCTTCCGGCCGGCCGCAGCCGACCTGGACAACAGCGAATTCATCGGCGCCAAGGCGGGCGATCGCATCTTCCTCGCGCAGTGACGAGCGCAGCCGCTTGGTGACGCTCTCGAGCAGCTTGTCGCCGATGCCGTGGCCGAGCGTATCGTTGATGGTCTTGAAGTTGTCGAGGTCGACGAACAGCACCGCGAATTTGTCGCCGCTACGGCGGCTGTGCGTGAGCATTTCGTCGATGCGCGAGCGCAGCAGGCTGCGGTTCGGCAGACCGGTCAGGCTGTCATGTTGCGCCATGAAGGCGAGCCTCGCCTCGGCGCGCTTGCGCTCGGTCATGTCGAGCAGCGCCAGCATCACCGCTGGCTGTTCGTCGTAGACGAAGCGGCGCGAGTAGATGGCGAGGTCGATCAGCGAGCCGTCGGCCTTGACGTGCTTCCAGATCCGCACGGTCTGTTCTTCTTCCGGCGTATCGGTCGACCATGGATCGGCGACATCGAACGCCTGCAGATCGCGAACCCGCAACTTCTGGAATTCCTCGCGGGAATAGCCGTAATGCTCGACCGCCGCATCGTTGACGTAGCGAATGTGCCCATCATCCTGCGCGCAGACCATCATCGGAACAGGATTGCCTTCGAACAGCAGGCGGAACGATTCTTCACGCTGCTTCAATTCGGTAATGTCGACGCGCAGGCCGATCACCGATCCGTCGGCGGTCAACCGCTCTTCGATCAGGACGTGACGGCCGTCGGCGAGGGTTTGCTCGTGGCGTTCGCCCGGCCGGTTCAACCGGTCGAGACGTTCCGCAAGCCACTCCTCTTCGCGGCCGATCGCTTCCGGATAATCGCCGCGCGCAATGCCGACGCGGAGCGTGTCCTCGAACCTCGCACCCTCTCTGAACAGGTCGGCGCTGCGCTTGTAGATCTCCGCATACTTTTCGTTCCAGAGGATGTAGCGATGCTCCGGATCAAGAAACACGACGCCCTGCGGCAGGATATCGATGGCGGCGCGCAGCCGCTGGTGTGCAGTGCGCGCGGCCGCGATCGCAGCTTCCGTCTCGGCGCGGCGGCGCACGATCTCACGCAGCTCAGCACCTTGATGCCGAACCGTAGGGGCGCGCTTCAGGCCACGCTTCGACGGCTTCTTTTTCGCCCTGCGCCCGACCATCATCTGCGCATCGCCGGGTTGCCCCCGCTTATTCCGCATTTCCTCGCCCCAACTCGCATCCTGCACGACGGTTGTGCGGTATGTGTCTGAAAAAAACGTATCTTACCGGTTGCAAGCCGCCGGCCGCCGAGAGCAGTTCCTGCCGTAAAAACAGGCGGATGCTGGGAACGCCCGCCACCCGATCCGGCGCTGGCATACAGCAAACCCGCATTTCCTCAGCGTTACCGCACCCGGACACCTGGACGTGCATACGGTTCGGACAACGCTGCTGATTTGTGCGGCGATGTGCTTGATCGCAACGATTTATTGCGGATCACGCGACACGGTTAAGGGCCGGTAAAAATCTCGCCTATGCTACGGTCGGTTCCATGATCTCGCCTCGGAACGGGAGCTGAGCTATAAGCACCGCCATGGTCGCTCGCCCCTTGATTCTGGCTGCTCTTGTCGCAATGACGCCGTTCGCGGCTGCCGCGCAAACCAAGGGCGCGGTCGATCCGAAGCCGCTGCCGCCTCTGGCCAATCCCAACGATCCCGCAACGCCTGCCAAAGAACTGTTTGGCCGCAAAACGGATGCAGCCAAACTCGGTGTCCGCGCGATCGGGTTCTACGCAAAAGGCTGCGTCGCCGGCGCGCAAGCGCTGCCGATCAATGGCAAGACCTGGCAGGTGATGCGGCTGTCGCGCAACCGCAACTGGGGACACCCCGATCTCGTCACTTTGCTGGAGCGGCTCTCGGTGAAAGTCGAGAAGGTCGCCGGCTGGAACGGACTTCTCGTCGGCGACATGTCGCAACCGCGCGGCGGCCCGATGCTGACCGGGCATGCCAGCCACCAAATCGGCCTCGACGCCGACATCTGGCTGACGCCGATGCCGAACCGAACCCTCTCGCGTGAAGAACGCGAAGAGATGTCGGCGACCAATGTGGTGGCGGCGAACAAGCTCGATGTCGATCCCGCCGTCTGGCTGCCGACGCACACGCTCGTGATCCGCACCGCTGCGCAGGAGTCATCCGTCGAACGCATCTTCGTCAATGCCGCGATCAAGAAAGCGCTCTGCCGTGAGGCGACGGGTGACCGGAGCTGGCTGTCCAAAGTGCGGCCGATGTACGGACACAACTATCATTTCCATATCCGCATGAAGTGCCCGGCTGGCAGTACCAATTGCGAGCCGCAGGAGCCGCCGACGGACGCGGAAGGATGCAGCGCCGGCGATCTCGCGTACTGGTTCAGCGATCCGGTGATCAATCCGAAGCCGCCGAAAGAGCCGCCGAAGCCGAAGCCGCCGATGACCATGGCGCAGCTTCCCGCCGAATGCCGGCAAGTCTTGTTGGCACCCTAAGCTGCTCGCGCCGTAGAACGTGACGATTTCGCTCGTAGGCGCGGGCTATCCTCAGCCAATTCAATCTAGTAAAGTCCGCTCATTGGGCCTGCCGTAAGCTCGCCCAGCTCACCGGAACGGCGCTTCCGCTCGACATACCTGTCTCATCCGCTCGCCCATCCGCGAACGGCAACGGAGTGCCATACCATGCGTCGTCTTCCCATCGTTTTCTCAGCGCTTGTCGCATTCGCCCTCGCTGCGCCTGCCCTCGCGCAGGACGCCGCCAAGAGCGCCGCACCGGCAGCTGCCCAGGACGGCAAGACCATCACCGTGTTCGCCGCCGCGTCGCTCAAGAACGCGCTCGATGACATCAACACCGCTTACACCGCTGCCAACGGCGTGAAGGTGACCGTGAGCTACGCGGCGAGTTCGGCGCTGGCCAAGCAGCTGGAACAGGGCGCGCCGGCGGACATCTTCGTGTCGGCGGACCTTGCCTGGATGGACTACGCGCAGGAGAAGAAATCGGTGACCGATGCGTCGCGCATCAACCTGCTCGGCAACAAGCTGGTGCTGATCGCACCGAAGGATTCGAAGATCGCCGACGTGACGATCGGTCAGAACTTCGATCTCGCCAAGCTCGCCGGTGACGGCAAGATCGCAACCGGTGACGTGCAGTCCGTGCCGGTCGGCCGCTATGCGAAGGCCGCGCTGGAAAAGCTCGGATCGTGGACCGCCGCCGCGCCGAAGTTCGCCATGGCAGACAACGTGCGCGCGGCGCTGCTGCTCGTCGCCCGCAACGAAGCCGTGCTCGGTATCGTTTACGAGACCGACGCCAAGGTCGAACCGGGCGTGAAGATTATCGCCACCTTCCCGCAGGACTCCTATCCGCCGGTGATCTATCCAATCGCCGCAACGGCGACGGCCAACAGCAACGCCAACGGCTATCTCGCCTTCCTGCGTTCGCAGACGGCAAAAGCCGTCTTCGAGAAGTATGGCTTCTCGTTCCTGATCAAGCCGACCTCCTGACCGATCCGTGCCTGAGCTGACACCCGAGGAATGGACAGCAATCCTGCTGTCCATTCGCGTGGCCCTTGTCGCCACACTTATCGCAACGCCGCTTGCGATCGGCATCGCATGGCTGCTGGCGCGTTCCGACTTTTGGGGCAAGTCGCTGCTGGATGCGGTGATTCACCTGCCGCTGGTGCTGCCGCCGGTCGTCACCGGCTATCTGCTGCTCTTGACCTTCGGCCGCCGCGGTCTTGTCGGCGCGTGGCTCGCCGACAACCTCGGCATTGTGTTCTCGTTCCGCTGGACCGGCGCGGCGCTCGCTTGCGGCGTGATGGCGTTTCCGCTGCTGGTACGGCCGATAAGGCTGTCGATCGAGGCCGTCGACCGCAAACTTGAACAAGCGGCCAGCACGCTCGGCGCGGCGCCGTGGCGCGTGTTCACGACCGTCACGCTGCCGCTGGCATTGCCGGGCATTGTCGCCGGCATGGTGCTCGCTTTCGCTAAAGCTATCGGCGAGTTCGGTGCAACCATTACATTCGTGTCCAACATTCCCGGCGAGACGCAGACGATCTCCGCCGCGATTTATTCGCTAATCCAGACGCCGAGCGGCGACACCGCGGCGCTGCGGCTCATCGTCATTTCCGTCATCATTTCCGTCGTGGCTCTGATTGCATCGGAAATTCTGTCGCGGCGCGCGACGCAGCGGTTGCACGGAATCTGACCATGCTGAAGATGGATGTCGGCAAACGTCTCGGCCGGTTCTCGATTGATGTAACGTTTGCGAGCGACAGTCGCGTCACCGGCCTGTTCGGGACGTCCGGTGCCGGCAAGACGTCGATCCTCGGCATGATCGCCGGACTCACCCGACCCGATCGCGGCACCATTACCATCGACGGCCAGACGCTCGACGATACCGCGCAGGCACTGCACATCCCGGCGCATCGCCGGCGCATCGGCTACGTCTTTCAGGATGCGCGGCTGTTTCCGCAGCTGGACGTTCGCCGCAACCTCGATTACGGCCGCCGCATGAACGGGCTTGCGCCCGACACATCCGAGCAGGATCGCATCGTCAATCTGCTCGATATCGGCCATCTGCTGGACCGGCGGCCCGGCAATCTCTCCGGCGGTGAACGGCAGCGGATTGCGATCGGCCGCGCACTGCTGTCGAAGCCGCGTTTGCTGTTACTCGACGAACCGCTCGGTTCACTCGACGATGAACGCAAGGAAGAGATTCTGCCGTACCTGGTCCGGCTGCGCGATGAAGCCGCGATCCCGATGGTCTATGTCAGCCACGACACGGACGAATTGCGCCAGATCGCCTCGCATATCGTGCTGCTCAAGCGCGGCCAGATCGTTGCATCCGGCGGTGTGGAGATTCTGCGCTGACAGGTTCAGCGCAGTGCTTTGACGGCATCTTCCAGGTACTCAAGTCCCTGCAACAACGCCGGCCCGCCACAGAGCGTGTAACGCGCGGGCAGATTGATGCGCCGCTCGGCGTAACGCGCAACCACCGCAGGGTGAGTGATGTAAAGCGCGCCCTGATCTTGGGCTTCTCGCGGCACATCCTGCGTCACCAGCACCTCCGGCCCATCGACCAGCAAGCGTTCGAGTGAGACAAACCCGCCAAATCCTTTTGGTGCGATCGCCGGAGGGCGAAAACCTGCCGCACGCAACATCGCCGAAGGCAGGCTTGCGGCGCCTTCCGTATAGCCGCCACGGCCGATCAACAGCGCCGTGCGCGCTCGTGAAGCCGATGCGGATGCCAGTTTCAGTTCGGACACCTCGATTTGCCGAGCAAGTGCCTCGCCACGCTCCGGATGTCCGACCAGCGCGCCGACTTCGCGCGCCTGCCGCTTCGCCGCCTCGATGTCGACGATGAAGGGAATCTCAGCGACTCGCACACCCATCGACGCCAGCATGGCGCGGATCGGACGATGGCTCGGTGCGGTCAGCACGAGATCGGGTGCAAGATCGACCACCGACTCCGCATCCCAATCGAGCTTGCGGTATGGCGCGGCCGCCACCGTCATCACCGACATTGCCGGATTGACCGCATACGGCGACAGGCCCGCGATCTGCGACGGATCGGCGAGCGCCAGCAGCAGCTGATCGGTACAGAGATTGAACGAGACGATCCGGCGCGGCGTGTCGGCGGCGAAACTCGCGCCCGAGGCAAGGCACCAGGCACAGAGACCGAGCCAGACAACGACTGTTTTCTTGATCATGCCGCCCGGTTATGCCACGCCTCGCCGGGCGCGTCAGCCCGCCGCGCCACGGCCCATCGGACCTCACCCGACGCATGACATCGCTTGCGACATCCCGCTTCATCACTGCCGCACTGGCCTTGGCCGTCGTCGCGCTGATGATCGCGTCGCTGTTGACGGGTCCGGCACAATTCCCTCCGCTGACCGCGATCAAAGCGCTGTTCGCGGACGAAGGCGCAGCATCGATCATCGTTCGTGACATCCGCCTGCCGCGCACGCTGCTCGCCGCGCTGATCGGCGCAACGTTCGGTTTAGCTGGGGCATCGCTACAAGGACTTTTGCGCAATCCGCTCGCCGAGCCGAGCCTGTTCGGCGCACCGCAGGCCGCCGCGGCCGCAGCAGCCGCGATCATGGCGTTCGGATTCGCCACCGCGCTGTCGATCGCGGTACCGCTCGGCGGCATCGCCGGCGCGCTGCTCTCGGTGGGCGCGCTGGTGGCGATTGCCGGCCGCCGCGCCTCGCTGACGGTCACGCTGCTGGCCGGCCTTGCACTGGCAAGTCTCGCGGGCGCTGCCATCGCGCTCATTCTCAACCTTGCGCCCAATCCTTTCATTGCGCTTGAAATCGCGTTCTGGCTACTCGGCTCGCTGCAGGACCGCAGTATCAACCACGTCTGGCTCGCAGCCCCGTTCATGGTCGCGAGCTGGCTCGTGCTCGCATCGAACGCAAGCGCCTTCCGCGCCCTAACGCTCGGCGAGGATGCGGCCGCCTCGCTCGGCGTCAATGTCGAGCGCACGCGCATTCTCGTTGTCATCGGCGTCGCGCTCGGCGTCGGCTCGGCGGTCGCCGTGGCCGGCGCGATCTCGTTTGTCGGACTGGTCGCGCCGCATCTGGTGCGGCGATTCTACGGCTCAGATCCGGCACGGGTGCTGCTGCCGTCCGCGCTCGCGGGCGCGGCGCTTCTGATCGCCGCCGATATCGTGGTCCGGCTGATCCCGGCCGTGATCGAGATCAAGATCGGCGTCGTCACCGCGCTGATCGGCGTGCCGTTCTTCCTCGCGATGATTTTTCGCGAGCGCAGAGCGTTGGAGGACTCGACGCTATGACGTCCCTCCTCGCAGGCCGCGCACTCACCGTCGTTCGCAACGGCCGCCGCATCGTCGACAACGCCGACATTGCGCTCACGCCCGGCGAGTTGACGATCCTCGCCGGCCCGAACGGCGCCGGCAAGACCACACTCGCTCGCGCGCTCGCAGGTCTGATTGCGAGCGACGGCGACGTCACCTTCGACGGCAAGCCGTTTGCAGCGATGACGCTGCGCGAGCGCGCGCGAGCTTTGGCCTATCTGCCGCAAGGTCACGAATTCCATTGGCCGATGCGAGTCGACGCCATTGTCGCACTCGGCCGCGAGCCGCACGCCGATCCGTTCTCGCGCAAGACCGAGGCGGACCGCGCGGCGATTACCCGCGCCATGGCGGCGACATCCGTTGCACCGTTCGCCGATCGGCTGATCACGACGCTCTCCGGCGGCGAGTGCGCGCGCGTCGCCATCGCCCGCGCGCTGGCGACGGAAGCACCCGTGCTCATCGCCGACGAGCCGACCGCGTCGCTCGACGAGCGGCACCGGCTGATCGTGATGGAGCTATTGCGCAGCGTCGCCAGACAAGGCGCGGCAGTAATCGCCATCATCCACAATCTCGCGCTGGCCATGCGCTTCGCCGACAAGGTCGTACTGATGAATGAGGGGCGCATCGTCGCCAGCGGCACACCGCACGAGGCGCTGACGCTGGAGCGGATCGCCGAGGTGTTCGGCGTGTCAGTCAACCGCGTCGATACGCCGGACGGCCCAGTGCTCGTGCCCTCGCGCGCACTCTAAGCGCCCGACAACTCCCGCCATGCGCGCCGCAAACGTTGCCGTAGAACGTCCCTGCGCGTCGGCGGCGGCTTGTCGTCCTCATCTTCCGGCAACCGCAGGCCGATGACGTGCGCACGGGTGCCGCTGATGGAGCGCACCACCAGCACGATGCTGTCGAGCGGCAAGGTCGCGCCGACGGTCGGCACACGATCGAGATGCAGGTCGAAGTAATCCGCGACCGAGCGATCGGCTTCATCCGGCGGAATGGCGATGCCATAAGCCGCCGCCAGATCCTTCAACGTGGTTTCGCCCGAGACGACGAACTCGCCGAGTAGATGCGGATCGGGCGCCGAGGTCGGCGACATGTCGATAAAGAAGCGGTCGAGCGCCTGTGCGCGTTCCGGCGGCGCCAGCAGATAGATGTAATCGCCCGGTGCGACCGGCTCCGCTTCTTGCGGCGACAATATTTTCTCGTCGCGGATGACGAGCGTCGGCTTCGACCATGACGGAAAAAGACCACGCCGATAGAACAGGCTCTTGGCCCGCACCGGATAGCCGACGAGTTGCTGTTCGAGCTGACCCGGCAGATCGAGTTCGATACGCCGCGGCGAGCCTTCGCTGCGCGGCAAGGCGACATGCAGCTTTCGTGCGGCGAAGCCGATGGTCCAACCCTGGAGCAGCAGCGAGATCAGCACGATGACGAAGGCAACGTCGAAATAGATGTTGGCCTTCGGCAACCCGACAAGCAGCGGAATCGACGCGAGGAAAATCGCAACCGCACCGCGCAAGCCCACCCATGAAATGAAGATCTTCTCCCGCCACTGGAAGCGGAACGGCAGAAGGCACAGCACCACCGCGGCCGGCCGCGCGATCAGGGTCAGCGTAATCGCGACCGCGATCGCCGGAACGAGCGTCTCGAGCAGACGCCCCGGCCACACCAGAAGTCCGAGCAACACGAACATCACGATCTGCGCGAGCCAGGTCGCCGCATCGAGAAACGCCACCACCGAATTGTGCGCGCGGGTCGGCCGGTTGCCGATCACCATGCCGGCGAGATAGACCGCGAGAAAGCCCGAGCCGTGCGCCATCTGCGTCATGCCGAAGATCACGAGCGCAGCGGTCGTCACGAACGGGGCGTGCAGCCCCTGCGGCAGAGCGACGCGGTTCAATCCCAGCACCACCAGTCGCCCGCCCAGGACACCGAACAAGGTCCCCAGCAATGCTTCCCGCGCGAGCTGCCAAATCACCTGCCAGACCGTGCTCTGGCCGAGCGAGAGCAGTTCGACCAGCATCAGTGTCAGAAACACCGCGAACGGATCGTTGGTGCCGGATTCGACCTCAAGCGTTGCGCCGACGCGCGGACGCAGCCGCAGCCCCTGGGCGTGAACCAGCAGGAACACGGCCGCGGCATCGGTCGAGGCGACAACCGCGCCGACCAGCAATGCCTCGACCCAATCGAGACCGAGCGTGTAGTGCGCCACCGGCGCGGTCAGCAATGCGGTGATCAGCACGCCGAAGGTCGCGAGCACCATCGACGGCGCCAGCACCGCGCGAATGGCCTGAAAGCGGGTTCTAAGTCCGCCGTCGAACAGGATCAGCGCCAGCGCCACCGAGCCGACGAGATATGTCGATTTGACGTCATCGAATTTCAGGCCGCCGGGTCCGTTTTCGCCCGCCAGCACTCCAACCCCGAGGAAGACCAGCAGCAACGGTGCGCCGAACCGCAACGCGATCAGGCTCGACATGATGCCGGCCATCACCAGGACGGCGCCGAGCAAAATGGCGATGTTGACCGAATCGACGGAACTCATTGATTCCGGCTGTGTAAGAGGGACGATAACAATGCATATCGTTGCAGCGGCCGAACGCAAACCGAAATTCCAAACGACCGCAAAACAGCCCCATTTTCTGGGGTATCCGCACACACGCGGTCCGCATCACGTGGCGCTTCCGCCGCCGGCAGTGCAAACTCTGCACCGCCCCTTCCGAATCGCGTCTGACATCGCGTCCCGCCTGCAGAGAGACCCACGATGGACTTGAACGAAATCTCCGAACTGCTGCATGGCGCCGCGCGCTCGGTCGGCGCCGAGTTCACCTCGCCATGGTTTTACCTCCAGATCGGACTGATCCTGATCGGCGCCGGCTTCGCCTATGCCGTCTCGGCCGCCGTGCGCGCCAGAACCGACGTCTCATCGCTGGCGATGGGATGGCCCGCGCCGCTGCGTCTCTTCATCCGCATCCTGATGCGGAGCCTGACGACCGTCATCTTCGCGTTGCTGATTGCGATCACCCGCCTCGTCATGGTCGCCTCAACCTGGCCGAGCCGCAGCTACCTGCTCGCCGTTGCCGCAAGCCTTGCCACCGCCTGGCTGATCATCCGTTTCGCCACGAGCTTCATCCGCAACGAATTTGCCGTGCGGCTGATCTCGGTGTCGGCCTGGCTGATCGCTGCTCTGAGCATTGTCGGACTACTGAAGCCGACGACCGAAGCGCTCGACTCGATCGCGATCGATCTCGGCGGTTTGCGCCTTTCCCCGCTCCTGATCATCAAGCTTGTGGCGCTGATGGCGATCACGCTGTGGATCGCCAACATCATCAGCAATTTCATCGAGACGCGCATCAACGCGTCGCACGACCTGACGCCGTCGGTGCAAGTGCTGCTGACCAAGCTGGTGCGGTTGCTGCTGATGATCGCGGCGGTGGCGCTGGTGCTCGGCGCCGTCGGCATCAATCTCGCGGCGCTCGCGGTCTTCACCGGCGCGGTCGGCGTCGGTATCGGCTTCGGCCTGCAGAAGATCGTCGCCAACTTCATCTCCGGCGTGATTTTGCTCGCCGACAAATCCGTGAAGCCGGGCGACCTCGTCACCATCGGCGACAGTTTCGGCCGCATCAACACGATGAACACGCGCTACATATCGGTCGCCGCGGGCGACGGCCGCGAATTCCTGATCCCGAATGAAGATCTGATCACGCAAAAGGTCGTCAACTGGACCTACACCGACAAGGACACGCTGGTGAAGGTCGCGTTCTCGACCAACTACGACGCCGATCCGCGCAAGGTCTGCGAACTCGCGGTTCAGGTCGCCACCGCGACGCCGCGGGTCAAGCAGGATCGTCCGCCCGGCTGCCAGATTACGGAATTCGCTGAATACGGCATGCGCTTCTCGCTGACGTTCTGGATCGCCGATCCCTATGCGGGCATGGACAACGTCAAGAGCGACGTGATGATGTCGTTGTGGGACGCATTCAAGCGCGAAGGCATTCGCGTGCCCTATCCGGTGCGCGATATCCGGGTGCGCGGCGCGCTGCCGGTGGACGCGACGCTCGAGAACCCTCCGTCCCCTGCATGAAGTTTGCGTCACCGCTCGTTCCCGCGACATTGGTGAAGCGTTACAAACGCTTTCTCGCCGACGTCATTCTCGGGAACGGTGAGATGATCACCGCGCATGTCGCTAATCCCGGCGCGATGACCGGATTGCAAGCGCCCAGCGCACGGGTGTGGCTGTCGCGCTCGCCGAGCGCGACGCGCAAGCTTCCGTACTCGTGGGAACTGGTGGAGGCCGAGTTCGGCAGCGGTCTTGAGCTGGTCGGCGTCAACACCGGTCATCCGAACAGCATCGTTGCCGAAGCGCTGGCCAGCGATGCCATTCCCGAGCTTGCGGGCTACACGTCCATTCGCCGCGAAGTGAAATACGGCACGTCCTCGCGCATCGATATTCTGCTCGAGAATCCCGAGCGTCCGCCCTGCTATGTCGAAATCAAGAACGTGCATCTGATGCGCGAGCGCGGCTGCGCCGAGTTTCCGGACTCGGTCACCGCACGCGGCGCCAAGCATCTCGATGAGCTCGCCGCAATCAGGGCGACGGGCGCGCGCGCCATCATGCTCTACGTGATCCAGATCGGTTCGGCAGCATCCTTCAGCCTCGCCCGTGATATCGATCCGGCCTATGGCCGTGCCTTCGATCGCGCCCGCAGCGCGGGCGTCGAAGCGATCGCATACACCTGCCGGATTACCGTTGAGGGGATAAATCTCGCGGAAGGCGTGCCGATCGAGCCCTGAGCCAGGCGAGACGCAGGCATTCCGGCGCATCTTCAAAGACTTAGCGACAAAGGGCACGCTTGCATGAGGCCCGACAATCCTTAGATTGGCACCAACCCCTCGAATCCTGCATGCTCCGCCCTGATGAATTACGTCGACGCCACCGAAACCTCGCTCCGCAAGACCGGCCAGATCAAGCTGCACGGGCCCTCCGCGTTTGTCGGCATGCGTGCCGCCGGCACGCTGGTCGCGCGCTGCCTCGATGAACTCGCCGACATCGTCAAGCCGGGCGTTCCGACATCGGTGATCGATGACTTCGTCCGCGACTTCGCTTTCGGCAACGGCGCCTTCCCGGCGACGCTGATGTATCGCGGCTATCGCTATTCGACCTGCACGTCGATCAATCACGTGGTCTGCCACGGCATGCCGGGCGACCGGCCGCTGAAGGAAGGCGACATCGTCAATGTCGACGTCACCTTCATTGTCGACGGCTGGTACGGCGATTCGAGCCGCATGTATGCGATCGGCGAAATCTCGCGCAAGGCGCAGCGGCTGATCGAGGTCACCTACGAAGCGATGATGCGCGGCATCGCCGCCGTGAAGCCCGGCGCGACCACCGGCGACATCGGTTACGCGATCCAGAGCTTCGTCGAACCGCAGCAGATGAGCGTGGTGCGCGACTTCTGCGGCCACGGCCTCGGCCGCATGTTCCACGACGAGCCGAACATCATTCACGTCGGCCGCCCCGGCGAGGGCGTGCCGCTGAAGCCCGGCATGTTCTTCACCATCGAGCCGATGATCAATCTCGGCAAACCGCATGTGAAGATTCTGTCGGACGGCTGGACCGCGGTGACGCGGGACCGTTCGCTCTCGGCCCAGTTCGAGCATTCGGTCGGCGTCACCGAGACCGGCGTCGAAATTTTCACACTGTCGCCGGCCAAGCGCGACAAGCCGCCTTACGCCTGACGCTTAGTTCCTGATCCAGTCTTCCCTGGACAGGCTGGTTAGAATCTCATCTCTCCACGATCCATCCGCGAGGCACCGGCGCCGGCGCGGCTCTTCGGCCGTGCGCTTGTAGCCAAACCGTTTCTGCAAATCCCATGACGGCTCGTTGCCGGGAAAATAGCCGTTGTGGAGTTCACGCAGACGTAATGTGTCGAATGCGAAGCGGATGCGCTCGCCGAATGCTTCGCGTCCGTAGCCGCGGCGATGATAGGCTGCGTTGATCCAGATTCCGCCGCCTGCAGAGCCACGTTCCTTGTCGATGCTGTTCAGGCTGACGCCGCCGATCACGATGCGATCGGCCTTTCGCTCGATCGCAAATTCGTAGGCTCCCTGCGCGCCGTCGTCGGGCGAGAGCCGCTGGCAGTGCTCGATCCATTTCAAGGCATCCGATCGCGCGTACGGGTGCGGAACGAAGGCCAGCCACTCCGCGACGTTGACGTCGTTCAGGCCGTCAACGAGCTGGTCAATGTCTTCTGATGTCCAAGGGCGAAGAATCAGGGCCTTGGTTTCCAATACCGTTTCCATGTTCATTTGCGCTTTGGAATTGTGAGGTCGTCTTTTCGAACAGGTTTGACAGGGAAAAGTCAAAGGCAGATCGCCCGGAGGCTGTTTCCCTTGGCTCGTCGCAGACACGATTTTCCGGCTGCGCAAGCACGATTTCTTGCCGTTTCCAAACCGCCGCAAGGCGCGCATGCTACCCGGTTGGAAGGTAAGCGCGGCACATGACTGTCGATCGAGACGACGATCCGCAACCCGCAGGGTTTTCGGAAGCCCCGCATTATCACGGTCATCGCGAACGGCTGCGCGGACGCTTCAGGGACGTCGGCGCAGACGCGCTCAGCGACTACGAGTTGCTGGAAATGGTGCTATTCCGCGCCCTGCCCCGCCGCGACGTCAAACCGATCGCCAAGGACCTGATCCAGCGCTTCGGTTCCTTCGCCGAGGTGGTGCATGCGCCCGAAGCGCGTCTGCGCGAGGTGAACGGGATCGGCGACGCGGTCGTCGTCGAGATCAAACTGATCGCCGCCACCGCCAGCCGCGTCACACGCGGCCAACTCAAACAGCGCACGTTGCTGTCCTCGTGGGCTGCCGTCATCGACTACTGCCGCACCGCGATGGCCTTTGCGGAAAAGGAGCAGTTCCGCATTCTGTTTCTCGACAAGCGCAACCAGCTGATCGCCGATGAACTGCAGCAGGTCGGCACGGTCGATCACACGCCGGTCTATCCGCGCGAGGTGGTGAAGCGGGCGCTGGAGCTGTCGGCGACCGCCATCATCCTCGTCCACAATCATCCCTCCGGCGACCCGACACCGTCGACCGCCGACATCCAGATGACGAAAGCGATCGTCGACATCGCCGGCACGCTCGGCATTGCCGTGCACGATCACATCATCGTCGGCAAGAACGGCCATGCCAGCCTGAAGGGCATGAAGCTGATGTGAGAGGCCTACTGCCTCACCATAATGAACGGGTCGGGGCTGTCCGGCACGCGCCGCCACTGCGAATTGTCATCGGCTTGAAACGCCACGTCTCGGCGATCCCGATGTCCGCACTCAAGCGCATCTCGGACGAGATTTGCTCAGCCTGAGTGCTTCCGAGTCTGACCCGATTAGCTGACTTCGCAGCCCCATTAAACTCCTCGATGGATGCCCTGCCACGAGGGCACTCTGTAAGCTGCCTCAAGGACCAGCGAAGATGCATCGATTAGCGAATCTCGACCATCGAGGCGAAAGGATATCGGCGTTAGGGGGCCGTGGAGCAAAGCATCTCCAAGTTCGGGCCATAGCTCCAGATCAGGCACCACGCCCGCCGCGCGCGCGAATAGCATGGTAAGCGATGGCATGTGATGCTTGTCGGCGACTTGATTGGTGTTCTGAGATAGTTTTGCTCGCATGATTTGCCTCGTAGGTGATGGCCGGGCTCCACCCCAGACATAAGCAATCCAGCGTGCTTGAAGCTCTATTGGCGGGAAATAGGGGCCTCCCACCTGGAAGAAGCCCGCAAACGCGAGACCTGGAAAATCCGGATGGAAAGTAGAATCGCACAAGTCGAGACGTTGACCGCCGACGTCGAGACGCTGACGCACTTCGTCGGCTAGGAATGGCAGATTGATTTCGAAGCCCGTGCCGAAAATCAGGCCGTCGAAATCTTCCGAGGTGCCATCGGCGAATGTCACGGTCTGGCCGGTCACGGCGGTGATCCAAGGTCTTGCGCAAATCCGCCCCTCCGAGACCAGGGGCAGATAGTGCTGGCACTGCGTTACACCGGCTCTTGTGAGGTCATCACTGGGTTTGAGTGCGCCGAACATTTCTGGACTGCCGCTCGTTTTTACGATGAAGTTCTTCAAGTCTACTGCGGCAGTTTTCGGCGACGTTTCCTGGGCGGTGGCCGCATGGCGCGTCTGAACGAAATATTCGACCGGGACCCCGGAAACGATCTTTTGCATGATGTAGCGCTGCCGGCGGGACGCCGTAACGACGCGAGCTGCCCCTGACGTCGCACAGTCACATGCGATCTCCAGTGCGCTTACTGCGCATCCGGCAATGAGCACGCGGCGGTCGCGATAGAGTTCCGGGTTCTTGTATTGGAACGTATGGGCGACGCCGCATGGGCCGTTGAACGTGGAGAGTCCGGGAACGTCGGGAAACTTGGGCTTGTTGAATCGGCCACTGGCAACGACGACGTATGGATATGTCTCCGCAATCTCGGTGCCGTCGTGGCTCACACTGTTTAATATCCAACCGTCACCGGACTGCTGCGCAAGCCGGGTAACTCGGGTGCGCAACCTGATGCGTGAAGGAAGATCGAATCGCTCCGCGTAGCTCGTCAGGTAATTCAACATAGTGGTGTGGGCGGGATAAAGCGGCGTACCCGCCTCGTGGCGGAGATCACTGAACTGGGTCATCTCTCGGCAGGTGTTCGTGTGCATAGTTGGCCATATCCCGCTGCAGCGGGGGTCCGCGGACCACTGCCCGCCGAGGGTATTGCCTTGCTCGTAGAGCACTGGCTCGAAACCCTCGCGCTTGAGCCACCGCGCATTGGCCAGGCCTGCCGGACCGGCACCGATAATCGCAACCTTGGCCATGACGTCCTCCCATCCGCTTTTCTCTCTGGACGGTATGAGAGCGTCTCCCTAAAGTCCTTGGGGCTGCCCTTAATCGTTCTGAAGCCAATCTGAAACCGTGCTGTGAACGCCATGAATGAGGCGAGGTTCGGCCCCTTCCGGCTTGACTTGGCGCGGCGAGAGCTGAAGCGCGACGGAGAGTTCGTGTTGATCGGCGGCCGTGCGCTCGACGTTCTGTGCGTGCTCGTCACATCAGGCGGCGATGTGGTCACCAAAGACGATTTGATGACCCAGGTTTGGCCCGGCCTTGTCGTCGAGGAGAACAATATCCAGGTGCATATTTCGGCTCTTCGCAAAGCACTTGGCGAAGGCAAGGGAGGGCCTAGTTACGTCGTTACCGTGCCAGGCCGCGGTTATCGTTTCGTCGGAATCGAGCCGGCGCGCGATGGACCGGCGTCAATCTTGCCGTCAAGTCTCGAATACCCGACTCTTCCAGACAAACCTTCGATCGCTGTGTTGCCGTTTGCGAACCTGAGCGATGATGCCGAGCAGGAGTATTTCGCGGACGGAATTGCAGAAGATATCATTACGGCTCTCACCCGCTTTCGCTGGTTCTTCGTCATCGCGCGCAGCTCCAGTTTTACCTACCGGGGCGGGGCGGTCGATGTTACGCCGATTGCGCGCGAACTCGGTGTTCGCTACGTCCTGGAAGGCAGCGTGCGACGCTCGGCAAATCGCATCAGAATCAGCGCGCGGCTCGTCGATGCCACTACTGGAGCGCACATTTGGGCCGAGCGATACGATCGCGATCTCGCCGAGATCTTCGTCATCCAGGACGAAATCACGGAACGAGTTGCAGGGGCGATCGAGCCGGAACTGCTCAAGGCCGAAGGCCGGCGAGCGGGCGCGCGCCTAGCGGGCAAGCTGACTGCCTGGGATCTCGTCAGGCAGGGCATGTGGAACTTCCACCAGCTCACTGAACCGACGCATCGACGCTCACTCGAGTTGTTCAGGGAAGCCGCGCGGGTCGCGCCGGAACTAGCCGAGGCCCTGATGTGGGTCTCGCGCGCAGCAACCGGTCTTGCGGCATACGGCTGGTGCAGTGACCCGGATGCCTTGCTGCGCGATTCTCTTCAGGCAGCACTGCTGGCGGTGCGTCTGGATGAAAAGGACGCATACTCGCATTTTGCATTGTCAATGACCTATGTATTCCTGGGAGAGCTTGAGCAGGCGGTTCGCGCCGCCGAGAAATCTGCAGAACTCAGCCCAAGCTTCGCGCTTGCCCATGTCGGCCTTGGCATGACGCTACTCTATTCAGGCAGGGCGCAGGATGCGATCGAGCCCCTCCAACGCGGGCTTCGCCTAAATCCGTTCGATCCGCAGAATACCCATTGGTTCCGGCTTTTGGCTCTGGCCCTGTATTTCTCGGACAGGCACGCGGAAGCTCTGGTGGCGGCCCATCGTGCGGTGAAAGCCCGGCCGGGCTGGCCGCTTACTCTCGAAACCGCAACCATCTGCCATGTGGCGCTGGGCCAGATGGCTGAAGGCCGAGCTTGCCTTGAACAGATGCACAAATTGGCTGCTCCTAACGCAGACCCGACGAGGATGATGAAGCTGCGCAATCCCAAATGGGCAGATGAGATAACTGCACAGCTGCGCAAAGCGGCTGCGCGACCCTAATCCCGGCGCTAACGTCGGCAAGAACGGCCATGCCAGCCTCAAGGGTATGAAGCTGATGTAGCGTCCAGTTAGTCCGGCAAGCCCGCACTGCGAAGGCCATCCGCCCATTTGTAAAGTTCGGCCGGCTGCAAAGGCAACAACAGAGGCAATGTTGAAACACCAATGCGCGGGTCAAGGTTCGTCATTCGGGTGACCAGCAATTTTGCCGTTGACCGCCGTCCGGCGGCTGCATCGCTGGCCGCGGCAACCCGCAGGCCGGTCATATAGTTCGGACGCTCGCGAATGGCGCTGAGCGCAAGACGCGAAGCGTCATCGTATTGGCCGGCGAAGAAGTGGGCATACGCCATGGCAGCGTTGATCTTGAAGACCAGGCGGTCATAAGGACTGAGACGCCGTGCGTGATCGAGGTCCGGTAATGCGCCAGTGGTGTCCCCGCGGAAAATGCGAAGCCAGCCGCGGACGTACCAGGCAGCCGAGAGATTCGGATTGAGCGCAATCGCCTGCTCGACCAGAGACATCCCGCCGCCGATATCTTGCCCGAGGGCGGAAACTCCATGAGCTGCACGGGTCAGGGCACAGGAATCATTCTTGCCCAGCTCCGCCGCTCGCCAGGCCAAAGAGACGCCCGCAGCCGCTTCCTGCGGTCGATCGAGGAGAATTCCGAACGATTGGCGCTGGACATAGCAATATGACGCCATCGCATATGCCGGTGCAAAGTCGGGATCGGCACTCATCGCGAGTTGATATTGCTCCAGCGCGGCGTCGATCGAAGCAGGCGTCCACTCATAAAGGCTGCTGGTGCCGCGCATCACGCGCGAGTACGCATCGGGTGCAGCCAACGACGTTCGCCGGTGGAAGTCGATTTCGGCCTGCTCAAGCCTCGAAACGACTTCTCCGACAACAGCGGCGGTCAATTTGTCCTGGAATTCGAAACCGTCACTCTGATCACTTTCGAACCGGCGCGCCCACAGGTTGGTGCCAGACCGGGAATCCACGAGCTGCATGTTGATACGAATGCACCTTCCGTCCTTGCGCAGTGTGCCCTCTAGAGCAAAGCGCACGTTCAGTTCTCTTGTGATTTGCGTGACGTCGGCCGTTCGGCCCTTGTAGGAATTGCAAAGACTGCGGGGCACCACGATCAGCTGACGAAACTGGGTCAACGCGGTCGTAATGTCATCAACGAGTCCGTCGATAAAATCGTCCTGTTCGATTTCTCGCGAAAGGTTCGTGAAAGGCAGAACAACGATCGATGAACGCTGGTTGGCTGGCGTAACCGTCTCCGGTCCGGCAAGGTCGCTCGCACGCAGTTCGATCTCCACACCCGCCACAAACCGGTAACCGCGGCGAGGAAACGAACGGATCATTCGCGCTGACGAGCCGCGATCGCCAACGGCTTTGCGAGCCGCCGAGATTCGGCTGTTGATGGTGGAATCGGAGACCAGGCGGCCGCTCCAGACCGCAGCGATGAGATCCTCACGCGTAACGATGCGCGATCGCTCTTGTACGAGATAGCACAGGAGACTGAAGACCTGCGGCTCGAGATCGACTCGATCCGTATTCCGGCGCAACTCACAACGCTCTGTATCGAGCGTGTAAAGGCCAAACTTGCACAGCATTCGGGTCTCCCATCCCGGCAGCTTGCACATCATCGCCTGCACTGCCTCGAAATCAAGATGGAAACGCCTAAGACGGCAAATCTCAACGTTTCTCAAGAAAAAACATCCCGGCCGCAATCAAGGCATTCCGGGATTTGTGGCTAGCTCTCCGAAGTTCAGGGGGGAAAGCCATGGCCGTTACACACGCCACGTTCAGATCGACACTCGCCCTTCTCATTGCGCTGGGATGTTCATTGTGGATGGCTCGCGGCGACGCCGCAGCGCAAACGCTTCAGCAGCGGCTCCAGGCAATATATGCGATGAGCGCCCAGGAGATGGCGGCGACATCCGCGTTTGCGAGAAAAGCCTACGAAGCTCAGCTCGATCAGATCGAGCGGATAAAAAATCCGCAAATCCGCGAGATTGTCCGCGACCTCGTCCTCAACCCGCGCGCGACCGCTTTCAACCAGACCGCAAGCCAATCGTGGCTGGCGTCTCCCGGCAGCGGCTGGAAGAGCCATCACTCGTACCCGGGCGGATTGGTCGTGCACACGATGGAGTGGCTCACGGTCGCCTCGGGATGGGTTGACGCGTACGAGAAAGTCTATGGCGTGAAACTCGATCGCGACCTGGTCATGACGGGCTTGATCCTGCACGACTGGGGCAAGGTCTGGTTCCTCTTCGATGATGCCAGCGGCAAGATTCGGGAGCCCGACTGGTATCCAAAGGCGTGGGGCACCAAAGCGAACTGGAAGTGGATGGGCGGACATGGCGCCGTGCTTTACGCAGAACTCATTTCTCGCGGCGTGTCGAACGACATTCTTTTCTCGGCGGCCGCCGCGCATTTCGATCCCTATTGGGCCCTCGAAAAGGATGGTGAAGGACTCAATCCGGCGCTTCGCGAAGCCGCAGACATGATCAAGAAGACCGCGCCCGTGGTTAAGCCCGAAGAGAGAATGGCCGAGTGGTGGGTTGTCACGTTTGTCGACGAGGCCTGGTCGTTCTCGACCATGGTGGCCGCAAGGTTCGCCTTCGAAGTTCTGGGCGACCTGGCAAAGGGTCTCAACCTCGCACCCGATAGCCGGGAAGCAAACAAGGTCGCCTGGTTTGTGCTTTCCCGGGTAGGCGAATTCAAAATCTACGACGTGTATCAGAAGGCCGGGTTCCGCAAGGGAGCGGCCCTGGAATTCGTGCGATCGGTCTTGAACGATCCCTCACCATATGAGGTCCCAAAGCATGAGGTGCCAACGCGCTAAGAGGGTGCAGCGGATGGATGGTATCCGCCGCTCACTGGCCGCATGCTTCCTGCTGCTGTCGATCGGAGGTGCATCCGCACATCCCCATGTGTGGGTCACCATGAGATGCAAGATTATCTTCGACGACAGCGGCTCGGTCACCGCATTGCTCTACAGCTGGTCGTTCGACGAGATGACCTCCGCATTCAGCGCTTTGGGTATCAAGAGCAAGCACGGTATCCCCACGCGCGAGGAACTCGCGCCCGCAGCAAGCGAACATATCGCTTCGCTGCGCCAGGCTGGCTTCTTCACAACCGTGCAGGCCGGAAATGCCAGTCGGAAGCTGTCGCATGCCAGCGACCACTGGTTCGCATATGACGGAACGTTGCTGACCCTCCATTTTTCATTGCCGGTGGAGCCGGCGCTGGCCCCGATCTCGTTCTCAATCGAGATCAATGATCCGAACTATTTCGTCGATCTGCGGTTCGCCGACAAAGACCCGGTTGAACTTGTTCAAGCCCCGAGCAGCTGTATACCCTCCGTTGTTCGGCAGACGTGGACGCAGACGTCCAACAAGATCGTCGTCACTTGCGAACGGACATAGGCGCAATACACTTCTGCACATCGACGAGCTGCGCCTTCAGGCGCGGCAGCGCGAAATCGAGGAGCGCACGCAGCTTCGCAGGCATGAAACGGTTCGGCGAATAAACGAAGTTCACCGGCAACGGCGTGGGCTGATAGTCCTGCAGCACCAGCGCAAGCTCGCCGGACTTGATCAAATCGGCGACGTGGTAAGAGAACACGATCGCGACGCCGACGCCGGCGCGCGCCGCGTCGGACGACGATTCAAGATTGCTCACGACAAGCCGGGACCGAACCGGGACGGTGTATTCGGTCTGGTCGCGCTTGAATCGCCAGATCGATGGCGACTGGGTCGGCGGAAAGCTGATGCAGTCGTGTCGCGACAAGTCGTCGGGTGTTTTCGGCGTGCCGCGCCCCCTGAGATACGCCGGGCTCGCGCAAGCGACGCGGCAGATCTCGCCGATCCGCGCCGCGATGAGGCTGCTGTCGGCAAGCGCACCGATGCGCAGCGCCACGTCGAAGTGTTCCTCCAAAAGATTGACCGCGCGATCCTGAAGACTCAGGTGCACGTCGACGTCCGGATACGCGGCCAGAAACTCCGCCACGATCGGCTGCAGTTAGAGGCGGCCGAGAGCCACGGGCGCCGATACGGTCAAGTCGCCGCGCGGCGTCGTGTATTCGCCTGAAGCAGCACGCTCCGCCTCCGCCACATCGGCAAGGATGCGCTTCGACGCGGCGATGTAGGAGCGCCCCGCATCGGTCAGTTCGAGCGCACGGCTCGAGCGATTGAATAATTTTGTCTGCAGATGCGCCTCGAGTTCGGACACCTTGCGACTCACGGTGGCGAGCGGCGCTTTCCGCAGCCGCGCAGCGGCCGACAGGCTGCCGGCCTCGGCAACCGCCAGAACAAGGGACATGGCTTCGAGGCGATCCATTTCGATGCTTCCATTTTATGGAAGGATATCTCTCGATATTGCCAGATAGTCGTTATTTTCGGAAGGGCCTATGTCCCTGGGCATCGCCAACGAACCCCCAAGGAGATGCACATGACGACCCCGACCCAAGCTCTCGGCACCGCCCTCATCACCGGCGCATCGACCGGCATCGGCTCGATCTATGCCGACCGCCTCGCCAAGCGCGGCCACGACCTCATTCTCGTCGCCCGTAACGCCGAGCGGCTGACTGCCCTCGCCCGCCGCATCGCCAGCGACACCGGCCGCAAGGTTGAGACTGTCCAGGCCGACCTCACGGCGCCTGCAGACCTGCGGCGCGTCGAAGAAATCCTGCGCACCAACATCAGCATCTCCACGCTGGTCAACAACGCCGGCGTCGGCGCCGCCGCACCGCTCGTCGCCTCCGACGTCGACAAGATGGAAGACATGATCGATCTCAATGTCACCGCGTTGACCCGCCTGACCTATGCGGCCGTTCCGGGTTTCGTCGCGCGCGGCGGCGGCACCATCATCAACATCGCATCGATCGTCGCGATAGCGCCTGAAATCCTGAACGGCGTCTATGGCGGCTCGAAAGCCTACGTGCTCGCCTTCAGCCAGTCGCTGGTCCACGAGCTCGCCGACAAGGGCATCCGCGTGCAGGCCGTTCTCCCAGGCGCGACTGCCACCGAATTCTGGGACGTCGCGGGTCAACCGGTGCATCAGCTTCCGGCCGAAATCGTGATGTCGGCGGCTGACATGGTCGACGCATCTCTGGCCGGTTTCGACCTCGGCGAACTTGTCACCATTCCGTCACTGGCGAACCAGACGGATTGGGACCGGTACGAGACTGCCCGCCGCGCCATGTCGGACAGGCTGTCCAACGCCATTCCGGCGCCCCGCTACAACGTGCGTCAACACGAACGCCTTAGCGCCTAGTCACACAGCCGTTTTGGAGGCACGCTCATCGCGCGGCGCCTCCACAGATCAACCTTCTGAACTTCGGAGAAAAAGCCATGACCGCCCTCGCAAAGACCAAGGCCGTCGAGACGGCCGTCCATCCTTCGTCCAAGACCTCCATGCAGCTCGAGGTCATCGTCATCCCGGTTGCCGATGTCGATCGATCCAAGAGCTTCTACAGCAGTCTCGGCTGGCGGCTCGACGCCGACTTCGCCGTCGGCGACAGCTTCCGCGTCGTGCAGTTTACGCCGCCGGGCTCGCAGACGTCGGTGCACTTCGGCTCAGGCCTCACGCCAGCCGCACCCGGCTCGGCCAAGGGCAACTACCTCGTCGTGTCCGATATCGTCGCAGCACGCGCTGAGCTTGCTGCACTCGGCGCCGACGTAAGTGACGTCTTCCATCGCGGCGGCCCAGGACAGCCGGCTGTGAACGGCCACGATCCGCAGCGACGGAGCTATTTCTCATACGCCACCCTGACCGATCCGGACGGCAACACGTGGTTGCTGCAGGAAGTGACCAGCCGCTTCCCCGGCCGCGTCGAGGGCGATACGACGTTCTCGTCGATCTCCGACCTCGCCGCCACACTTCGCCGCGCGGCTGCGGCTCACGGCGAGCACGAGAAGCTGACCGGCGAACATGACGATAATTGGCCGGACTGGTACGCGGAGTACATCGTCCGCGAGCAGGCCGGTCAGCCGTTGCCGAAGTAAGCTCGCCATTTCTTCATCACCATTCCGGTTCGTCGGTCTCCGACGAACCGGAATCGCCTGAACGCCAACCGTTGAGTTACAGCCATGGGCAACCGCATTCTCGTTTTCTACGGCTCGTACCGGTCCGACCGGATGGGCATCCGGCTCGCCGACTATGTCATCGAACGGTTGCGCAGCCGGGGTGACGATGTCGAATTCATCGACGCCAAGGCGGTTAACCTTCCGATCCTCGACCGGATGTATAAGGAATATCCGAAGGGCCAGGCGCCCGCGGTGCTCGAAGATCTCGCCGGCAAGATCCGCGCAGCCGACGGCTTCATCTTCATCACCGGCGAATACAATTGGGGCGTTCAGCCGGGGCTGAAGAATCTCACCGATCATTTCCTCGAGGAGTGGTTCTGGCGACCCGCCGCGATCGTCAGCTATTCGGCCGGACGCTTGTCCGGCGCGAGGGCGGCGACTGCCTGGCACGGCACGCTGTCGGAGATGGGCATGGTGGTGATTTCCAGCACCATCGGTGTCGGCCCGATCGGCCAAACCTTGTCGGAGAAGGGCGAACCCATCGGCGACGGCGGCAAGGCACTCGATCACGCGTTCCCGCGTTTCGCCGACGATCTCATGTGGTGGGTCGATGCTGCGAAAGCGCAGCGGCAGCGCAAGGCGCCGCCGTACTGAGCCCAATCGCTCATCCGGCATGAAGCCGCGATCATGATTTATCAGCGCTGCGCGTGCTAGCCCGCGTCTTGTTTGCATGATCGGCGGCGAACTCGCTTCGTTGAAGGAAGACATCGAGCCGCCGGCCGTCGTCCGTCAAACTGTATTCGACATGCAGCGGCTTCTTGCCGGTGTCATGACGCCTGACGAGTTCGTACGCTTCGAGCTCTTTCAGACGCGCCGACAACACGCGCGCGGACACGGCGCCGGGCAGCGCGCGGCGCAACTCGCCGAATCGCATCGTCTCCTGACGCGCCAGAATCCACACGATGTGGCTCATCCACTCGCGCGCCAAAAATTTGAGAAAGTATTCGATGCGGCATCCTGCCCCATGCAGGACATCTTTGTTGTTGGATTCTGAGGGTTCGGCTCGCATCGTCATTCTCAGCTCATGGTATCGGCGCGGTTACTACTGTGCATTTCGTTCGGACGTTTCTACAAGGCGCCTGACCACAAGCAGCCCGCCGAAAGTCAGATCAGACAAGTCAACCCAGCACAACGTCCAGGTCAAGCTAGCCGTCGGGAAGCCTCGTCTGCCGACGGCACGGCGATACGTTCTGCGCGTGCGTCACTTCAATCGAAAGGACCATCATGAACCTTAAATCCGTATCGGCCGTTCTCGGCAAATCTCTCCGCATCCCGGCAGCTGTTGTGGCCATCGGCGTCCTGCTGCTTAGCTTCGGCGCGCATGCGCAGACGAGCCCTGCACCCGCGCGATCGGCGAGCGTGTTACCCTCAGGTGGCGGTCAGGCCCTGATCGATACATCCGATGCCGTGATTCTGCTCCTCGACCACCAGGCCGGCCTGTTCCAGACGGTCAAGGACGTCAGCGTCGCCGAGCTGCGCGCCAACACCATCATGCTCGCAAAACTCGCAACCCTGCTGAAGATTCCGGTGATCACCACCGCGTCGGAGCCGAATGGCCCGAATGGACCGCTGATGCCGGAAATCCATCAATCCGCGCCGCACGCGATCTACGTCGGGCGCAAGGGCGAAGTAAATGCCTGGGACAACGAGGATTTCGTCAAGGCCGTGCGCGCCACCGGCAAGAAGACGCTGATCATGGCCGGTGTGTGGACCAGTGTGTGCGTCATGTTCCCGGCGCTGGATGCGAAAGCCGCGGGCTTCAAAGTCTACGCTGTGATGGATGCTTCCGGCGATCCGAGCGAACTGGCTTCGCGCACGACGCTGGCCCGTTTCATTCAGGCCGGCGTGATCCCGACCTCGACCAACGCCGTGCTGTCGGAAACGCACCGCACCTGGAATCGGCCTGAGGCGGCCGAACTCGCGAAGCTCTACGCGCTGGTGTCGCCGAACTACGCCGCCGTCATCGAGAGCTACCAGAAGGCTCAGGATGTCGTGAAGCAAGCCAAGTAACTGCCTTCAAACAATAACGACTTGCGCCGTGGTGAACATCGTTTGCCACGGCGCTTTTGCGTCAGAGGCGCGGCTACTGCCGCACCATGATGAAGGGATCGGCGGAATCCGGCACGCGGCGCCATTGTGCATTGTCGTCGGGCTGAAAGCGCCACGTCTCGCCGTTTGCCGATTGCAGCACCAGCTCGCCGCGATCGAGCCGCCACAGACTCGGCGCGAACGCCGCCACCTGCGGATCGCAGCGCGGCTTGAGGAAGGCCTGGAAGTTGTCCGTGCCCGCTTCGTTGTTCGTCAGCGTGAGGCCGCAGACCACGCGGTTGTTGCCGCGGACCATGTTCCAGTCGCCGATCATCTGATCCATCGACTTCGCCAGCGAACGCGCCGCCGCGAGATCCTGCAGAATGTAGACGCCTTCGTTGGTGCGTAGCCCCTCGAAGATACCAGTTTCGACTTCGGTGAAGTCGATCACCGGCTGACCTTTCGAGTCCTGCAATCGGACGATGTCGAGTCCCCGCACCGACCACGATGCGACATCCTTGGTGAACGGCAGCGCGTCGCCGCAGCCCTTCTCCAGTTCGATCTTGAAGCCCTGCCCGGCCGGATCGGCTTTCAACGTCAACGCGCAGGTCTTGCCACGCTCGGCCGTGGACAGCTCCCACTGGCCGATCATGTCGTTCGCGAGTTTGTTTTGCGCATGCACGCCATCATTCGCCAGCACCAGGATCGCGACCGCGCAGCAGAGCTGCACGATGCGCGTGACATGTCCCGATCGCCGGCGATGCATCACGAGCGATGTCCCTGGTACGGCGTCTCGGCAATCGGCGTCAGCGGCGGCTTGCCGTCGAACCATGCCTTGAGGTTATCGACCACGAGCTGATCCATCGCACTGCGGGTGGTGACCGAGGCGGAGGCGATGTGCGGCAGCAGCACCACGTTCTGCATGGCGCTGAGCGCCGCTGGAACATTCGGCTCCTGCGCGAACACGTCGAGACCGGCGGCCATGATGGTGCCGTCCTTCAGCGCCGCGATCAGCGCCTCTTCATCGACCACCGAGCCGCGTGCCACATTGATCAGCACGCCGCGCGGGCCGAGCGCCTTCAGCACTTCGGCGTTGATGATCTTCGACGTCGACGGGCCGCCCGGCGTGATCGCGATCAGCGTATCCACATCCTTCGCCATCTCGATCAGGTTCGGATAGTGCTTGTTGCTGACGCCCTTCGCCGGATTGCGCGAGTGATAGACCACCGGCACCAGCGACGCTTCGAGGCGGCGCGCGATCGCCTGGCCGATGCGGCCCATGCCGACCATGCCGACGGTGCGGTCGCGCAGCGAGCCCTGGCTGAGCGGGAAGTTCTGCGTCATCCAGTGGCCGGCGCGCAGGTAGCGGTCGGCCTTGATGAACTCGCGCAAGGTCGCGATCAGAAGTCCGAGCGCCGTATCGGCGACCTCTTCGGTCAGCACGTCCGGCGTGTTGGTGACCATGATCTTGTGGTCGCTGGCGTAGATCGCATCGACGTGGTCGTAGCCGACACCGAAGCTCGACAGGATTTCGACCTTCGGAAAGCGTGACAGCATCGCCTTGTCGGCCTGCACGAGGCCGGTGATCGCAATGCCGCGGATGCGGCCGGCGACATCGGCGCCGAGCCGGCTGAGATCGTGCTGATTGTTGAATTTATGCAAATTGAATTTGTCGTTGAAGCCGTTGTCGACGACCTTCTTCGACGGGCCATAGATCAACAGGTCGACCTTATCCGCAGCCATTATCGTTCCTCTCCCCAGTTTGACGGCTCAGGCGGCGGGCCGGATCCGGCGATTGCCGCTTTGGCGCAGCGCACCCGAGCGAATGTCAGGACGGCAGCGCACTTTCGTGCCAGCGGCGCAGCACACGGTGCGACACCAGCGCGAGAACCATGTAGATCACAATGCCCGCGATCGACAGCAACAGCAACGCCGCAAACATGCGCGGAATGTTGAGCCGGTACCCGGATTCGGCGATGCGGTAAGCCAATCCTGATCCCGACCCCGCCGAACCCGCGGCGATTTCGGCAACAACCGCGCCGATCAGCGACAGTCCGCCGGCGATCCGCAGGCCGCCGAGAATATAGGGCAGCGCCGCCGGAAGTCTCAGGTGGCATAGGGTCTGCCATCCCGTAGCGCGGTAAAGTTTGAACAGGCCCGTCAGATTGCGGTCGACCGAACTCAGCCCGAGCATCGTGTTCGACAGCACGGGGAAGAACGCGACGATCCAGGCGCAGGCGACGACCGCGGCCTGCTGCGGCAAGTAGATCAGGAGCAGTGGCGCGATCGCGATGACAGGGGTGACCTGCAACACCACCGCATAGGGGAAGAGAGAATATTCGAGCCATTTGGACCGGCTGAACAGAAGCGCGAGTGCGATCCCGCCGATCGCAGCCGCGATGAAGCCCTGCAAGGTTGTCGCCAATGTGACAAGCAGCGACTCCCACAGGATCGCCCAGTCGGCGATCAGGGTCGTGAACACCAGGACCGGACCCGGCAGCACGTAGGGCGGCAGATTGTTGAGGCGGACGATGAGTTTCCAGATCGCGAGGATCGCGGCGAACACGATGACCGGCAGCACGATCTGCAACCGGGACATGGCGCCATCGTCCCGAGACTCATTGTGGGCGCTGCCGCTCATCGCGCCGTCCTTTCGCCGCTGGCTTTGGCCAGTGCAACCGAAACATCACGGCATTGCGCGGCGTAATCCGCCGAGGTGCGGAAGTCCTCGTTGCGCGGCTCGGGCGCGGTGATCCGGAATTCGGCGCTGGCGCGGCCGGGCCGATGGCTCATCACCACCACGCGCTGCGACAGATAGACTGACTCGAATACCGAGTGCGTGACGAAGATCACCGTCTTCTTCAGCTTGCGCCAGACATCGAGCAGATCGTTGTTGAGACGGAAGCGCGTGATTTCGTCCAGCGCCGCGAACGGCTCGTCCATCAGAAGAACGTCCGGGTCGGTCACCAGCGCCCGTGCCAGTGAGACGCGCATCTTCATGCCGCCGGAGAGTTCGCGCGGGAACGCCGCGGCAAATTCCGCGAGATCGACCTGCGCCAGCATGGCGTCCGCTTTCGCATCGGCTTCCGCGCGCGGCATGTGCGCGAGCCGCAGCGGCAGGCTGACATTATCACGCACGCTCGCCCACGGCATCAGCGTCGGCTCCTGAAACACGAATCCGATCGGCGGCCGCGCATCGCCGTTCGTGCGCTCCGCGACACGCAACGACCCGGACGTCGGCGCGTCGAGACCTGCGATCATTCGCAGCGCCGTCGACTTGCCGCAACCGGAAGGGCCGAGCAATGACAAAAACTCCCCACTGCGGACGTCGAGATCGAGCGGACCAACCGCTGTGATGCCGCTGGCGTACACCTTGGTGACATCGCGCAGGCTCACTTCCATGTCGTGATCCCGCTGACTGGACGATTCGTCACCACGGGCTCAGTTCTTCGGCCGCAGGTTGACGCCGACGCCCTTGTTGATGAAGCGCAGCGTGTAGGCTTTGCGATAGTCGATATCGCGCTTGACCACGCCGGCGCGCGCCATTTTGTCGAAGAAGCTCGCCATGCGCTCGTCGCTCATAGCGCCGATGCCGTCGCGCGCCGTGTCGCCGGAATCGACGATGCCGTAGTCCTTCATGCGCGCGACCGAATAGGCGAGCAGCTCGTCGCTCATCTCCGGGTTCATGGTCTTGATCATGGCGTTGGCGCGGCTGTTGTCGCCATAGATGTAGTTGTACCAACCGATGATCGACGCATCGACAAAACGCTGCACCAGATCGGCCTTCTTGTCCGTCATATCGAGACGCGTCTCGATCAAGGTCGAGTAGCTGTTGAAACCGTAGTCGGCCAACAGCAACACGTTCGGCTTGAAACCTGCCTTCTTCTCGACCGCGAACGGCTCGGACGTGACGTAGCCCTGCATTGCGCTCTTCTTGTCCGCAAGGAACGGCTGCGGGTTGAATGTATAGGGCTTCACCTTGGCCTCGCTGAAGCCATACTCAGACTTCAGCCACTGAAAGTACGTCGGCATTCCCTCTTTCGAGACGAACAGGGTCAGCGGCTTCAGCTCATCGAGCTTCGTCACCTTCGCTTCCGGGTGCGTGAGAAACACCTGCGGCTCTTTCTGGAAGACCGCCGCCACCGCTACCACCGGCACCTTGTTGGCGACCGCATCGAGCGACTGCAGGTTGTTCGCGCTCATGAAGAAGTCGATCTTGCCCGCGATGAGCAGGATGCGGTTGTTGACGTTGGGCCCGCCCGGCACGATGGTCACGTCGAGGCCGTAGCTCTTGTAGGTGCCATCGGCGACCGCCTGGAAGAAGCCGCCGTGCTCGGCCTGCGCAACCCAGTTCGTTCCGAACGAGACCTTGTCGAGGCTGGCGGGAGCGGCAGGAGCCGGCGCGGGCGGCGTCTGCGCCAATGCCGGCAAGGAGCCAAGCAGAAGCATCGCCCCGATCACGGAAGCCGTCCGGCGTGAGGCAGAAGTCCACCCCGGGCTCATGTTCCGGCTCATCACGTCACTCCGTCGACCGTTAATGCCCGGACTGGAAACCATGCCGGTGGAGATGGCTGGCCTATCGCCGTGGAAAATGGATACATAGAACGCACGAGATAGCCATAAGTACCGCGCCATCGCCCGCAAGAAAACTGTCTGCATGACCGCCAAGCTGCCGCCGCACAACTGGACCGATATCCACTGGCCGGACATCCCCGCACACATGAGCCGGGACTGGATCGCCGTGCTGCCGCTGGCCGCGACCGAACAGCACGGCCCGCATCTGCCGCTCGGCACCGACGTGATGATCGCCGACGCCTTTCTTGCGCGCGCGCGCGACCTGCTGTCCGCCAACGTGCCCGCGACATTCCTGCCGGTACAGCCGGTCGGCATCTCGACCGAGCATGTCGATTATCCCGGCACGATGACGCTCTCGCCCGATGTCGCAATCGCGCAGTGGATGGCGATCGGCGACAGCGTTGCACGCACGGGCGTCCGCAAGCTCGTGATGGTCACGAGCCACGGCGGCAACAGCGCTGCGATGACATTGGTTGCGCAGGAGCTGCGTGCGCGCCACGGAATGCTGGCCGTGACGACAAGCTGGCATCGCTTCGGCGCGCAGGATGGACTTTTTCCAGAGAGCGAGCTGCGTCACGGCATTCATGGCGGCGCGATCGAGACATCGATTATGCTCGCGAAGTATCCGCAGGCCGTGCAGATGGACAAGATCGCCAACTTCACACCGGCAAGCATCGCGATGGAAAAAGAGTTCCGCTGGCTGAGCGCGCATCGGCCGGCGCCGTTCGCGTGGCAGGCGCAGGATCTGCATCCGTCGGGCGCGATCGGCGACGCAACGCTCGCGTCCGCCGAGAGCGGCCACTTCCTCGTCGAGGAAGGCGCGAAGGGATTTTGTGAACTTCTTAACGATGTCGCGCGCTTCGACCTCGAAAAGCTGGCGACGACACCGTCCTGAAACAAAACTCCCCCGATTCAGGCCGCGACGAAACCATATTCCCGCTGAACCACCTCGAACCGGATCGCCACGGCCTCCGACAAATGGGCATGCGGACCCAATACGGGCTGCCTTAACCGGATGGAGTAAATACCATGTCGATCAAGACCAAGATTGCTGCTCTCGCTGTTGCTGCTCTCACTGTGACCGGTGGCATCGCCGCCTCTTCGCAGCCGGCTCAGGCCGGTAACAACCTCGGCCTCGGCATTGCCGCCGGCGTGCTTGGTGCCGCTGTTGTGGGTTCTGCGATCGCGGCTGGCAGCCCGGGTTACTACTACACCGACGGTTACGGCTATCGCCGCTGCGGCTGGGTTCGCCAGTTCGACGCCTGGGGCAACTACGTCGGCAAGGTTCGTACCTGTAATTACTAATTGATCGACGGTGGATGCGTCCGGCACGGGCGCCTCATCCACCCCGTGCCGAACATGACCCGCCCGGTTGTCCCCCCGGGCGGGTCTTTCGCATTCCGGCGCAGAGCTATTTGAAACTCAGTAACGGATCACCGAGCGTAGCGTAAAAACCTTCGCATCCTTGATGCGGGTATTCGCGAGGCCCGACGCCGGATCCGGAATGTTGCCACCCGGATGCGCAATGTACTGGAAGTCCGGCTGAAGCGTCCAACCGGGAACGAGCGTCAGCGAATACATCAACTCGATCGACAGCTCATAATCGCGCAGCGGGAACGGTTGCTGCAGGATGCGCATCTGGTCGCGATCGAGCCCGCGGGCGCGATTGCTCATGTGCGAATACAGAAATACAGCACCCATGCTGTCGAGCGGCCGGCCCGGCACCATGCCGTTGGCGACGATGCCGCCCTCCAGATAGAAATCGTTGATGCTGCGGTCCGATGTCGCCGCGCCGATGCGCGTGAAGGCCGAGATGCCCGAATTCGCGTCGCCGCCCGGCGGCCGATAGAGCTGCTGATCGAAGATGGCGTAGACGCTCTGATTGCCCCGGAATCGCCGCGCAACGCCCGTGCTCAGCGGATCGGCGAGCGAGATGCCAGTATTGTCGAAACGCAGATCATCGAAGCGGCCGAAGTGATACCAGGCACCGATGCGAATGCCGCCGGCCAGCGCCGTGGACTCGGGTGCTTGGTTATAACGATATTGCCACTCGCCGATCACGAGCGGCGAATCCTTCACACGAAAGTTCAGGCCGTGGCGATTTCGCAGTTCTGCAGGGCCCACACCCGGCCCTGCCGGATCGCCGTTGAATACGGCCAGCAGCATCGACGTTTCGGGCGTCGGATCGAACCTGAGACGGACACCGGGCGTCGACAGCGGATAGGCGGGACCGCCACTCGGCAGATTCTGTTTGGCGATCGTCGGCCAGTCGCTGCTCAAGAATACGTTGAAGTACTGGCTGTTGAAGAACTCACTGTCGGTCGTGAGCTGTCCCGCGCGAATTCCGAATTGTCCGTTCCAGAACTTTTGCTCGAACCAAAGCTCAGACAGACGCGTCGACGGCAATGCTTCGATGTTGCTGATCGTGTTGAGGCTACCGGTCAGCACCCGGCCCACGCCGCCCGAACCGTGCGTTTGGAACATGTTTCCAAAGAACGTCAGGCCCTGCCAGCCGGCCAGTTTCTCGAAGTCGATGCCGAGCAGCCCTTCGAACTTCCCGTCGACGAGCGTCGTGCGTCTGATGCCGCCGCTGACGTTTGCATGTCCCTCCGTCGTCAGCACACCGCCGAAGGTCACGCCGCGCTCACTCAGCCATTGCCGTCGGGCATCGAAGCCCCAGTGATCCGGCAACGAGGTGCGCACCGACGGCGTGGGCTCGACGGAGAATCCCTGCGCAGACGCCGGCCGGGCGGACAGCGCGCAGGCCAGTACCAGAATGCCGCTCAGAATAATCGCGTGGGCCTTCGGCCCGCCGTCAGTACGCCAAATCACACTCAGTTCTCGCGGTTTTCAAACCCATCCGAGAATCTCTATTGCAATTGCGAATTACTCGCAACAATAAATGCGAATGGTTCTCATATGGCCAAGTGCCTCCCGGCTGGCCCAAGGCACAGTCAGTCGTTTTCAGAAATGACGATTGTTCGGCTCAGTAGCGAAGCGTCGAGCGGATGCCGAACACGAGCGCGTTCTTGATCGGCTCGGTCGTGAACGGCCGGTTCGGGTCGGGAATGTTGCCGCTGGGTTGAATGACGTACTGGATGTTTGGCTGAAGCGTCCAGCCCGGCACCACCGACGCCGCATACGAGAGTTCGAAGGAGAGCTCGTAGTTGCGCAGCGGATAAGGCTGCATCGAGAACAGCAGCTGATCGCGATCGAGCCCGCGCGCGCGATCGCTGATGTGCGAATAGAGAAACACCGCACCGATCTGATCGAGCGGCCGGCCCGGGATCATGCCGGTCGAGAGCAATCCGCCCTCGAGATAAAAATCGTTCAGGTTGCGGTTCGACGTTGCAGCGCCGACACGCAGAAAGCCGGTGATGCCCGAGAAGGCATCGCCGCCGGCCGGCCGATAGAACTGCTGATCGAAGACCGCGTAGACGCCCTGATTGCCGCGGAAGCGGCGGGCGACACCGGAGCTCGCCGGATCGGCGAGCGAAAGACCGAGGGTGTCGAAGCGCAGATCGTTGAACGTTCCGAAGTGGTGATAAGCGCCCAGGCGGATGCCGCTGGCGAGGCCGGTGGCATTCGGATCCTGATTGCGGCGGTACTGCAATTCGCCGATCAGCAGCGGCGGATCTTTGACACGGAAATTGAGGCCGTGGCGGTTGCAGATTTCAGGATCGCGAGTCCCGCAGCCGGCAGGATCGCCGTTGAACAGCGCCAGCAGCATCGAATGGTTCGGCGTCGGATCGAGCTTCAGCCGCATGCCGGGGGTCGACAGCGGATAGGCGGGGCCGCCGCCGGGCAACCCTTCGGCGGTGATCGTCGGCCAGTCGCTGGTCAGGAAGACGTTGAAGTACTGGCTGTTGTAAAACTCGCTGTCGGTCGTGAGCTGGCCGATGCGGAAGCTCGCTTTGCCCTCCCAAAATCTCTGCTCCAGCCAGAGTTCGGAAAGGCGGATCGACGGCAGTGCTTCGATGTTGCTGATGGTATCGATGCCGTTGATCAGGCTGCGCCCCGGCCCACCGTTGCCGTGTGTCTGGAAGATATTCGAGAACAGGCTGAGCCCGTTCCAGCCGGCCAGCCGCCCGAAATCGACGCCGACGATACCCTCGAATTTTCCGTCGAAGATGGCGCCGCGTCTGATGCCGCCCTGGACGTTGGCGAAGCCTTCGGTGGTCAGGATTCCGGCAAATGTCACGCCGCGGTCGCGATACCACTTCCGCCGATCTTCCCAGCCCCATGGATCGGGCAGCACCGAGCGAACGGTGGGGCTGACCTCCACCGAGAAGCCCTGGTCCGGAAGGTACACCTGCCCAGCCGCAGGCTGAACGCCGGACAGCCCAAGGCAGAAGCCCAAAAGGGCTGCCACGGCTGTCAGATTACTGTTTCGGCGCCTGATCATCTTGAACCCGGATACCGCGCAAGCGCCCGATTGGGAATCGCCCGCAACAAAAACGGCATGGGTATCCCGGTCAGGGCCCCCAAAACCCCGGTTCATAAACCATCCGCCTGTTTCCTGTTTATGACAAAATGACCGGCGCAAATGTATTGGACTGCGCCAACCCCCATGCCTCCTTGAAGCGCGGGTCTTCCGTACCCGACAAAAGCTCACCGGACTTGAGCTGCGGATACAGACGGGAGAACGGCACCACTTCTTTCGGCGACAACCGCTGCGAGAAGTGGATCAACCGCAGTTCGTTCGGATGGTCGAGGCCGGCGGCGGCCACCAGTTCAGCCAGCGCGTGCAGCGTCGAGCGGTGATAGTTGTAGACGCGTTCGCTCTTGTGCGGGACCACGAGCGCGCGGCTACGGCTTGCATCCTGTGTGGCGACGCCGGTCGGACAACGGTCGGTGTGGCAGCTCAGCGACTGAATACAGCCGATCGAGAACATGAAGCCGCGCGCTGAATTGCACCAGTCGGCGCCGAGCGCCATGGCGCGCGCGATGTCGAAGGCCGTCGCGATCTTGCCGGCGGTGCCGATCTTGACGCGGTCGCGCGCGCCGATGCCGATCAGCGCGTTGTGGACGAAGTTGATGCCCTCGCGCATCGGCATGCCGAGGTGATCCATGAATTCCACCGGCGCGGCGCCGGTGCCGCCCTCGGTGCCGTCGACGACGATGAAATCCGGATAGATGCCCGTCTCCAGCATCGCCTTGCAGATCGCAAGAAACTCCCATGGATGGCCGATGCAGAGCTTGAAGCCGGCGGGCTTGCCGCCGGAGAGACGCCGCATCTCGCCGATGAATTTCATCATCTCGATGGGAGTCGAGAAGGCGCGGTGCCGCGCCGGGGAAATGCAGTCCTCGCCCTCCGGAACGCCGCGGATCATCGCGATTTCCGAAGACACCTTCGCGGCCGGCAACACGCCGCCATGGCCGGGTTTCGCGCCCTGGCTGACTTTCAGCTCGACCATCTTGATCTGGTCGTCGGCTGCGACTTTCGCGAAAAGCTCAGGATTGAAAGAGCCATCGCGGTTACGGCAGCCGAAATAGCCGGAGCCGATCTCCCAAATCAGATCGCCGCCCTTTTCGCGGTGATACGGGCTGACGCCGCCCTCACCCGTGTCATGCGCAAACCCGCCTTTCTTGGCGCCCGCATTCAGCGCGCGAATGGCATTGCTCGACAACGCACCGAAGCTCATCGCCGAAATGTTGAAGATCGACGCCGAATAGGGCTTCGTGCAATCCGGTCCGCCGATCGGAACCCGCGGCAATTCCTTCGCCAGCGGCCGCGGCGACATCGAGTGGTGTATCCACTCATAGCCGTCGCCATAGACGCTTTCCTGCGTGCCGAACGGCCGCTTGTCGAGCACCATTTTGGCGCGCTGATACACGACCGCACGGGTGTCGCGGCTGAACGGCATGCCGTCCTTTTCGCTCTCGAAGAAGTACTGCCGCATCTCCGGGCGGATTTCCTCGAGCAGGAAGCGGATATGGGCCGAGATCGGATAGTTCCGCAGCACGGCGTGATTTTCTTGCAGCACATCGCGAATGCCAAGCGCGGTGAGGCCGCCGAAAATCAGGAACGGAATGACGATCCACTCAATCGTGTCGCGATCATTGATGCCGACAAAGATCAGCAAAAGTGAAATGACCGCGCAGATCGTCAAGACGATGTAGCGCGGCGTGAACGGCAGCATCAGCGTTTCCATAACCCGCCCTCAAATCCGAATCCGCGGAGGCAGATTCTGAAATCCGCCAACATGCTACATCCGGGTCATGACGCCGCAAAGCTGGCCCTGGCGCCACGACAGAAAGGCCGCGCCCGAGGGCGCGGCCTTTTTTGCAGAGCAGCAAGCGCCGATCAGAAGATCTGCGAGAACAGCACGTACAGCGT
>LWDM01000056.1 GCA_002083525.1 Proteobacteria bacterium SG_bin9 | reverse complement strand
TCTATCTCGTCTCCGACGGCAGCAACAAGCCCTACAAGTGCAAGATCCGCGCGCCGGGTTTCGCGCACTTGCAGGCGATGGATTACATCTGCCGCGGCCATCTGCTCGCGGACGTCTCCGCGATCCTCGGGTCGCTCGACATCGTGTTCGGCGAGGTTGATCGATGATCGGCATGTCGGTCACGACTGCGGCATTGGTGAGCGGCGCGCTTCTGGCGCAGGTGAACGATCACGGCGCACCCGCCGCGGTGCAGGACTTGCTCGACCGCGGTTTTGAGGTGGTGGCTGAAGGGAAGCTCGTTGAATTCTCGTATGATGCGTGCGTTCGCTACACGATGCAGGGTCACACGAAGGTCAGCGGTTGCGTTCCGAAGATCGGTTACGGATCGTTCAAGCGATTGAAGAGCGACAGCCGAGAACTGGTTTGCGTGTCGTTTCGCGGCTGGGCCTGTTATCTCAGCGATGCACAGAACTAACTGGTAGGATCGATGTCCGTTCGCCGTCTTGCACCGAAGGAAGTCCAACCCGCGAGCTTCGCGTTCTCGCCGGAGAATCTGGCGTGGGCGAAGGCCCAGATCGAGAAGTATCCGCCGGGCCGTCAGGCCTCGGCCGTGATCCCTGTTCTTTGGCGCGTGCAGGAGCAGCATGACGGCTGGGTGTCGGAGGCGGCGATCCGCGCCGTCGCCGATCTGCTCGACATGCCCTACATCCGCGTGCTGGAGGTTGCGACCTTCTACACGATGTTCCAGCTGCAGCCGGTCGGCAAGAAAGCCCACATCCAGGTGTGCGGCACCACGCCGTGCCAGCTGCGTGGCGCGAGCGATCTGCTCGATGTTTGTAAGCATCGCATCCACCACGATCCGTTCCATCTGTCGAAAGACGGCGATTTCAGCTGGGAAGAGGTCGAGTGTCTCGGCGCCTGCGTGAACGCGCCGATGGTTCTGATCTGGAAAGACACCTACGAGGACCTGACCAAGGAGAGCTTCAACAAGCTCATCGACGGCTTTGCCTCGGGCAATCCACCGAATCCGGGTCCGCAGAACGGCCGCCAGTTCTCTGCGCCGCAGGGCGGTCCGACCACGCTGAAAAGCGCGGGCAAGGAGAAGGCGTAATGAAGGGGGCAGTCATGAGCGCTGACAAGATCCGCTACATCGTGCTGCATACGCTTGGGGCGGCGGTTTTCATTTTCGTACTGAACAAGCTCGTTCTCGGCACCACTATGGAGTCCGCGATCCTGTGGACTGTCGGCTTCGGTGCTCTCGCAGGCGGTCTCGCCTGGCAACATACCCAACGCTGAGCGGACCCGATGCTCGACGACAAGGATCGCATCTTCAAGAACCTCTACGGCTTCGATGACTGGGGCCTCGAGGGCGCGCGCCGTCGCGGCGCCTGGGACGGCACCAAGGCCATTGTCGACAAGGGCCGCGACTGGATCATCAGCGAGATGAAGGCGTCGGGCCTGCGCGGCCGCGGCGGGGCGGGCTTCCCGACCGGTCTCAAGTGGTCGTTCATGCCGAAGGACAATGCCGACGGCCGTCCGAGCTATCTCGTCGTCAACGCCGACGAATCCGAGCCCGGCACCTGCAAGGATCGCGAGATCATGCGGCACGATCCGCATCTCCTCGTCGAGGGCTGTCTCCTCGCCGGCGTCGGCATGGGCGCCCATGTCGGTTACATCTATGTGCGCGGCGAGTTCATCCGCGAGCGCGAGCGGCTGCAGGCTGCGATCGATCAGGCCTATGAGGCGAAGCTGATCGGCAAGGACAACATCCACGGCTTCCCGTTCGACCTTTACGTCCATCACGGCGCCGGCGCTTACATCTGCGGCGAAGAAACCGCGCTGCTCGAAAGCCTCGAGGGCAAGAAGGGCCAGCCGCGCCTGAAGCCACCGTTCCCGGCCAACGTCGGTCTCTACGGCTGCCCGACCACGGTCAACAATGTGGAGTCGATCGCGGTTGCACCGGACATCCTGCGCCGGGGCGCGGCCTGGTTCGCCGGCATCGGCCGCCCGAACAATGTCGGCACCAAGCTGTTCTGCGTCTCCGGTCACGTCGAGAAGCCGTGCAACGTCGAAGAGGCGATGGGCCTGACGTTCCGCGAGCTGGTCGAAACCCATTGCGGCGGCATCCGCGGCGGCTGGGACAATCTGCTGTGCGTCATTCCAGGCGGCTCGTCGGTGCCGCTGGTGCCGGCTGAGCAGATCAGGGACGCCTACATGGATTTCGATACGCTGCGAAATCTGAAGTCGGGCCTCGGCACCGCCGCCGTGATCGTGATGGACAAGTCGACCGACATCATCGCCGCGATCGCGCGCCTGTCGTACTTCTACAAGCACGAGAGCTGCGGCCAGTGCACGCCGTGCCGCGAAGGCACTGGCTGGATGTGGCGCGTGATGACCCGCCTGATCGAGGGCCGCGCACAAAAGCGCGAGATCGGCATGCTGCTCGAAGTCACGACGCAGGTCGAAGGCCACACCATCTGCGCGCTCGGCGACGCGGCGGCATGGCCGATCCAGGGCCTGATCCGGCACTTCCGGCCGGAGATCGAGCGCCGCATCGATGAATTCTCGCGCAACGCCGACAACGATCGTTCGGCTGACGCCATGGTTGCGGCGGAGTAATGCCGATGGCGGGGACAGAGGTGATGTGGTGGCAGAAGTACGGAACGCTGGCGCAGATGGCGCAGGCGACCGTGGCTCTGCTCGGCTTCATCGCGATCTTGTTCCAGATCAACGAAATCCGTTCCGGCAACCGCGCTTCGACGGCGCGGCAGATCTATCTCGGCTACACCGAGCTCGCGTTCAAGAATCCGGAGTTCTCCGCGCCGGACTACGAGCGCATCAAGGCGAGCCCGCCGTCCGAGCAAACCCGTTACGAGAGCTTCGTGTCTTATTTCCTGTATGCCTGCGAGGAAGCGCTGGCGGTGTTCGCGAGCCGTCCGGAGTGGCGCGCATCCTGCGACTACGATGTGCAGCGCCATCTGCCGTTTCTCTGCGAGAAGACGAAATCCGATCCGCGTTTCCTCGGCACGTACAACCCGAACACCCAGAGCTGGATCAGAACATCGATGCAGCAGGCCGGCGTCGTCGCGCCCGGCTGCCAATTGAAGAAGTCGTAAGCCATGACCAAACTCATCATCGATGGCAAAGAAATCGACGTTCCGCCGGAGTACACGCTGATCCAGGCGTGTGAAGCGGCGGGGGCTGAAATCCCGCGCTTCTGCTACCACGAGCGCCTGTCGATCGCCGGCAACTGCCGCATGTGCCTCGTCGAGGTGAAGGGATCGCCGAAGCCGGTCGCAAGCTGCGCCTGGGGCGTGCGCGATTGCCGCCCGGGCCCGAACGGCGAGCCCCCCGAGGTCAACACCCGCACGCCGATGGTAAAGAAGGCGCGGGAAGGCGTGATGGAGTTCCTCCTCATCAACCATCCGCTCGATTGCCCGATCTGCGACCAGGGCGGCGAGTGCGACCTGCAAGACCAGGCGATGGGCTACGGCGTCGACACCTCGCGCTTCGCCGAGAACAAGCGCGCCGTCGAGGACAAGTATCTCGGTGCGCTGGTCAAGACCTCGATGAACCGCTGCATCCAGTGCACCCGCTGCGTGCGCTTCACCACGGAAGTGTGCGGTGTCGCCGAGATGGGCGCGACCGGCCGCGGCGAGGACATGGAGATCACCACCTATCTCGAGAGTGCACTCACCTCTGAGATGCAAGGCAATCTCGTCGATATCTGCCCGGTCGGTGCGCTGACCTCGAAGCCTTATGCATTCGCCGCGCGCCCGTGGGAGCTCGGCAAGACGCAGTCGGTCGACGTCATGGACGGCGTCGGCTCGGCCATCCGCGTCGATACACGTGGCCGCGAGGTGATGCGCATCCTGCCGCGTGTCAACGAGGCGGTGAACGAGGAGTGGATTTCAGACAAGACGCGCCACATCGTCGATGGCCTGCGCACCCAGCGGCTCGACCGCCCGTACATTCGCGAGAACGGCAAGCTGCGTCCGGCGTCGTGGCCCGAAGCATTCGGGGCCATCGTTGCGAAAGCGGGCCGTCTTGACGGCAAGCGCATCGGCGCGATCGCCGGCGACCTTGCCACAGTCGAGGAAATGTTTGCGCTGAAGGAGCTGCTGGCGAAGTTCGGCTCCAGCAACCTTGCCGTCGAAGGTGGCCATGCCTTCGACCCGGCGCTCGGCCGCGCCAGTTACATCTTCAATCCGACCATCGTCGGCATCGAGCAGGCGGATGCGCTGCTGATCGTCGGCGCCAATCCGCGCAAGGAAGCGGCGATCCTCAACGCCCGCATCCGCAAGCGCTGGCGCACCGGCCAGCTCAAGGTCGCGGTGATCGGCGAGAAGGCCGATCTCACCTACGCCTACGATTATCTTGGCGCAGGCCCTGACACGCTGGGCGAACTCGCCGGCGGCAAGGGCGCGTTCCTCGACGTGCTCAAGAACGCCAAGCATCCGATCGTGCTGGTCGGCTCGGGCGCGACCTCGCGCCATGACGGCGCGGCGGTGCTGGCGCAGGCCGCGAAGCTCGCCAAGGATATCGGCGCGACCAAGGACGGCTGGAACGGCTTCGGCGTCGTGCAGCCGACGGCGTCCCGCGTCGGCGCACTCGACATCGGCTTCACGCCGGCGGGCAAGGGGCTCACCGCCGAGCAGATGGGCACGTTCGGCACGCTCGACGTGCTGTTCTCGCTCGGCGCCGATGATGCGAAGGTCGCCGACGGCACGTTCGTCGTTTACATCGGCACGCACGGCGACAAGGGCGCGCATCGCGCCGACGTCATCTTGCCGGGCGCGGCCTACACCGAGAAGTCCGGCATCTACGTCAACACCGAAGGCCGGGTGCAGATGGGCAACCGCGCGGGCTTCCCGCCGGGCGACGCCCGCGAGGACTGGGCGATCATCCGCGCGCTGTCGGAAGCGCTCGGCAAGACATTGCCGTTCGACTCGCTTGCAGCCCTTCGCCAGCAAATGTTCAAGGCCACGCCGCATTTGATGCGGATCGATCAGATCGAACCGGGAGGCGCGATCGATGCGCTGGCTGGAAAGGGCGGTAGCATCGAGAAGGCGCCGTTCAAGTCGCCGGTTTCCGACTATTACCTGACCAACCCGATTGCGCGTGCGTCGGCCGTGATGGCCGAGTGCTCGCGGCTGGCGTCCGGTCAGATCCTGAGCGCGGCGGAGTAGGGCGATGGCTGAATTCTTCGCAAGCCCGATCTGGACCGGCTTCCTCTGGCCACTGATCATTATGCTTGCCCAGAGCGTGCTGCTCCTCGTCGTGCTGCTGATCGCGATCGCCTATATCCTGCTGGCAGACCGCAAGATCTGGGCGGCGGTGCAAATCCGCCGGGGCCCCAACGTGGTGGGCCCGTGGGGCCTGCTGCAGTCGTTCGCCGACTTGCTGAAGTTCGTGCTGAAGGAGCCGGTGATCCCGGCTGGCGCCAACAAGGGCGTGTTCCTGCTGGCGCCGCTCGTCACCTGCGTGCTCGCGCTTGCCGCCTGGGCTGTTGTGCCGGTCAACCTCGGCTGGGTGATCGCCGACATCAACGTCGGCGTCCTTTACATCTTCGCGATCTCGTCGCTGTCGATCTACGGCATCATCATGGCCGGCTGGGCGTCGAACTCGAAGTATCCGTTCCTCGCCGCGCTCCGCTCGGCGGCGCAGATGGTGTCGTACGAAGTCTCGATCGGCTTCGTCATTATCACCGTGCTGCTTTGCGCCGGCACGCTGAACCTGTCGCAGCTCGTCGCCGCCCAGGACACCAAGTACGGCGCGCTCGGCTGGTACTGGCTGCCGCTGTTCCCGATGTTCGTGATCTTCTACGTCTCGGCGCTGGCGGAAACCAATCGACCGCCGTTCGACCTCGTCGAAGCGGAGTCCGAACTCGTTGCCGGCTTCATGGTCGAATACGCCTCGACGCCGTACCTGCTGTTCATGCTCGGCGAGTACGTCGCCATCGTCACCATGTGCGCGCTCGCCACCATCTTGTTCATGGGCGGCTGGCTGTCGCCGATCCCGTACGCGCCGTTCACCTGGGTGCCGGGCATCATCTGGTTCTCGCTGAAAGTTCTGTTCTTCTTCTTCCTGATCGCGATGGCGAAGGCCATCGTGCCGCGCTACCGCTACGATCAACTGATGCGCCTCGGCTGGAAAGTGTTCCTGCCGCTGTCGCTGGCGATGGTCGTAATCGTGGCAGGCGTTCTGCACTTTGTGGGGCTCGCGCCGAAATGAGGTCCTCATGACAACAGCATCATTCGCCAAGTCGCTGCTGCTGACGGAGTTCGTGTCCGCGTTCTTCCTCGCGATGCGCTACTTCTTCAAGCCGAAGCCGACGCTCAACTATCCGTTCGAGAAGGGCCCGATCTCGCCGCGCTTCCGTGGCGAGCATGCGCTGCGCCGCTATCCGAACGGCGAAGAGCGCTGCATCGCCTGCAAGCTCTGCGAGGCGATCTGTCCCGCGCAGGCGATCACCATCGAGGCCGGTCCGCGCCGTAACGACGGCACGCGCCGCACGGTGCGCTACGACATCGACATGGTGAAGTGCATCTATTGCGGCATGTGCCAGGAGGCTTGTCCGGTCGATGCCATCGTCGAGGGGCCGAACTTCGAGTTCGCGACCGAGACGCGCGAAGAGCTCTATTACGACAAGGCGAAGCTGCTTGCGAACGGTGACCGCTGGGAGCGGGAAATCGCAAAGAGCATCGCGCTTGATGCGCCGTATCGTTGAGGTGAGGGGATGATCCTTCCCGCCCTGTTCTTCTACCTGTTCGCGGGCATCTGCGTGGCTTCCGCGGTGATGGTGATTGCCGCGCGCAATCCCGTGCACTCGGTGCTGTTCCTGATCCTCGCCTTCGTCAACGCCTCGGGCCTGTTCATCCTGATGGGCGCCGAATTCCTGGCGATGATCCTCGTCGTCGTCTACGTCGGCGCGGTCGCGGTGCTGTTCCTGTTCGTGATCATGATGCTCGACGTCGACTTCGCCGAATTGCGCGAAGGCTTCATCGAGTACCTGCCGTTTGGCCTCTTGATCGGCGCGATCTTCCTCGCCGAACTGCTGCTGGTCGCCGGTGGCTGGGTGCTTAATCCGGCGCTGGTGAAGACGGTCGTCGCGCCGATCCCGACCAACGTGACCAACACCGAAGCGCTCGGCCTCGTGCTCTATACAAAGTACATCCACTACTTCCAGCTGTCGGGCATCGTGCTCCTGGTCGCCATGATCGGTGCGATCGTGTTGACCTTGCGCCACAAGCCGAACGTCAAGCGTCAGGACATCAACGTCCAGAATGCGCGCACCAAGGCGATGGCGATGGAAGTGAAGAAGGTAGCGGTCGGGCAGGGCCTCGAGCCGCCATCGCGGGAGGCGGCCGAATGACCATCGGGCTCGGGCATTACCTTTCCGTCGGAGCGATCCTGTTTACGCTCGGGATTCTCGGCATCTTCCTGAACCGGAAGAACGTGATCGTCATCCTGATGTCGATCGAACTGATCTTGCTGTCGGTGAACATCAACCTCGTCGCGTTCTCGACGCACCTCAACGATATCGTCGGTCAGGTGTTTGCGCTGCTGGTGCTGACGGTGGCGGCGGCCGAAGCGGCCATCGGTCTTGCGGTGCTCGTCGTCTATTTCCGTAACCGCGGTTCGATCGCGGTCGAAGACATCAATCTGATGAAGGGCTAAGGCGCATGATCCCGAAAAGTGGGCTCCGGTTTTCGGACCAGATCATGCGCAAGATGAGAAACGCGTGATGATCCAGGCAATTGTCTTCCTGCCGCTGATCGGCGCGCTGATTGCGGGCGCGATCGCGATCTATGGCGCACACGCCCGCAACCCGAGCGGCGACGAGATGGAGCACGGCCATGACCATCACGGTCATGACGCCCATGCTCATGCCTCTCACGCCCACGATGATCACGGTCACGACGACCATGGTCCGGTCGAGCCGCCGGCTGCTGGCTCGCGGGCGGCCGAGATCGTTACCACGGCGCTGTTGCTGATTTCAGCGGCGCTGTCGTGGGTGGTGCTGGTCGATGTCGGGTTCCTCAAGCACGACGCCCGCGTGGTGCTGTTCTCGTGGATCAACTCCGGCGACCTCAACATCAACTGGGTGCTGCGGGTCGACACCCTGACCGCGGTGATGCTGGTCGTGGTCAACACCGTGTCGTCGCTCGTACACCTCTATTCGATCGGCTACATGCACGAGGACCCGAACCGTCCGCGGTTCATGGCGTATCTGTCGCTGTTTACCTTCGCCATGCTGATGCTGGTGACCGCCGACAATCTGGTGCAGCTGTTCTTCGGCTGGGAAGGTGTGGGCCTGGCGAGCTACCTGCTGATCGGCTTCTGGTTCCAGAAGCCGTCGGCGAATGCCGCCGCGATCAAGGCGTTCGTGGTCAACCGTGTCGGCGACTTCGGCTTCGCGCTCGGCATCTTCGCGGTGTTCATGCTGGTCGGTTCGACCGACTTCGACACTATCTTCGGCGCGGCGCAAGGGCTCACCGGCAAGACCGTCAACTTCTTCGGCTGGAAAGCCGATGCCCTGACCTTGATCTGTTTGCTGCTGTTCATGGGCGCCATGGGCAAGTCGGCGCAGTTCCTGCTGCACAC
>LWDM01000055.1:45276-57514 GCA_002083525.1 Proteobacteria bacterium SG_bin9 | reverse complement strand
CAGCAGCGGTCGCACTTGGCGCCGGGGGCGGGGGCGAACTCCACCGCCGTCCCGGCCCCGTCCGCGGCCTGCAGCGTCAGGCCGGAGACGATGCAGACCCCTGCCCATTCCTCCGGCGTCAGCAGGTCCTGCTCCGCCGCGGGCAGGCGCAGCACCGGGGCGGCCTGCAGCGAGGCGCCGATGGTGCCGGCGGCGCGCTGCGCCTCCAGCACGCGGGTCACCTCGCGCCGGATCTCCCGCACGCGCTGCCACTTCGCCGCCAGCGCCTCGTCCCGCCACCCCGCGGGCACCAGGGGGAAGTCGGTCAGGTGGACGCTGCCGTTCTCGTCCGGGAAGCGCGCCAGCCAGGCTTCCTCCGCGGTGAAGACCAGCACCGGCGCCAGCCAGGCCGAGAGGCAGCGGTGCAGCACGTCGAGCACGGTCCGCGCCGACCGCCGGCGGTGGCTGTCCGCCGCGTCGCAGTAGAGCGCGTCCTTCCGGATGTCGAAGTAGAAGGCGCTGAGGTCGGTGGCGCAGAAATTGTGCACCTCCGGGTAGACGCCGGTCCAGTCGTAGTCCTCGGCCGCGCGGCGGATGCGCGCGTCGAGCTCCGTCAGGCGGTGCAGCACCCAGCGCTCCAGCTCCGGCAGCTCCGCGTAGGGGACGGTCTCCGTCGCCTCGTCGAAGCCGGCCAGGCTGCCGAGCAGCCAGCGCAGCGTGTTGCGGATGCGCCGGTAGAGCTCCGCCTGCTGCTTGAGGATCTCCGGGCCGATGCGCTGGTCCTCGGTGACGTCGGCGTTCATCACCCAGAGCCGCAGGATGTCGGCGCCGTACTGCTTCATCACCTCCTGCGGGGCGGTGACGTTGCCGAGCGACTTCGACATCTTCCGCCCCTGCTCGTCGAGCGTGAAGCCGTGCGTCAGCACCGCCTTGAAGGGCGCGACGCCGTTGGTGCCCACGCTCTCGAGCAGGGAGGAATGGAACCAGCCGCGGTGCTGGTCCGAGCCTTCCAGGTAGAGGTCCGCCGGGAAGGGCAGGCCGTGGTCGGGCAGGACGAAGGCGTGCGTGCTGCCGCTCTCGAACCACACGTCCACGATGTCCATCACCTGCTCGTAGTCCTCCGGCCGGCGGTCGGGGCCGAGGAAGCGGGCGGCGGCGCCGGGGCGGTACCAGGCATCGGCGCCCTCGGTGCGGAAGGCCTCGACGATGCGCTGCATGATCGCCGGGTCGCGCAGCGGCTCCCCCGACTGCTTCGAGACGAAGACGGCGATCGGCACGCCCCAGGCGCGCTGGCGGCTGATGCACCAGTCCGGCCGCGCGGCGATCATGCTGCCGAGGCGGTTGCGGCCCATGGCGGGGACGAAGTGGGTGCGCGCGATCTCCTCGAGCGCCTTGGCGCGGATCCGCCGGTCATCGTCCATGGCGATGAACCATTGCGGCGTGGCGCGGAAGATGACGGGCTTCTTCGAGCGCCAGGAATGCGGGTAGCTGTGGGTGATCTTCGACGTCGCGACGAGTGTATTCGTCGCCTCGCAGGCGGCGTAGACGGCGTCATGCGCCTTGAACACGTGCAGGCCGGTGAAGCCCGGCGCCTGGAGGGTGAAGGTGCCGTCGTCGGCCACCGTCTCCGGCACCGGCAGGCCGAACTGGCGGCCGAGGTTGAAGTCGTCCTCGCCATGGCCGGGCGCGATGTGGACGAAGCCGGTGCCGGCCTCGGTGGTGACGAAATCGCCGGGCAGGAGGGGGACGTCGAAGGCGTAGCCGCCCTTGGCCGGCTCCCAGCCGCGCAAGGGGTGCGCCGCGACGGCCCCGGCGAGCTCCGCGCCCTTGAGCACGCGCTTCACCGTATGCGCGCCGAGGCCCGCATCCTTCTCGAACTGCGGCAGCAGCGGCAGGGCCACCAGCAGGACCTCGCCCGGCACCAGGTGGCTGCCTTCGGCCACGCCTTCCACATGCACCAGCGCGTAGTCGATCTCCTCCCCATAGGCGACGGCGCGGTTGCCGGGGATGGTCCAGGGCGTCGTCGTCCAGATCACCACGGAGGCGCCGAGAAGGTCCGCCGCCGCCGCCTTCACCAGCCGGAACCGCGCCCAGAGCGTCGGCGAGACATGGTCGTGGTACTCGATCTCGGCCTCGGCCAGCGCCGTCTTCTCGACCACCGACCACATCACCGGCTTCGAGCCGCGGTAAAGCCCGCCGTTGAGGGCGAACTTGCCGAGCTCGCGCGCGATCTGCGCCTCGGCGGCGTAGGACATGGTCAAGTACGGGCGGCTCCAGTCGCCGATGACGCCGAGCCGCTTGAATTCCTTGCGCTGAATGTCGATCCATTTCTCGGCGAACTCGCGGCATTCGCGCCGGAACTCGACGATCGGCACCGCGTCCTTGTCCTTGCCCTTGGCGCGGTACTCCTCCTCGATCTTCCATTCGATCGGCAGGCCATGGCAGTCCCAGCCCGGCACGTAGTGGCTGTCCTTGCCCATCATCTGCTGGGTGCGGCTCACCAGGTCCTTGAGGATCTTGTTGAGCGCATGGCCGATATGGAGGTTGCCGTTGGCGTAGGGCGGGCCGTCATGCAGCACGAACTTGTCGCGGCCGGCGGAGGTCTGACGAATCTTCTCGTAGAGGCCCATCTCGTTCCAGCGCGCGAGAATCTTCGGCTCCTGCTGCGGCAGGCCGGCGCGCATCGGAAACTCCGTCTGCGGCAGGAACAGCGTCTTGGAATAATCGGAGCCCGCCGGCGTGTCGGCTTTGGGTGTCTCGGTGGTGTCGGTCATGGCAGATAATGGCTCGGCTTTTGGCTGCGGTTTTGGCGCGGAAGAATGAGACGCTTTCCCGGTCTTGCGCCGAGCAGGATGCTCAGGCGAAAGCCGGGCCGCTAATCCGCCGAATGGCGAAAATGCCAGTATTTATGGTGGTCGCAGACATCGGTGCAGGCATGGACCCTGCATAGCAAACGAAGGCCCGTTCGCAAAGGCTGGAACGGCGCCAAAAGGCCGCGCTAATCGATGGCGGCGAGCTTCGGGAAGGCATCCGGCGCGGCGGAAAGCAGCACCTTCGCCTTGGCGCTGTCGTCGTTCATCTGGGCGATCAGCGGCTCGATACCGTCGAACTTCAGTTCTTCGCGCAGGAAGGCAATAAAGGCGACGTCGAGATGCTGACCGTAGAGGTCGCCCTCGAAGTCGAACACAAAGACTTCCAGCAGCGGCGCGCCGTTGTCGAAGGTCGGGCGGCGGCCGAAACTCGCCACGCCCTCGAAGCGGTCACTGCCGCGGCCGACGCGGACGGCATAGATGCCGTGCTTTAGTCCGCAATGCGGATCGAGACGGATGTTGGCGGTCGGGAAGCCGAGATCGCGGCCGCGCTTCTCGCCATGAATGACCTGGCCCGAGGCGAACCAGGGCGCGCCGAGCATGGCGGTCGCGTCCGGTACCTGGCCTTCGGCCAGCGCCATGCGGATGGCGCTCGATGAGACCGGCCGGTCGAGGATGTCGACGTGCGGCTGGATATGCACCTCCATGCCGAGGCGGGGGGCCTCGGAGGCCAACAGCGAGGGCGATCCCATCCGGCCCTTGCCGAAATGGAAGTCGTAGCCGACGGCGATGCCGCTGATCCCGAGCCGTCCGTTCAGTTCGTGGTTAATGAAATCTTGCGCCGAGGTGCCGGCGCGCTTGGCGTCGAAGGTCATGATGACCGCGCCGTCGAGGCCCATGCCGGCCAGGAGCCGCAGCTTGTCGGTCTCGCTCGACAGGCGGAATTGCGGAGTGTTGGGGCTGAAGAAATGCCGGGGATGCGGTTCGAAGGTCACCGCCAGCGCCGGTTTCCCCGCTTTGCGCGCCATTTCCATGGCGGCGGCGATCACCACCCGGTGGCCGAGGTGGACGCCGTCGAAATTGCCCATGGCGACCACGGCTCCCCTAGGGATAGCGGTCGGAGGGGTCGTGTCGCGGATAACCTGGAAGCGGGATGTCATAAGCCAATGGTCGACTTTAGGGCGGGCCGGGACCGTGACGTGACCGAACCGCGCAAGTCAAGTTGGGGTGGCGAAGGCGGGAATCGGACCACCAGCCGCCCTTTTCCCCTTGGCCGCGCTTACGATCGTAAAACCCCAAACGGCCCGATTAACGGGCTGTTTAACGCCAGATGTTAGTTGTCAGGGTGGGTGCGAGGGACTTCGGCGGGGCAAAACCCCGGTCCATTCCCTTGTTGCGGCCTACGGGCCGGCATCTGCGGCGCGCAGGACAGCGCGACGGTGGCTTAGTGAGTTGAAGGCTCTTGGGGGAGTAAGACGATGGCGGTTGATTTGTCGATGTCGGTTCTGGTGGTGGACGATTACAACACCATGATCCGCATCATCCGGAATCTCCTCAAGCAGCTCGGTTTCGAGAACATCGACGATGCCAGCGACGGGTCGGCAGCGCTGACCAAGATGCGCGGCAAGAAGTACGGTCTCGTGATCTCGGACTGGAACATGGAGCCGATGACCGGCTACGACCTCCTCAAGGAAGTCCGTGCCGATCCGAACCTGGCGACCACCCCGTTCATCATGATCACGGCGGAATCCAAGACCGAGAACGTGATCGCGGCGAAGAAGGCCGGCGTGAACAACTACATCGTCAAGCCGTTCAATGCGGCGACGCTTAAGACCAAGATCGAGGCCGTGTTCCCGGACAACGTCCCGGCGTAACGCGCCCCTTCATTTTTTGAGATTTCGCGAAGGCCGGACGCAAGTCCGGCCTTTTGCTTTTGCCGCCTCGTTCTTCGGGTTTCCGCAATGACGTCAGGTCAAAGCGTTCTGGCTACGCGGAAGCCGAATGTATCGATGCGGCTTGCCGCGGGCTCGCGCTCGCGCCGCGCGGAGCGAAGCGTATGCGGCGCGTTGTTGAAGGCAGCACCCCGAACGACGCGAAGCTTGCAGTCTCCAGTCAGGCGCGGGGTGCCGTCGCCGGAGTTGCCGGCATTCGCGGGATTCCAGCAGTCTTCGGTCCACTCCCAGACATTGCCGTGGACGTTGTACAGCCCCCACGGATTGGCGCCGAACGAGTCCACGGCGACTGTCGCCTTGCGCCAGACTCCGGTGGAGCTATCGCCATAGGCGATGGTGCCGTTGTAATTGGCCTGATCGGTCGAAATGGTATCGCCCCACCAGAACGGCGTGCGGGATCCTGCGCGCGTGACGTACTCCCGCTCGGCTTCGGAGAGCAGGCGATAGCTCTTGCCCGTCGATCGCGAGAGCCAGGCGACGTAGGCTTTCGCATCGCTCCAGTTGATGCACACGACAGGATGCCGGTCGCTCTGCAGAAAGCCGGGTGCTTTCCAGCTCAGGTCAGTCGTTTGCAGATCGCCCAGGCGTTTGCACCGGCCCTCGGTCTTATGTCCCGTGGCGTCAACGAAGGCCGAAAACTCGCCCCGCGTCACCGCAAAGCGGCCAACGGCGAAAGGCTTGGCGATCGCGCCCGTGACTTGATCCTCCGCGGAGGTCGCAACTCTCTCACCCGTTTGCGCCCCCATCGTCAGCGGACCCGCCGGAACGGCAACCAACTCGGGGCAGATGGGACAATCCCTGAACGGCTTGCCAGCGCCGGGTCTGACGCAGCGCTCGCTCGCACCTGTCTGGATTTCTGTGCTGTCGCATGTCTGCGAAGACGCGGTGCCGGTCGCAAGGACGGCAAGGAGCATCCCCATCAGCGCACCAGCGGAACGCGGCCCTCGCTGTCGAGCCATCTGTGCCATCCGATCGTCAGGCCGAAACGCCAGTTATACTAGCATCGGTTCGGTGCGACGGGAGCCTCGCCGCTCCAGTGCCGGCGACGAAATGTGCCTACCACTTCAGCTCATGCATCAGCGCGCGCGGCGGCTTGGTCGCGCCGAACAGTTGCTCGGCTGCGGCTCCATCCAGCACATCGAGGTTCTTGAACTCCTCGGCGTGGATGCCACGCGTCAGGAACAGGCAGTCGAGACTCATGTTGTTGGCGCCGGTGAGGTCGGTGCGCACCGAGTCGCCGATGGCGAGAATCTTGTCGTGCGCCGGCGCGCCGCCGCGCTTCTCGGTCGCGATCGCAATGGCGCGGTCGTAGATCGGCCGGTGCGGCTTGCCGCAGAAGATCACCTCGCCGCCGAGCTCGCGATAAAGCTCGGCCACCGCACCCGCGCAATAGATCAGCCGGTCGCCGCGTTCGACGACGATATCCGGATTGGCGCAGATCAGCGTCAGCTTGCGGGCGAGCGCCTGCATCAGCCGCTCGCGGTAATCCTCGGCCGTCTCGACTTCGTCATCGAACAGACCGCTGCAGACGATGTAGTCAGCGCTCTCGAGCGGCGAGCCGATGGCATCGAGCCCGCGATAGATCGATTCGTCGCGCTCGGGACCGAGCTTGAACACGCGCTGGCCGCGCCGCTCGGCAACGAAACCGCGCGTCAGGTCGCCGGAGGACACGATCGCATCATAGGTGTCGTCGGCGACGTTGAGCTTGCGCAGCTGCCGCTGCACCGAATCCGCCGGCCGCGGCGCGTTGGTGATCAGCACCACCGTACCGCCCTGCTTGCGGAAGGTCTGCAGCGCCGCGCACGCGTCGGGGAACGATTCGAGGCCGTTGTGAATCACGCCCCAGATGTCGGACAGCAGCACGTCCGCGCCTTTCGCGGTTTCGCGCAGACTGTCAACGAACGGCAGGGATTGCATCGGGGTGATCGGGTGAGATGATCGGACGGGTGGATTGGCCACCCGCATCGCAGCTTCTGGATGCGAATGTCAAACCGAAAACGCGATCAGCTCGGGCGCGCAGCGCGGCGGACGAGCGCCGCGTTGCCGGTCAGGCGTTCGGACTGCGGCGGATTGGGCGATCCCGGCTTTGCCGCGTCGGACGAAGCTGCGGGTTTCCCCGTGTCCGGCGGGACAGGCGCGGTTTCGGGACGGATCGGCTTCGGCTCGGCGAACAGGAAACCCTGGCCGAAGCGCACGTCGTAGTCGAGCAGGTCGACCACCGCGCGTTCGCCCTCGATGCGCTCGGCGATCAGGTCGATGCCGGAGCGGCCGAGCAGGTCGGAGAGATCGGCGGGATGAATGTCCGACACCGACTGCTTCGGATCGAGCAGCAGCGGGCCCGGCACCTTGACGTAGCGCACGCCACGGTCGGCGAGTTCGCGCGCGTCGATGCGCAGGTCGGTGACGTTGTCCATCGAGAAGCGGAAGCCGCGCTGCGCCAGCGCTGCGAGATTCTCGCCCTGCAGCGGGCTGAGATTGCGGAACATGCTCTGCTTGAATTCGACGACGAAGGAGGGCGCGAGCGCGCGGTTCGCCTCCAGGAAATCGAGGCACTGCGCGAAGCTGTCCTTGTCCGCCAGCGTCGTCGCCGAAAGATTGCAGAACACGCCGACTTCCTTGCTGCGGACCATCAGGCGGCGCAGCACCTGCACGCAGCGGAACAGCACCGCGCTGTCGATCCGGCCCATCAGGCCTGCGCTCTCGGCCGCCGCGATGAACTCGCCGCCGGACAAGAGCTGGTTGTTGTCGTCGCGCACGCGCGACATCGCCTCGTAGAAACGGACCTTGCGCTGCGGCAGGGTCACGATCGGCTGCAGGAAGATTTCGACCTGGTTGTTGTCGATCGCCTTGCGGATGATCGGGATGATGTCCGGGCTGACCGGCGCCGCCGGTTCGGGCGCGGACGCCGCCGGCTTCGCCGCAGGTGGAGCGGTGGCGGCCGGAGTTGGTGCCGGCGCGGTGGGACGCGGCGCAACCGGAGTCTCGGCGGCGGGGGCGGGAGCCTCCTCGATATTGGCCGTTCCGGTATCGGTCCATTCGAGGTCGTCGTTCTGTGCGGCAGCTACGGCTGCAGGTTGCGGACGTTCGGCCAGTGCATCGTCGTGCGCGGCGACGGAGATCGCGAGCTGCTTCACGATGGCGCCGAGGTCGTTGATTTCGGCGAGCACCGCCTGGTTGCGGTCGGCGCCGTTGTTGTTGACGTTGGCGATGCGGTTTTCGATCGCGGCGAGGCGGCGGCCGAATTCACCGACCTGGCGGGCGAGGTCGGCGGTGCCGCGCGACAGGTCGGCGATCTGGCCGCCGACATCGTGGCGGTCGCGCAGCCGCATCGACACGGCGTTGTAGAGGATCAGGAAGGTCAGCGCGGTCAGCGCGACGATGCCGGATTCGACCCGGTTCAGCCCGAACAGGGCATAGAGGGCAACTCCCAGCGAGGCCGCGATCAGCACCATGCAGATGGCGATGAAGATCGTCGAAATACGGATCAACTCGTCCCCACTCTCTAATCGAACGTCCCCAGTCCAATCACCCTAACACGGAAGGCGATTCGGCTGCGAGGAGCCTAGCTCGCTTGCCGCCGAAATGCACAGTTCCGAAGGGACTTAGGTCTATCGCGTTGCCACAATCGCCGGCTGGTCGCGCCAGGCGAGCTCCCAAAACGCGTATGCCCGGCACGAAGGCCGGGCATACGACGTTTCGGGAGGACGAACGCCGGTCAGGCAACCGATCGGATCGTCTTCGCGGTCTTCTCGATGACCTCGCCGATCTGGTCCTCGCTGATGATCAGCGGCGGGGTCAGCACCACCGTGTCGCCGGCCGTGCGGATCATGAGGTCATGATCATGGAACGACGCCATGAGCGCCTCATAGCCGCGCTTGCCGACGCCGCCGTCGTTGGGTGCGAGGTCGATGCCCGCCGTTAGACCGACCGTGCGGATGTCGACCACGTTCGGTTCCTTGCGCAAGGTCATCACCGCTTCGGCGAATTTCGGTTCCAGGGCCTTGGCGCGCTCGAACAGCTTCTCGTCGCGATAAATGTCGAGCGTCGCGAGGCCGGCGGCGCAGGCGAGCGGATGCGACGAGTAGGTGTAGCCGTGGAACAGCTCGACCATGTGCTCCGGGCCGACCATGAAGTCGTCATAGATCTTGTCGCGCACCAGCACGCCGCCCATCGGGGCCGCACCGTTGGTGATGCCCTTGGCGAAGGTGATCATGTCCGGCACGACGCCGTAACGCTCGGCGGCGAAGGCGAAGCCGAGGCGGCCGTAACCGGTGATCACTTCGTCGAGGATCAGCAGAATACCGTGCTTCTGCGTGATCTCGCGCAGGCGTTTGATGTAGCCCTTCGGCGCCGGGATGACGCCGGTGGAGCCGGCCATCGGCTCGACGATGACGGCTGCGATGGTCGATGCGCCATGCAGCGCGACGATACGCTCGAGTTCGTCGGCGAAGTGCGCGCCGTAGTCCGGTTCGCCTTTGGTGAAGGCCTGCTTCTCGCGGTCGTAGGTCGCGGGCAGATGGTCGACGCCGGCGAGCAGGGTGCCGAACATCTTGCGGTTGTTGACCATGCCGCCGACCGAAATGCCGCCGAAGCCGACGCCGTGATAGCCGCGCTCGCGGCCGATCAGGCGGGTGCGCGTGCCTTCCTTGTGCAGCTGGTGATAGGCGAGCGCGATCTTCAGCGCTGAGTCGACCGCTTCCGAACCGGAGTTGCAGAAGAACACGTGGTTCATGCCATCGGGGCCGAGTTCGGCGATGCGGCTGGCCAGTTCGAACGCCTGCGGATGACCGAACTGGAACGGCGGCGCGTAATCGAGCGTGGCTGCGGCCTTTGCGATCGCCGCCGAAATTTGTTCGCGGCCGTGGCCGGCGTTCGTGCACCACATGCCGGCGACGGCGTCGATCAGCTTGCGGCCGTCCGCTGAGAAGTAGTGCATGTCCTTGGCGCCGGCGACCATGCGCGGCGCCTTCTTAAATGCGCGGTTCGCGGTGAACGGCATCCAGTAGGCGGAAAGATCGTTGGGGACAGGCGTCGAGGGGCGGACGTCGGGTTTAACGTTCATGGTTTTTAGCTCCGGCGGGTTCGGCGGGACGCTATCAGCTTCGGTGTGACGCGAAAACCGGTAACGAAGCGCATCAGCATCGCGATGACGCGAACGCTATCGCGGCGAGAACCTCGGAATACCGCGGATGCATCGCCGATATATATACTACCATAAATTACATTTATGTTCATTCGCACTTAATGGTTGTATGGCTGAATTCCTGCCATGACACCGATCTCACCTCTTCGCGCGCAGGTGCGCTCGTTTCTCCGCTGCGGCAGCGGCGCATCCGCCGTCGAGTTTGCGCTGGTGACGCCGCTGTTTCTCGCGATGGTGTTCGGCATCATCATGTTCGGATCGTACCTCGCGGTGATCCACGGCGTGCAGCAATTGGCCGCGGAGGCCGCGCGCACATCGGTCGCCGGTCTGACCGATAGCGAGCGCGGCGATCTCGCGCGCGGCTATGTCACCACAAACGCCGCGTCCTATCCGCTGATCGCGCCGGCGCAGGTGAGCGTCAATGCGGCTGCATCGCCGGCGGACGCGAACGTGTTCGTCGTCACCGTGAACTACGACGCCTCCGGTCTCTTCATCTATTCGCTGCCTGCCTTCGTGCCGGTGCCGTCGTCGGCCATCGCGCGCTCGGCCGCGATTCCGCGGGGAGGGTACTGAGCATGACCCCGAAAAGTGGGCACCGGTTTTCGCATCGGGTCATGCGCAACAAGGGCATGACCCACTCGATTATCCACCGTTTCGCGCAGGATACGCGCGGCAACATCGCGATGATGTCGGCGGGCTGCCTGATGCTCGCGGTCGGCTGCGCCGCGCTCGGCGTCGATGTCGGATCGATCTTCGCCGACAAGCGCAAGACTCAGAGCGCGGCCGATCTCGCGGCGATCGTTGCCGCCAGCGATCTCGCCAACGCATCGAAGGCCGCGGCCGCGGTGTTGGCCAAGAACAACCTGCCTGCCGATGCGCTGACGTCGGTCGAGTACGGCGTCTACACGGCGAACGCGGCGCTCGCGCCCGCCGCACGCTTTGCGCCGTCGTCGGCGGCGTCCGCCAATGCCGTGCGGGTGACGCTGCTGACCAAAACGCCGCTGTTCTTCGGCAAGGCCATGACCGGCACGGGCGAGTACGACATCCGCGCCAGCGCGACGGCGAGCACGACGGGCCTTGCGACCTTTGCCATCGGCTCGCGCCTCGCTTCGCTGAACGGCGGCGTCCTCAACGCGCTGCTCGGCAACATGTTCGGCGCGTCGATCTCGCTGTCGGCGATGGATTATCAGGCGTTGGTCGATGCCAAGATCGACATGTTCGACTTTCTCAACGCGCTGGCCGACCGGGTCAATCTCACTGGCGTCAGTTACGACACGCTGCTGTCCACCAATCTCAAGGTCACCGATATCGTCGCTGCGTTGCTGTCGGCGCAGAAAGCGGCGAACGGGGTCAACGCGGCAACCACCGCGTTGACTTCCATCTCCCAGGCGCTCACCGGCGTGACCACGAAGGTCACGCCGGCGTCGCTTGTTTCGCTCGGGCCCTATGGCGCCATGACGGTCGGCCAGAAGCCGAAGGTGTCGGCGACCGCATCCGCGCTCGGCGTGCTGTCGGCGGCGGCCGCGCTCGCCAACGGAAGCAATCAGGTGTCGGCTGCTGTGAGTGCCGGGCTGCCGGGCATCGCCAGCGTCAGCGTCCAGGCGGCGATCGGCGAACGGCCGGTCGGCACCAGCTGGATCAAGGTCGGCCAGAAAGGCGCGAGCGTGCACACGGCACAGACCCGCATCCTGCTCGACGTGCAGTTGCTTGGCGGCGGCGGTGTCGCTTCGGTCCATGTCCCGGTTTATGTCGAGATCGCATCGGGTACGGCCACGCTGAATGCGCTCACCTGCGGCTATCCGAACGTTGCGACATCGTCTGTCACGCTCGGTGTATCGCCCGGCATCGTCGATGCCTGGATCGGCAACGTGTCGTCGGCGGACCTGAAAAATTTTGCGACCAAACCCAATCCGCCGTCGGCGACGCTCGCGACCGTCGGGCCGGTCACTGTTTCGGGCCGCGCGCATGCGACCATGGCGAACAGCGCGCCGACGTCCGTCAACTTCAGCTATTCCGAGATTCAGGCGCAGACGAAAAAAACGGTCAACACCACGTCCTACACGTCGTCGCTGACGTCGAGCCTGCTCGGCGATCTGTCGGTGACCGTGCAGATCGCGGGATTGGGTCTGCCGATCCCCGGCATCGGCGGGACCGTCACGGGCATCATCAGCGGCGCGACCGCGCCGATCGACCAGCTGCTCGCCTCGACGCTGGCCGCGCTCGGCGTCGGCCTCGGGCAGGCGGACGTGTGGGTCTCGGGCCTGCGCTGCGACGGCGCGGTGCTGGTGAATTGAAAGACCCTCTCCCCTTGTGGGAGAGGGTGGCGAGCATCGTCAGATGCGAGCCGGGTGAGG
>LWDM01000055.1:9294-45247 GCA_002083525.1 Proteobacteria bacterium SG_bin9 | reverse complement strand
TCGCTCAGGCACCCTCTCCCACAAGGGGAGAGGGGAAAGCACAGCTTGCTGCAAGGTAAGCACAGCTTGCCGCCTCTCACATCGGCTGGTACCAACCCGCCCATGTCCGAGAAGCCCAAAAAATCCCAGAAGCTGAAGGCGCGGCTGCCGCGCGGCCTTGAGGATCGCGGTCCCGCCGCCATCGCTGCCACGCGCGCGATGACCGAGAAAATCCGCGAGGTCTACGAGCGCTACGGCTTCGAGCCGGTGGAAACGCCGGCGATGGAATACACCGACGCGCTCGGCAAATTCCTGCCCGATCAGGATCGGCCGAACGAGGGCGTGTTTTCGTTCCAGGACGACGACGAGCAGTGGATCTCGCTGCGCTACGATCTCACCGCGCCGCTCGCGCGCTACGTCGCCGAGAATTATCAGCAGCTCGCGCTGCCGTACCGCAGCTATCGCGCTGGCTACGTCTTCCGCAACGAGAAGCCCGGCCCCGGCCGCTACCGTCAGTTCATGCAGTTCGATGCCGACACGGTCGGCAGCGCATCGCCCGCGGCGGACGCAGAAATCTGCATGATGGCCGCCGACACCATGGAAGCGCTCGGCATTCCGCGCGGGCAATATGTGGTGAAGGTCAACAACCGCAAGGTGCTCGACGGCGTGCTGGAGTCGATCGGACTCGGCGGCGATGAGAATGCGGGCAAGCGGCTTACCGTGCTGCGGGCGATCGACAAGCTCGACAAATTCGGTCCCGAAGGCGTGCGCTTGCTTCTCGGCGACGGCCGCAAGGACGAGAGCGGCGATTTCACCAAGGGTGCGCAGCTTGGAGGCGATGCGATCGAGAAGGTGATCGCGTTCACTGAAGGCAAGCCGTCGAGTGACTCGAAGCTGTCGCAGGAAGGCGAGAGCGAGCTTGCGCAAATTCGCGCGCTAGTGACCGCAAGCGGTTACGGCGAGGATCGCATCAAGATCGATCCGTCCGTCGTGCGCGGCCTCGAGTACTACACCGGCCCCGTCTACGAAGTTGAGTTGCTGCTCGAGACCAAGGACGAGAAAGGCCGCCCCGTGCGTTTCGGCTCGGTCGGTGGCGGCGGCCGTTACGACGGTCTTGTCTCGCGCTTCATGGGGCAGCCGGTACCGGCGACCGGCTTCTCGATTGGCGTCTCGCGTTTGCAGGCTGCGCTCACCATGCTCGGCAAACTCGATACCAAGCCTGTGCCGGGGCCGGTGGTCGTCACCGTGTTCGGAGCAGAGAGCGTTGCGAGTGCGCAGCAGCTGGTGTCGATCCTGCGCAAGGAAGGCATCCGCGCCGAGATGTATCTCGGCAGCGCCAAACACGGCATCGGGCAACAACTCAAGTATGCCGACAAGCGCAATGCGCCGGTTGCGATTATTCAAGGCTCGGATGAGCGCGAGCGCGGCGAGGTGCTGATCCGCGATCTGATCGCAGGCTCGGCGCCGAGCGATGCAACGGATCGCGATGCGCATCTGAAGAAACAGGCCGAAGCGCAAGAGTCAGTGAAGATGGGCGAGTTTGTCGCCAAGGTGCGCGCGGTGCTCGCGCGTCACAATGTGAAGTGGTGAGATTTGTCGTCCCTGCGAAAGCAGGGACCCATACGCCGTGTACTCTCGATAAATCAGGGAGTATGGGTCCCGGGTCTCGTTACACTCGACCGGGACGACAGAGATAGAACAAGGGAGAAACCGATGCCTGAAATTACCGTGAGCATGGCCGAAGGCCGCACCGACGAGCAGAAGGCCGGCATGATGCGCGACATCACCCAGGCGCTGGTGAAGAACCTCGGCGTCGATGCGGAAGCGGTCGTGATCCAGATCAACGAAGCGCCGCTCAAGCACAAGATGAAGGGCGGCAAGACCTTCGTCGAACGCAAGGCAGCTGCGAAGTAGCGCGTCTGCGCAGCTTCCCATGATCAATCCGATGGGCGGCATCGTGCTCGGCCTCAGCGCCGAGCGTACCGAGACGGTCGAGCGTCACATGACGGTCGGCCATTTCGTGCCGGAGATGCCGTTCGTCTACGCGACGCCGATCATGATCCTGCTGATGGAAATGACGTCGGGCGACGCGATCAATCCGCATCTGCCGCAAGACTTTGCCAGCGTCGGCATGGAGGTGAACGTTCGTCACCTGGCTGCGACGCCGCTCGGCCGTTTGGTGCGCGCGACGGCGAAGGTGATCGAGGTCGACGGGCGGCGCGTGAATTTCGAGGTCGCGGTCTACGACGGCGATCGCAAGATCGGCGAAGGCACGCACCGGCGCGGCGTCATCGACACGGCGCAGTTCAAGTCGCGCTTCGGGGCGGACTAAACGCGCTCAGTAACGCACGCGCAGGGCCGGCGGCTGCGGCGGCACCCAGATGCACGCGAACGAGATGTAGCCGCCGTAGACGGGCTGCACCGCGAGCGGCTTCACCACCTTGCCGTAGGCGGCGCAGTGATTGACGGCCATCGCCTTGATGTCGGCCTGGCCGGCGAGGTTGTAGGAGATGATGCCGCCGGTGTCGTTGCCCTTGAACGGCGGCACGTAATAGGCCTGCGCCACGCTTGCGCTGAATCCGCTCGCCACCACGGCCAAAGCCGCAATCATCATCCGCATGTTCTGCTCCGGCACCGACGCCCATTCCAATCGAGTCGGAAGTGTAGAGGGCGCGACGGCTGAGAGGAAGCACGGATGGCGCTGAAAACCGATGTTGTCCGTGGGTGTTGCCGCGCTGCACTTGACCCGGCGCGCCCTTCGCGGCACCGTCCAGCCAAATTCATTCGGGTGGGGCGCATCATGCGCAAAATCAAGCTTTTCGCAGGGTTCATTCGGTCCGGCGCAGTTGTCCTGGCACTCGTTGCGCTGTGCGGCATTGCTGCGCCGGCGCAGGCGGCCAATCCTCTCGAACTGAATTTCTGGCTCTCCGGGCCGCGCTATGACGGCGACCTGCCGCCCTGCGAAGCCATGCTGGGCCGCATCCAGTCGCGCTTCGCGTCCAAGGAAGGCAAGTTCTGGAACTCGGATCTGCAGATCACCGGCTTCAGCGACGTGCGCGAAATCGCCTTCCGTCCGTGGGAGCCGAACAACATTCCGCGCCGGTTCTGCACGGCGGTGGCGATGATCAGCGACGGCAAGCCGCGCGTGGTCAACTTTTCGCTGATCGAGGACGGCGGTCTTGCCGGCTACGGCACCGGCCTCGAATTCTGCGTCGTCGGCCTCGACCGCAACTGGGCCTACAACCCGGCGTGCAAGGCGGCGCGCCCCTGAGTTTGTCCTCCGCCCCCCGCGGGCGGTGACAATTTTGTTCTTGAAATGTTCTTATCCGGACGCTAGCCTTTTCCCGTCTGGGTTGAGGAGCGTATGGCCATGAATGCTTCGACCAATGCTGCGACCGAAACTGCGCTGGACCGATTTTTCCGCAAACTCTTGTCGCTTCGGCTGATCGTGATCGCCCTGCTGGCAATCATCATCGCAAGCCCTGTCGCCGCGCAGGATCGCCGGCAGAACGCCCCGGGCGAATTCGATTTCTACGTGCTGGCACTGTCATGGTCGCCGTCGTTCTGCGAAGCCGCGAACGAGCGCGGCAACAGCGGCCGCTCGCAGCAGATCCAGTGCGGCGGACGGCCGTATTCCTTCGTCGTGCACGGCCTTTGGCCGCAGTATGAGCGCGGCTTTCCGAACTACTGCCAGCGGCCGGCGCCGCGGCTCGAACGCAACGTGATGCAGTCGATGCTCGATCTGATGCCGGCGCCCGGCCTCGTCTACAACGAGTGGGACAAGCACGGCACCTGTTCCGGTCTCGGCGCCCGCGCGTATTTCGAAACCATCCGCAAGGCGCGCGCGTCCGTGAAGATTCCGGAGGAGTATCTCGATCTCGCCACTGCAAAGCTCGCGGTGCCGGAAGACATCGAGCAGGCGTTTATCAAGATCAATCCGGGTCTTTCGAGTTCGGCGATATCGGTGGTGTGCGACAGCAAGCGGCTCAGCGAAGTGCGCATCTGCATGAGCAAGGATCTGCAGTTCCGCTCCTGCGAGGAAATCGACCGCCGCGCCTGCCGCCGCGACAAGGTGCTGATGCCGCCGGTGCGCGGCGGCTAGAGCATGATCCGGACCCGAAGGGCCGCGTTAGCGCAAAGTGGGAACCGGTTTTCCGATCAGATCATGCTCAAAATCAAAGGTCTTTCGGAAAACGGGACATCTTGAACCTCTGGTCATGCCCGGAATTCTGGTGTTACTGCGGGCATGAACTATCGCCACGATTTTCACGCGGGTAACTTCGCCGATGTCATCAAGCACATCGTTCTCGCGCGCATTCTGATCTATCTGCACGAGAAGCCGGCGGCATTTCGGGTGATTGATACCCATGCCGGCGCGGGGCTCTACGATCTCACCGGCGATGCAGCCGAGCGTGGCGGCGAATGGCGGTTCGGCATCGCGCGGCTGATGCAGGCGCGGTTCACCAACGACGTCGCGGATCTGCTCGCGCCCTATCTCGACATCGTCCGCGCATTCAATCCGCAGCGCGATCTGACCGCTTATCCTGGCTCGCCGCTGATCGCGCGCGCCTTGCTGCGGCCGCAGGACCGGCTCACCGCCTGCGAATTGCAGGTCGATGCGCGCAAGCGGCTGATCGCGTCGCTGCGCCGCGACGAGCAGGGGCGTGTCGTCGATATCGACGGCTGGCAAGCGCTGACCGCATACGTGCCGCCGAAGGANGGGCTGGTTTTGATCGATCCGCCCTTTGAAGCGCGTGACGAGTACGAACGGCTCGCCGATCGCTTCGCGGCCGCTTATGCCAAATGGCCGACCGGCAGCTTCATGCTCTGGTATCCGGTCAAAGCGCGCCGTGCTGCCGAGGATCTGGCCCAGCAGGTGGCCGCAACCCGCGCCTCGCGTGAGGACTGTCTGCGGGTCGAGTTCAGCGTTGCGCCGCAAACGGCCGACGGCCCGCTGGTGTCGTCGGGGCTTTTGATCGTGAACCCGCCTTGGACACTCGCCGGAGAGTTGCGGACCATCTTGCCCGAACTGGAGAAGCCGCTCGGGCAGGGCGGAGCCGCCCGCTTCAAGATCGACCATCCGAAGTCGTGAGCGGTCGCAGCAAAGACTTCGTTCGCTTGGCGCTAAAATGAGCCCAATCCGCCGTAGTCAATTCCTCGGGAACCGTATTATGCTGCTGGTGGCTGGCTTTACGTTCCGCTTCCGCAAATGGGGGCGGCGGAGTGATAAAGGCTCAAAGGTCCGTTCGTGCGGATGACGAACGTGCTGCAGTGGCCAATGCTTTCCGGCGGTAAGGTCGGGTCGGGCTGTGCGCGTTAGCGCATTGGCCAAGCATTGCGGGGGATAAGGAGTTTCCCGATGGCCATGACTGGTACGGTCAAGTTCTTCAATGGGGAGCGTGGCTACGGCTTCATCAAGCCCGACGACGGCGGGCGTGACGTGTTTGTGCACATCACTGCGGTGGAGCGGGCCGGATTGAAGGATTTGACTGAAGGGCAACGGATCACATTTGAAGTCGAGCCAGACAAGAAGGGTAAAGGCCCCAAGGCAGTCAATCTGGTGATTTCGTCCTGAAGCTGCGGGTGCGCGCTTCGGTCAATTGAGGTTTGATCCGCGCGATGCGGATTGGCGCGCGTTTTTTCGCGCGAATGCGATGCGTTAAGCCCACAAACATTGATGAAAAGAAAAATCCCGGGCCGAATGGACCCGGGATAGAGGCTGGCGTTTGGTTTCTTCGATGTTGGAGCGATTAGAACCGGTAGTTCACGCCGACGCGCACCAGGCTTGATTGATAGCCGTGCGTCGAGCCGGTGGTGATGAAGCGATTGTCGGAAAGATCCATGTAGAGATATTCGATCTTGGCGGTCCAGTTCTGGGTGATGCCGAATTCCGCACCGGCGCCGATCGTCCAGCCGACGGACGTCTTGGTCTCGGAGATGCCGATCGTCTCGGCGCGCAGGCTGCCGAAGGCGAGGCCGGCGGTGCCGTAGAACAGGACGTTGTTGACGGCGTAGCCGCCGCGGCCGCGCAACGTGCCGAACCAGGGATTCGAAAATTTCCAGACCGCGAAGCGATCGTCCGCCGCATTCGCCTGGATGTCGCCCTCGATGCCGAACACCCACGGGCCCGACTGGAAGTTATAGCCGGCCTGCACGCCACCCGAAAAACCCGACGGGCTTGCGGCCGTGTTGTTCACGTCGCCGAAGTTGTAGCCGATGTTGCCGCCGATATACGGACCTGCCCAGCTGTAGGCGTTGAGCGGCTGATTGACCGTATAAGGCTGACCGCGGCGAAGATCGGCGGCGCTCGCCGATGTCGCGATGCCCGTCAGAGCGACGGCACAGCAGATGGCCCGGATACTCATCTCAACGCTCCACTCAACACGCAAACCGCCACGCGGCGACCGTTACCCGCCGAACGCCGCGCCGTTGCCGAGCGCGCCGGTTGGTTACGGATTTCGATCCGTTATGCGTAAGATTTATTGAGTGTTTTAAATTAAGCGGTCGTTAATCCGGTGATCTTCCGACTCATCGTTCTTAAAGAAGTGTTACGGCCTAAGTCTTCGACAGTCGTCGGCGAGTGCGGACCCGCTTTCGCGCAGTTAATTGCGGCTGCCGGTGTTGCGTTGCTGGCCGACGGCAAGCATTCGACTGTGGGGCTTGCTGCTGTCGATAACTGTCATCTGGTCGAAAACGCGGACTGGCCCGGCCTGCGCGCAATGACTATTTTGTCGCTCATGTCGCGCGAGCTTTCCGATCGATCGAAACTGCCGGCCGCGCCGGGTTCCCAGCCGCGCGAGGCCGAGCCTGCGCCGGTGATCGCGCAAGACGTCGATCCGCAAAGCGACATCGCTGACGAGGATGACGAGGCGCGGCTTCCCGATCAGTCGGACGACGCCGGTGAGGCGATGCCGTTGGAAGGGACGCTGGCGACCGGGCAGGAAGCGATCGCCAATGCGGTCCGCCACGCGCCGCTCTCGGCCGGCGTCTATCGCATGCTGAACGCGGCGAACGAGGTGCTCTACGTCGGCAAGGCCAAGAGCGTGCGCAAGCGGCTGTCGTCCTACGCGCGTCCGGCCGGCCATCCGGCGCGCATCGCGCGGATGATCGCGGCGACCGCGCAGGTCGAAATCATTTCGACGTCGACCGAGATCGAGGCGCTGCTGCTTGAAGCCAATCTGATCAAGCAGCTGCGGCCGCGCTTCAACGTGCAGCTGCGCGACGACAAGTCGTTTCCCTACATCCTGATCACCGGCGACCACTGGGCGCCGCAGATATTGAAGCATCGCGGCGCGCAGACCCGGCCCGGCCGCTACTTTGGACCATTCGCGTCGGTCGGCGCGGTCAACCGGACGATCACGGCATTGCAGCGCGCGTTTCTGGTGCGCTCGTGCACCGACGCGTTCTTCGAGAGCCGTACGCGTCCGTGCCTGCTCTATCAGATCAAGCGCTGCGCCGGTCCGTGCACCAACGAGATCGACTTCCCCGGCTATACCGAACTGGTGCGCGAGGCGACGGACTTCCTGTCCGGCCGCAGCCGCGCTGTGAAGGAATTGCTCGCGGCCGAAATGGAGAAGGCGTCCGCCGATCTCGCCTTCGAAAGCGCAGCGCTCTATCGCGATCGCCTTGCCGCGCTCGCCGCGATCCAGTCGCAGCAGGGCATCAATCCGCGCACGGTCGAGGAGGCGGATGTTTTCGCCATCCATCAGGAGGGCGGCTACTTCTGCGTGGAGGTGTTCTTCTTCCGCACCGGGCAGAACTGGGGCAACCGCGCCTATTTCCCGAAGGCCGACCGCTCGATGACGGCGGATGAGGTGCTGGGCTCATTCCTCACGCAATTCTATGACGACAAGCCGCCGCCGCGTTTGGTGCTGCTCTCACATGCGGTCGAGGAGCAGGAATTGTTGGCGACGGCGCTTTCGGTGAAGGCCGGCGTCAAGGTCGAGGTCAACGTTCCGCAGCGCGGCGAAAAGAAGGAGCTGATCCAGCACGCACTCACCAATGCGCGCGAGGCGCTCGGCCGCAAGTTGGCCGATACGGCAACACAGTCGCGGCTGATGGAGCAGCTCGCCGCAACGCTGCAACTGCCGAAGACGCCTCGCCGGATCGAGGTTTATGACAACAGCCACATCCAGGGCACCAACGCCGTCGGCGCGATGATCGTCGCCGGGCCGGATGGGTTCCTGAAGAACCAGTACCGGAAATTTAATATCCGTTCGGAAGGGCTCACCCCCGGCGACGACTACGGCATGATGCGAGAAGTGCTGGAGCGGCGGTTCAAGCGGCTGATGTCGGAAGCGGGGCCGCCTGCTGATGCGCCGGCGGATCAGGACAGCGACAGCGTGCCGCAATGGCCCGATCTCGTGGTCATCGACGGCGGCATGGGGCAGCTCAATGCCGCGCGTGAGACATTGACGTCGCTCGGTGTCACAGGCGTGTCATTGCTCGGCGTCGCCAAAGGGCCGGACCGCGACGCCGGCCGCGAGACGCTGTTCCTGCCGGAGCGGCCGGCGCTGAAACTCGAGCCGCGCGATCCGGTGCTCTACTTCATCCAGCGGCTGCGGGACGAGGCGCATAGGTTTGTCATCGGGTCGCATCGCAAGCTGCGCAAGAAAGACATCCGCGAAGCGGGCCTGCAGGAAATCCCGGGAATCGGCCCGTCACGCAAACGTGCCTTGCTCCATCACTTCGGGACGCTGAAAGAAATCGAGCGGGCGTCGGTCGCCGACCTCGGCAAGGTCCCGGGAATCAGCGCCGAGAGTGCGCGCCGAATCTTTGAATTCTTCCACGCCGGAAGCGGAAATTAAGCGCGAACAAGCGGTTTATTCCCACGATCCGGCGAATATGTCCCATGCGAGCGGCGATCCGGCGGTTGACCTTCGCCGCGCGCCGGTATTGGTAAGGCCATGAGCACAACCACGAGCCGGGGGGGCGCCAATGCGATGGCCCTTCCGAATATTCTGACCTACTCCCGCATCGCCGCGGTTCCCTTGGTGGTGGGCTGCATGTATGTGCAGTCGATCATGGGCGGTCCGCTCTGGTTGCGCTGGGTTGCGCTTGCGATCTTCATCGCTGCCGGTGTCACCGATATTCTCGATGGTTATTTCGCGCGGATGTACGATCAGCAATCGGCGTTCGGCCGCATGCTCGATCCGATCGCCGACAAGCTGCTCGTTGCCTCCTGTCTGCTCATGCTGGCAGCCGACGGCATCATCCATGGCTGGACGCTGTGGGCCGCCATCATCATTCTCTGCCGCGAAATCCTGGTGTCGGGTCTGCGCGAATATCTCGCCGGACTGCGGGTCAGTATTCCGGTGACGAAGCTCGCCAAATGGAAGACGACGGTCCAACTGGTCGCCATCGGGTTTCTGATCGCGGGTGAAGCAGGTGAAGCGATCCTGCCGGCGACGACGCTGATCGGCATCGGCCTGCTGTGGATTTCCGCGATCGTCACGCTCTACACGGGCTGGGATTATTTCCGCGCCGGCCTGCGGCACCTGATCGAGGACGACAAATGAAGGTCCTCTATTTTGCCTGGGTGCGCGAGCGCATCGGCAAGGCGGAGGAGGTTGTCGATCCGCCGGCCGCGGTGCGTACCGTCGGTGATCTGATCGGCTGGCTGGCAAGCCGCGGTGAGGAATATGCCAACGCCTTCGCCTCGCCGAAGACCATTCGTGCCGCGATCGATCACGCCCACGTCAGACCGGAAGCGGCGATTGCCGGCGCCCGTGAAATTGCGTTCTTCCCGCCCATGACCGGCGGCTAACTTCATTCGCGTGTTGAGGATGCCGGAATGCCGGTGCCGGTCACCATTCGCCTTCAGGAAAACGACTTCGACGTCACGGCCGAGATCGCGGCGCTGACGAGGGGCCGCACCGACATCGGCGCGGTGGTGAACTTTATCGGCATCTGCCGTGGCGACGACGACGGCCACACCGTCAACGCCCTGACGCTCGAACATTATCCCGGCATGGCCGAGGCCGAGATCGGCCGTCACGCGGCTGAGGCACTCGAACGCTGGCCGCTGATGGGGCTGACGATCGTTCATCGCCATGGCCGGATCGCGCCGGGCGAGAACATCGTGCTGGTCGTCACCGCATCGTCGCATCGCGAGGCCGCCTTTCAGGCCGCTGAATTTCTGATGGACTATCTCAAGACCAACGCGCCTTTCTGGAAGCGCGAGGAAAGCGCGCAAGGAACGGCCTGGGTCGAGGCGCGTCACGCAGACGATGCCGCCGCTGCACGCTGGACGAAATCCTGATGGCCAAGCGCAGCATCAATCCCGCACGCCGCGAAAAGAAAACCGCAGGTCCGGGCGACCTCTCGACCTTGTTCGACTATGTCCGCTATGCGGTGAGCTGCTTCAATGAAGCAAAACTCGCCTTCGCCCACGGCACCACCGATCCGGTGGCCGAAGCAGCATTTCTGGTCTGCGAGGCGGTATATCTGCATCCTGACCAGTTCGAGATGTTCGCGAACGCGCGCCTGACAGCTGTCGAAGGCCGCAAGGTCCGCAAGCTGATCGAGCAGCGGGTGAAGACACGCAAGCCGACGGCCTATCTGGTCAACAAAATCTATATGCGCGGCGTGCCGTTCTATGTGGACGAACGTACCATCGTGCCGCGCTCGTTTATCGGCGAATTGCTCGACTCGCATTTCGGCGGGGATGGCGAAGGCATGTCGCTGGTCGGTGATCCGGAAGGCGTCACGCGGGTGCTCGACCTCTGCACCGGTTCAGGTTGTCTTGCGATCCTTGCAAGCCGCGCGTTTCCGAACGCAAAAATCGATGCGGTCGATCTGTCGAAGGATGCGCTTGCGGTCGCGGCGCGCAACGTCCGCGATCATGAGCTCGACGACCGCATTACGTTGCACCTCGGCGATCTATTCGCGGCCGTCCGCAAGCACCGCTACGACGTCATCATCTCCAATCCGCCTTATGTCGATGCCGAGGGAATGGCGGGATTGCCGCGCGAGTGCCGCTTCGAACCGAAGATGGCGTTCGACGGCGGGCCGGACGGCCTCGATATCGTCCGCCGCATCGTCGCCGACGCCGGCCATCATCTCAATGACGGCGGCGGCTTGCTGTGCGAGATCGGCCGTTGCCGGCCGGCGATGGAGGAAGCTTACCCGCAGCTGCCCCTGCTGTGGCTCGACACCGAGGAATCGGAAGGCGAAGTGTTCTGGGTCGGCGCGGAGGCGTTGTAACAAAGCCTCCAGTCAGCGACTCAAATCACCTTCCTGATCCAGTTGTGCGGATCGTTCGTGCGGCCGTACTGGATATCGACCAGCTGCTTGCGCAGACCCATCGCCACCGGACCGGCAGCGCCGCCGTTGATGACGAAGTCGCCGCTTGTGGAGCGCACCTTGCCGATCGGCGAGATGACGGCTGCGGTGCCGCAAGCGAACGCTTCCTTCAACTTGCCGCTCGCGGCATCCGCACGCCACTGATCGATCGAATAGGCTTCCTCGCGCACGGTTTTGCCGGATGCTTTCGCCAGCGTGATGATCGAGTCGCGTGTGATGCCAGGCAGGATGGTGCCGAGCGGCGGCGTCAGCAGCGAACCGTCGTCGAACACGAAGAACACGTTCATGCCGCCGAGCTCTTCGATGTAGCGGCGCTCGACCGCATCGAGGAACACGACCTGATCGCAGCCATGATCGATGGCTTCGGCCTGCGCACGCAGGCTTGCCGCGTAGTTGCCGCCGCACTTGACGGCGCCGGTGCCGCCGATCGCGGCGCGCGTGTAATTCTCCGACACCCAGATCGACACGGGCGCAGGGCCGCCCTTGAAGTAGGAGCCGACCGGCGAGGCGATGACGGCAAAGATGTATTCCGACGACGGCTTCACGCCGAGGAAGACTTCGCTCGCGATCATGAACGGCCGCAGATAGAGACTGCCTTCGCCGCCGGGAATCCATTCGCGGTCGATGCGCACGAGATGCTCGACTGCTTCGAGGAACACGGGCTCCGGCAGCGGCGCCATCGCCATGCGATCGGCCGAACTGCGGAAACGCTTCGCATTGGCATCGGGGCGGAACAGGTTCACGCCGCCGTCCGCGCGCCGATAGGCCTTGAGGCCCTCGAAGATCTCCTGCGCATAGTGGAGAACGGCCAGCGCCGGATCGAGCGGGAAGTTCGCGCGCGATTCGACGCGCGCATCGTGCCAGCCCTTCGTCGTGTTGTAGCGGACGATGGCCATGTGCTCGGTGAAGACGCGGCCGAAGCCGGGATCGACGAGTTTGGCTGCACGGTCCTTGTCGGACGTCGGGTTTGCGGAGGGTTGAACGTCGAATTTCAACCAGATTGCGCCGTCGACTTTGTCGAACGAAACGCCCATAGCTTTCTCCCTATCCGGGCGGGTCGCCGCGCGCCTGCGCGTCCGCCGCTTGTCGTTGGCCCGGGCCGTCCGTTTGGACTTTTACGGGCTGTGCGAACTCCAGTATGTTTCGCGAAATGCCGAGGGACAATTCGCGCGACGAAATTGGCTACAGAAAGCGGCCGGGAGGCCCATCGTAACCGAAAATTTCGTCCAACTTGCCCTTTTTGTAACATTGAACCGAAAATATGTCAATATGGCTGACGTAAATTTCAAGCCGAGTCGCGAAAAGCCTGTGCGGTCAGAGACCTCCAACCAGGCGGGCGAAATGCGCTGGGACGTCATCGAGCTATTGTTCTTTGCTTACCGGGACTTCGTTGGCGACGCCGACGACGTGCTGAAGGAATTCGGATTCGGCCGTGCGCACCATCGGGTGGTCCATTTCGTCTACCGCTATCCGGGACTAAAGGTCGCAGACCTGCTCGATGTCCTGCGCATCACCAAGCAGTCGCTCGGGCGCGTGCTGAAGCAACTCCTCGACGAGGGGTATATCGTGCAGCAGGCCGGCGCGAGCGATCGCCGCCAGCGTCTTCTTTTCGCCACCGCCAAAGGCGAAGCCCTGGTGCAGAAGCTGGCGGGGCTGCAGACCATCCGCATCAATCGTGCACTTCAGAACATGCCCGGCGATGCCGGTGCCACCGCCGATACGGTTCGGCAATTTTTGCGCGCCATGATCGACCGCGAGGATCCCGATCAGGTGTTGTCGGTGCTGCTCGGCATGTCGCGGCGAAGCGTAAACGAATGACGATGACCCAGTCCGCCACCGCGATCGAACCGCTGCCGCTGGCTGACGACGCGCCGCATATTCTTCTCGTCGACGACGATCGCCGTATCCGCGATCTGTTGTCGCGCTTCCTTTCCAACGAAGGCTATCGCGTCACCACCGCCAAAAGCGCGGCCGACGCCCGCGCAAAGCTGCTGGGCCTGCATTTCGATCTTCTGATCCTTGATGTGATGATGCCGGGCGAGAACGGCTTCGATCTCGCGCGCTTCATCCGCACATCGTCGGCGGTACCGATCATCATGCTGACGGCGTTGCACGAAGCCGATAAGCGCATCGAAGGTTTGCAAATCGGCGCCGACGACTACGTCGCCAAGCCTTTTGAGCCGCGCGAACTGGTCTTGCGCATTGCCAACATTCTCAAGCGCGCGATGACGCCGGTGGTCGCACCGGTGGAGTCGGTGGCATTCGGGCCTTATGTCTATCATCTCGAGCGCGGCGAGTTGCGCAAAGGCGACGAGATCGTGCATCTGACCGATCGTGAGCGCGAGATGCTGCGCATTCTGGCGGCGACACCCGGCGAGACCGTGCCGCGCGGCGCGCTGACGGGGACCGGCGGATCGGCGAACGAACGTGCCATCGACGTCCAGATCAACCGGTTGCGGCGCAAGATCGAACACGATCCCGCCAATCCGCTGTTCCTGCAGGCGGTACGCGGCATCGGTTATCGTCTCGTCGCGACGCCATGAGATAAGCGCATCGAGCCATGAGCACGCTTGATACCGGCCTGACCCTGATCCGCACCGCCACCCAGCGGGTGTCCGATGCGTCCGGCTGGATGGGCGAGACCTTCAAGAGCTGGATGCCGAAAGGTCTCTATGCCCGTTCGCTGCTGATCATCATTGTGCCGATGGTGGTGCTGCAGTCGGTGGTGGCGTTCGTGTTCATGGAGCGTCACTGGAACACCGTGACGCAGCGGTTGTCTTCCGCGGTCGTGCAGGACATCGCGGCGCTGATCGACATCTACAGGGGTTACCCGCAAGACAAGGACCGCACGCTGTTGAAACGCATTGCGCAACAGCGGCTCGGTCTGGTGGTGGATTTCCTGCCGCCGGAGGATATGCCGGCGCCGGGCCCGAAACCGTTCTTCTCGCTGCTCGATCAGAAGCTGTCACGGCAGTTGCGCGAACAGGTCGCGCGGCCATTCTGGGTGGATACGGTCGGCCGCTCGTCGGTGGTCGAGATTCGCATCCGCCTCGACGATGCGGTGATGCGCGTGCTGGCGCGGCGCGGCGCGGCCTATGCGTCGAACTCGGAAATCTTCCTGTTCTGGATGATCGGTACGTCGTTGGTGCTGATCACCGTGGCGGTGCTGTTTTTGCGCAACCAAATCCGGCCGATTCTACGGCTTGCGGATGCAGCGGAGAGTTTCGGCAAGGGCCGCGAAGAACCGGGCTTCCGGCCACGTGGCGCGCGCGAGGTGCGCCGCGCAGCGCAGGCCTTCATCGAGATGAAGGCGCGCATCGAACGCACGATGGATCAGCGAACCGCCATGCTCGCAGGCGTGTCGCACGATCTGCGCACCATCCTGACGCGCTTCAAGCTCGAACTGGCGTTGATCGGCAACACGCCGGAAGTCGAAGCCATGCGCAAGGATGTCGACGAGATGAGCGCGATGCTCGAGGCGTACCTCGCCTTTGCGCGCGGCGACAGCGGCGAACAGGCGCAGCCGACCGATATGGCCGCGGTGCTCGAAGAACTGCGCAGCGAGGCAGAACGGCAGGGCGACTCCGCGACCGTGGTGTTCAACGGCTCGCCGATGGTGACGGTGAAGCCGGCCGCATTCAAACGCTGTCTTCTGAATCTCGTCTCGAATGCCGCGCGCTATGCGAATACGGTGTCGATCACGGGGACGCGCGATCATCGCTATCTGACAGTGACGGTTGATGACGACGGCCCGGGCATTCCGCAGAACATGCGCGAGGAAGTGTTCAAGCCGTTCCGCCGCCTCGACGATGCACGCAATCAGGACGAGGGCGGCACTGGGCTTGGCCTTGCGATCGCACGCGATATTGCTCGCACCCATGGCGGCGACATCACGCTCGGTGATAGCCCGATGGGTGGCCTGCGGGCGTCGGTGCGAATTCCGGTCTAACTATTTTGCGAGCTCTTTCGAACGCGCGGTTGCTGCGGCAATCGCTTTCGTCAACAGCTCGCTGAAGCCACGCTCGCCCATCAGCACGCCGAGCGCCGCAGCTGTGGTGCCGTTGGGTGACGTCACGTTCTGACGCAGAACGGCGGAATCCAGGTCGGACTGACGCAATAACTCTCCCGATCCGGACACGGTTTCACGCGCCAGACGCGTCGCCAGATGTTGTGGCAATCCCGCGGCAACGCCGGCCTTTGCCATTTCCTCAGCAAGCAGGAAGACGTAGGCCGGTCCCGAGCCGGAGACTGCGGTGACCGCGTCCATCAGCGCCTCGTCATCGACCCACTCGACGCCGCCGATGGCGCGCAGCAGCGCATCGGCGGTTGCGCGCTGATCGGCGGTGACGCCGTTCGCCGGAACGGCCACTGTGATGCCGCGGCTGATGGCGGCCGGCGTGTTCGGCATCGCGCGCACCACGGCGCCGCCGACCACGTCCTGCAGGCTGGCAACGGTGACGCCGGCCATGATCGAGACAACGAGCGTTTGCGAAGAGGCGTAGTCCTTCAGAGCGGTTCCGGCCTCGTGAAACGTCTGCGGCTTCAGTGCGACGACGAGCGTAGAGGCCGGCTCCGGCAGCGGCGGATTGAGGCGAACCCCTTTCGGCTCCAGCGTGCGGATGTCGCCGGACAGAAACGGATCGACCACGATCACCTTCTTTGGATCGAGACCCTGCGCCAGCCAGCCGGTCAGCATGGCGCCGCCCATCTTGCCGGCGCCGGCGAGAACGAGCGGGCCGGTGAGGGCAGCGAGCGAGTTCGAAGACTGGGTCATGTCAGCGATCCGGATGCGTTAAGCGGTCTATCCCCCAGTCATATCCCAAACGCAGATGGCCGGGACAAGCCCGGCCAGGAAAAACAAGACGGAGGGATTGGCTTACGCTTCGCCGGCGGTGTCGAACATGGCTGCCGCCATGGCCTCGCCCGCGGTCTTCCCGGCCCAGACCACGTACTGCAGGGCCGGATAGTAGCGCTCGCAGGCTTCGAGCGCGTTGGTCATCATCACCTCGCACTGGGCTGGCGAGGCGGTGGCGCCGCCGGGCAGTGCAATGCCGTGCCGGTACATGATCGAACCGGTTGCGGTCCACACGTCGAAGTGCCCGAGCCAGAGCTGTTCGTTGATCGCGGCGACCAGCTTCTGCACCTCGGCGCGGCGGCTTTCCGGAACTTTCATGTCGAAGGCGCAGGCGAGATGCAGCGACTCGATTTCGTTCATCCAGGTGAAAGCGAGCTGATAGTCAGTCCACTCGCCCTTGGAGATGATCGTCAGTTCGTCGTCGCCGGAACGCTCGAAGGCGAGGTCGTGCGACGCCGCGATGTCCTCGATCACCGTCAGCGGATTGCTCCTGGAATCGATCACAGTGTCCAAGTGGGACATGTCAGTCGTCCTGTTCGAATGAGAGGAGCGCACCGAATACAAGACGCCGGACTTGCGCGATTGACGCACTACTCTTGCTTTTCACCGGCGGCGCGGCTTGTCGTTGTTAGCCGTTGAGCGCGCCACGATGTCTCGCAAGGCGTGCGCAAGTGATCAGTGATTTGCGGAATCGGCGCAACCGTCCCTCGAGTCCTTCCACAGCCAAAGGGTTAACATCCACAATTCATCAACAGGCTGGCGAGAACAAACCGGAATCATATTTTGACGTTTCTGTTTCGCTCTGCGGGTTGCCTCCCCGTTTGCTGCAAGGGGTCCCTGCAGCCATGCCGGTTGCCGGTTCCGTTTCCTGAATCGATACTCGCCGGGCTGCTCATTCCGGGCGGCATGTTCTCAGGGCGGGGTGAAAGTCCCCACCGGCGGTAAGGGTGATGAGCCCAAGCCCGCGAGCGCCTTCTCTCCCTTCAACGGGCGGGAAGGGTCAGCAGATTCGGTGCAACTCCGAAGCCGACGGTTAAAGTCCGGATGAAAGAGAACGGGAGGCGAAGCCGTGCGCGCAAGCGTGCGGCTGAAGGCCCGTGTGCCCTGATTCTGGTCCTATTGGAGAGAGCCATGAATCAGATGTCTGATACCCTTGCTAACACCGACGTATCCACCGCACTTGCGGCTCAGCTCGATATTCCTTCCGAGCCGATCATCACCGTGCCGCCGAAGCCGCAAGGCTTTGCGGAACCGCAACGCATCGCCTTTATTCATTCGTCCTGGCACCGCGACATCGTCATGGAGTGCCACGCGGCCTTCATGGCGGAGATCGCGGCGCTCGGCATTGCGTCTTCCCGTGTCGATACGTTCGAGTTGCCGGGCGCGTTCGAGATTCCGCTGCACGCGCAGCTTCTCGCCCGCAGCGGCCGCTACACCGCCATCGTTGCGGCGGGGCTTGTCGTCGACGGCGGCATCTATCGGCATGAGTTCGTCGCTTCCACCGTAATTGGCGCGCTGATGCAGGTGCAGCTCGCCACCTGCGTGCCAATTTTCTCGGCGGTGCTGACGCCGCAGCAATTTCACGAGCACGAGACGCATCTGGCGTTCTTCCGACAGCACATGCTGGTGAAGGGCGCGGAAGCGGCGCGCGCCTGCGCCGCGACATTGCAGGCGCTCGAAATGCTGCCGAAGCGCATCGCGGCCGGCATTGGCTAGCTTCCCTCTCCCCTTGCGGGAGAGGGTGCCTTCGCGGAGCGAAGGCGGGTGAGGGGTAACGGTTGTTCAGTGAAACAACCCCTCACCCAACCGAGTGTGCATGAGCGGTAGTGCTGCCCTCTCCCACAAGGGGAGAGGGCGCATCAATCGGCTCCGAATTCTTGAATACAGTTCAGTCGAACAGGCTCGACACCGACTCTTCGGATGCGGTGCGGCCGATCGCTTCGCCCATCAGCGAGGAGATCGAGAGCGTGCGGATGTTGTGCGCGATGCGCACGGCCTCGGTCGGCTGAATCGAGTCGGTGATGATCAGCTCTTTCAGCTTCGAAGCGGTGATGCGTGCCGTGGCGCCGCCCGACAGCACGCCGTGGGTGATGTAGGCGTAAACGTCCTTGGCGCCGTTGGCGAGCAGCGCATCGGCTGCGTTCACCAGCGTGCCGCCGGAGTCGACGATGTCGTCGACAAGAATGCAAGTGTAGCCGGCAACGTCGCCGATCACGTTCATCACTTCGGATTCGCCGGCGCGCTCGCGGCGCTTGTCGATGATGGCGAGCGGCGCGTTGATGCGCTTGGCGAGGCCGCGGGCGCGAACCACGCCGCCGACGTCCGGCGACACGACCATCAGATTGGCGAGGTCGAAGTTCTCGCGGATGTCGCGCACCATCACCGGCGAAGCATAGAGGTTGTCGGTCGGGATATCGAAGAAGCCCTGGATCTGACCGGCGTGCAGATCGAGCGTCATCACGCGGTCGGCGCCGGCGTGGGTGATCAGGTTGGCGACGAGCTTCGCGGAAATCGGCGAGCGCGAACCGACGCGGCGGTCCTGGCGGGCATAGCCGAAATAGGGGATCACCGCGGTGATGCGGCGCGCCGACGAGCGGCGCAGCGCGTCGATGATGATCAGAAGCTCCATCAGGTGGTCGTTGGCCGGATAGGAGGTCGACTGAACCACGAACACGTCCGAGCCGCGGACGTTCTCCTGAATCTCGACGAAGATTTCCATGTCGGCGAAGCGCCGGACCACAGCCTTGGTTAGGGGAAGCCCGAGCTTGGCTCCGATGGCTTCGGCGAGCGCTGGATTCGAGTTGCCGGCGACGAGCTTGATGGACCCGTTCTTCGCCGCCATCGGCGCTTCTCCACGTGCCTCTGCGGGTACGCTTTTTAACACATCAGCCATCCGGATCATGGACTCGCGAGGGGGTGCCACGCGAGAGGGGTGATATCAAGGGGGCGCGGGCGCTGGCAATACGAGGCTACCGATTTTCCGGTGCAAATCCGGCGTATCTGGCCCTAGTTGGCGCTGTAGCCGAGGACGATGTCGCCGCCGGTCGCGGCGGCCACCGAGGGCCCGCGGAGCTCTGGCGCCGGGGCCGGTTCGGCCGGCGCGGTTCCATTCAACGCGCCGGTCAGGCCGTTGAGGCCGGCTTGGGCGATGCGCCGGAGCAGGGCATCGTCGGCGACCGCCCAGGCATCGCGTCCCGGCTTTCCGGCCACTTCCTCACCGGAGAGGCGGATCGCCCGCTCCTGGTTGCGGTCGTAGACGTCCCAAACCCACGCGATCACGGTCTTGCCGCGGCGGACCTGCGCCGAAAGGTAGGTGCGGACGCGGTAGGCGGCGGGCGCTTCGCGCGACACCACGGCGAGGCTGCGGGTCTGCGATTCGCTGTCGATCAGCCGCACCAGCCGCTCGAACACCTGCGGCGGCGGACCATCGATCGATTCGAACGCGACGGTGGACCCGCCAGCGGGACCGACCGAGGCAAAGGCCAGCGAAGCCTGATTGCTCGATGCGCAGCCGGACACGACAAATGCCAGCGCCAGCAGAGCGCCGAGCCGCAACGCGCGGCGGATGGCTGTCCCGATTGTGCTGGGGCATTCGATCATGCCCGCAGCGATATCGTTAATTTGCGTTAAGGTCTAGGGCAGCGGCAGCCGCCTGACGCTGTCAGTTGTTACCGTCCGCCACGGTACACTTGTTAGCCGGAAGGTCCTGACTGTTGTTCTGAACGATCTTGCCATTTCGTCTGACGGTATTCGAGCTGCTGCCGGAAATGAGGCACTCGTTCGCGCTGATGTCGACTTTGAGGGTCGTCATCTCCATCTCTTCCACCTTCACGCGGCCCTTCGTGGTGTGCGAGGCGGAGAACGAGTACGAGAAATTCAGAGTGCCGACGCCATCCGATGTCGCGCGAGCAAGATATGGCGCGGTCACGCGAACAATGCGGCCCTTGTAATTCGCATAGTCCACGACTTGCCCGGACGGATCGTATTGAAGCACCGTCGTTCCCTGCGTCACGCCCTCACCCAGGTTTGAGATGATTCCTTCATTGGCGCTGCCCGAGACAAAAAACCAGATCACTCTTCCTTGTGGTGTGATCCAGAACTTGTTGAACTGGTTGCCGAAGCCTGCGCGCGGGACGATCGTCTTGTTGAACAAAGGGTCTGTATTGAATGCGGCATCGTAACAAGCGAGCCGCTTGGTTGGTTCTTTGATCTTCTGGCACTCAGACGCCGGTGTGCTGAGCGCGGCATGCACCGCGCTTGCGGAGATGATCCACGCAATTGCCGATACTGCCGTGAGCCGTTTCATCGGATAGTCCGCGGGTTGTTGCGTTATTCCTCGAGTACGATCGCGTGGATGTGGCGGCCGTAATCCGGTTCCTTGCGATGCGTGGTGCGGCGATAGCTGAAGAAGCGGTCGTCGCTGTAGGTGTCGACGCCGGTGTCGTCGATGATCAGGATGCCGGCCTGCTCCAGCCGCGCGCGGATGAAACCGGCGAGATCGAACATGGCGTGGCCATCGCGTTGCGACGGAACGAAGAAGCGCGCATTGCCGGCGTCGCCTTCGTTGAAACGCGTGACGAACTCCGCACCGACCTCGTAGCTCTGCTGCCGGATCAGCGGGCCGATGGCAGCAACAATGCGTCCGCGATCCGCGCCGAGGGTTTCCATCGCCGTGATGGTCGATTCCAGGACGCCGGTCAGCGCGCCTTTCCAGCCGGCGTGTGCCGCGCCGATGACGCGCGCGGACGCGTCCGCAAACAGAATTGGTCCGCAATCGGCGGCGCTGGCGCCGAGCGCGAGCCCCGGGACGCGCGTCACCATGGCGTCGGCGCGCGGGCGTTCCGACGGCTCCCAGGGCTTGTCGACGATCAGCGCATCGGGGGAGTGAATCTGGAACAGCGTCAGGAAGTGCGACGGTGCGACATCGACGGCATCCGCCATCCGCTTGCGGTTCTCGGCCACATGCGCGGGATCGTCGTTCGAACCCAGCCCGCCGTTGAGGCTCGCGTAGATGCCTTGCGACACGCCGCCCTCGCGGGTGAAAAACGCGTGGCGGATGCCGGGCGTTGCCGCCAGCAGCGAGGACTCAAACATCATCGGATGCGGCCTGCTGCGGATTGGGGGCTTTGGCTTTTGGCGCGGGCTGAGGGGTGTCGTCGCTGATGCCGGCCAGCGTTGCGATCGACGGATGCGAGATCGCCATCACCTTGAACAGCGAGCCCATGCCGCCGCGGCCGCCTTCGGTCAGCCGCTTCAGCGCGCTGGCGATCGAGGCGGACACATCCGGCGGCGATTTGCCCATCAGCGAGACGGCGCGCGTCTCGATGCCCAGCCGCTTCAGGAACGATCCCTGCTCGATCGGGCCGTGCGTGCGCACGCCCATATCTTCGGCGGCGCGCATCAGGGCCTGAAAGTCGACGTGGGCGGTGACGTCGGCGGTGCCTGGCGCTTTCAGCGGATCGGTGAAGCTGTGGCGTGCGATCGCCTGGAACGTGTCGCCGGCGTCGCTGCGCACATGGCCGTAATCGATGATCAGGGCCACACCGCCCTGGCTGCGCAGCCGCCGTCCGAGCTTCATGATCTCAGTGTCGGGCCGCCACTCGAACACCGCGCCCTCGGGCGCCGCGCGCACCAGCGGCGGCAGCAACACCTCGAATTGCGGCGTCGGCTCGGGCATGGCTCCGTAAATGAGCTTGCCGTTGGCGTCGAGTTCGACGGTACGTTCGTGCCAGCCGGTGGGCTTACGCACCATCTGGTGAATCGGCAGCACGTCGAAATACTCGTTGGCGAAAATGATCGCCGGGCCTTTCGGCACGGTTTCGAAGCGGTTGTGCCAGGTCGCGCCCTTGCGGTTCGCGAGTGCTTTCTTCTGCTTCTCGCGCAGCACCGGATTGATCTCGACGAGATGAATGTCGGCGGCTTCGAAAAACGGCGGCAATACGCGGATGGCGCGCAACGCGTCCGACATCATGGTGCCGTTGCCGGGACCGAGCTCGATCAGGTTCACCTGCATCGGCGTGCCCATTGCGTTCCACGCGGCGGCGGCCCACAGCCCGATCAGTTCGCCGAACATCTGGCTGACTTCGGGCGAGGTGATGAAATCGCCCTCGCGGCCGAGCGGATCGCGCGACACGTAGTAGCCGTGCTTCGGATGCGTCAGGCACAGTTCCATGTAGCGCCAGACCGGCATCGATCCGGTTTTCTTGATCAGCTTGCGAAGTTCTGCTTCGAGCGGCGAAGTGTCAGTCACAATGGGCGTCAGTCACAATGGGTGTTGTTCAACGGCTCTTGTTCAGCTCTGCGATGCCAGCGGCCTTTGCCGCAGGGCGATGAGTATAAATCCGATCCCGGCAAGAATCATCGGTACCGACAGTAGCATTCCCATGGTGAGGCCGCCCCACAGGAAACCGAGCTGCGGGTCGGGCTCGCGGAAGAACTCGGAGGTGATGCGCGCAATCGCGTAGCCAATGGCGAACAGGCCGAGGATCAGGCCGGGCCGCTTCAGCGCACCGGCGCGGATGGCGAAGGCGAGCACCGCGAACAGCACGATCCCCTCGAGCAGCCCCTCGTAAAGCTGGCTCGGATGGCGCGGCAGCGGTCCGCCGTTCGGGAACACCACGGCCCAGGGCAGCGACGGATCGGCGACGCGGCCCCACAACTCGCTGTTGATGAAATTGGCGAGGCGGCCGAGCAGGAGACCGATCGGGCCGACGGCGCAGGTGATGTCGCCGAGCGAGAGCACCGGCACGTTGCGCTTCCAGCCGAAGGCCAGCACCGCGACGACGCAGCCGAGGAAGCCGCCGTGGAACGACATGCCGCCCTTCCACACCTCGAAGATCTCCCAGGGATGGGCGAAGAAGAAGCCCGGGTTGTAGAACAGCACGTAGCCGCCGCGGCCGCCGACGATGATGCCGAGCGTGACCCAGAGGATGAAGTCGTCCATCTGCGGCAAGCTCACGGGGGAGGGGCCGCCCCACAGCTTCTCGTTCTTGATGATCCACCGCGCGTACATCCAGCCGAGCACGATGCCGCCGATATAGGCGAGCGCATACCACCGGATGGCGATCGGGCCGAACGAGATGGCGATCGGATCGAACACCGGAAAGGCAATGGCGAGCGTGGGCATGCGCGAGGCTCCGAAGGGCGGCGCAGATGCGCCATGGTGGTCATGGCCGCCCCCGCGCGTCGCCGTCAAGGCTGTGTCGTGAATCGCAACCTATCATGGCGGGATGACGGTGCGTTTCGCCGCGCCGGTCCATCTTGCGCAGCCGCGCGGGGATCGCCATTGTTAGGACGAACGGCACGCCGCAGCGGAGTTTTGAGATGACCCAGACCAGCAACCGGTTTTTCGACGAGATCGGCCGCCTGATGAACGACGCCGCCGGCGCGGCGCAGGGCATGAAGCGCGAGGTCGATTCCGTGATGCGCACGCAGGCGGAAAAGATGCTGCGCGACCTTGACGTGGTTCAGCGCGAGGAATTCGAGGCGGTCAAGGAAATGGCGCGCCTCGCCCGCGAGGAGAACGAGGCGCTGAAGTCCCGGATCGCCGCGCTCGAGGCAAAGCTCGGCGGCGCGAGCGGCTCCTGATCGAGCGAAGCTGAATACTAGGGCTTCTCCGTGAACAGCATCTTCGCGTTGCCGTTCGCGATCTTCTTCGCGATGTCTGGCGGCAGTTGGGACAACCACGCGCGATACTCGGCCATGATGGTGCCGTAGCTGGCCCAGCGTTCGTTGATCCACGTATCGGAGCCGATCAGGAAGCGATCCGGAAAGCGTGTGAACAGGTCGCGCCATTCGGGCGAGAGCTTGCCGCCGCCTTCGGTGATGCCGCTGCGATACGACAGCTCGCCCCACAGCTTCGGATACTTCGTCATCATGGTGGCGACGCGCGCGGGTGCGAGGCCGAAGCCGGTATGCGCCCAGACGATCTTTGCTTTCGGATTGTGCGCGAACAAAATCTCGACCGCTTCGTCGTCCGAGTGGGCGTGCAGGTAGAGATCGTTGGCGACGGAGAAGTCGACGGCCTTCTTCACCCACTCGCTCTCGGCCGCTTTGCCGTGGATGTGGAACTCGCCGATGCCCTTGTAGTAGCCGCGCTTGAACTCGTCCTGCACGAGATCGAAGATCGTCGGATCCTTGAACCAGGTCTGGATGTCCGGCCGCACCCGATATGGCCGGATGAACGGCACGACCCACAGGCCCGGTGCTTTCGCCGCCATCAGCGCGTGGGTGCCGTCGTTCGGGCGGCTGGTGGCGAGGATGCCGGTGACGTTGTGCTTCTTGAACAGCGCCAGCACCTCATCGAGCGAGTAATAGGGCTTCGGCTCCCAGTTGTAGTGCAGATGCGCGTCGAAGATTTCGATCGGCTGCTGCGCCCGCGCGGGCATGGTTGCGGCGATGCAAACCGCGAGACAGAGAAAAACATTGCGAATAAAAGCCATGAGCCACCAGTTCGTCTGAAACAGCCGCACTATATGCAGCCGCGTGCATCCTGTCGCCTTTCCAATGTGCCGCAAGCTCGCTCTGGCATCTGGAAATCGCAGCAACGGCGGGACATAGTGCGGCAGCCAATTTGACGGAGATCGGGATGAGAATCAGCGCGCGCAATCAGCTCAAGGGCAAGATCGTCGCCATCGACCACGGCGTTACCACTACCCACGTGAAGATCGATGTCGGCGGTAACGTCATCACCGCGGCGATCACGAAAACGTCAGCCGATGAGCTCGGCCTCGCCGTTGGCAAGATGGCAACCGCCATCGTCAAGGCGAGCGATGTGATGGTGGGGGTCGATTGAGCGATCGTCCCGCCAAAGACGCGACGCGTCCGGGCGAGGTTGAGCGCCCTCTGCCGGATCGGGTGGACGCCGGGCTGGTGTTCATCGGCCGCATCCGCACGCCGTATCCGACGCGTGCCGAATGCCCGCGCCAGGGCCGCTCGACCGGACCGGTCTGCCGGATCGAGGTCGATCCGCAATGGCGTGAGGGATTGAAAGGGCTCGGCCAGTATGCGCGCGTCGAGGTGATCTACTGGATGCATCTGGCGCGGCGCGATCTCATTTTGCAGAGCCCGAAAGCGAACGGCCAGACCACCGGCACATTCTCGCTGCGTTCGCCGGTGCGTCCGAACCCGATTGCAACGTCGCTGTGCGATCTCGTCGGCGTCGAGGACGATGCTGTTCTCGTGCGCGGCCTCGATTGCGTCGACGGCACGCCGCTGCTCGATCTCAAACCCTACCGCTGCGATTACAGCCCGCTGGCGCCAGCAAAAGACAGCGCATCGGAGCCGCTGCTGTGACGCTTGATCGCCGTTCCTTCATGATAGGTGCGGCGAGCGTGGCGGCTCTGCCGTGGCCCGCGTCCGCGGCGCGCAACGTCACCGACTCGGCCAAACGCTCCGTCACCTTGCCGGATACGATCGGTCGCGTGTTCGCGGCCGGCGGGCCGGCTTCGGTCGTGGTCTATGTGATGAAGCCGGACGCGATGATCGGATGGCCGCGTGCTATCCGCGGTGAGGAGCGGCCGTTCATCGCAGCAGCGCAGCGTGATTTGCCGGAAGTGGGTTTGCTGACCGGGCGCAGCGATACTGCAAATGTGGAAATCGTGCTGACGGCGAAACCGGACCTGATCGTCGACTTTGGTTCGGTGCGCGACACGTTCGCCTCGTTGGCGACATCCGTTCAGGAGCGCACGGGTATTCCCTACGTGCTGATCGATGGACGTTTCGATGCCACCGCTGCGTCATTCCGCACGCTCGGCAATATGCTGGGCGTGCCCGAGCGTGGCGAGGCATTAGCACGTTATACGGAAGATCTGTTCGCGCGGCTCGACAAGACGCTGGCCGCCGTGCCCGAGGACAAGCGGCCGCGCGTCTACCTCGCGCGCGGACCGGAAGGACTCGAGACCGGATTGAAGGGCTCGATCAACACCGAGATCATCGAGCGCGCCGGCGGCCGGAACGTCGCCGAGTCGAACGATGCACGGCGCGGCATTGCCAACATCTCGCCTGAGCAGCTGCTGCTGTGGAATCCGGACATCATCGTCACTTGGGATCGCGGCTTCCACGCCAAGGCGATGAAGGGCAACGATCCGCTCTGGCAAGACCTTAAGGCCGTGCGCGAGGGGCGCGTCTATCTCGCGCCGACCGCGCCGTTCGGCTGGATCGACCGCCCGCCGTCGATCAATCGGCTAATCGGATTGCCGTGGCTTGCGAACGTCTTCCATGGCGAACGTTTCCCGTTCGACATGCGCGAAGACACGCGCGCGTTCTACAAGCTGTTCTATCATGTCGATGTGTCCGATGCCGATCTGCAAACGCTGATCGCGTGGGCCGACGGCAAGCCGCCCGCGCTGCCGCCGCGGCGATGACCGACAACCGCAGCCGCTGGCTGATCCCCGCACTGGTGCTGCTTACCGTCGTCGCCGCGCTCATTGCGGTGAAGACCGGCGCGTTTCCTCTGACGCTGAGCGGCATGGGCCGCACCATCGCGCGCTGGTGGGCGGGATTGACGCCGGACTCGTTCGAGGAGCGCGTGCTGCTCAACATCCGCGGCCCGCGCGTGATCTCGGGCCTTGCGGTCGGCGCGACGCTCGCCGCCGCGGGCGTCGTCTATCAGGGTCTCTTTCGCAATCCGCTGGTGTCGCCGGATGTGCTTGGCGTGTCCGCCGGCGCCGGGCTTGGCGCCGTGTTCGGGATTTTCCTGTCGCTGCCGTTGATGGCGATCCAGATCGCGGCCTTCGCGATGGGCCTCGCCACGGTCGGGCTGGTCTACCTGATCGCAGCCACCGTGCGCGGCCGCGATCCGACGCTCGTGCTTGTGCTCGGCGGCGTCGTGGTCGGCGCGTTGGCGGGTGCTGCGATCTCGCTCTTGAAAATTCTCGCCGATCCTTACGATCAGCTGCCGGCGATCACGTTCTGGCTGCTCGGCAGTCTCGCCAGCATTCGCGGCAACGACATCATGAGCGTGCTGCCGCTGGTGCTGGTCGGCCTCGTGCCGCTGGTGTTGCTGCGCTGGCGCATCAACGCGCTCTCGCTCGGCGACGACGAGGCGAAGACGCTCGGCCTCGATGCCGGGCGGCTGCGTTTCATCGTCATCGCGGCGGCGACACTGATGACGGCGAGCGTGGTGGCGATCGCGGGCGTGATCGGCTGGGTCGGTCTCGTGATCCCGCATATCGCGCGCATGCTGGTCGGTCCGGATTTCTCGCGGCTGTTGCCGGCGGCGATGCTGATGGGCGCAAGCTATCTCGTGCTGGTCGATACGCTGGCGCGCTCCATCGGCCGCATCGAGGTTCCGCTCGGTATTCTCACTGCAGTCGTCGGCGCGCCGTTCTTCCTGTGGCTGCTGTGGCGAGGGCGTCATGGCTGGTCCTAACCCCATGCGCATCGAAACGATCGATCTCGCCTTCGGGTATCCTGAGCATGCGGTTGGGCGTGACGCAAAGCTGAAGGTCGACCCGGGCGAGGTGCTGTGCCTGCTCGGGCCGAACGGCTGCGGCAAGACCACGCTGTTCCGGACGATGTTGGGCTTGCTGCCGCCGCAAGGCGGTCGCGTGGTGCTCGGCGGCGATGCGCTGGCTGATCTGCCACGCGGCGAGATTGCGCGCCGCATCGCCTATGTGCCGCAGGCGCAGAGTGCGGTGTTTCCCTACACGGCGCTCGACATCGTTCTGATGGGGCGGATCGCCCATCGCGGTGTGTTCGCAGGTCCGTCGCAGGAGGATCGGCGCATCGCGGTGCAGGCGCTCGGCGAACTCGGCATCGGCAATCTCGCGTCGCGCGACGTGACGCGGCTGTCCGGCGGCCAGCGGCAACTCGTCATCGTCGCACGGGCCATCGCACAAGGTGCGCCGCTGATCGTGATGGACGAGCCGACAGCAAGTCTCGACTTCGGCAATCAGGTGATGGTGCTCGGCGAAATCCGCCGTCTCGCGAAACGCGGCACCGGCATCGTGCTCTCCACCCACGATCCGGATCATGCCTTTGCGGTCGTCGACCGGGTGGCGGTGATGAAGGACGGCATGATCGTCGGCGAGGGCGCGCCGAAGGATGTGCTGACGCCGGAGCTGATGCGCACGGTCTACGGCGTCGACGTCTCCATCGAGCAACTCGGCAGCGGCCAGACTGTCGTCGCGCCCAGATACTGACCTCTGGCTCCCTTTTTCTTGTTGCGGTGCGATCGGATATCAGCTAATGTCTCCAATGGAGACATTCATGAAGCTTCCGCTCAAATTACTCACGAAGGTGGCCCCGCGCATGACCTACGACCTGATCCGCCGCCAGCTTGGCGGCTCCGTTCCCTTTGCCAAACATGTCGGCGTCGAGATCGTCTCGATCGACAAGGGCCGCGCGCGCGCGCACCTGCCGTCGCGCGAGCAGGGGATGAACCACATCGGCAGCCAGCACGCAGGCGCGCTGTTCGCGCTTGGCGAGACCGCATCGGGCGGAGCGATGGCGGGTGCGTTCGCGTCGATGCTGTTCGAGATCCGCCCGGTGGCGGCCGAAGCGTCGATCCGCTATCTCGCCGTCGCGCACGGCCCGATCCGCGCCGAGGCGGCGATCGGCGGCGATGTCGACGGCTTGCTTGCGGGCATCATGTCGGACGGCAAGGTCCGCTTTCCCGTCGAGATCGCGATGTTCGACGAAGCCGGCACGCGCGTCGCCGAGATGACGGTGAGCTGGCACGTCTCGATGAAGCGCGCCAAAGCGGCCTGAAGAGGCGGCCTGATGCGAAAGCCTGCTGCGGCTGCGGAACGGGAGTCGTTTCACCACGGCGATACGCGGCGTGCCGCGATCGCGGCCGCGCGTGCGATGGTTGATGCGTTAGGTCATCAATCGCTGACGCTGCGCGGCGTCGCCGAGCAGATCGGCGTCAATCATCGCGCGCTCTATCGCCACTTCGCGTCGCTGGAAGATTTGCAGTTCGAGGTTGCTGCAATCGGGTTTGCCGAACTTGCCGAACGGCTGGAGGAGGTTGGCACTGCGGGGGTCGGCAATCGTGCTGAGCAGCTGGCTGCCGCCTACGCTCGCTTCGCTGTCGATGAGACCAACCTGTACATGCTGATGTTTGCTTTGCCGCTGCGTGAGCAATTCCGCCGCGAGGACGGCATTGGCCCGCCGCTGCGGCGGGTGGTGAAGGCGGCCGCGGCGGCTCTGCGTGACGGCAAGGCGAGCGAGGATGCAATCAAGACGGCGGTGCTGCAGATCTGGGGTCTCGCGCACGGCATGGTCGGCCTCTACGTCGCGGGCGCGTTGCGGGCGCGCTCGAAGGCCGATGCGGTGGCGCTGATCGCCGCCGGTGCGAGCCGTTTGGGCCCCGAATCCGGCCGGCCGTAAGCGCTTTCCGGCAGCAGCGATTTCTCCCGTCTTTCCTTGTGTTTCCGAGGCTTTGCCGCTAATAAGCCGCCACGTTCGCGGCCCCCGCACCCCTGGAGGCTTGCCGCGAATGATGGAAAAGGCCGCGTTGCGGCCTTTTAACTTTTACAAAACAAGGACTTAACCAATGGCGACCGTCAAGGAATTGAAGGCGACCGCACGTCCGAAGGCCGGCAAGGGGGCCGCTCGGGCTGAACGTCGCGAAGGCCGTGTCCCGGCCGTGATCTATGGCAACAACCAGCCCCCGCTGACCATCTCGGTCGACGACAAGGAACTGCGTCAGCGTATCTTCGCCGGCCGCTTCCTGACCACGCTGTTCGACATCGAACTCGATGGCAAGAAGCACCGCGTGATTCCGCGCGACTTCGCGCTCGATCCGGTGCGCGACTTCCCGGTCCACGTCGACTTCCTGCGGCTCGGTGAAGGCGCGACCATCCGCGTCAGCGTTCCGCTGCACGTGATCAACGCCGAAACCTCGCCCGGTATCAAGCGCGGCGGCACGGTGAACATCGTCACTCACACCATCGATCTCGAGTGTCCGGTCGACAACATTCCGCAGTACATCGAGGCGGACGTTGCCAAGCTCGAAATCAACCACTCACTGCACCTGACCGACGTGACTCTGCCGAAGGGCGTGAAGTCGCTGTCGCGTCCGGATGCGACGCTCGTCACTATCGTGCCGCCGTCGGGCTACGCCGAAGAGCAGAAGGCTGCTGCTGCGGCGGCTGCCGGTGGCGCTGCTGCGCCTGCGGCCGGTGCTGCTCCTGCGGCGGGCGCTGCTGCGCCTGCAGCCGGTGCTGCGGCTCCCGCGGCTGGTGCTGCCGCCGCCAAGGCTCCGGCCGACGGCGACAAGAAGAAGTAAGCCGGGAGAAGCGGTGGGGTCATGCGTTTGTTCGTCGGCCTGGGCAATCCCGGTTCGAAGTACGCGCACAACCGCCACAATATCGGTTTCCTCGCAGTGGACGCGATTGCACGGCGTCACGGTTTCGCACCGTGGCGCCGTCGTTTTCAGGGGGAGACCTCCGAAGGCACGATCGACGGCGAGAAGGTCATCTTGCTGAAGCCGGCGACCTACATGAACGAGTCCGGCCGCGCCGTTGGCGAGGCTGCCAATTTCTTCAAGCTCGGCGTCGATGCGATCGCCGTGTTCCATGACGAGATCGAACTGCCGGCAGCGAAGCTGCGGGTAAAGGTCGGCGGCGGCATCGCCGGCCACAACGGCTTGCGGTCGATCTCGGCGCATGTCGGCAACGAGTATCGCCGGGTGCGTATCGGCGTCGGTCATCCGGGCGTCAAGGAACTGGTGCACGCCCACGTGCTGAACGACTTCGCCAAGAGCGAACAGCTCTGGGTCGAGACGATGCTCGATGCGATCGCGGACAATGCCGGCATGCTGGCGGACGGACGCGATTCAAGTTTTCAGAACAAGGTGCATTTGGCTCTGGAAGCCAAAGGCATCGGCAAGGACGAAGCGAATGGCAACTGACGCCGGGCTTCGCAAGGATTGAGCGATGGGATTCAAATGCGGGATCGTCGGTCTGCCGAACGTCGGCAAGTCGACGCTGTTCAATGCACTGACGGAAACCGCTGCGGCGCAGGCGGCGAACTATCCGTTCTGCACGATCGAGCCGAACGTCGGCGAGGTTGCGGTTCCGGATCCGCGGCTGGACAAGCTTTCGGCAATCGCCAAGTCCGCGCAGATCATCCCGACAAGGCTGACGTTCGTCGACATCGCCGGCCTCGTGAAGGGTGCATCCCAGGGCGAAGGCCTCGGCAACCAGTTCCTCGCAACGATCCGCGAAGTCGATGCCATCGCGCATGTGGTGCGTTGCTTTGAAGATTCCGACATCACCCACGTCGAAGGCAAGATCGCGCCGCTCGCCGACATCGAGACCATCGAGACCGAGCTGATGCTCGCCGATCTCGACAGCCTCGAGAAGCGCGTCGACAACCTGACCAAGAAGGCCAAGGGCAACGACAAGGACGCGAAGGAACAGCTCGAACTGGTCGAGCGTTCGTTGAAGCTGTTGCGCGACGGCAAGCCGGCGCGTGCGTTGGAGCGCAAGCCGGAAGAGGAGCGCGCCTTCGGCATGCTCGGCTTGCTGACCTCGAAGCCGGTTCTTTACGTCTGCAACGTCGAGGAAGGCTCCGCCAAAGACGGCAACAATTTCTCGAAGCAGGTGGCCGAACACGCGGCCAAGGAAGGCGCGGGATCGGTCGTCATCTCGGCCAAGATCGAGTCCGAAATCGCGACGCTCTCACGCGAGGAGCGCGTCGACTTCCTCGATACGCTGGGCCTCGAAGAGGCCGGCCTCGACCGGCTGATCCGCGCCGGTTACGACCTGCTGCATCTGATCACGTATTTCACAGTCGGTCCGAAGGAAGCGCGGGCCTGGACCATCACCAAGGGCACCAAGGCGCCCGCGGCTGCCGGTGTGATCCACACCGACTTCGAGAAGGGCTTCATCCGCGCCGAGACGATCGCCTACCCGGATTATGTCTCGCTGAACGGCGAAGCCGGCGCGCGCGATGCCGGCAAGCTGCGGCTCGAAGGCAAGGAATACATCGTTGCCGACGGCGACGTGATGCATTTCCGTTTCAATACCTGACGCCTCTTACTGCGGGTGATGCATGCCTTGGTCGCGGATCGCGCCGAGGTGCTCGTTGATGCGGAAGACGATCAGGATGAACTCCGCGGCGATGCGCGCGAAGATGATTCCGACGACGACGCCGGCGATGCTCGACAGCACCATCAGGAATCCGGTGAACGGGCTGATCGCCATCAGCGCGAGCCCCGAGAACACGCCCGACAATCCGAACAGGGTGATGAGAATGATCACCAACCAGTAGAAGGTCTTGATCACCGTCGGGGTGATGAAGCGGTCCCACTGGAAGAGGTCGCGGAATTCCAACATCGTTTGCTCCCGGCGCTTTGCAGACGTGTGCAACCAGCCATTAGCGCGCAACCTTCGTGTTGCGCAAGTTTGCGGCTGAGCTCTGCATCAACCCAGCTTGAGATCGTCTCCAATAGCGGCCACAATCGGGCTTCACGCCAGCAGTTTCTCTCCAACACCTCGTATCATGCTCACTTTCGAAGATTTTTCCCCAGGCCATTTCGGCACGTTCGGCCCGCGTCACGTCAGTCGCGACGAGATCATCGAATTCGCCAAAGAGTACGACCCGCAGCCGATGCACCTCGACGACGAGGCGGCGAACAAGTCGATGCTCAGGGGCCTGTCGGGCTCGGGCTGGCATCTCTGCTCGCTGATGATGCGCATGATCTGCGACGGCTTCATCAATCGCACGGCCTCGCTCGGCGCGCCGGGCATGAACGAGGTGCGCTGGATGTCGCCGCTGCGTCCCGGCGACGACCTGACGCTCGACGTCACGGTGGTCGAGAAGCGTGTGTCGAACAGCCGGCCCGAGATGGGCTTCGTGACGTTCGACTACGTGATCAAGAATGCAAAGGGCGAAACGCTGATGTCGGCGCAATGTCCGATGATGGTCCGGCGGAAGGCGGGGGTATCATGAAAGAGCCCGTCATGAGCCGCAGCTATTTCGAGGACATGCAGATTGGCGCCAAGCGTGATGTCGGTTCCTACACCTTCACGGCCGACGACATCATCGCGTTTGCGACGAAGTTCGATCCGCAGCCGTTTCATCTGAGCGAGGAAGGTGGCCGCAATTCGCTGTTCGGCGGATTGTGCGCATCGGGTTGGCACGTCGGCTCGATCTGCATGAAGCTGATGGTGCTGGATGGCCAGCGCACTTTGCGTGAGATGGCTGCGCGCGGTGAAAAGACTCCGGTCTGGGGCCCCTCACCAGGCTTCAAGGATCTGAAGTGGATCAAGCCGGTGATGGCCGGCGATACCATCAGCTTCGCTTCGGAGGTCACGTCGCTGCGGACCTCCGCCTCGCGGCCGGAATGGGGGATTGTGCAGGTCCTCAACACCGGCACCAATCAGCACGGCGAGCTGGTCTATTCGTTCATGGCGACAGCGTTCGCGCCCCGGAGGGGGCCAGGCGCCTGACGATCGGGGCCGGAACAAGATTGGTTCTTCCGCGTTTGAACCGAAACGGCGTTTCCCGCGACCTACTTGTATCCCGAACATGAGGATATGGGCTTTGCGTCTTGGCGCGCGAAGACCCCTGATATTGGATGACGACCATGGCTGACCGCACCGGACTGAAATTCGTGGGCTACGTTTTCGCGTCGGTGACGCTGGCGGTGGTCATGGCGTGCGGCTTCGTGGTTAAGAGCCATGCCGACGGCCGCTTCGCGCTCGACAGCACGAGCGCCTACGCCAGCCCGCGCTAAGGCGATTGCGCTCGCCACACGCCTGAAACGCGGACGCCCTTCGGCTCCGCGTTTTTTTTGTTGTTGCGGAGATGGTGTGCGGGGTGCTGTGAGCGCGTCAGCGACTCCAGGCCAGCGCCAGAATGGTGATGATCACGGCGAGGGTGACGACGAAGCGGACGATGATGCTCAACATATTCTGGCGAGCGGAACGGACCTCGATCGGGTCCGGGGTGTTCGGCTTGACGGTTTTTGACATTTGTCCCCGCGAAAAAGTCCGCTGCCCTGAGGCAGCGTTCCCGGTTGGTCGCAGGCGTGCAGCATTTGGTTCAAATTGTGGCTGAGCGTGCGAAGGCGCCAAACCTGGATTCGCTCTAGATCGAATCGAGGTCCGACGCCTTCTTGCTCCGGCGTCCAGGCGTGATGTCCCTGAGCGGCTCCGCCCGGATCAGATCCGGAGCGGCCTCGATCAGGAGTCGCGCATCGTCTCGGCCGCGCGCTTCCACTGCGCGACATTGTCCGCGATCATGCGGGTCGATTTCATCGCAGCCTGACTCAACTGGGCGTAACCGGAAATCTCGCGCTGCACGCGCTGGCCTTCGTTATGAAGCAACTCGCGCAACGTTTCGAGTTCGGTGATCAGTTTCTCGATTTCCGTCAATGAAGCTCCTGCAACGCGCTGGATCAACGAATTGACATTGCTCACCGTGGCTTCCGCGGACGGCGCGTCCGCCGGAGGATCCGAAGGGATCAGGCCCGGAGTGGTCGGCCGGCGAAGATAGGCAATATCGTTGCGAACGAAATCCCGGATGCCGGCTTCGACTTCCGATACGGCGGCAAGGTTGGTGTCGTCCTCAGTTGATTCAATTTTTCCCGAAAGGATCGAGTTCATCGGCTTTTCCCTGTTTCGCTTTTGAGTTAGCGCGGCGTCCCCCGCACGACGAAGTCACGGCCTCATGTGGACAGCCGAATTTGACCGGAACGCGGCCAATTGGCGGCGATGCCTAGCTGATTCAATGAGTGTGGACAGATGCCTGCGCTGCGGTATGTCCGCGGCCTACCAGGAGCGCTTGAAGCCCGCCGAGATGCTCTTGTTGAGCACGCCTTCCGGCGTCTGGCTGACCGTGCCGGTGACGTTGATGTCGCCGAACAGCTTTTGCTCCGCGCCGAACTTGCCGAGCCAGCGCTCGTCGGCCGTCGAGTGCGTTTGTCCCGCGATCAGACTGGTGCCGGTCTGATTGATGCTGAACTTGGCGGAGCGGTCCATCTCATAGGTCGACGCCGTGTGGCGCGGCCCGGGCAGTCCCGGCACGAAGCCTTGCTGCTGGACATTGAAGCCGTTCTGCAGGGTCAGGGTGTATTGGTCGTTATCGATCGGCAGCGACTTGCTGAGCGAGGTGCCGACCTTGCTACGCTCGGCGAAGGGATCGACACGCGCTTCGATCGCCGTCTTGTCCCAGATCGCGCCGACGCCGGGCGCCGTCATCGCGGCCCATGCGGTTCCGGTCGAGCGTTCGGTCTTGTCCCAAGGCTGATAGTTCTCGGGCCGGCTCTGCATGAAAGCGCCGGGATTGTCGCGTGCCACCGACATGTCGGCGCCGATCCGCGCATCCCAGAACGGCGAAACGGAGCGTTTGACGGTGACGGCGGCGGAGCCGTTGGACTTGGGCGTCGATGACCAGAATACATCGTTGCCGCCCGGCGTGGTCTGCGTTCCGCGGCGCACTTGCTTGCTCTGGATTTCCTGAAGCGTCAGCGTGTCGAAATGCAGCGCAGTCCAATCCAGGTCAGGATCAGCGGCCGGAGCCAGCGGGCTGGCTTCCTCTGCGTGTGCGGTAATGGCTCCCAGACCCAGCAGCAGGAGCGCCGCAAAGGGGCGCAGATCATTCACGGTCGTCATGGTGTCTCGGCTGGCTCTGCGCGATTCGCGTAACGCGTTTGGGCTTCGCCGATCCAAGCGCGATCAGGTTAACAAAGCCTGATGTGACCGGCGGCCGCCACTTGCCAATGCTTCGTGGTGCAATTGCGGCGCGCGATTCCGCTCGCACACAAACATCCGTGAAGTTTCGATGACTTGATCACGACCGGACCTGCGCACAAACAAACGGCCCCGCAAAGGGGCCGTTGTCGAGGTTCATGCCGTTTAT
>LWDM01000055.1:6315-9270 GCA_002083525.1 Proteobacteria bacterium SG_bin9 | reverse complement strand
GGCGATGGCCGGCAGCTCGATCGAGCGGCCAAGCGCCTGCTCGACCAGATCGAACGTATCGACCACCGCGCGCAGGCTGGACAGCTTTCCGTCCTTAAACTGGGCAAAGTGGGCGAGGCGAATGCTGATCGGCTTGTTCGAATCGCGGGCGGTCAGTGTGTACTTGATGAGCGAGGAGGCGGAGTCGTTGCCGAGCATCACTGATTCGCGGTCGAAGCGGTGGATGCGGATGTTGTCGGCAAGCGTCCGGCAGACCTCCAGGACGGCGTCCTTGCCGCGGCGGGCGCCAAAGAACGGAAACATGTCGATCGGGCCGTAGATGGCCCAGTCGACGTTGTCGTCAATCAAGTCCTGTAACTCCTGGAGCTGGCGATCGTTGATCGCGCCGTGTAACGCGCGCGCGAAACGCCAGAGACTGTGCTCTGTCATTTTGTTCAAATCCTGGAATGGCTTGCAGACGGCAAAACGGCCCAACGAGGCATCAACGCTGATGCCGGCCTGAATTGCTGTTTCGGTACTGATTGGGTGTGAAAATACCGTATGCCACCGCTGGTGACAATTGATGTTTTTGCATCGCACAAATGTCGGTTCCGCGGCTTTGTGCCTGCCTGGCGTGCTTGCCTACGGATTCAGCGGGTGGGGTTGTCCTTCAGATACGTCCCGATGTCTCGCTCAAGGACCTGCTGGGCGACGTCAAACGAGTCCATGAACTGACGGATTTGGGCGATCCGCCCGTTCTTGAATCGGTAGAAGTCGGCGATGTCCATCTGCACGATCCGGTCGTTTTCGCTCTTCCGGAAATAGACGCGGATGATCGCCGCCGCGTTGTCGCCTTCCTCGGCGATAAAGGGCAGATCATAGCGCATATGGGAGTAGCGGTTGTGCAGCGTCTGCCACATCTCGCGCACGGCCAGCTTGCCGCGCCGGTGGCCGAGATGAGGAAGGATGTCGACCGGGGCGTGGGCGAGGAAATCGATCTCGTCGTCAAGGCAGCCGAGTGCCATCTCGATCTCGCCGGAATAGAAGGCGCTGAGGAATTTCTCGACGCATGCACGGTTGGCGGTCATCGCCACGGGCGGCTCCGTCAGTCTGGCGTTCTTGTGAGCCATTGTGAACTGAACGGCGTCGCAATCAAGCCTGCCTGCGCCCGGGGCACGGCCCGGCCGCTCAATCCGGGCTCGTCAATCGCAGCGAGCTGGCGATGTCGATTTCGAGAACCTGCTGCACCAGATCGTAGGAATCGAGAAACTCGCGCTGCTTCACGATCAGTCCGTCGCGCAGGGTGTAGAAGTTCGCAATGTCCATTTGCACGATGCGATCACGCAGCGCCTTCTGAAAGAACACGCGGTTGATCAGGGCAACGCGATCCTCTTCGGCAACCATGACCTGTATGTCGTATCGCATGCTCGAATAACGTGAATACACCTGCGCGAAGGTGTTGCGGACTTCCGACTTGCCGCGGCGCTGTCCGAGATGCGGAAGAATGTCGACGGGGACATGCGAAACGTAATCGACGTCGTCGGCATAGAACGCCATCGAGTTCTCAAGATCCAACGAATAGAAGGTCTTGCAGAAATCGAGAATGCGCTGACGGTTGCCTTGAGCTGTCATCTTGTCTCACCGGTTGCGTGAGGTTAACCGTTGATCGGTTTCTTGTTCTGGGCCTCCTACAGTTCGTCGAAGGCGTTTGTTTCGCTAGTGACTCAAGACACGACTTTAGTTGTAGCTAACGCTCCATTCGCTCACCATCGGCTTCGCGCGTCGCATCAGCCGATCGCTCGACGGGATTTTCTTGTCGCCAACGATGGCTGCGAACTTCTTTGGTAGCGGATTGGCGATGCCAGGTTCAAAGCGGATCGACAAAACGCAGCCGCCAGGCGGCGATGCGAGTGGTCCTTTGAAGCCTGACGCAAAGCCTCCGCCGCCCCATTCGAAGCCATTGATGTTGAACACGCCGCCGTTGAGCTTCTCGACTTGCTTCAGCGGTAATCCATTCCTGATGCCACCGGGTCCGACCCACGTCGAGGGCGCGCTTGCGATGATCGATGAAATGCCGTTTCGTGCAGCTTGATCGCGCCAGGTGACGACGATCTGCTTGACCGGATCGTTTTCGAACAGGATCGTCGCCTTCATCTTGCGCCCTTCCGGACCATCAACATCCTTATAAACAACGTTCTTCTCGCCAAATTCCGCGGCGAGCTTTGCATGTGACGTCGTTTTTGCGAACGGACCGCCGCACGCGAGAACCGGGGCCGGTGGTGCGTCCGCGACATTGTCGAGAGCAGTGTCATCGTCGGCCGGCTGTTCGGACCGGGCTTCGGGTTTCTGCTTCGCTGTCTTTGCGGCGATAGCGGGAGCGCTTCCAATGATCAACGATGCGGCAAGACAAGCTAACAAACGGCGGCCAGACAAACGGTCGGTCATCGCATTCCCATCGCAGTCGTCACGACGGAAGGCATAGAAGAAAATAGTTGCTTCGCCAACTACCTCGTGGTGCGTCGCGATATTCCGCGGAACGGCCGTTGCTCCCTCGCGTTGAATCATTCCAAGAGCACGGAGCGATTAGATGACGAAGCCAATGCCACGTGTACCGGACGAGAACCGTTCGCCGAAGGGACCGGGCAGCGAGCCCCAGACGGTGAGGGACGACACCAAGGGACACAAGCGCGACGAGACGAACAACATCGACGAACAGGGCGATCGCGCCAACATGAGGCAGAACACGTCGAACCGGCGTTCGTGATGCAGTGCAATCGTCCGGCGCTAGCGGCCGTGCGCGGCGCTCCGTCGCAGGAGGGTCGGTTGACCCCCGGTTGGGCGGCCACATAATGCCTTTGTCACGGTGGTTTTTCGCCGCCATGATGGCATCCGAGCAGGTCCCGAGGCCGCCGTAAGCACGGAAGAACAAAGAAACGTGCCTTCAGCGCCAGAGGTTGCTGCGTCGCGGTTCTGGAT
>LWDM01000055.1:0-6309 GCA_002083525.1 Proteobacteria bacterium SG_bin9 | reverse complement strand
GAGGGGCTGCGGATGGCTTTGCCGGCGCAGCCGAGCGGGGAACGCGTTTGATGAGAGCTGTGGTTCGCGCCCTGCGAACGTTCTTCAGCCTTGCCTGGCCATACTTCAGTTCTGAAGATCGCTGAATCGCCCGTCTGCTTCTGGCGGGGACGCTTGCTGCCGAACTCGGCCTCGTCGCGATTCTGGTCGCCGTCAACGAATGGAACAAGCGCTTCTTCAATGCGCTCGAAAGCCGTAACTGGGATGCGGCGACCGGCGAGCTTCTGATTTTCTGCTTCATCGCGCTCGGCGCGATCGTTGCCGGTGCGTCGCAATACTTCTTCGGCCAGCGTCTGATCATCCGCTGGCGGCGCTGGTTCACCGAGCGTTACGTCGCGATGTGGATGACCGACGGGCGGCACTACCGCGTTCGTCTCACCGACGGAAGCGTCGACAATATCCATCTGCGGATCGCCAGCGATGTGTTCATCTTTCTCCAGCGCACGCACGAACTTTTCACGCAGCTGATCGGCAGCATCGTCACCATCTCGTCCTTTGCAGTAATTCTGTGGTCGCTGTCGGCGGCAACGCCGTTGCCGTTGTTCGGGCGCGACTGGTCGTTCCCGGGCTGGCTGATCGTGCTCGCCGCATCGTATGCCGCGATCGGAACGCTGTTCACGCACCTGATCGGCAAGCCGCTCATCCCGCTGAACTTCAGCCAGCAGCGCTACGAAGCGGACTTTCGCTTCGCCATCGCACGCGTGACCGATCAATCCGAACCGGTGGCGCTGATGAGCGGCGAAGCAGTCGAGCGCCGCGAATTGCGCGAGCGATTCTCGCGGCTCGTCGGCAACTGGGTTCGCCTCGTCGACCGGCAGAGTGTGCTGGTCGGCTTCATCGGCGGCTACGCACGCATGTCGACCGTATTTCCGACGCTGGTGGTGACGCCGGCCTATCTGGCCGGTCACATTACGTTGGGATCGCTGGTGCAGGCGGCGCTGGCGTTCCAGCAGATGGAAGGGGCGCTTGCCTACATCATCAGCGCCTATAGCAAGATCGCCGAATGGAAGGCCGTGATGGATCGCCTCGCGCAGTTCGAAGACGCGATGCATCACGTCGATGACCACCACGACAGCAAGGCGAAAATCGGCATGACGGTGCTGCCCGGCGACGACCGGCTGATCATCGAGGATCTGCTGCTGCGGCTCCCCGGAGGCGAGGCGATGGCGGCGATCGGCCATGTCGATCTCAGCCGCGGCGATCGCCTGCTCGTCTCCGGTGCGTCGGGTGCGGGTAAGTCGAGCTTGTTCCGCGCGCTCTCCGGCCTCTGGCCGCTCGGCGAAGGCGCGGTCCGGTTTCCGGAGAACGCCAAGGTATTTACGCTGCCGCAGCGCGTCTATTTCCCGCTCGGATCGCTGCGCCAGGCCATCGCCTATCCGACCCTGGTCGAGCTTGCCGACGACGATGCCATCCGCGATGCGCTGCAAGCCGTCGGGCTCGGTTATCTGACGCACCGTCTCGACGAAGTGGCCGATTGGCCCTCGGTGCTCGCCGGCGGCGAACAGCAGCGTGCCGCTTTTGCGCGCGCGATCCTGGCGAAGCCTGATATTCTGTTGCTCGACGAACCTGTCTCTGCGCTGGAAGAAGCCGACGCCATGCACCTTTACCGGTTGCTCGCCGAACGCCTGCCGCGGGCCATCGTGATCAGCATCGGCCGCGCCGCGACGCTGGGGCCGCTGCATGGCGCGGCGCTTGAACTGAAGCGCGGCGTTGCCGCCGAAGCCGAACCGCTGATCCCGCCGCCATCGGTGGCGCGCGTGCGATCCTAGAATTTTGCAAGGAGCCGAACCATGACGACGATGAATTACTGGACCGACAAGTGGGACCTGCACGTGGATATCTGTCCGTGCGATGTCCACGTCAACGACTGGATCGCGGACCAGAAGATCACCAACAAGCTGGTTTATCACTTCGGCACCGGCACCCATCACGTTGTCGGCAAGGAGCAGGCCGAGAACGGTTCAGGCAATATGGTGTTCGGCATCACCGCCTCGATCGAGGAGTATGATGCTTACATCAAGCTCGTTGCCGGTAACTCGCGGATTGCGAAAAACTATGTTGCCTACTTTGGTGACATCTATCTCACCAACGGCGCGCTGCTGCCGGATTTCGACGTGGTGACGATGGTGCACATCTGCGAGTTCTTCTTCCCGAACACGGCGAGCAAGGAATATGGCGGCATGGACGACCGCGGCGTGCTCGATCTCTTCACGAAGAAGACGAAGTCCGGCGGGCACATCCTGTTCTACACCAAGTCGATCGGCTTCGAGAAAGCCAAGCCCATCGTTGCCGCGTGGGAAAAGGAAGCGCCGGTGACTCGTGTCGGCGATTTCAAGACGCTCGCGGTGTATCGCAAGAACTGATTTTCAATACACCTTCGCGCCCGGCCCGATCGCGTCGGGCGGCAGCCCCGCCTTCTGGGGCGTCAGCAGGATGATCTTGCCGTCGCTGTCCGGTACGCCGAGGATCAAGACCTCCGACTGGAAGCCGGCGATGTTACGCGGCGGGAAATTGCAGACGCAGATCACTAGCCGGCCGATCAGTTCTTCCGCCGTATAGTTGGTGATCTGCGCGCTCGACCATTTGGTGCCGAGCTCGCCCAGATCGACCTGCACCTTCCACGATGGATTGCGCGCCTTCGCAAACGGCTCGACCGCGATCACGCGCCCGGCGCGCAGATCCACGCGCGTAAAATCGTCGATCGTGATGGTCTCGTTTGGCATGATTTGTTCCCGGCTCTTGCCCGGTTTTGAGAAAAAATTGGCGTGCAGGTCAAGCCCGCGCGATACATCCGCTGCCCGTTTGACCATGGACGCGCTGCGGAGCCGCCCCTAAAGTCTTTCCTCATGAAAACCATTGCAATTCTCACCAGCGGCGGCGACGCGCCCGGCATGAACGCGGCGATCCGCGCGGTTACCCGTAGCGCGCTCGACCGTAACATGGCCGTGTTCGGCGTGCGCCAGGGCTACCAGGGCCTGATCGACGACCGGATGATCCCGCTCGGCGCACGCGAGGTCGGCGGCATCATCCAGATCGGCGGCACCTTTCTTGGCAGCGCCCGTTCGAAGGAATTCCGCGAGGAGAGCGGCCGCTCGAAGGCCCTGCGCAATCTCGCGACCCGCGGCATCGATGGCCTCGTCGTCATCGGCGGCAACGGCTCGCAGACCGGCTCGTCAGCGCTGAGCAAACTTGGCTTCCCCGTGGTCGGCATCGCCTCCACCATCGACAACGACCTTTACGGCACCGATGTGACGATTGGCTGCGATACCGCGATCAACGTCACGCTGGAGGCGATCGATCATCTGCGCACCACAGGCTCCTCGCATACGCGCGCGTTTCTGGTCGAGACCATGGGCCGCGACTGCGGATACCTCGCGATGATGGCGGGTCTCGCCGGCGGCGCCGAGGTGATCTCGACGCCGGAGTTCGAGGTGCCGGCGACGGAAATCGCCGAACGGCTGAAAGCCGCCTACGAACGTGGAAAGACGCACGCCATCGTGGTGCTCGCGGAAGGCGTGAAGGAGAACGCGGCGTATATCCTCGAGCATTTCGAGAAGGACAAGCGGATGGTCGGCTTCGAGCTGCGCGCCACCGTGCTCGGCCATGTCGTGCGCGGCGCGCCGCCGACCGCGTTCGACCGGCTGCTTGCGACAAAACTCGGCGTTGCCGCGATCACGGCGCTCGGCGACGGCGTCTCGGGCGTGCTGATCGGCGAGCAGAAGGGCGAGATCACCCGCACGCCGCTGGACAAGATCGCCGGCAAGACCAAGCCGATCTCGACTGAACTGATCGAACTCGCGCGCGTGCTGGCGAAGTAACGCGACGCAGTGCCTCAGATCTCGATGACGTCGTCCGCGTTCGATGCCTGCGCCGGTTGCAAGGGCGGCGCGTCATGATCGACGATGCCGCGGATCGAGTACTGCGGATCATGCCCGCTCGGGCGCATCAGCAGACTGTTGACGAAGCGCCCGTCTTCCGAGATCGACTTGATCGACGCCATCATCTGCTGCACGACGCCGTTCTCGCCGAAGGGCAGCAGCAGCCGCTCATAGGTGACGGCGCTGCCGGCGAGATCGGTCACCGTGAACGCCGAGTAGACCGGCATGCCGCGCGTGACGCAGGTGTCGTACAGCGGCTCGACGTGTTTCCAGACCATCGGGCTGAGGATGTCCTGCAGATCGTGCCCGACCGCGGAGAAACCATAAGCCTCGATCAGCCGGTCGCCGGCAAAGGTCGCGGGATAACGGATGTCGCTATCCTTGTGCACGACGTCGTAGATCATCAGCTCCGGCTTCTCGTTGTCGAAGCGCGACGGCTCGAACGTCGAGAGCACGGGAAGCTGGCCGGTCTGGCTGTAAAGCCGGAGCCAGACTTTCAGAAAATCCTGCTGGCGGACCGAGCGGACGGCCGAGGGGCTGATGCGATCGAAATGCATTGGCGGGCCTGCGCTGTTTGGGCCGCCCATGTTACGCCCCGAGCCTTGCCAGGGCGTTAAACGGACGTTCCGTTTGGCGCAACTTGGTTCCATCTGAACCCGATGCGGCCGGCCCTCGTCCAATGGGGGAAAGGCTGCTTCAATGGCCGGATTCCGGCCGATCGAGCGGGGACCGCCATCGTGGATATGAAAGCTGGCAGCGCGACAATCGGAACCATTACGCGCCATCTCGGGTCGATCGATCCCGACCAGAAGCTCGTCTACTACTCCGACCTCTACATCACGAAGATGCCGTGGCTGTTCGCGCTCTGCCTCGTCATCGGCGTCTGGGCGATCGGCTGGATGCCGGGGCCGAACCCCGGCTGGCTCGGCATTCCGGTCGGCGTGTTCGGGCTCGCTTACTGCGTCTATGAGCGCGCCGTCCCGCGCACGATGCTGGAGCTGTCGCCGGATGGCCTCGGCTATCGCAACATCTCCAAAAACATCATTCCCTGGGAAGCGATCGCCGACATCACCGTCACCGACCATTCGTATCGCTTTCGCGGCGCGACCATGATCCACAAGGACGTGACGGTGATCTGGATCACGCGCGCGGACTACGCGCAGCACATCTACAAGGGCACCAATCTCATCTCGCGCGGGCCGTTCTGGGACAACAACTTCATTCATGAGGGCAACCAGACCGGCATCGTCATTCCGCACGAGCTGGTGCAGATGGAGGCCGCGCGGCTCCGCGGTGAGATCATGGCGCGCTGGGAAAAATTTTCCGGCCGCACCGCCGGCGCGTTGTCGGCGCGCACTGAGCGGGCGAAGCAGGTGGCGATGCGCGGCACGCGCGTCATGGACGTCGTGTTCGGCGTCGTCGGCTTCCTCGTCTGCGCCGCGTTTCTCGTCTGGTCGTCCGGCTGGGTCAAACCGCCGCGCGACGACAGCGCGTACTGGAAAGAGCAGCAGGCACGCAACGCCGAGATCGAGCGCAAGGCGCAGCGCATCAGCGACGAGGCAAAGCGCACCAGCCCGGGCGAAAATTTCTCAAAGTCGTTCCCGTCGTGGATGACGGATGAGAAGCCCAAGCAATAAGCACTGCGGGTGATTTTTTCACCTTCTGCTTCCGGTATCTCGCCGAAACGTCTCGTGATCGCCGCGACCGGCGCGACGCTGGCGCGGGGCGAGTTCCTCCTGGTATCCGGTGAGGGCGAGGTGCGCGATATATGATGCCGCGCAACTGATCGATGACCTTGTCCGTGTCTGATAAGGTACGTTACAGATCGCACAGATACGCATGAGGCCTTATGTCCGATACGCTTGAGCCGCCCGTCCAGACTGTCCCGCCTGCCAAGCCCAAAATCGATCTCCGCCGCGTAGGTTCCCATCCCGATCACTGGTATCCGCTGGCCTGGTCTCGCGAGGTCAAGGCCGGCAAGACCTATGCCGCGACGTTCGCCGGCGAGCCGATCGTGCTGATCAGGCCGAAGGACGGCAGCGCCGTGTTCGCGCTGGAAGACCGCTGCGCCCACCGGCAGGTGCCGCTCTCCAAGGGCGTGGTCGACGGATGCGCGGTGCGCTGCTGCTACCACGGTTGGACCTATGACGCGTCCGGCAAGTGCATCGACGTTCCGTATCTCGGCAAGGACAAGCTGCCGAACGGCGTGCGCGCCTATCCCTGCCGCGAGCAGGACGGCCTCATCCTGGTCTGGACCGGCGATCCCGCGCGCATGACCGAGCCGGGCCCGCTCGGCGCGGCGAGCGACAAGGCGTTCAAGACCCGCCGCTTCGGCCGCGAGGTGCGCTGCCACTACACCTTCATGCACGAGAACCTGATGGACATGAACCAT
>LWDM01000054.1 GCA_002083525.1 Proteobacteria bacterium SG_bin9 | reverse complement strand
GGTCGGACCAGCCATGCTCGTCGTCGCCGATCAGGCTGCGCTCGGGGTCGGAGGACAGCGTGGTCTTGCCGGTGCCGGAGAGGCCGAAGAAGATGGCGCTGTCGCCATCCGGGCCGACGTTCGCCGAGCAGTGCATCGACATGACGCCCTTCTGCGGCAGGTAGTAGTTGAGCGTGGTGAACACGCTCTTCTTCATTTCGCCGGCATACTGCGAACCGCCGATCAGCACGATCTTGCGGTTGAAGTCGATGGCGACGACGTTCTCGGACTTGCAGCCGTGGCGCTTCGGGTCGGCCTTGAACGAGACGAGATCGATAATCGTCATTTCCGGAACGAACGCCGCGAGCTCGGCGACTTCCGGACGGATCAGCATCGTGCGGATGAAAAGCGAGTGCCAGGCGAGTTCGGTGAAGACACGAACCTTGATGCGGTTCTCGGGATCGGCGCCACCGTACAGATCCTGACCGAACAGGTTCTTGCCTTCGGCGTGCGTGAGGAAATCCTGGTAGAGCGTTTCGAACTGCTCGGCGGTGATCGACTGGTTGTTGCCCCACCACATGGTCTTGTCGGTGTGGACGTCGCGGACGGTGAACTTGTCCTTCGGGCTACGGCCGGTGAAGATGCCGGTTTCCGCGCACAGCGCGCCGCCGTCGGTGAGTTCGGCTTCGTTGTTCTTCAGCGCGTGCTCGTAGAGCGCCGACGTGCCGAGATTCCAGTTCACCTGCTTGAGATTCTTTAAGCCGAATTTGTCGGCGCCAAAGGCACCGTTGCGCACGCCCGTCTCTTTCACGGAAGTCTCCTCCTCAAGGGCCGCAGGTTCTCGCCCTCGCATCACCCGCATGATGCATCCGCCTGCGGTAGGCCACGGATTATATCCGTCCGGCCCCGATGGGGCGACCTAATAGTGGGCAACGCCCGGTTTGCCAAGCCGCTGAGTGAAGTTTTGGTTGACGCGGCGGGCAGCGCACCCGGCCCCGCGAATGTTCCAAAAACGCCCGATTTTACTCGTTTTCCTGTGTGCCACCGCGCCGTCGCCGCATCGGTAGTTATGCGGTGCGGCTGCTGCGACGCACAATGGGACGCAGAGCTTAGCGTGCGCCGCGTCGTGATGCCGCTGAACGCCAGCCTTGTCGCCTCGCCGGCCCGCCGATGTAATCGCGGCATCCGGGTGCGGTTCTCGCACGTGGCAAAATCAGAAAAGGGGCTGTCGATGCGGATAGGTCGGTTGGTTGCAATGAGCGCGCTGGTTCTGGCGATGGCAGGGACCGCACAGGCGCAAGAGAAGAAAGTGGTCTCGACGCCGAACGCGCCGGAAGCGATCGGCCCCTACTCGCAAGCCATTCGCGCCGGCAAGACCTTGTATCTCGCCGGACAGATCTCGATCGATCCCAAGACCAAGCAGGTCGTCGCCGGCACCATCGAAGAGCAAACCAAACTCGTGCTCGAAAATCTCAAGGCCGTGCTCGAAGCCGACGGGCTGACCATGGACAACGTCGTGTCGACCAGCGTCTTCCTGAAAGACCTGAACGAATTCGGAAAAATGAATGAAGTCTACGGCACGTACTTCAAGGCGGCACCGCCGGCGCGCGCAACCGTCGAGGTCGCCCGTCTGCCGCGCGACGTGAAGGTCGAGATTTCCGCGATTGCCGTGGCGCCGTAAAGCGTACGGCATCAATTCCGGCGCGCAGTTTCGGCTGCGCGCCTTTTGCTTGGCTAAGCCGCCCGCGCTTCGGCAACCAGCGCTACCAGCGCTTTCCGCGCCTCATTCGCGTTGGTGATGCGCTCACGGAACGGCAGGCGCAGCCGCCTGCCGTCGCACGCGAGGTCGGCTCCTTCCGGGTCGATGCCGGTCATCCGCCACTCACCCGCATCCGCGCCGAGCAGCTTGGTTGCGTAAAGCGCGGTGGCGTCGAGATGATCCTCGTTCATGTGCTCGATGATGCCGGCCTCGGCTTCGATCAGCGCCTCCGCCCCGGAAAGGTCGGTGAGGATCTTGGCCGGATCGATATCGACGATGCGGCCGAAGCCGGCGACAAGATGCACGTTCGATGGCTCGACCGAGAAGAACAGGAAATCAGTGAAGCCGACGAATGCTTCGGCGGACGGATGCACGGCGAGGTAACGCGCGCGCAAAACCTCTTCGTCCTTGCCCTCTGCGCGGATCGCCTTGCCGGAAACCATGATGCGCGAGTCTTCCAGCGGATCGCCGGCAGCGACTTCATGCAGAAGCACCGAGACGCGCGGATCGCGCGTGATGTTTTGCGTGTGCCGCGCGAGCTTCGAGATCAGGAGCACCGGCTGCCCTGCCGGCGCAGAGGCGACGTTCACGAGCGAACAGTAGGGATCGCCGCTCTCCGGCATCAGCGTCGCCAGCGCGCCGTGCCGGCTCTTGCGCAGGAGGGATTTGGTGATTTCGACCGGGGACTGTTTCTCGTTGAACGGCATGCGCGGAACCCGTGTCTGGTAACGTCTTTCAAAATAAGGCAAATAGCCTCGGCGAGGGGGTTTTCCTGCCCCCGGCCGGGCCTATATAACCCATCCAGCCTCCGGGAACCCTCGGAAAAGTCGCGAGTTTCCCAATTACCGGTCACATTTCAGCCTCGCTTACATTGCTCGCTGCCCCGGCATCCAAGGCCACTTATCGGGGGGACAACTGATCCGGTGGCCCGCGACCTCTCTGATCCAGAAAGCAGCTCATGCCCACAATCGCTCTCGTCGACGACGACCGCAACATTCTGACATCGGTCTCGATTGCACTGGAAGCCGAAGGCTATCGCATCATGACCTACACGGACGGTGCGTCCGCGCTGGAGGGATTCAAGACCTCACCGCCGGACATGGCGATCCTGGATATCAAGATGCCGCGCATGGATGGCATGGAGACGCTGCGCCGCCTGCGTCAGAAGTCCGATCTGCCGGTGATCTTCCTCACCTCCAAAGATGAAGAGATCGACGAGCTGTTCGGCTTGAAGATGGGCGCCGACGATTTCATCCGCAAACCGTTCTCGCAGCGGCTCCTGGTCGAGCGCGTGAAGGCGGTGCTGCGCCGCACCGTGCCGAAGGATCCGGCGGTGGTGCAGAAGGAAATGGACGCGAAGGCGCTCGAGCGCGGCGCGTTGCGCATGGACCCGGAACGTCACACCTGCACCTGGAAGAACGAGCCGGTGACCTTGACCGTCACCGAGTTTCTGATTCTGCAGGCGCTCGCCACCCGCCCCGGCGTGGTCAAGAGCCGCAACGCGCTGATGGACGCCGCCTACGACGATCAGGTCTATGTCGACGACCGCACCATCGACAGCCACATCAAGCGCCTGCGCAAGAAGTTCAAGCTCGTCGACGACGATTTCGAGATGATCGAGACGCTGTACGGCGTCGGTTACCGCTTTAAGGAAACCTGAGAAATCCCGGCCCGCCCGCCATCTTTCATCATCGGGCGACTGACGCGACGGCGCGGCTGGGATACACTGCCGGAATGATCATGCGCGCGGATGTTCCGCCGCATCCGGACCCGACCGGAACTGGCTAACCGGACCCTGGCTTTTGACGTTGCTGGATCGACCACAGCCGGATCGCACCACCGACGAGCGGCGTGACAGCGCCGACGGCGTCGCGCCTCCGCTCGTTCCCGATGCCGAAGCTCCGGCTGCACCAGAAGTTGAACGCGGGCGCGGCTGGCGGCGTCCGCTGGCTTTGCTGAGCCGCGCCGGCCAGTACGTCTTCGCGATGACGTTCTCGAGCCTGACGCGCCGCATCGTCTTTCTGAACCTTGCCGGCCTGATCGCACTCGTCGTCAGCATTCTCTACCTCTCGCAATTCCGCGCCGGCCTGATCGACGCCCGTGCGCAATCGCTGCTGGTTCAGGCGGAAATCATCGCCGGCGCCATCGCCGCGTCGGCCACCGTCGAAACCAACACGCTGACCATCGATCCGGATCGCCTGCTCGATCTCAAGCCCGGCGAAAGTTTTGGACTGAGCGATGAACTCGCCGCCGGTCTGGAGTTCCCGATCAATCCCGAACGTGTCGCGCCGGTGCTGCGCCGTCTGATCTCGCCGACCAAGACGCGTGCACGCATCTACGATCGCGACGGCGTGCTGACGCTCGACAGCCGTAGCCTCTATGGCCGCGGCGACGTGCTGCGTTTCGATCTGCCGCCACCGTCAGGCAAAAAGCCCGGCGTGACCGAGCGGATCGCCATCGGTGTGCGTAACTGGCTCAACCGCGGCGACCTGCCGCTCTACCGCGAACTCGGCCCCGAGAATGGCAACGGCTACGGCGAAGTGAGCCAGGCCCTCGCCGGCGCCAAGGGCAGCATGGTGCGCGTCACCGACCGCGGCGAGGTGATCGTCTCGGTCGCGGTGCCCGTGCAGCGCTTCCGCGCCGTGCACGGTGCGCTGATGCTCTCGACGCAGGGCGGCGACATCGACGACATGGTGACCGCCGAGCGCGTCAAGATTCTGAAAGTGTTCGGCATCGCCTCCGTGGTCATGATCGTGCTGTCGATCCTGCTCGCAAGCACCATCGCCGGCCCGGTGCGCCGGCTCGCGGACGGCGCCGAGCGCGTCCGCCGCCGCATCCGCACCCGCGTGGAAATTCCCGATTTCTCCGGCCGCCGCGACGAAATCGGGCATCTGTCGAGTTCACTGCGCGGCATGACCGACGCGCTCTACAACCGCATCGAGGCGATCGAACGCTTCGCCGCCGACGTCGCGCATGAACTGAAGAATCCGCTGACCTCGATGCGATCCGCTGTTGAAACGCTGCCGCTTGCGCGTACCGAGGAAAGCCGCGCGCGCCTGCTCGCCGTGATCGAGCACGATGTGCGCCGCCTCGATCGCCTGATCACCGACATTTCCGACGCCAGCCGCCTCGACGCCGAACTGCAGCGGCAGGACGCGACGCCGGTCGATATGCGCCGCCTGCTCAACACACTCACCGCCGTCGCCAACGAAACCAAGATGGGCAGCGACGTCGCGGTGCTGCTGCGTTTCGAGGGCAATGGTGCGGATTCGTTCTCCGTCCCCGGCCATGACTCGCGTCTCGGTCAGGTGGTCTCGAACCTACTCAGCAATGCGCAGTCGTTCTCGGAGAAGGGCAACACCGTGCGCGTCATCTGCCGCCGGGTCAAAAGCGAGATCGAGGTCGTCGTCGATGACGACGGCCCCGGCATCCAGCCCGATGCGCTGGAGAAGATCTTCGAGCGTTTTTACACCGACCGTCCGCAATCGGGCTTCGGCCAGAACTCCGGCCTTGGCCTGTCGATCTCGAAGCAGATCGTCGATGCGCATGGCGGCCGCATCTGGGCCGAGAACCGCATGGCGGCGAAGCCGGGCGCGGAGCCGCGTATCGTCGGCGCCCGCTTCATCGTGCGGCTCCCGGCCATATGAGCGCTGCGCATCATCCCTCGATCCACGCCTCCGCCGTCGTCTGCGGTACGACAGGCATTCTCATTCGCGGCCCGTCGGGCTCCGGCAAATCGCAGCTCGCGTTCGATCTGATCCTCGCCGGCCGCGCGGGGCAAATTCCGCCCGTGCGTCTCGTCGGCGACGATCGCGTGCATCTTCTGCGTGATGGTGCGCGCGTGATCGTGCGTCCGGCGGAAGCGCTACGGGGCCTGATCGAGATTCGCGGCCTCGGCATTCGCAGCATCGATTTCGCACCCGAGGCCGATGTTCGCCTGGTGGTCGACCTGTCCGCCCCGGATGGCGAGCGGCTGCCTCTCCCGGCGGCGCTGAGTGTCGATTTGGAGGGCGTCACCTTGCCGCGCCTGCCGGTGGGAGCCGGTTACCAGCCGCTGCCCATAGTGCTGGCAGCGCTTATAACAAGGGCAGATTCGGACGGATTTGCTGCGACAGATCAACCACTTTCGGATGATAGACAGCAAGGATTTGGTAACCATATAAGGCCAATGTTCGCCACCAAGTAGGCCGGGCGCCGCCCTTCAATCCATGCCGTTTTCCGGCAGGTGAGCGCCAAGAACCCCCCTTGCAACGGGGCTCTGGATGGTCAAGATGTGGCCCTTTCGTGCGGTGCACCAAAAGCACCCGCGAGGAGTCTTCGATGATTGGTCTCGTTCTGGTGACCCACGGGCGCCTTGCCGATGAGTTCAGGGCAGCGCTCGAGCATGTCATGGGTCCGCAAAAGCAAATCGAAGCGATTACGATCGGTGCGGAAGATGATGCCGACCTCTGTCGGAGCGACATCATCGAGGCCGTCAATCGCGTCGACAGTGGTGATGGCGTCGCCATCCTGACAGATATGTTCGGCGGCACCCCGTCGAACCTCGCGATCTCGTGCATGAGCCGTCCCAAGGTGGAAGTGCTCGCCGGGATCAACCTGCCCATGCTCGTGAAGCTCGCCAAGGTGCGCGAGGAGCGGCCGCTCCCGGAAGCGATCGCCGCCGCCCAGGAAGCCGGGCGTAAATACGTCACCATCGCCAGCCGCGTTCTCGCCGGTAAGTGATGTCATCGCCGGACGCGTCTTCCTCAGCTTCCGGCGCGGTGACGCGTGAAATTCCCGTCATCAACAAGCGTGGCCTGCATGCGCGGGCCTCAGCAAAGTTCGTGCAGATGGTCGAGAAGTTCGACGCCGACGTGAAGGTCACGCGCAACGGCGAGACCGTCGGCGGCACCTCGATTATGGGCCTGATGATGCTCGCCGCCGGCATCGGCACCTCGATCACCGTCTCCGCCACCGGCAATCAGGCCCAGGACGTCGTCGACGCGCTCGCGACCCTGATGGGCAACAAGTTCAACGAAGACGAATAAGCCCCGCTACGACCGCCGCCTGAAAAACCGGATTGGCGACTACCTATAAGTGCATTATGCTGCGCGCATTGCGTATCTGTAGGTATTGGTCATGTTGTTTCAGCGGTCAGTATGGCTGGCGTTGTTTGCATGCCTCTCGGCTTTTCCAAGTCAGGCTGCCGATCGTGTCGCTCTCGTCATCGGCATCAGCAGTTACAAGACCCTTTCCAAGCTGGACAACCCGGTACGCGACTCTACGGCAATAGCCGGATTGTTGCGCGCGAACCGGTTTGACGTTCATGAACATCGGGATCTCGACCGCGGCGCGTTTCTGGACGCGCTGGAGAACTTCAGAAGCGCCGCTGCGAACGCCAAGGTCGCAGTCGTCTACTACGCCGGCCACGGTTTCCAGGTCGGCGGCCGCAATGCGATTGCGCCAACGGATATGGAGATCAGCTGCGCGCAGCAGGAAACCAAACGTTCGATCGAGCTCGAGAAGCTGTTTGAGGCCGTTCAGAGCGCGCCACAACAGATCGTCCTGCTTGACGCATGCCGTAACGATCCATTTCCCCAATGCAGCAACAGGNNCAACAGGGGAGGCGTGAGCGGTGCTGGCTTCAGGAGCATCGACATCACCCCTCAAAGACAAAAGGTTCTGCTCCTCGCCAACTCGGCCCTGTCGGGCCGTCTCGCGGGTGACGGAGCTCCGGGGAGCAATTCACCGTTTGCGGCATCTTTGCTCAAATTCCTTGAAAGTAATCCGCGGAAACCGCTGCGCGATATCCTCGATCTTGTCTCCAGCGACGTCGCGCTGAAGACCAGTGGCGAGCAAACTCCCGAAGTCACGACAAGGGGCGGACCGCTGGACTTTTGCCTGTCCGGATCGGCATGCGAGGGATCAAGCGCGATCGCGCTCGCACCCAAAGACGAAGCCCGGAACAACAGCCCGCCGCCGACACCGGTGCCGTCGTGCAGCGCGACCGAAGCAAATTTCATTTATCTGGATGCCATCAAGAAGAACACTCAGGAAGGCTATCGGGAATTCCTGAGCCGCTGCCCGGACGACAAGCGCAAGGAGACAATTCTTGGCTTTTACGGACGGCTCGCCGACGAAGACCTTTGGCAAAAGGTCCAGAAGGAAGACAAGCTGAGCAGCTACCAGCACTACGAGGCTGCGTTCCCGAAAGGCACGTACATCGATATGGCGCGTCGACGGCAACGTGAACTACTGCAGGCGCAGTCGGGCTCATCGTCTATTCAGAAAGATGCGGTCAATATTCCTTCGCCGCGGACCGTCTCGAAGTACATCTATGGCGTCGACTTCTCAGGCAACGACATCAGCGGCTACCTGACGGGATATTCCCTGGAAACGTGCGGCGAGGCGTGTCGCATCGAAAACCAATGCAGGGCGTTCACTTACAATACGCAGCGGAACATCTGCATTTTGAAATCCGCGTTTTCCTCGCCGGTCAAACATCGGGATGCCGTTTCAGGAACCATCGGCGAAGCCGGTGTGCCGCCAAGGACGGTCGAGTTGCCGTCGAGCGACATGATCTTGCAGTACAGCCGCGATCTTAAAGGCGGCGACTTCGACAACAAGCGGCCCGTCTCAATGGAGGCGTGTCAGTCGTATTGCTCGGCCGACGATCGCTGCCGCGCCTTCTCGTACGTCAAATCCAAGAGCTGGTGCTGGCTCAAATCCGATGTCGGCCAGTCAAGCTTCAACGCGGATATCGTGAGCGCCAGAAAGAACTGACGCTACCGATCAATGCATGACGTAAGCTCTGCGATCCGTCAGCTGCTTCTTGGCATTGAGCGCGCGGTTGTACGATTGCTCGATGAACTCGCGCTTGATGCGCCCCTGCTCGACCGCGCGCATCACCTTGGCAATGATCCGGTTGGCAAGATCCGGATCGGGCGCCTTGGTGTTTGCAATAATGACGATGTCCGTTCCGGCTTCGATCGCCATCACGGCCGCCTCGTCGACACCGTAGCGATTCCGGATCGCGCCCATATCGAGGTCGTCGCTGACGACCAGGCCGCGGAAGCCGAGCTGCGTCCGCAGGACCTGATGAATTGCCTGAGGCGACAGACTGGTCGGCTTGTCGCCGTCCTTGAAACGCGGATCGCGCAGGATGAGGTGGCCGACCATGATCATGCTGACCTGATCGTCGTCGATAATAGTCTGGAACGGTTCGAGCTCGCTCGTCCGCCACGTGCGCGTGATATCGACCACGGCGTCATGCGGATCGATGCGCGCTGAGCCATGGCCGGGAAAATGCTTCGCCGCCGTCAGAACTCCGGCTTGCTTGTGCGCTTCAATAAACATGCGCGCATTGTCGACGACCGTTCCCGGATCGGCTCCATAGCTTCGGCCAAGACGGCCGATCGCCGGATTGTTGGCTTCCACGTTCAGATCGACGACCGGACCGAAGTTGCAGTTCACCCCGAGCCGCGCCATCTCGGTCGCGGCCCCGCGATAGAGTCGCGAAGCGACGGCGGGATTCGTCGTCGCTATTTTGGCGGCGGAGGGCAACCCCGTGAAGCCTTTGGCCTGGGTCAATCGCTGGATCGCCCCTCCCTCCTGATCGACACAAACGTAAGCGGGCGGTTGCCCGTCTTTCGGCTGCAGCGACGACACCAGCCGCCGGACCTGAGGCGGATCGATCACATTCTGAGAGAACAGGACCACACCGCCAATCGAGCCATCCTGCAGCATCGCCTTGATGCGCTGCGGCCATTCCTCGCTCGGATCAACGCCGGGAAACCCGAGCATGATCATCTGGCCGATTTGCCGGCGCAAAACCTGTTGATCGTTGGCGTCCGCGGTTTTCTTCTGCCGGACTTCGGGCGGCGGCGCCGCCTTGGGCAGCGGAATCTCGCGGCGCACGTTCGCCGCGGGTGCAATGTCGGAAAAAAGACTTTTGAACGGCGCGGGCGGCGACTGGAGTGTCTGCGCAACCGCTGTCGAACCAAACGCAATCGCTACGGCCGAAAGTCCCGAAACCAGGACGGCGATTCGCATTGAAGTCTCCAATATGCGGAATTTGGATGAGGAACCTTCAACGAAAACCGTTAATAGGTAGTTAATCCTCAAAATTCAGTTAATCCGCAGATCGAAATTTTGTTTTCCCGCGCTTAAGTGCATCATATGGCTAAGAATTATGGCGAGGTTTAGCCGACTTGGAAATGCACATGACCGTGTGCCGGACCCGCAAAACTGACCGGCCGCGCGCCCTCAATTGCCTGACAATTGGCAACAGAAGTCGTTGAAACGCCCCGCCTTTCGCCGTCGCCGCACCGCGAATGGCACCTCGATCTTGGGGCTGACGATGCTCGCTGCCGGCATCGCTCAGTAAGCGCTCAGCAGATCGACCTTGGCATTGGCGAGAACCAGCCGGCGCGCCAGCAAACTCGCGAGGTTGCGCATGATCTGCAGGCTGATCTCGGGATGCAGGTCGCTGTAGCGGGTCAGCGCCTCGAGCGGCAGCTCAAGGCACGTCACCGGCGTATCGGCCCAGACATCGGCGACACGCGCCGACTCGATGATCGCCATCTCGCCGAACACCATGCCCGGCCCGAGCGAGGCCAGACGAACGCCGCTCGCGAGCTTGACGCTCACCATGCCGCTCTGCAGGAAGAAGAGCGAGTTGGCGGGCTCGCCCACGCCGATGATGCGCTGCGCCGTGCCGTAGTGGCGCACAGTCGCAAGCTCGGAGATCGCCGCCACCTGATCGGGCGACAATCCGAACAGCAGCGTCTGATCCGCCAGATGCGTCGTCTCTTTTTGCGACGTGAAGCCGCCGTAGCGATAGATCAGCTGATCTTCCGCCCATTCGACGCCGTCGTCGAGCAGAGCGAAGCGGCGCAACCGCGACGATCCTGTTGCGACGTGGATCGCTGTCAGCAGTTCCGAACCGTCCTCGAAACCGGTGACGATCGCCGTGGTGCCGAGCTTTTCCAGATTCTGCACTTGCTCGCCCAAAAGGCGGATACCAGCCTTCGTGATGTCCGGCACGCGCCGGAAATCCAGGATCAGCAGCGGTGCGCCGGGCGGTTCGGCGACCAGCCGCCGCGTCACGTAATCGATGGTCGCAAAATTGAGCGCACCGATCAGTTCGATGACGCGAATGTCGGTCCGGTGATCTTCGAGAATTTGCTGCTCATGCGGCTGGCGATTGCGCCGCGACGAAATGCCGGAGATGTCGTAGTCGGCGATCACGCACGTGCGCACGTCGGCGCTGCGGTTGAGCATGTGCAGATCGAACCGCGCCGACAGCGCCTCGCACACCTGCAGGCCGCGCACGCTGTTGCCGTGCTCGTCGAGTCGCGGCGAATACGTGCCAAGTCCCAGCTGCGACGGCAGTGCGGCCATGATGCCGCCGCCGACGCCGCTCTTGGCCGGAATGCCGACGCGATAGATCCACTCGCCGGCATAGTCGTACATGCCGGAGCTCGTCATCACCGACAGCGTCTTGGCCACGACCTCGGGCTTGATCACGTGATTGCCTGTGATCGGATTGATGCCGCGATTGGCCAGCGTCGCCGCCATCACGGCGAGGTCGCGCGCGGTCACCAGCACCGCGCATTGGCGGAAGTACGTGTCGAGCACCGCGTCGACGTCGCCCTTGATCACCGCGTGGTTGCGCAGCAGCCAGGCGATGGCGCGGTTGCGGTCGCCGGTCAGCCGCTCGGACAGGTAGACCGATTCATCGACATCGAGGTCGCGTCCGGCGAAGGCGCTGAGCTTATCGAGAATGCAGTTGAACGCGCCATCCCGCTCGGCCTGATGAACCAGTCCCGAGCAGGCAATCGCGCCGGCATTGACCATCGGATTGTACGGCCGGTTGTTGGCGGTCAGGCGGATCGAATTGAACGCCTCGCCGCTCGGCTCGACGCCGATGGCCGCTTCGACGCGCGCCTCGCCGACCAGCTCGATGGCCAGCGCGAACACCAGCGCCTTCGAGACCGACTGGATCGTGAACGGGGCCCGGCTGTCGCCGACCTCGTAGACATGGCCGTCGATCGTCGCCAGCGCGATGCCGAAGTGCGCCGGATCGGCACGCTGCAGCTCCGGAATGTAGTCGGCCACCGCACCCGAGGTGTTTCCGACGAAATCGGCATGGCAGCCCGCCAAAAATCCCTGCAGCGGCGGCCGCGACGGGTAGCCAGGACTGACGTCAAGACTGGAGTCTTGGCTGCCGGGCGACGATGCAATGTGCGTGGGTTGAAATGTACGCGCGTCCAAAGCGGAAAACCCCTAAAAATACAGCCTGATCAAGCAATCTATGTGCCAGATCGCCGTTGCCGCACCGCGACACGAATGCTATCTCGCGGCCACGCAGTGCCGCCGATTTGAAGCTCCTCCAGCGATGGCCGCGGGTCCGACTGAGGAGCTTCAAGTCGAAAGCGGCCACTGCCAACGATAGATTGATCGTGCTCCTTCGCTTCCGAAGTTCGCGCAAGAGGGGCCGAAATATCTGACGAACTTCGGAAGCAGAGCACGATGACCACGCCAATTTCCAAGATTCGCAACTTCTCCATCGTCGCCCATATCGACCATGGAAAGTCGACGCTCGCCGACCGTCTGATCCAGATGACGGGCGGCTTGAGCGACCGTGAGATGGCGGGCAAGGAACAAGTGCTCGACAACATGGACATCGAGCGCGAGCGCGGCATCACCATCAAGGCGCAGA
>LWDM01000053.1 GCA_002083525.1 Proteobacteria bacterium SG_bin9 | reverse complement strand
ACCACCGGCGGCAACGCGCTGAAATTCTACGCCTCGGTCCGCCTCGACATCCGCCGCATCGGCGCGATCAAGAAGGGCGAGGACGTCGTCGGCAATCAGACCCGCGTCAAGGTCGTCAAGAACAAGGTCGCGCCGCCCTTCAAGCAGGTCGAGTTCGACATCATGTACGGCGAGGGCGTGTCGAAGATGGGTGAGATCCTCGATCTCGGCGTCAAGGCCGGTATCGTCGAGAAGTCCGGCGCATGGTTCTCCTATGACAGCCAGCGTCTCGGCCAAGGCCGCGAGAACGCGAAAGTGTTCCTGAAACAGAATCCGGACATGACCGCGAAGATCGAGGCGGCGATCCGCCAGAACTCGGGTCTGATTGCCGACCAGATTCTCGCCGGCACGCCGGAGCGCGATGCGGACGGCGAGGAGCCGTCCGACGATTGATGACAGTTTCCGAAGCCAGGCCGGGTGAGAGCGGTTTGCGACTTCGGTGAGAGCGGCAAGGGTTGTGAGGGGTGAGTTGCCCCACGTCTCGCAGTCGTTGCCGCATCCCATTCCAAGGTGCGTATGCCATCCAGCCATGGCCGCGCACCGACTGGTTGGTGGAGTGAAAAAGCCGCGCGGCGCGAGCCGCGCGGCTTTTTGCTGTGTGGGATGTGCTGCGCGGTTACTCCGCTGCCTGCGCGTAGTCCGACACCGGCGGGCAGGAGCAGACGAGATTGCGGTCGCCGTAGACGTTGTCGACGCGGCCGACCGGGCTCCAGTACTTGTCGTTCTTGGAGACGCCCGTCGGGAAGCAGCCTTCGCTGCGGCCGTACGGGCGCTGCCAGTGGTCGTCGGCGATGTCGTGCACCGTGTGCGGCGCGTGGCGCAGCGGCGATGCCTCAATCGGGAAGCGTCCCGATTCGACGTCCGTGATTTCCTTCCGGATCGCGATCATGGCGTCGCAGAAGCGATCGATCTCGGCCTTCGATTCGGATTCGGTCGGTTCGATCATCAGCGTGCCCGCGACCGGGAAGCTCATGGTCGGCGCGTGGAAGCCATAGTCGATCAGCCGCTTGGCGATATCGTCGACCGTAACGCCGCAGGTCGTCTTCAGCGGGCGCGGATCGACGATGCACTCGTGCGCGACGCGGCCGCGCGCGTTTTTGTAGAGCACCGGGAAGTGCGGATCGAGGCGGGCGGCGATGTAGTTGGCGTTGAGGATCGCCATCTGCGTCGCGCGGGTGAGGCCGGCACCGCCCATCATCGCAATGTAGATGTAGGAAATGGTGAGGATCGATGCCGAGCCGTACGGCGCAGCCGAGACGGGTCCCACAGATATTTGGCCGACCGGCGTCGTGATCTCGCCGGTGCCGCCCGTGAGCGATGGCAGAAACGGAGCGAGATGCTTCTTCACGCCGATCGGGCCCATGCCGGGGCCGCCGCCGCCGTGCGGGATACAGAACGTCTTGTGTAGATTGAGGTGGCTGACGTCGGCGCCGTAGTCGCCGGGCCGCGCGAGACCGACCTGCGCGTTGAGGTTGGCGCCATCGAGATAGACCTGCCCGCCGTACTGATGAACGATGTCGCAGATCTCGCGGACGTGCTCCTCGAACACGCCATGCGTGGAGGGGTAGGTGATCATCACCGCTGCGAGTTTGCCGGCGTGTTGCTTCGCCTTCGCGCGCAGGTCCTCGACATCGACGTCACCGCGCGCGTTGCAGGCGGTCACCACCACGTCCATGCCGACCATGCTGGCGGAGGCTGGATTGGTGCCGTGCGCGGAGGAGGGAATGAGGCAGACGGTGCGATGTGCCTCGTTGCGCGAGGCGTGGTAGGCGCGGATCGCGAGCAGGCCGGCGTATTCGCCCTGCGCGCCGGAGTTCGGCTGCAGCGAGACGGCATCGTAGCCGGTGATGTCGATCAGCCACTTTTCGAGCTGCGCAAACATCGCGTGATAACCGGCGGCCTGCTGCTTCGGTGCGAACGGATGCAGCGCGCCGAATGCCGGCCATGTCAGCGGGATCATCTCGGCGGTCGCGTTCAGCTTCATGGTGCAGGAGCCGAGCGGGATCATCGCGCGGTCGAGCGCGAGGTCGCGGTCGGACAGCTTGCGCATGTAGCGCAACAGCTCGGTCTCCGAGTGATGCGTGTTGAACACCGGATGGGTGAGGAACGGCGTGGTGCGCTTGAGCTCGGCCGGGATGGCGTCGCCTGCGGACCGATCGATGTCGGCATATGACAGCGCGCCGCCGAACGCGCGCCATACCGCTTCGACGATCGCGGGCGTCGTGGTTTCGTCTAGCGCGATCGACACAAGATTGCCGTCGCTGCGCAGGTTGATCTTCTCAGAAGCGGCGCGCGCGAGAACGTCGGCGCGCTTTGCACCGGCATCGACCGTGACCGTATCGAAGAAATGCTCGCTCTTGGGCGCAACGCCGAGCGTCTTCAGCCCGGCGGCGAGCACAGCCGCGCGGCGGTGAACCGTGCGCGCGATGTGAGTGAGGCCCTCAGCGCCGTGATAGACCGCATACATGGACGCGATCACCGCCAGCAGCACCTGCGCGGTGCAGATGTTCGAGGTCGCTTTCTCGCGGCGGATATGCTGCTCGCGCGTCTGCAGCGCCAGACGATAGGCCGGAGCGCCGCGGGAATCGACCGAGAGGCCGACGATGCGGCCGGGCAGCGAGCGCTTCAGCGCATCGCGCACCGCCATGTAGGCGGCGTGCGGACCGCCGTAGCCCATCGGCACGCCGAAGCGCTGGGTCGAGCCGATGGCGATGTCCGCGCCGAGTTCGCCGGGGGAGGCGACCAGCGTCAGCGCCAGCGGATCAGCAGCGACGACGGCGAGCGCGCCCTTGTCGTGCAGGGCGGCGATGATGCCGCGCAGATCGCGCAGGCTGCCGTGCGTGCCCGGGTATTGCAGCAGTGCGCCGAACACCTTCGACGTATCGAGATCGCGCGCCGGGTCGCCGGTGACGACGCTCCAGCCGAGCGGTTCGGCACGCTGGCGCAGTACGGCGAGCGTCTGCGGATGCACTTCTTGGTCGACGAAAAATGCCGTGTTGCCGGATTTCGCCGCGCGCTCGGCGAGCGCCATGGCTTCGGCCGCGGCGGTACCCTCATCGAGCAGCGAGGCGTTGGCGACATCGAGGCCGGCAAGATCGCAGACCATGGTCTGGTAGTTGAACAGCGCTTCAAGCCGGCCCTGGCTGATTTCCGGCTGATACGGCGTGTAGGCCGTGTACCAGGCGGGGTTCTCGAGGATGTTGCGCTGGATCACGGCGGGCAGGATCGTGCCGGAGTAACCCTGGCCGATCAGCGATGTGAAGATCTGGTTCCTGGTTGCGATGTCGCTCATGTGCGCGAGCACTTCGACTTCGCTCATTGGCTTGCCGAGATCGAGTGGCGACTTCTGCCGGATTGAGGCGGGCATCGTCTCGTTCATCAGCGCGTCGAGGCTCGGCGCACCAACGACTTTCAGCATTGCTTCGGCTTCGCGCGCCGAGGGGCCGATGTGGCGCTGCTCGAAGGTGGTGGCGGCTTCGTTCTTGGCGGTCATGCTGTCCTCGCGAGCCTTATGGCCTCGTTGCTTCGATCTCTGTTCGTAGCCTGGATGGAGCGCGAAGCGCGCAATCCGGGTTCATCCCGGATTTCACTTCGCTTCATCCGGGCTACAAATCACGCGGTGTGCGCCTTGTAGGCGGCCTCATCCATCAGGCCGTCGAGTTCGCCCTTGTTGGCGATCTTGATCTTGAAGAACCACGCCTTGCCGCCGGCATCGGAGTTCACCAGCGCCGGATCGGCGACCAGGTCCTCGTTCACCTCGGTGACCTCGCCGGTGATCGGCGCGTAGACGTCGGAGGCCGCCTTCACAGATTCGACCACGGCAGCCGCCGCGGCTTTCGTCAGCCTGGCACCGACCTTCGGCAGTTCGACGAACACCACGTCGCCGAGCTGCGACTGCGCGTAGTCGGTAATGCCGACGGTCGCGACATCGCCCTCGATGCGGAGCCATTCGTGATCGGTCGTGTAGAGCGTGGTCATGGGAGGAACCTCAGCGCTTGTAGGTGTTGGTGATGAACGGCATGGCGGCGAGCTTCAGCGGCAACCGCTGCCCGCGCACCTCGGCGAATGATTGCTCGGCGACGCCCTTGGCGCCGGTTGTCTGCGGTTTCGGCAGATAGCCCATGGCGACCGGCGCATTCAGGCTCGGCCCGAATCCGCCGGAGGTGATCTTGCCGACCGGCGCGGTTGACGCGCTATCTGCGAACAGCGGCGCATTCTCGCGCACCGGCGCTCGGCCTTCGGGCTTCAATCCGACGCGGCGGCGCGTCGCGCCCGTCTGCAGCTGCGCCAGGATCACATCGGCGCCGGGAAAACCGCCGGCACGTTCGCCGCCCGCACGGCGCACTTTCTGGATCGACCATTCGAGCGCGGCCTCGACCGGCGTCGTGGTCTCGTCGATGTCGTGGCCGTAGAGGCAGAGGCCTGCTTCCAACCGCAGGCTGTCGCGCGCACCGAGGCCGATCGGCAGCACATCGGGATGGTCGAGGAGGGCGGTCGCGAGCAGCGTTGCGTCGGCCGCGGGCACCGAAATCTCGAAACCATCCTCACCGGTGTAGCCCGAGCGCGAGACGAAGCAGGCGAGTGCGCGGCCATTGACGGTGAGCGTGCGCGGGCCCGCATCCATGAACGTCATCGCCGCGACGTCCGGTGCGAATGTGGCGAGCACGCTCTCGGCTTTCGGGCCCTGCAGCGCGAGCAACGCGCGGTCGCTGAGCGGGTCGATGATGCAGGTATCGGACAGATACTTACGCAGGAGTGCTTCGTCCTGCGCCTTGCACGCGGCGTTGACGACGATGAACAGGTGATCACCGAAGTTCGCGACCATCAGGTCATCAAGAATGCCGCCAGTGTCGTTGGTGAAAAGCGCGTAGCGCTGGCGCAGCGGTTCGATGCCGAGAATGTCCTGCGGCACAAGCGTTTCCAGCGCTTTCGCTGCGTCCTCGACGCGTCCGGATTTCGGCCGCAGCGCGATCTGCCCCATATGCGAGACATCGAACAGGCCGGCACTGGCGCGCGTGTGCAGATGCTCCTTCAACACGCCGGCGGGATATTGAACCGGCATGTCATAGCCGGCGAACGGAACCATCTTGCCGCCACGGGCAACGTGCAGATCGTAAAGCGGGGTGCGTTTCAGCGCGTCTGGTGCAAGCATCACAAGGCTCCTGCGGGCGCATCCGGACTCCTCCGGATTGGCCTGTCGAAGCCCCATCTGTCGCTGCGCCTGAGAGTATTATCCCGTCGGCGGATGCCGCGCCGAAACCGGCCGCATCTCTTTCCAGATATCAGTGATCGCGCGGTCCTTTTGCCTGAGAGTTTCCGGGGCGGTTGCTCCTTCGGCGCCGGCACGAAGCCGGTCTCTCCCAGCGCGATCTAGTGCTGAACAGATGGGACGGAAACACGACCGCACCAAGGCTGTCAACGCGATGGATGCTGCTTTTAACGGCTATCTCGCAGTTGCACTGAACAAAGTTGCCGCAGCGCTCAGGTATGCCAGACCGGTAAGGGCGTCACACCGCTGTCGTCTCGGCGTTGCATGTCAAAAAGGCCGTGAACATGTCGACCGGAGGCCGCAAATGACTGTGACGATGCAGACCGATAACGCCGCGCTGCGCGAGCGAATTCAACAGGATCTTGAGGACACCCTGGACGAAGAGCTTGAGCTGGAGCTCGACGACGGCCGCCTCGACGCACTCGCCGGTGATCTCCCGGATGTTCCGGCCGGTTCGGAGGTCGACCGCAAGATTTACTTCAAGGAGCTGTTTCGCCTGCAGGGCGAACTGGTGAAACTGCAGGATTGGGTGCAGCACGAGAAGAAGAAGGTCGTCGTGCTGTTCGAGGGTCGCGACTCCGCCGGAAAGGGCGGCGCGATCAAGCGCATCACTCAGCGGCTCAATCCGCGTGTCTGCCGCGTCGCAGCGCTGCCTGCGCCGAACGAGCGCGAACGGACGCAGTGGTATTTCCAGCGTTACGTCTCGCATCTGCCGGCGGGCGGCGAAATCGTGCTGTTCGACCGTTCCTGGTACAATCGCGCCGGTGTCGAGAAGGTGATGGGGTTCTGCACCGACGAGCAGTACGAGGAGTTCTTCCGCTCGGTGCCTGAATTCGAGAACATGCTGATCCGTTCCGGCACCATCCTCGTCAAGTACTGGTTCTCGATCACCGACGAGGAGCAGGAATTCCGCTTCACCATGCGCATCCGCGATCCGCTGAAACAGTGGAAGCTGAGCCCGATGGACGTGGAAGCCCGCACCCGCTGGGAGGCTTATACCAAGGCCAAGGAGAAGATGCTGGAGAAGACGCACACGGCCGAATCGCCATGGTGGATCGTCGACGCGGTGGACAAGAAGCGTGCCCGCCTCAACTGCATCTCGCACTTCTTGGATCAGATTCCGTACAAGGAAATCGCGCATGCCCCAGTAGTCCTGCCGCCGCGCGTGCGGCATCCGGACTACCTGCGTGGCCCGATCCCGCCGGAGATGTACGTTCCGGCGCGCTACTGAGGCCTGAAATTTCACGCCGGGCTTAATGGGGCCGCCGGACCATAGGTCCGGCGGCCCTTGCGCCGTTATGCCAGCGCCCGCCTTTCTGGACAGGGCAAAGCGTGGCGTCTAAAAGCGAAATCGGAACATTTCCTGCGATTGGCTCCTACAATCGGCGGCTTCGGTCAGCCCTTCGGGCGCGCTGAACCTTGGCATTGAACCTTGGGCCCGCCTCGCAGGCATAAGTGAGACGATGAACGGCAATGAGCGGCGTTAACGAAATCCGATCGACATTCCTGAACTACTTCGCGAAGAACGGCCACCAGCCTGTCGCATCCTCGCCGCTGGTTCCGCGCAACGATCCGACGTTGATGTTCACCAACGCCGGCATGGTGCAGTTCAAGAACGTCTTCACCGGACTTGAGAAACGTCCGTATTCGACCGCCACCACCTCGCAGAAATGCGTCCGCGCCGGCGGCAAGCACAACGACCTCGACAACGTCGGTTACACCGCGCGCCATCTCACCTTCTTCGAGATGCTCGGCAACTTCTCGTTCGGCGACTACTTCAAGGAGCGCGCGATCGAACTCGCCTGGAACCTGGTGACCAAGGAGTTCGGGCTGAAGAAGGACAAGCTGCTTGTCACCGTCTATCACACCGACGACGAGGCGGCGGGTTACTGGAAGAAGATTGCGGGCTTCACCGACGATCGCATCATCCGCATTCCGACGTCGGACAACTTCTGGGCGATGGGCGACACCGGCCCGTGCGGGCCGTGCTCGGAAATCTTCATCGATCGCGGCGAGCACATCTGGGGTGGACCTCCGGGCAGCCCGGAGGAGGATGGCGACCGCTTCCTCGAATTCTGGAATCTCGTGTTCATGCAGTACGAGCAGGTGAGGAAGGAAGAGCGCGTGGGCTTGCCGCGTCCTTCGATCGACACCGGCATGGGCCTCGAGCGCATGGCTGCGATCCTGCAGGGCGTCGACAGCGTGTTCGAGACCGACCTGTTCAAGAACGTGATCGATGCAACCTCATCGGCGCTCGGTCATGGCACGACCGAGCAGACCGTCGCGTCGTTCCGTGTGATCGCCGATCATTTGCGTTCGTCGTCGTTCCTGATCGCCGACGGCGTACTGCCGTCGAACGAGGGCCGCGGCTACGTGCTGCGCCGGATCATGCGCCGCGCGATGCGCCATGCGCAGCTGCTCGGCGCCAAAGAGCCGCTGATGCATCGTCTCGTCTGGGCGCTGGTGCGCGAGATGGGGCAGGCGTTCCCGGAGCTCGTGCGCGCGGAAGCGCTGATCGAGGAAACGCTGCGGCTGGAAGAGACTCGCTTCCGCAAGACGCTGGAGCGCGGCCTCTCGATCCTCGACGAGTCGTCGAAGTCGCTCAAGAAGGGCGACATGTTCGACGGCGACACGGCGTTCACGCTTTACGACACCTACGGCTTCCCGCTGGACCTGACGCAGGACGCGCTGAAGTCGCGCGGCATCAGCGTCGATATCGCTTCGTTCACCGATGCGATGGAGAAGCAGAAGGCGAAGGCGCGGGCGTCGTGGGCCGGTTCGGGTGACACAGCCACCGAAGCGATCTGGTTCCCGCTGCGCGAGAAGCTCGGTGCAACCGAGTTCCTCGGCTACGAGACCGAGAGCGCGGAAGGCGTCGTCGCCGCACTCGTGAAAGACGGTGCCGAGGCCAAAGAACTCAAGACCGGTGAGAGCGGTTCGGTCGTGCTCAACCAGACTCCGTTCTATGCGGAGTCGGGCGGTCAGGTCGGCGATGTCGGCGTGCTCACGGGCGAGGGCGGTCTGCGCTTCCGCGTGACCGATACGCAGAAGCGCGCCGGTGATCTGTTTGTGCATCTCGGTACAGTTGAAGCCGGAACGCTAAAGCCGGGCGCGGCACTCGCGCTCGAAGTCGATCGTACCCGCCGTGGCGCGATCCGCGCCAACCACTCGGCGACGCATCTGCTGCACGAAGCGCTGCGACTCGTGCTCGGCGATCACATCGCTCAGCGCGGCTCGCTGGTCTCGCCCGATCGTCTGCGGTTCGATTTCGCCCACACCAAGCCGATCACGCAGGACGAACTGCGCAAGATCGAGGACATCGCCAACGACGTGGTGCTGGAGAACGGCGCGGTGACAACGCGCCTGATGGCCGTCGACGATGCCCGCGACGCAGGCGCGCGTGCGCTGTTCGGTGAGAAGTACGGCGACGAGGTGCGTGTCGTATCGATGGGCGCCGGTTCAGGTAACGCACTTGGCTGGTCGGTGGAGCTGTGCGGCGGCACGCACGTGAAGCGCACCGGCGATATCGGACTCATTTCAATCACGGGCGAGAGCGCGGTGGCCTCTGGCGTGCGCCGCATTGAGGCGCTGACCGGTAACACGGCACGACACGCTCTCAATCAATTGCGAGCCAATCTTCGTGCGGTGTCAGCCGAATTGAACGCGACGCTCGATGACGTAACCGTCCGAGCGACTGCCGTCGTTGGTGAGCGGAAGAAATTGGAGCGCGATCTGGCGGATGCCCGCAAGAAGCTTGCCATGGGCGGCGGTGCAGCTGCGGGTGGTGGCGATGCGGCGGCTGCGGATATCCGCACCATCGGCGATGTGAAGTTCTTCGCACGCGCCGTGCAGGGCATCGAGATGAAGGATCTCAAGAGTCTCGCGGACGATGGCAAGAAGCGCGTCGGACAGGGTGTCGTTGCCATCGTCGGCGTCACCGAGGATGGCAAGGCCGGTGTTGTCGTGGGAGTGACGGCCGATCTGACGTCGCGTTACAGCGCCGTCGATCTGGTCAAGGTTGCGTCGGAAGCGCTTGGCGGCAAGGGCGGCGGTGGCCGTCCCGACATGGCGCAGGCCGGCGGCCCCGACGGTTCGAAGGCCAATGCGGCGCTCGACGCTATCGCGAGCGCGATGGGCGGAGCCTGACGCTTTCAGCTAGATGATCAGGCGTCAGCGGTGAGATGCGTCTCGCGCGCGGCGAACATCGCGCGGATGCGGTCGGGAATGCGGACGCTCTTGTGGGTGGTCTGATCGACGTAGACCCAGACCAGCTCGCCGGTGGCGAGCAGGGTGTCCGAGCCCTTCGGAAAGATCGCGAGATCGATCGTCATGCTGGAGTTGCCGAAGCGGTCAACGCGCGCCGCCACTTCGATATCCTGATCGAGACGGATCGGCACCTTGTATTCGACCACCGACTTCGCAACGTGAAAATCGATGCCGCTGACTTTGGCGTCGGCGAGTTGATCCCAGCCGATCCAGCGAAAGTATTCCGTCGTGCCGGTGTCGTAATAGGTGAGGTAGTGCGCGTTGAAGACGACGCCCTGGGCGTCGATCTCGGAATAGCGGACGCGGAACGGGTGAAAGAAAGAGAAATCGTTCCGCGTCATTCCAATTCGTCCGTTCAGGCTTTCGCCATCGCCGTTTCGAGGTTCGCGGCGACCTTGTCGAGGAAGCCGGTGGTCGACAGCCAGCGCTGGTCGGCGCCGACGAGCAGCGCGAGGTCCTTGGTCATGAAGCCGGCTTCGACGGTTTCAACGCAAACGCGCTCGAGCGTCTTGGCGAACTTTGCGAGTTCCGTGTTGTTGTCGAGCTTGGCGCGATGCGACAGGCCCTGCGTCCAGGCAAAGATCGACGCGATCGAGTTGGTCGAGGTCTCCTTGCCCTTCTGATGCTCGCGGTAGTGGCGCGTCACGGTGCCGTGCGCGGCTTCCGCTTCCACCACGCCGCCATCCGGCGTCAGCAGAACAGAGGTCATGAGGCCGAGCGAGCCGTAGCCCTGCGCGACGGTGTCGGACTGCACGTCGCCATCGTAGTTCTTACACGCCCAGACGTAGCCACCCGACCACTTCAACGCCGAGGCGACCATGTCGTCGATCAGGCGGTGTTCGTAGGTCAGATGCTTGGCGTCGAAGTCCTTCTTGAACTCGGCGTCGAAGATCGCCTGGAAGATGTCCTTGAAGCGGCCGTCGTAGACCTTGAGGATCGTGTTCTTGGTCGACAGGTACACCGGATAGCCGCGCGACAGGCCGTAGTTGAACGAGGCGCGGGCAAAATCCTTGATGGAGTCGTCGAGGTTGTACATGCTCATGGCGACGCCGCCGCCGGGCGCCTTGAACACTTCCTTCTCGATCACCGTGCCGTCCTCGCCGACGAACTTCATCATCAGCACGCCCTTGCTCGGGAACTTGATGTCGGTCGCGCGATACTGGTCGCCGAAGGCGTGGCGGCCGATGATGATCGGCTTGGTCCAGCCCGGCACGAGGCGCGGCACGTTCTTGCAGATGATCGGTTCGCGGAAAATGACGCCGCCGAGGATGTTGCGGATGGTGCCGTTCGGCGATTTCCACATTTCCTTGAGGCCGAATTCCTTCACCCGGGCCTCGTCCGGGGTGATGGTGGCGCACTTCACGCCGACGCCAACCTTCTTGATGGCGTTGGCTGCGTCGACCGTGACCTGATCGTTGGTCTTGTCGCGGTACTCCATGCCAAGGTCGAAATACATCAGCTCGACGTCAAGGAACGGGTTGATCAGCTTGTCCTTGATGTACTGCCAGATGATCCGGGTCATCTCGTCGCCATCGAGTTCGACTACCGGGTTTTTCACCTTGATTTTAGCCATGGAGCAGGGGCCTTACCTTTGGAGTGCGCAAGAGAGCGTTTATGAGCCGGGGAACCGGAACCGGTCCGTTGCGGTGGCTATAGCATTCGGAAACGGGGGCTGGAAGGCGACAAACCCGGCAGATTTGCTTATCAGTTCAGACCTTAGCCCAATTCTTGGAAAAAAGTTTGGGCGGGATGTCGATCCCGCTGCCGGTCGTTCGTCGTGAGGGCATGGAAGGCCATTGGGGCCTTCGGAACAAGGAGAAAAAGACAATGCGTGTCATGGTGATGGTCAAGGCGACGAAGGACAGTGAAAACGCCGTCATGCCGACGACCGAGATGCTCGAAGCCATGGGCAAGTTCAACGAGCAGCTGGTGAACGCCGGCATCATGCTCGGCGGCGACGGTTTGAAGCCGTCATCCCAAGGCAAGCGGATCGCCTTTGACGGGGCGAGCCGTACGGTGATCGACGGACCCTTCGCGGAAACCCGCGAGCTGGTCGCCGGCTACTGGATCTGGGAGGTCAAGGACATGGCCGAGGCGGTCGAGTGGGTGAAGCGCTGCCCGAACCCGATGTTTGGGCCGAGCGAGATCGAGATCCGCCAGTTTTACGAGATCGCCGACTTCGGCGAGGCGGTGACGCCGGACGTCGCCGAACTGCATGGCCGGACACGCGACAAGCTCGAAAACCGCTAACGCCAGCCGCCGCTTGCCACGCGCCTTGCTTCTCCCGTAAGCGAGGCCCGTGGCAGCGAGCGACACCCATCAAGCAATCGAAGCGGTCTTCCGGATCGAGCGGGCGCGGCTGATTGCCGGGCTCGCGCGCCTGACGCGGGACGTCGGCCTGGCCGAAGAACTGGCGCAGGACGCCCTCGTCACCGCGCTGTCCGAGTGGCCGAAGTCGGGCGTTCCCGCCAATCCGGGTGCCTGGCTGATGGAAACATCGAAGCGCCGGGCGATCGACGGATTCCGCCGCACCAAGATGGCCGCGCGCAAGCACGTGGAAATCGGCCGGGACCTCGAGGACGAGCGCGACACCAGTGTCGAGGACGCGGAAGCGGCCATGGACGACGATCTCGGCGACGAACTGCTGAGCCTGATCTTCACCGCCTGCCATCCGATCCTGCCACCGGAGGCACGGGCTGCGCTGACCTTGCGGTTGATCGGCGGGCTGACGACGGATGAGATCGCGCGCGCGTTTCTCTCGAACGAGGCGACGATCGCCCAGCGCATCGTCCGGGCGAAAAAGACCATCGGCAATGCGGGGCTCACTTACGAGGTGCCGCGCGGCGCCGAGCGCGGCCCGCGGCTCGCCTCGGTGCTGGAGGTCGTCTACCTGATCTTCAACGAGGGCTACGCGGCAACCGCCGGCGAGGACCTGATCCGCCCGTCGCTGTGCGCCGAGGCGCAGCGGCTCGGCCGGATCATTGCTGGGTTGGCGCCGAACGAGCCGGAGGTGTTCGGCTTGCTCGCGCTGATGGAGATTCAGGCGTCGCGGCTGGCCGCGCGCGTCGCGCCGGACGGATCGTCTGTGCCGATCACCGAGCAGAACCGGGCGCGTTGGGATCGTCTGCTGATCGGGCGTGGACTTGCCGCGCTCGAACGTGCGGAGACGCTCGGCGGCAGCCGCGGGCCCTATGCGCTGCAGGCGGCGCTGGCGGCCTGTCATGCCCGCGCCCGCAAGGCGGACGAGACCGACTGGCCGAAGATCGCAGGCCTCTATGACACGCTGCGTGAGGTGATGCCGTCGCCGGTGGTCGATCTCAACCGCGCGGTTGCGCACAGCATGGCGTTCGGTCCCGATGCCGGGCTCAAACTGATTGACGAGATTTCCGAGGCCGCGGCGCTGCGCAACTACGCGCCGATGCCGGCGGCGAGGGGCGACTTCCTGTTCCGCGCCGGCCGGCTGGCCGAGGCCAGAGCCGAGTTCGAGCGCGCGGCCGAGTTGAGCCGCAATGCGCGCGAGCGGGAATTCCTGCTGAAGCGGGCGGCGGCCTGCGAGGGCTGAGATTTGGCAGGCCAGAGTGCCTCCTCAGCTTCCGCATGAGATTCAAAACAGACTCTTAGCCCATTATTTTGCTTGAGATTTTCCGCCGGACGGGCAAACGAGGGCGCAGGCGAGTTGAGAATTCAGCGCAGCTCAGACGCTGAATCAAAACCTTAAAGACTTGAATCAAGATCAGAACGCAAAGCGAGCGATGTCCGGCACCGACAAGACCAAGATTGCGAAGGCGTTGGCGGGACCGATCGTCGTTCTCGTTGAGCCGCAGCTCGGCGAGAACATCGGCATGGCCGCGCGCGCCATGGGCAATTTCGGACTGACGCGGATGCGCATCGTCAACCCGCGCGACGGCTGGCCGAACCTCGCCGCCCAGCGGGCCGCGGCCGGTGCCGACCACATCCTCGACAAGGCCGAACTGTTCGACACGGTCGAAGCGGCGATCGCCGATTGCACGCTGGTGTTCGCCACCACCGCCCGCGCTCACGATCAGGCCAAGCCGGTGGTCGGACCGGAGGCGGCAGCCAAGGAGACGGTGGCGCATGTCGCGGCGGGCGCGCAGGCCGCGATCCTGTTCGGCCGCGAGCGCGCCGGGCTGATGAACGAGGAGGTGGCGCTTGCCAACCGGATCATCACCTATCCGGTGAACCCGGCCTTCGCCTCGCTCAATCTCGCGCAGGCGGTGCTGCTGATGGGGTACGAGTGGTTCAAGCTGGCAACTGCTGCCGAACTGCCGTTCGCGATGCCGGAGCGCTCCGAGCCCGCGTCCCAGCACCAGATGCAGGCGTTTTTCGACAACCTCGTGCGCGAGCTCGACAAGGTCGAATTCCTGCGCCCACCGGAGAAGCGCGACACCATGCTGGTGAACCTGCGCAACATCTTCTCGCGTATGGAGCCGACCAAGCAGGACATGCACACCCTGCACGGGGTGATCATGGCGATCGCCGACGGCCGGAAAGGTCCAGCGAAGGGCGGCGTGCTCGACAGCGAGGGCGCGACGCGGCTACGGGCGCTGCTGGCGGAGCACAGCGAGGGGCGCTCCTCGAACGACTCCAGCACCGTGCGCGGTCTGGCGCGGCTGCTTCGGCGCAACCCGACCGACGCCGAGCGGGCGTTGTGGCAGGCGCTGAGTAGGGATCGCCGCTTTGCCGGACAATTCAAACGGCAGACGCCGGTCGGCCGTCACATCCCGGATTTCGTCTCGTTCGTGCAGCGCGTGGCGGTCGAGCTGATGGTGCCGGGCGAAAGCGAAGCGATCGTCTCCGATCGTGCGGCGCGCGCGGCGTGGCTGGAAGCGCGCGGCTATCGCGTGGCGATGGTGAAGAGCGAGGACGTCGAACGCGATCTCGAAAGCGTGCTCGTCCCGATTCAGGCGCTGTTGTCGAACGAAAAGGCCTCAGACTGAATTCCGCTGGGCCACAGGCGCTTTTGCGATTCCGAGCGCCTTCATGCGCGACGCCAGCGTGGTCGGTTTGATGTCCATCAGTTCAGCCGCGCCGCCGCGCCCGAACACCTTGCCACCGGTGGCCTGAAGCGCGGCCAGAATGTTGGCGCGTTCCTGCTCGCGCATCGCCTCGTCGGTCAGCACCGAAGGCCGCGCGTCCGCACGCGGACGACCGGTGCCGGTGGTCGGACTGAAGCCCTGATGATCGGGCAAATCGATACGCAGCCGCCCGTTCTGGGCAAGGATCGCCGCGCGCTCGATGACGTTTTGCAGTTCGCGCACGTTGCCGGGCCAATCGTAACGCGACAGGCGGCGCGCATCACCTTCGGACAGACGCAGCCCTGACTTGAACGGTTTGCCCTCGCTGGTGAGGAAGTGCTGGGCGAGCAGGGGCACGTCCTCGCGTCGCTCGCGCAACGGCACGGACTCGATCGGAAACACGTTGAGGCGGAAGTAGAGGTCTTCGCGGAAGCGTCCGCGCGCGACCTCCTGCTTGAGATCGCGATTGGTCGCCGCGATCAGGCGCACGTCGACGGTGCGCGTGCTCTCTTCGCCAACGCGCTCGAAATGGCCTTCTTGCAATACGCGCAGCAGTTTTCCCTGCAGCTCCAGCGGAATTTCGCCGACCTCGTCGAGGAACAGCGTGCCGCCGTCCGCGAGTTCGAAACGGCCGATGCGATCGCGCACCGCGCCGGTGAATGCGCCCTTCACATGGCCGAAGAATTCGCTCTCGAACAGCTCGCGTGGGATCGCGGCGCAGTTGACGCGGATCAGCGGACGGTCGCTGCGGCCGCTCGCTTCGTGGATCGCGCGCGCGATCAGCTCCTTGCCCGTGCCGGATTCGCCAGTGATCATGACGTTGGCGCTCGTCGGCGCCACGAGCTTTACCTGCACCAGCGTTTTCTGAATGGCGTCGCTTTGGCCGATGATGCCGCGCGGATTGGTCTCGATGCGGATTTCTTCCTGCAAATAAGCGTTTTCCAGCTCCAGCCGTTCGCGCAGGCGATCGACTTCCGCAAGCGCTGCACGCAGCTTGTCGTCCGCCTCGCGGCGCTGGCTGACATCGCGGAACACGATCACTGCGCCGACGACGAGATCGCTGTCGCGAATGGGGGTGGAGGTGTATTCGACCCATACGGGCGAGCCGTCCTTGCGCCAGAACACTTCGTTTTCGATGGTGCGGACCGAGCCGTCGCGAAAGGCTGCGTAGATCGGGCAGTCTTCATGCGGATAGTGCCGCCCGTCGTGATGATGATGGTGGACCTTGGCGTGAATGTCAGTGCCGACGAGCTCTTCCGCGGTCCAGCCCAGCATGCGCTCCGCCGCGGGATTGACGAAGGTGGTCTTGCCTTCGGCGTTGACGCCGTAGATGCCTTCGCCCGCGGCGCGGAGAATGAGCTGGTTCTCGCGCTCGATGTCGCGGAAGACGCGCTCGACGCGCTGCCACGCGGCAATGCCGCCGCGCATATGATCCTCGGCGAGTGTATCGACCGTGCGGCGATAACGCTGCTCGAGATCGCTCATGGTGAGCAGCAGGAGCGGCGTGCCTTCTCGCGGCACCAGCGTGCCTGCGTATTCGAGCGTCAGTTTCTTACCGGTGGCGTGGCGTGGCGTCAGCGCTGTGGTCCAGTAGGAGTTCTTCTCCATCACGGCCTGGGTGAACACGATCAGCGCCGGCAACTGGCCTTCGTGCAGGTTGCTGATCCGCGTATCGCGTAAAAGCGCGCGGTCGTAGCCGAGCAGGGTGCAAGCAGCCGCGTTGGCGTCCAGAATGCGGTCCGCGTGCGGATCGAGCAGCAATGCCGGCTCGATCAGGAAATCGAAGGCGATCGAGCGTAGATCGGGCCCGTCGGACGGCAAAACCGGAGCAAGCTGGACGGTATCCATGGGCGGCTCTTTTGTACGAGAATTCGTAATCGAATTACGATAAATCGTATATCACGAATTCTCGTAATGTCCAACTTGTCGCAGTGCCGCTGCGATTGCTGAGGAATTCGTGTTTTCCGGACATGGCACGGGCTTTGCTGAGAAAAACAGCAAAGACAAGCAGGAGGCTCCATGTCCACGTTCGACAATCCCTTCGACCCGAACCGCCGTCTCCATTCCTCGGGCTGCGCATGCGGCCAGCACGCGAGCGAAGCCGAGCACAACGCCGCCGAAGCCGCACTCCAGCAGGCTGCTGTCGAGAGCGAGCAGAAGCGCTACGAGGGCGTCGTCGCCTCCGCCGTGGTGCGGGCGATGTTTCCGCAGGACGCAAGCCGCCGCGCATTCCTGCAGTCGGTCGGCGCGTCCACTGCGCTTGCCGCGATTTCGCAGTTCTTCCCGCTGTCCACCGCGACGGATGTGTTCGCTCAGAGCGGACCGCTCGAGAAGAAGGACTTGAAAGTCGGCTTCATTCCGATCACCTGCGCCACGCCGATCATCATGGCGGCGCCGATGGGCTTTTACGCCAAGAACGGCCTGAACGTCGAGGTGATCAAGACCGCCGGCTGGGCGGTGATCCGCGACAAGACCATGAACAAGGAGTACGACGCGGCGCACATGCTCTCGCCGATGCCGATCGCGATCACGCTGGGCGCCGGATCGAACCCTGTTCCGTACACGGTGCCTGCGATCGAGAACATCAACGGTCAGGCGATCACGCTGTCGGTGAAGCACAAGGACAAGCGCGATCCGAAGGACTGGAAGGGCTTCAAGTTCGCCGTGCCCTTCGATTATTCGATGCACAACTACCTGCTGCGCTACTACCTCGCGGAAGCGGGCCTCGATCCGGATGTGGACGTGCAGATCCGTGCCGTACCGCCGCCGGAAATGGTTGCGAACCTGCGCGCCGACAATATCGACGGCTTCCTCGGTCCCGATCCGATGAACCAGCGCGCAGTCTATGACGGCGTCGGCTTCATCCACATCCTGACCAAGGACATCTGGGAAGGACACCCGTGCTGCGCCTTCTCGGCGTCAAAGGAGTTCATTACTTCGTCGCCGAACACCTACGCGGCGCTCCTGAAGTCGATCGTGGATGCGACCGCCTTCGCGTCCAAGGCCGAGAACCGCAAACAGATCGCGGAAGCGATCGCGCCGGCGAACTATCTCAACCAGCCGCAGATCGTGCTCGAGCAGATTCTCACCGGCACATATGCGGACGGTCTCGGCACGGTGAAGACCGACGCCAAGCGCATCGATTTCGATCCGGTGCCGTGGCACTCGTTCGCGATCTGGATCATGACGCAGATGAAGCGTTGGGGTCAGCTCAAGGGCGACGTGAACTACGCAGCCGTTGCCGAGCAGGTCTATCTGGCGACCGACGCTTCGAAGCTGATGAAGGAGATGGGGCTGACGCCGCCGGCCTCCACCACCAAGTCGTTCTCGGTGATGGGCAAGGCCTTCGATCCGTCGAAGCCGGACGACTACCTCGCGAGCTTCAAGATCAAGAAGGCGAGCTAAGTCCTCCCGTCATCAATGTGCTCTTCCCGCAGGCTTGGGGAGAGCTGGAGATAGAGCATGACCAACTCCCTCCGCATCCGGGCTGCCATCATGTCGGTGGTGATCCTCTCCGTCTTCCTTGGTGCGTGGCACATCGCCACGCGCTCGACGGGCAGTGTCGCCAACCTCAACCCGGAATACGCGAAACTGATGGGCGCGACGGCGACCCAGGGCAAATCCGCGATGCCGGGTCCGGCCGATGTCGGCGCGAAACTATGGGAGCATCTCAAGAGCCCGTTCTACGACAAGGGCCCGAACGACAAGGGGCTCGGCATCCAGCTCGCGTTCTCCATCGCGCGCGTGATGACCGGCTACATGCTTGCGGTGGCGTTCGCGATTCCGCTTGGCTTCCTCATCGGCATGTCACCGTTGATGAGCAAGGCGCTCGATCCCTTCATACAGATTCTGAAACCCATCTCGCCGCTCGCATGGATGCCGCTTGCGCTCTATACGATCAAGGACTCCTCGCTCTCGGCGATCTTCGTCATCTTCATCTGCTCGCTGTGGCCGATGTTGCTCAACACAGCGTTCGGTGTCGCGTCGGTCCGTAAGGAGTGGATTAATGTCGCACGAACGCTTGAGGTCGGCACGGTGCGCCGCGCGTTCACGGTGATCCTGCCGGCGGCCGCGCCGACGATCCTCACCGGCATGCGCATTTCCATCGGCATCGCGTGGCTCGTCATCGTGGCGGCCGAAATGCTCGTCGGCGGAACGGGCATCGGTTACTTCGTCTGGAACGAATGGAACAATTTGTCGATCACGAATGTGATCATTGCGATTTTGGTGATCGGGCTGGTCGGGATGGTTCTCGACCAACTCCTCGCGCAGGCCACGCGCCTCGTGACCTTCCCGGAGTAGAGCAGATGAATCCGGCAAAAATAGGGATAAATTCCGCGGCGCGACGCGCGACGATGGTGGCAGGAGCGCAGCGATGACTGACAAGTTCATTTCCATCGAGGCGATCGCCAAGCGCTACCCGGCCAAGGGCGGCGGCGAGACGACCATATTCGAGAACCTGTGGCTGTCGATGCAGCGCGGCGAGTTCGGCTGCATCATCGGCCACTCCGGCTGCGGCAAGACGACGGTGCTCAACATTCTCGCCGGCCTCGACGAGCCGAGCGAAGGCGCGGTGATCGTCGACGGGCAGGCGATCGAAGGCACGAGCCTCGACCGCGCGGTGATCTTCCAAGGCCACGCGCTGTTCCCGTGGCGCACGGTGATGGGCAACGTCTCGTTCGCGGTGAAGTCGAAGTGGCCGAAGTGGAGCGCCGAGCGCATCAAGGCGCACGCGCAGAAATTCATCCAGCTCGTCGGCCTTGGCGGTTCCGAGCACAAGCGCCCGGCCGAACTCTCCGGCGGCATGAAGCAGCGCGTCGGCATCGCGCGCGCGCTGTCGATCACGCCGAAGATCATGCTGATGGACGAGCCGTTCTCGGCGCTCGACGCGCTCACCCGCGGCACCTTGCAGGACGAGGTGCGCCGGATTTGTCTCGAGACCGACCAGACCACGTTCATGATCACGCACGACGTGGACGAGGCGATCTACCTCGCCGACAAGATCTTCCTGATGACCAACGGCCCCGGCGCGGTGCTGGCGGAAATCCTCGAAAACCCGCTGCCGCGCGACCGCGCGCGCACCGACCTGCATCGCCATCCGCTCTACTATCCGCTGCGCAACCACATCGTCGATTTCCTCGTCTCGCGCAGCAAGACGTTCACGCAGACCGTGACCGACTACGACCCCCGCAAGGTGCCGGTCGTCAAGCTGGCGCTGCCTGAGCCCGTGATCGCCACGTCAGCCAAGCAAGTGCCGAGCGCCGCCAGCACCGGCACTCAGGCCAGCGCCTGAATCCTCACCTCAAGCACCTTTAGATCAGGGAGAAACATCATGAAGCGATCCGACCTCACCGAGAAGCTGCTCGACATCAAGCGCGAGAAGGAATGGACCTGGAAATACATCTGCGAAAAGATCGGCGGCTATTCCGACGTGCTGATCGTCGGCGCGATCATGGGGCAGATGAAGCTGACCAAGCCGCAGGCGGCGAACGCGGCCGAGCTGTTCGGCCTCTCGAAGAGTGAGCAGGCGCTGATCAACGAGGTGCCGATGCGCGGCGAGGGCACGCCGATGCCGCCGACTGATCCCTTGATCTATCGCTTCTACGAGATGGTGATGGTGAACGGGCCGGCGTGGAAGGCGCTGATCGAGGAGGAATTCGGCGACGGCATCATGTCGGCGATCGACTTCGACTTCATGTTCGAGCGCGTGGCGAACCCGAAGGGCGACCGCGTCAAGATCACGATGTCGGGCAAGTTCCTGCCGTACAAGTATTACGGCAACTCCGGCAACGTGCCGGACTACGGCTTCAAAGAGGGATGAGGGGGCTTGTCATGGCGCGGCGCGTTTAGCGCGCCGCTCGCCAGACCTCTTTGCGCAATCGGCCGGGCAGTGATGCCCGGCCGGTTTTGTGTTTGTCTAACAGCTATCGAGGCCACGTTTGGCCGAGTGCTTGATCAAACCAAAGCTCAGCGATGTAATCGGCGCCGACGGGCGATCGAAAGTTGAGATAGCCATCGTAGCCCTTCAACTTAAGCCAATCCTTGAAGGCGTAGAAACTTGGATGTTCGTATTGAGCGCCAGTGAGTGTGGTGCGCCAATCAATAGCAAGCGATTTGATGGGTTGTTCGCAATCAGCTTTTCTCATGATGAATCCTGCTAGTGTTGAAGCGGAAAAAATCACGCGCAATCGTTGCAAACCAGGTGATTCTCAAATAGAACATATCATGAACTACGTGGTGGATAAAGAGGGATTTATGCCCGGATTACCTGTCGCCCCGCACTTCAAAGAATATCGCGGCGCAAAGCCTCACTTGCAGCGGAGAGCAGCTGAAGAATTCAGAACTGCGCAAAGAATTGCTGATTATGTGAACGCCCAGATCGCGAATGATCCGGACGAAGTTCAGCAGATCATTTTTGGTTTTGTTGCCATTGAATTAGGCGTGACCGTTGAACAAGTTCAGCGTGCCTTGCCAGGCGGCTCCAATGGGTGGACGTTTCGAGTAGATGAGTATGATCGAAAAGGATTGGAGCGTTACAAACGGGACACGTAAACGTTCGATAGAATCCCGAAGGCGTGTTGTACCTATTCGATATGCGAGACTGCGCGTTTAACGGCAAATATAGCGTCGAGCGCGTTGATGAGTGCCGACAACTGTTCCTTGTCGAGCGGCACCGTTACTTTAGCGGCTGGTGCGAAGAAATTTTCTTCAAGATGCCGAAGGTCGTCCAGCAAATCTTCTAGGGGAGTCATTTTAGTCTCCACAAAACGTGTCAGCGTTTGGCCATGTCGGATAGCCGTAACATCACAGTTGACCCACAATCACTTGCTGAGCCGGTTGCTCATCCCGAGATTGCTGAAATACTCGACCTGAGAACTGGAGATGTCGTTGATGTCAGAAATTTCATCAATTCCCGCACATACGGAGAGTTTATAAAAGAACGAGTTTACATTCGAGAGTCGCTGTACGATGCACCGCTCTTCGCATGTGCCTTATGTGGCACTCCGGTCTATGTCGTTGCGAATCCAGATAAGCGATTCTTTTTTCGTCATTGTCGGGAAAATGGTTCGTGCCCAGCCAGAACACGCAGCAAGTTAAGTCAAACTGAAATTCTTGCACGAAAGTACCACGGGTTACGCGAAAGCGAGGCTCATAGAAAAGTCAAACGACTGATCGAGCGGAGCCTAATTGCCGATTCATGTTTCAAACCAGAGTCGATAGCGCAGGAACGTCGCTGGAGGTCTTCATCAGACCCTAAAGTTTGGCGACAGCCTGACGTGCAGGCGGTTAATGATGGTCGGCGTTTTGCTTTTGAGGTGCAGCTCTCAACGACATTTCTAAGTGTTGTCGTAGAAAGACGTCAATTCTATCGGGAGGAAGGCGCTAGTCTGATTTGGGTGTTTGGCCATTTCGATCCTAGCTATCGCCGAATGACTACAGACGATCTCTTGTTCTCGAATAACGCAAATATCTTTGTTGTTGATGATGAAACGGTGCGAATCTCAGAAGAGACTCGGTCGTTTCATCTGCGTTGTCACTTTCTACGCTTTGAGAAGACAAGTGATGGCCTCGCCGAGGTTTGGGATGAAAGGCTCGTGCGATTTATCGACTTGAGTTGTGACCTTGATGCGCAACAAGTGTATTTTTTCGACTATTCAGGCGAGAAGGTGCGGCTTGAACAGGGAGATGAACAACTGTTGCGCGACCGAATGTTTGGGTTTTGGAAGCGTGTTAATCCGCATTTCGATCACACACCTGAGGGCTGGGCGGAATGGGGCGCCATCAAATCACAGTTTTCAGCGAGGGGGATTGAGTTACCCGATGACCCGGGCGCTGATGGTAGTTTTCGTGGAATGATGCATGCGATACTTAGCGCGTCAAAGGGTGCTCCGGTTGGGTGGCAGTTCTCTAACCTAATTGAAGTTGCTCACCGTGTTGCGGAAGCCTATCCGGAACACCTCCTACGATTTGGTTTTGCGCTTGAGGTGTCTGGCAATCGTGTTCTGCTCGATACACTAGATCACAGTGGTCGATGGAAAGACAAACGTAGAAAATTGCATCAGCAGATTAGTGCGGGCGATCCAAAATATTACCCTGACCCAAAATGGCTAGCTGCTTTTGAATTCTTGTTCCCTGCAGTTGCTGCTAGAGTATCGAGTTTTATTGGACGTCATTGGCCGCTTTCAAAGAGCGTTTAACGTCCACGTCATTTCTTTCGCTTCCCCCTCTGCCTTAGCGCCGGGTGATCGTCGTCGGGCGAGGGGAGCGCGTCGATTACCAAATCTAGGGCTTCTCGCGGGGCGCGGTCGATGTCGACGCCGCCGCGGCGCATTTCCTTCAGCGCGGTCTTGATCGCGTCCTGCTTCGAGGCCCACTGCGCGCCGGTTTCCGACGGGCCTGACCATTTCGCCCGCTTGCGGCGGCCCTGCGCTTCCAGCCGCGCCATCTTCAACACCTGCAGCGCCTGCATCAGTTCGTCCGGCTCGACGTGTTGGCTTTGCTCCAGTTCGCGGATCATGCGTTCGGCCAGCGCGTGCAGGCGCGTTGCGAGTTTGCGCTGCTTGAGTTTGCGGCCGGCGCGCTCGCTCGGCATGCGGTCGGTCGCGCGCGGTGCGTCGAGCGGGCGTGTCCATCCGCCGTCGCGCGCCCAGCGCGAGATGCTGGCGCGGCCGACGCCGGTCCGCGTCGAGATGTCCGAATAGTTCAGCACCGATGTTTCGATCAGATGGCGCACGGCCTGGACGGTGAGGTCGTTATGCGGACGTTTCGATGCTTTGCCGTTGGTGCGTGGCCGCGCGGCGTCGATCGCGGGCGGCTCGCCGGGTTTCGGCGCGTCGGGGCGGATGCGCAGGCGGTGGATGGGTGGGGGCGTGTGGGGAGGGCGAGGCATATACGGAATATAGTCCTAGACATAGGTTGTCGCAATAACCGGGCCGTCGCCCTTCGAGGCTCGCTCCGCTCGCACCTCAGGGTGACGGAGCTAGCTTTGAGCTTCGAGGTTCGCACCTCAAGGGTGACGGACAAACTGCGACCCCTGCGTCCCGAACGCAGTGCTCTATCACCTTGATTCTGCGGATCACCGTCATCCTGAGGTGCGAGCCGTTCTTACGGCGAGCCTCGAAGGATGAACGCCCGTCTAGCGCTTCTTTCCGCCACGTCTGCTCGCGAGCTTCTGCATGGAAATCCAGTCCGAGCGGATCAACGCTTCCTTCTTCGCGCGGCTCCAGCCCTTGAGTTTGCGCTCGACGGCAATTCCGTCGGCGATACGGTCGAAGTGTTCTGACCAAACGAGAGCAACCGGCAGTCTTGACGACGTGTAACCGCCGAAATGGCCAGTGCTGTGTTGATTGATACGAGTTTCGAGGTTGTTCGTGCTGCCCGTGTAGAACGAGCCGTCGGAGCAGCGGAGCATGTAAACAAAGAGGCTCACAGGCCGTCCTCCTTCGAGGCGCGCAAGAGCGCGCACCTCATCCTTCGAGGCTCGGGCTTCGCCCTCGCACCTCAGGATGACGGTTCGTCGCTAGTCTGCAATCGCAAGAATTAGGAACGCGCTGAACTCTTCTCCGTCATCCTGAGGTGCGAGCGAAGCGAGCCTCGAAGGAGGACGGCCTGTGAGCTACCTCGGTCCGCGCCAGAAATCGCGTGGCGGGGGCGGGGCGTAGTCGACCGGCGGGCCGCCGCGGCGGCGGGGGGCGCCTTCGAATTGCTGCGGGCCGCGCGCGGGCGTGAACGACGGCCAGAAGCTGTCGGAGAACGCCTGGTCCCTCGGGCCGGCGGCGTCGGCGTAGATTTCGCGCGGCGTCACCTCGCGGGTGATGAAGCCGCCCTGCGGCTGGTTCGACAGCACCGCGACGAACTCGGTGCGATAGTTGGTCTCCGCCGTCAGCGCCTCGTCGGAGACGACGATCGAGGAGCGCGGCAGCGCGGTCGGCCCGACGCGATCGAGAATTTCTTGAGGGATCGTGATGCGGTCGAGCGCGGCGGCGCCACCTTCGGCGTCGTCGATCGTCACCGCGGTCCAGCGCAGGCCCGCGTCGCTCTTCGCCACCGCCGTGAACACATGCGTGCCGATCGGTTTCGCCGCATTCTTGATGGTGACCGGCGCCTCGAAGGAATCGAACACCTCGCCGCCGCCGTCGGGCGCGGGCTTGTGGGTGTTGCGGCGGACGTAAATCTTCTGCGTCGCGCGGCTGATGTAGATCGAGACCGGCTCGAGCGCGAGCTTGGCGTCGAGCGCAGCCTTGGCGCTCGCGGCCTTCTTGGCTTCGGCGGTCTTGATGGACTCCTTCGCGGAAGCGGCGGCATCTTTCTTCGCCTGCGCGGTGGCGGTGGCTTCGTCGAATTTCGCCTTGGCGTCTGACGCGGCCTTCTCGGCCTTCGTCTTGCGCTCCTCGGCGCGCGTCTTGGCGTCGTCGGCGGTGGCTGCGGCGAGAGCCTTCTCCGCAGCGGCGAGTTCAGCATCCGCGCGCGTCTTTAAGGATGTGGCATTGCGGAGCGCGGCGGCTGCGGCATTCGCTTCACGCGGCGCGGCGGCCGCGGCCTTCTTCGCGGCGTCGGCAGCCTTCGCGGATTCGGTTTGTTCACGCGCGAGCGTCTGCGCGCGTTCGGGTGCTGCGGCGATGGCCTCGGCCTTCGGCTGCAGCAGCACGGCGTGCGCGATGTCGACGGGCGCGGCGTCGTTCGGCGAGATGATCACGCGCATGCCGATGCGCGTCTTGTCGAACAGGCGCTGCGCGAAGCCGAACGGCATGCGCACGCAGCCGTGCGAAGCGGCGTAGCCCGGCAGCGGGCCGCCGTGCAGCGCGACGCCGTTCCAGGTGATGCGCTGCATGTGCGGCATGTGCGCATCGTCGTACATGTTGGAGCGGTGGTCTTCCTTGCGCTCGACCACGGCGAAGACGCCGGCGGGCGTCTCGCGGCCCTTGACGCCGGTCGAGACCGGCGCACGCAGGATCCAGCCCTCCGCATCGTAGAGCGTGACGTGCTGGGTCTTGATCGAGACGATCGCCATCAGCGGTTCGCCCGCGGTGCGCGGCGCGGTCGCCTCGGTGATCGGCGCGGGCTTCGCGGTGGTGGCGGGACGCTGCTTTTTCGGCGCGGCGGGCGGTGGAGCCGGTGCGAACTGTTGCGCGTCGGCGGGGACGGTGATGAGGGCGGCGGCGGTGGAAAGGGCGAAGACCGCGGCCAACCGACGCCAACGCGTCCCCGGTTGGGTGGAGCGCGCCGTCGCGAACCGATCGATCATGTCATTCCCCGCGTGGACGCCCGTAGCGTGCCGATCTGAATCGCAGTGATTGTAACCGGCCCGCGGCGTGGCGTCATCGCGCTGCCGTGGGTTTCTTGTCCTTAGGCGGCGCTTACTGCCCTGCTTTGATCTGTGCCACGGCGGTGGCGACGAGTTCGTCCATCTTCACGCGCACCTGCTGCTCGGTGACGCCCTTAGCCGCGAGGTCCTTCGCCACCTTGCGCATCACGTCGTTGTCGCCGGCCTCGTCGAAGTCCGAAGCGACCACTTCCTTGGCGTAAGCGGCGGCGTCATCGCCGGTCTTACCGAGCAGGTCCGCAGCCCAGAGACCCAGCAGCTTGTTCCGGCGCGCTTCCGCCTTGAACCGCTGCTCCTCATCCAGCGCGAACTTCTTCTCAAAACCTTCCTCGCGCTTGTCGAATGTCGTCATGAATCTGTCCTCTTGAGCTGAAGGCGGATGGGGGCAGGCGGGCCGCGTCAAAGTGGCCGAAACGGTGCATGAAGCGGCCGTTGCGGACCGATCCTGCATATATGGTTCCGGCGACTTTTTAACAACGGATTCAACGCCGCAGGAAGCCCGGTAAAACCCATCCCGCAACGTTGTATCGGCAGGGTCAATCGGGTAGGTTGCGGCGAGGTTCGGTTCTCGTTCTGTTTCCAGTTTATGGCGGGTTCCAAAGCCTTCGCGGCAGCTCCGCCGCGGCCCTTTATTCAACGGAGCCAACCCGTCCATGGACTTCAACAACCGGTACATCCCCATGAGCCGTCGACGTCGCATTTATGAAGGCAAGGCCAAGGTTCTCTACGAAGGCCCGGAACCGGGCACCCTGATCCAGCACTTCAAGGACGACGCGACCGCGTTCAATGCGAAGAAACACCAGATGATCGAGGGCAAGGGCGTCCTCAACAACCGGATCTCCGAGTACGTCTTCCAGCATCTGAACGACATCGGCGTGCCGACGCATTTCATCCGCCGGCTCAACATGCGCGAGCAGCTGATCCGCCAGGTCGAGATCGTGCCGCTCGAGGTGGTGGTGCGCAACGTCGCCGCCGGTTCGCTGTCGCAGCGCCTCGGCATCGAGGAGGGCACGCAGCTGCCGCGCTCGATCATCGAGTTCTATTACAAGAACGACCAGCTCAACGATCCGATGGTCTCGGAAGAGCACATCACCGCGTTCGGCTGGGCGACGCCGCAGGAGATCGACGACATCATGGCGCTGGCCATCCGCGTCAATGATTTCCTCTCCGGCCTTTTCCTCGGCATCGGCATCCGCCTCGTCGACTTCAAGATGGAGTGCGGGCGGCTGTTCGAGAACGAGATGATGCGCATCATCGTCGCCGACGAGATCTCGCCGGATTCGTGCCGTCTCTGGGATATCAAGTCGAACGAGAAGCTGGACAAGGACCGCTTCCGCCGCGATCTCGGCGGCCTGCTCGAGGCCTATACGGAAGTGGCGAAGCGTCTCGGCATTCTGATCGAGAACGAGCGCCCGGCGGGGTCGGGCCCGGTGCTGGTGAAGGGCTGAAGCCCTTCACCAAACGTCCGGCTTAGCTCTTAGCGATACTTTTTGCTCGAGCTGGAATACGACTGCGTCGAGTAGGTCGTGGTGCGCGATGTCGTGCCGTAGGCGCGCTGCGTGGCGGCCGACATGCTGCGATAGTCGCGGTCCTGACGCGCACGCTGCGAGTAATAACCCTGCGCATCGGCGGTTGCAGTGAATGCGAAGGCACCGACGGTGGCGAGCAGGGCAACCCAAACAATCATCTTCATCAAAACGTCCCCCAGTTGAAACAATGCTGCTGCCGTATCAGGCAGCCCTGAGTCCGTCAATTTGCAGCGCGGTAACGCACGTTGCCGCGTGCCGGACGCGGCCGTTTTCGAGCCGCCTGCGACGTCAAATCTCCCTGTGTGCGAGGCACAAAACGGCTGATTTGCACGCGCATTTGTTGTAACCAGAGGCCAGCAGAACTCCCCGCCAGCCGAGGCCAAGAATGAAAGCGCGTGTCACTGTTACGTTGAAGTCCGGCATTCTCGATCCGCAAGGTAAGGCGATCGAAGGTGCGCTGAAATCGCTCGGCGTCGAGGGCGTCGCCAGCGTGCGGCAGGGCAAGGTCTTCGACATCGAACTCGCCTCGGGCGACAAGGCCAAGGCCGAAGCATTGCTGAAAGAGGCGGCCGACAAGCTGCTCGCCAATACCGTGATCGAGAACTACCGGGTGGAAGTGATCTGATCTCCTCTCCGCTGGAGGCAGGATGCGGCGGCCAAGGTACGACAGACGGTACGACATCAGCGGCCGGGCGTTCGCGGCAAGCCTCGCGTTGCTCTTGATTGCGAGTGTCTCTGCGTTCGCGCAACAAACACCCGACGCGGCGGCGCCGCCTGCCGCCAAGCAGGACGCGGAGCCGAAAAAGCCGCTCTCGGGCGATGTCCAGATCACGGTCCGTGCGCCCGATCCCGACAAGTGGACCGGCCGCTCCGACAATACGACCGGCAACCGCGTCTTTGTCTGCAAGCCGCTTGCCTGTCCCGACCAGGCGCAGGTGACTATCGTCAACCGCCGCAGCCCCACGCGCGACCCCGATCCGAAGGCGCTGGAGAAATATGCCAAGATCGACTTCCCGAAGAGCTTGCAGACCGGCAACGCCGGCACTGACAAGCTCGGCAACACGCGCAACCTCGAAACGTTGCTGGCTGAATCGCGGACGTTGAAGGGCTTCCCCGGTGTCGTGAACGAGACGAAGGTGACTGCGGGCGACAAGGTGACGTACGTCAACATCGCGATCATCTTCGCCGGTCCGGTGATGATGCAGATCAACGCGGTGTCGCCCGACCGCGAGTTTTCGCAGAAGACGCTGGCGCAGTTCGTCGAGCTTACGGAAATCAAGGACGCGGACACCTCATCGACCGCGCCGAAGGTGACGCTGCCCCCGTTCCAGTCGCAGCCGCAACAACCACGCCCGGCACAGCCGCCGAAACAGCAACCGAAGCAGCAGTCGATCTAGCGCAACGCGCCAGCGCGCCGCGCTACAGCCATCCGGCTCTGCGGAAGCGATAGAACAGCGTCGCGCAAGCGGTCAGGATGATCGCGACCACCGTGTAGTAGCCGTACTTCAATTCAAGTTCCGGCATGTTCTTGAAGTTCATGCCGTAGATTCCGGCGATCGCGGTCGGCACCGCGATGATCGCCAGCCACGACGCCAACTTCTTCGACACCGCCGTCTCCTGCGCCTGGCCGACCAGCAGGCTGGCTTCGAAAGCGAACGCCAGCACCTCACGCATGGAATCGATCTGCTCCTGAACCGTCCTGACGTGGTCGGTGACGTCGCGGAACAGCGGCTGCATGGTGGTGCGGATCATCGGCAGGCTGTCGTGCTCCAGCCGCCGGCAAACCTCCACCAGCGGGCCGACGGCGTTGCGCAGCCGCAGGAGATCGCGGCGGAGCAGATAAAGCCGCTCGATCTGGGTGCGCGTCATGCCGTTGGCGAGGACCAGTTCCTCCATCGCCTCGATTTCTTCCTGAAGCGTCTCCAGCACCGGCGAGTAGTTATCAACAATGAAGTCGAGGATTGCATAGAGGATGTAGTCCTCGCCACGCGCGAGTGCGCGCGGGCAGCTTTCGCAGCGCTCGCGGACCGGCGCATAGGACGTCGATGCGCCGTGGCGCACCGAGACCAGATATCCTTCGCCGACGAACAGATGAGTTTCGCCGAAGGCGATGTTGCCGTCGACGAGCTGCGCCGTGCGCGCGACGATGAACAGCGCGTCGCCGTATTGCTCGATCTTCGGCCGCTGATGCGCGTGATCGGCGTCCTCGATGGCGAGGTCGTGCAACTGGAACTGCCGCTGCACGGCGGTCAGGATCGACATGTCGGGTTCATGCAACCCGATCCAGACCACATGGTCGGGCTTGCTGCGCCAGCTTGCGGCCTCATCGAGCGCGATATTGGCGACGCGGCGGCCTTCGACGTAAACACCGGCGGCAACGATGCCTTCGGTGGAGACTTTTTCGGCGACGGGTAGGGCGGATGACGGCACATTCATGGCTTCCATCCCTGATCGTTTTGGCCCGCAATAGCGTGCGTTTCTGTGAGGGTAGCACTGGAAAAACCCGCGTCAAATGGGTATGTCAGCAGTGTCACAGGTGAATCGCCAACCCTCCCGGACCATCATGAAATCCGCCGTTCTCGTCTTTCCTGGAATCAATCGCGAGCGCGACATGGCGCGCGCCTTGAAGCTCGCATCGGGTCATGAACCCGCGATGGTGTGGCACGCGGAGACATCGCTGCCCAAGGGCACCGACCTGGTCGTGGTGCCCGGCGGCTTTTCCTACGGCGACTATCTGCGCTGCGGCGCTATTGCCGGCCGCGCGCCGGTGATGGATGCGGTGCGCGACTTCGCCGCCAAGGGCGGCCTCGTGCTCGGCGTCTGCAACGGCTTCCAGATTCTCTGCGAGTCTGGACTGCTGCCCGGCGTGCTCATGCGCAACGCCAAGCTGAAGTTCATTTGCAAGGACGTGCACCTCCGCGTCGAGCGCTCGGACTCGGCCTTCACGCGCGGTTACAACGCCGGCCAGGTGATCCGCGTGCCGGTGGCGCATGGCGAGGGCAACTACGCGGCGGACGATGAGACCGTGAAACGGCTCGAGGGCGAGGGGCGCGTGCTCTATCGCTACTGCAGCCCGCAGGGCGAGCTTGCCGACGGACACAACATCAACGGCGCGACCAACGCGATCGCCGGCATCGTCAACGACAAGGGCAACGTGCTCGGCATGATGCCGCATCCGGAGAACCACGTCGAAGACATCATGGGCTGCACCGACGGCCGCGGCCTCTTCGCCGGTCTCGTCGCGCATCTGGACAAGGCGGCGTAGCTTCACCCACGAGGCGTGCCACGAACGCGTTCATAAAGATCGCGAACGAACCAGATCACGGCAACGGCTGTTGCGGCAGCGCACGAGTTAGCTAAGAGCAGCGTGCGCAAACCTCTGCGCCAGGACTGCGTGACGCTCTCGGGCTTCTCGATCAGCTCACCCGTCATGAACCAAAGAGCGCCTGCGAGTATCAGAACGACAATCAGTCCTGCGACATGTTCGTAGGTTCGATAGGGCCCTAGCTGCCAGTCCCAATACCCGGCGCCCAGCGCGGCGACCAACCAGCCCACGATCAGGAAGGCGGTTGATGGATGGATTCCAGCAAGCAAGAGCACGCACTCGGCCATACTGACGATGACGCCGAGAATGATCGCAAACCCCAGCCGGAAAGGCGGTTGGAGTTCGGGGTGTGTAAACGGATTGACCACGCTCACCGGCCCCAAATGAACCAGCCGATGCCGTAGAGGATCGGCGCGGCGATGCAGAGGCCGACCGAGAGGCGTCCGATCTTGTGCAGTGTCGATATCTGCGAGGGATCGCGAGGGGGGATGCGGTGCGCCCACAACCGGAATCGATAGACCGACCAAACTAGAGTGAAAAGCGCAGCAACTACGATCCCTTGAACACTTCGGATCGGCTGATCCGAGAGTGTCGATTCGTGGTAAATTCTGATCGCAACGAGCGATGCGATCAGAGAGACCGCGAAAAGCAGAACCAGGAACGCAACGATTGTGAGCCAAGTCAGCGGCGCAATGAAAAATGCTGCCCTGTGGCTTTCATAGTCCCAATACCAGAATTTTTTCACGAAGCTGAGCTGCTGGATCGGTTCGAGTGATTTGTGAACCAGTAGCCGCCCGGTGCGGAAGGCTGTCGACGTCAACCTGTATCCATGCCGCGTGGCTGAGATCGTTGAACAGCCGAAGACGAACGCCCAGCATATCAGATTCAATACATCGATTGCCGCCCACGACATGGCGAGACGATCTACAACCGACAGCTTAAATAATCATTCCATGCTGCCTGAAAATTGCAGTCTTACCGAAACGTAAACCCGTCTCTCCGCATCGAGGTTCGTCCTGTTCGCTGGCCTCGTCGCGCATCTGGACAAGTTCGCCTGATCATTCGACAGTCGCGGCCTCGTCTTGGAGAGGCGCCGATGTCCGTCCGTTGCCTTGCGATCGCGTTTGCCGCGTTGCTCGTCCTTGCCGTCGATGCGCCGGCCGCCGCTCAACCGGCGCCGCGACCACTCCTTAACAAAACAGTTCGCGTGTCCTTTACCCTCACGAACACGCTGCGCCGTCCGGACGGCCGCATGGTGACGGGCGGAGGCAACGTGCAGCAACTCTTCTATGTCAGTTCGGCCGGACGCATCTTCGTCAAACGGATTGCGGGCGGGCAGACTGGCGAGGCGGGACCGGGCGAGGCCACAACCAACTCCGGCATCGCGCGATCCGCGAGCTTCCAGGGCGGCAAGCTGATCGCCATCGCCAATCGCGGTGGCGGCGCGGGCCGGACGATCGTCAGCTTCGATCCAGGCTTCTCAAGCTGCACCGTCGACGTGCTGTACGGCAAGCCCGAGGGCGGGAGCGTGACGCGGCGCGGCCCGCGCGGCGGCATCCTCGAACTGATCTCGACATCGTATTCAGGTCAGAGCTGTTCGATCGCCGAGGGCAATCAGGTGGCGAATTAGATAGGAGTGCCCATGCCGTTGGTTCGTATTTCAATGCTTGCCGGAAAGCCGGCCGCCTATCGCAAGGCCATCATGGACGGTCTCTACGAGGCGATGCGCGAAACGCTGAGTACGCCGGACGGCGACCGCTTCATTTCCATCACCGAGCATGACGCCTCGAACTTCCAGCATGGCAACGGCTACGGCGTCGCGCGCAGCGCCGATGTCGTCTACATCCAGATCACGGTGTTCGACACGCGTACGCGCGCGCAGAAGACCGCCCTGTTCAAGCGGATCGTGGAGTGTCTCGGCGCCGATCCGGGCCTCAGGCCGGAGGATGTCTGGATCAACATTCTGCCGTCCGCGAAGGAAAACTGGTCGGTCGGCAACGGCGTCCCGTCGTTCATCTGAGCGTCGCAAAAATCGCTAGCGGCCGGACTGGCGGGTTGACGCCGGCGCGCGCTAGACTGGCCGCGCGTTACCGTCTCAGCTCGCGCCAAGAAAATCCAAAGCAGGTTCTGGAAGGCGACGTTCCTATCAGCAGGGAAATTGCCATGCGTGTATTGCTCTCGATTGCGTTGATTGCCGTTGCGTCGATTTTCACGATTGAACTGGCCGACGCCGGTCCGGCGCCGCCGCAGCTCCGCAACAAGTCCATCGTCACGCGGTTCGTTCTGCAGATTCAGCAGCGTGCTCCGGACGGACGTTTTGCAACTCCGGCCATCAATGTCGGGTACACGATCTACGTGTCGAGTGCCGGGCGTTCGTTCATTCGCCAGAGCCGCAGTATCAACAATCCATACTTCAGCGCATCGCGCACCACCGAGGCCGGCCCGGGGCAAACCCAGTCGGGTAACTCCGAACAGCGCGAGATGCAGTTTTCGGGCGGCAAGCTGGTCGGTAATGCCGTCTTCATCAGCGGCGCGGCGCGCATGCAGATCGGCTTCGATCCAAGCTACGCGCGCTGCGATGTCAACATTCAGTTCGGCAAGGCAGGTGGTGCGCCGATCAAATGGAAAGGTCTCGACGGCGTGATGTACACGGTTGAGTCGGTGACGCCCACCGGGATGACGTGCACGATCCAGGATGGAAATGCATTCTCGAGCTAGGATGATGAAGGCGGCAGCGCTTGCTGCCGCGGCGTTGCTCGCGTTCGCAAGCTCAGCCGTCGCGCAGGATTATCCCACGCGGCCGATCACCATGATCGTGCCGTTCGCGGCGGGCGGCACGTCGGACGTGATCGCGCGGATCGTCGCCGAGCAGATGGGCGCGGCACTCGGTCAGCCGGTGGTGAACGAGAATGTCGCCGGTGCGGGCGGTTCGACAGCACTGGCGCGCGCGGCGCGTGCGGAGCCGGATGGTTACACCATCGCCATCGGCAATGCCGGCACCAATGCGGCGACGTATGCGATCTATCCGAAACTCAGCTTCGCACCGGACTCGTTCGTCGCCGTCGGCATGGTCGCGAAGACGTTCGGCATCATCGCGCTGAAGAAGGACTTCTCCGCGCGCAGCGTGAGCGACTTCATCGCCTACGCGAAAGCCAATCCGGGCAAGGTCAACCTCGGCCATGCCGGCGTCGGCTCGTCGAATTATCTCATCTGTAAGGTGTTCGTGCAGGCCGCCGGCATCGACGCGACGCTGGTCGGCTATCGCGGCGCGGCGCCGGCGTTGAACGATCTGATCGGTGGGCAAATCGACGGTGTCTGCGATTCCGCGACCTCGGTGGCGCAGGCCATTCAGGAAAAACTCGTGTTGGGCCTCGTCGTCGGATCGAACGCGCGGCTGCCGTCGCTGCCGGACCTGCCGACAGCGGAGGAGGCGGGGTTGCCGGCGTTCGAAGCGCAGGGCTGGAACGGACTGTTCGTGCCGAAGGGCACGCCGCCGGCGATCGTCGCGAAGCTGAACGAGGCGGCGCGCAAGGCGATCGCGACCGAGATCGTGCAGAAGCGCTTTCGCGATCTGTCGTCGGTGACGCCCGACGTTAGCGAACAGACGCCGGAGGCGCTGCAGGCGGTCGTGTCGCGTGACGTGCCGCGCTTCAAGGCATTGCTGCAGGAGAAGGAAAAGTAGCGCGCGTGCGGCGCGTCACGCGCTGAATTCGCTTGCGTCGTTTTTACTGCGGACGCATGCTTGCGCTCCCGCCACTGTTTTATTTTCAGAGCCAATTCATTTTCTGGAGTGCAGCCGATGACTTTCATCGTTCGAGCCGCCGTTATTGCGTCCGCAGTCGCACTGAGCTTGCCCGCCGCCGCGGCGCCCGCCAAGCAGCTCATCAACAAGTCGGTCAAGGTGTCGTACACGGTCAATCTGATCACCAAGGCGCCGAGCGGGACGATCTACAACACGTCGTTCGCGGTGACCGGGGCGGGTTATGTCAGCAGCAGCGGCCGTGTCTTCATTCAGGGCACGCGAACCGACGCCCGGAAAGGCGCGGAGACGGTGCGTGTCGGGCCCGGAGAAAATTACAAGGGTCTGAAAACGTCGGTGACGGCCAACGGCAACGTCGTACGCTTCATTCAGAGCTCGGTTGGTGGAAGCGGCGCGGTGCAGGTGACGGTGACCGTCGATCCTGCCACCTATTCGTCGTGCACGGTGAACGTGGTGTACGGCCTGTCGGGCAAGCAAAAGGCGAGCTACCCGGGCATCAACGAGCCGGGGCCGTATGAAATGCAATCGTACTCGATTGCGAACAACAGCTGCTCGGTCGTCAACGGTAACATCTTCGGCGACTGACGCTATTGCCGCCGACCCACATCTGACCGTTCCTTGAGCAAAGCTGTAATGGCCTGAAATTTGCTCCTGCCATCCTGCCGTTCGCCGCCCGCGAATGGGCATTGGATGCGGGAGCTTTTCATGCGCAAACGTCAGATTTCCCTCGCCATGGCTGCGGCCTTGGCGTTCGCCGCGCCGGTGCTGGCGCAACATTCGGCACAGGCCGAGACTACCCTGCGGATCGCCATGACTGCGGCGGACATTCCGACTGCGACAGGATTGCCCAACAACGGTTTCGAGGGGATGCGCTTCCTGGGCTACCCGATCTTCGAGGGGCTGGTGCTGTGGGATCTGGCGTCCGCCGACAAGCTGGCCGGATTGCGCCCGGGGCTCGCCGAGAAATGGGAGCAGGCCTCCGACGACAACAAGACCTGGATTTTCCACCTGCGCCGCGGCGTCAAATTTCATGACGGCACGGATTTCAATGCCGATGCGGTGATCTGGAATCTCGACCGCTACTTCAACAAGGACAGTGCGCAGTTCGAGCCGCCGGCGTCGGGCATGTCGCGCGCCCGCGTGCCGATCATGGGCAGCTATAAGAAGGTCGACGATTACAAGGTCGCCATCACCACCACGACGGCGGCGTCCTATTTCCCCTACATGGCGGTGTACCTGCTGTTCACGTCGCCGGCGTCGTTCGAGAAGGCCGAGCGGCAATGGGCGAAAGTCGCAGCGCTGCCGGCGGCCGGCACCGGGCCGTTCAAGATCACCCGGCTGGTGCCGCGCGAGCGCGTCGAGCTGACGAAGAACGACGGCTATTGGGACCCCGCGAAAAAGCCGAAGGTCGATAACCTCGTGCTGATGCCGATTCCTGAAGCGAACGCGCGCCTCGCGGCGTTGCGCTCCGGTCAGGTCGACTGGATCGAGGTGCCGCCGGCAGACGGCATCGCGTCGCTGAAGGCGGCGGGCTTCACCATCACCTCCGGCTCGTATCCGCACGTGTGGCCGTGGTTCTACAACATCGGCGCCACCAACAGCCCCTTCAAGGACGTGAAGGTGCGGCAGGCGCTGAACTATTGCATCGATCGGGCGGGGCTGGTGTCGCTGCTCGCCGGTACGGCCGAACCTTCGGTGGGCTGGCTGAAAAAGAGCGATCCGAACTTCGGCAGTCCGGCCAACAGCTACACGTACGATCCGAAGAAGGGCAAGGCACTGCTTGCCGAGGCCGGATTCACCGCCGCGAAGCCGCTCTCGTTCAAGGTGCAGATCTCATCGTCCGGCTCCGGCCAAATGCTGCCGCTGCCGATGAACGAGTACCTGCAGCAGAACCTGAAAGAAGCCTGCGGCGTCAACGTCGAGTTCGACGTGATCGAGTGGCAGGTGCTGCTCACTGCCGCGCGCGCGACCCCGGACGCACCGAACCTGAAGGGTGCGATGGCGCTCAACATCTCGTCGCCGTCGTCGGACACCGGCATCATGGCGCGTTACTTCGCGGCGGCGAACTTCTCTCCCAACGGCTTCAACTTCGAACAGTGGAAGGACGATCAGTTCGAGGAGGCGCTGAAGACGCTGTCGGATTCGACGGACCCGAAGGTGATCGCGGACGCGACGCGCAAGGCGCACGAACGCCTGGTCGACAATCCGCCGTGGCTCTTCATCGTGCACGACCTCAACCCGCGCGCCATGAGCACTAAGGTCAAGGGCTTCGTGTCGCCGCAGTCGTGGTTCGTCGATCTCACGCTGGTGGGGATGCAGTAGGCAGGCGGCGCTTCACGCGCTTCATCGTGCCGGAGAAGGTGAACAGCGGCTTTGCGCCACAGTGCATGATACCGCGCACGAACAGCAGCGAGCCGCCCGCTCGGGTGACTTCGCCGGTGCACTCGATCAGGTCGCCCTCAAAGGCTGCGTCCAGGAATTCGCTGGCGAACGACACAGTGACCGCTGGGCTCTGCAGCTCGCGCGAGGCGATGGCGAACAGCGAGTAGTCGGCAAAGGTCATAAAGCAGCCGCCGTGGAGCGCGCGCAGGCCGTTCAGGTGCTTCTGTTCGACGCGGAAGGCAGTCCGCACCCGGCCGTCCTCGCCGACCTTGTGCCAGAAGGGGCCGTTGTTCGATTCGAACGTATCGCGGGTCCAGGTGCGCCAGCCGGCGAACTCGCCTTCGGTGGCGGTGAATACGTCGGGACGGGTCGCCAGAGTTGATGGTGCGGTGGTCACGTTAGAAGCTCCTGAAACCGGTTGCGGCGGTTAAACCGATCTGTGTGCTTTCTGTAAAGCCTCACGCGCGCATAGGCTGGCCGCGCGATGACGCCGGTCAGCGGTTTTGCACCGGTTGTGTACCTGATCGCGGTGTTCAGTGTCCGCTCAACACCAGCGTCTTGACCGGTAGCAGCAACGCCTGAATGCGCAACAGCATCGCATGCACGACGCCAACGGCGTCGATCGCGTGCAGCCAGATGCGCTTGAAGAAGCCGGTGCCCTTCGCCGAAATCACGTCGTGATTGCTCGTGTAGGCATTGGCGATGCAGCTGCTTCCCGGTGTGACGCCTTCGAGTCCACCCTTGTAGAGCGGCTCCATGAGCACAAGGATCGAGCCGGGGCGCACTGTGCCTTGCGCTTCGATCAGCTGCTCGCCGCCACGGAACTGGCCTGCGGCGATGTAATCCTGCACGCTGGTGATCACCATCGGAATGATGGTCCAGGGCTTCGAGATGCATGTTGCCTCGGCCAGCATGCCGGCTTTCATCACCTGGGCTTCGATCTGTCCGAAGCCTGCGGCAAGGGCCTGACGTCCGGCTTCTTCCGGAATGAGGACACCGGCCGAGCGCATCACGGGATTGACCACGTCGCCAACGCGCAACGTGAATTGTTCGACGCGTCCATTCACGCCGGCGCGGATGACGGTCTTGTCCAGATCTACTTGCGCTTGCGCCAGCGCAGCCGTCGCGCTGGCCTTCTCCGCAGGAAGGAGTGTCGTCACACGGATGGTCGCCGACTGTTTGCTGGCATTAACTGCGTCAAGCGTGCCTTGCCGGCCCGCGAGCGCAACCTCCAACTTCTCGATGTCGCGCTGCGGAACGATGCCGGGATTGCGTTTCTGCAAGTCGCGCTTCACGTCGAGCTCGTCCGACGCCTGCTGGTAGGCGCTCTTGGCTTCCTGAATCTGGCCGTCGACCTTGGCGATATCCGCTTGCGCAGCGATCAGGGCTGCGTCGACTTCGGCGATCTTGCGCCGCGCGGTTTCGACGGCAGCTTCCTGCCGGGCGCTGTCGAGCCTGAAGATGACGTCGCCTTTTTTCACGGGTGCGCTGAACCCGACATTGACCTCGGCGACGCGGCCGATCGCCTCCGGCACGATCGAAACCGTGCGGTAGTACAAGGTCGCCGATGTGGTCGATGGGTGGAAATAGAAGATCAGCGTGATCAGCGCGACCGTCAGCATCAAGCACGCCGTGATGCCCCAGCGCAGCTCGTACCACACCGAGAACAGCGTGATGTCGGTGCCGATGCGCTTGCCCTGCGCGTAGCGGCGGTAGAGATAATCCGGAAAGATCGTCAGCAACGAGCAGAGGAGGAGCTCAAGCATGGCTCGGCACCTCGCTCTTGGCCGCAACCGGCGCAGGTGTCGATACCGGGACGGTTTCCGCCTGTGGCGGTGGCGCGTGATGATGCGCATTCGGTTCTTCGTCGGGCGGTGTCACGCCGGCGAGCTTCTCGACGCCGCCTGCGATGCGGCGCAGTGGCGTGACGAAGTCGGGCAGGTCGACCATCGCGAGCAATAGCCCGATGATCCAGAACAGATGATTGTGGGTGAACAACGACAGCAGGCCGAGAACGGCAACGATCTCGAACTGCAGCTTGTGCGTCCGGTGCGCCATCCGCTCGGGCAGGGAGTGCAGCGTCAGGTAGAAATTGCCGACAGCAAGGATTGCGCCCACCAGAATAATGCCGACAACCACCATGAAGACGTCGGTGTCGCCGGGCGCGGTGATGAAGGCGGGCAGATGATGGGGTGCGGCAGGGTGTAGCGACTCGCTCAAAGCATGCCTCCATTCACGGAAGTGCGGATGCCGGTAAAGAGCAGAATGGTGTTGTCGCTGGGGGTTGGAGGGGTCCCCCTTGCGAGGCATTCAATCACGGGTTCCATCGTCTTCGCAACTGAGCCCGATTACGGACGATTTGATGATTGTTCGGCCTGTTCGCGGGAAGGTTCGCCCTCCCGAAATGCAGGCCCGCAAAGTCATCCCCAGCTTTGCGAGAGAGCCTGAATTTTCAGGGAAAAAACCTCTTTTCCATCCCGCCCGAACTCCCGTAAACAGGGGCCTCAGCAGGGCCCCATTTCCACCATGCGAAACGAACCCAAAATCACCCCCGATCTCGTCGCCAGCCACGGTCTCAAGCCGGACGAATACGAGCGCATCCTGAAGCTGATCGGCCGCGAGCCGAGCTTCACCGAACTCGGCATCTTCTCGGCGATGTGGAACGAGCACTGCTCGTACAAATCCTCGCGCATCCATCTGCGCGGACTGCCGACGAAAGCGCCATGGGTGATCCAGGGACCGGGCGAGAACGCCGGCGTCATCGACATCGGCGACGGGCTCGCCGTCGTGTTCAAAATGGAAAGCCACAACCACCCGAGCTTCATCGAGCCGTATCAGGGCGCGACGACCGGCGTCGGCGGCATCCTGCGTGATGTGTTCACCATGGGCGCGCGGCCGATCGCGTGCCTCAACGCGCTCTCTTTTGGTGCGCCTGAGCATCCGCGCACGCGGCATCTGGTGTCGGGCGTGGTTGCCGGCATCGGCGGCTACGGCAATTCGTTTGGCGTGCCCACGGTGGGCGGGCAGACGCGTTTCCACACGCGCTATGACGGCAATATTCTCGTCAACGCGATGGCGGTGGGCCTCGCCGAGAGCGACAAGATTTTCTACGCGGCGGCGAGCGGCGTGAACATGCCGATCGTCTACCTCGGCTCGAAGACGGGCCGCGACGGCATTCACGGCGCGACCATGGCGTCGGCGGAGTTTGACGACGACTCGGCCGAGAAGCGTCCGACCGTGCAGGTCGGCGATCCGTTCGCGGAAAAGCTGCTGCTTGAAGCGTGCCTCGAGATCATGGCCGCGGATTGCGTGATCGCCATTCAGGACATGGGCGCGGCGGGCCTGACGTGCTCGGCGGTCGAGATGGGCGCCAAGGGCGACCTCGGCGTCGATCTCATTCTCGATGACGTGCCGACGCGCGAAGAGGGCATGAGCGCCTACGAGATGATGCTCTCGGAAAGCCAGGAGCGCATGCTCATGGTGCTCAAGCCCGAGAAGGAAAAGGAAGCCGAGGCGATCTTCAAGAAGTGGGGCCTCGACTTCGCGATCGTCGGCTACACCACGCCGTCGAAGCGCTTCGTCGTGAAGCACGGCGGCGATGTGATGGCAGACCTGCCGATCAAGGAACTCGGCGACGAAGCGCCGCTCTACGATCGCCCGCATGTGCCGACCGAGCCGCGTCCGGTGATCGCGGCGCGCGAGGTGAAGCCACCGATGAGCGTCGCCGACGCGCTGCAGAAGCTGATGGCGACGCCGGACCTTTGCTCGAAGCGCTGGGTGTGGGAGCAGTACGATCACGTGATCGGCGGCAACACGCTGCAACGGCCGGGCGGAGACGCCGCGGTGGTACGCGTGCTCGACGGCCCGAAGGGCCTCGCGATGACGTGCGATGTGACGCCGCGCTACTGCGAGGCCGACCCGTTCGAAGGCGGCAAGCAGGCGGTGGCCGAAGCCTGGCGCAACATCACGGCGGTCGGCGGGCGTCCGCTCGCGATCACCGACAACCTCAACTTCGGCAACCCTGAACGGCCCGAAATCATGGGCCAGTTCGTCGGCTGCCTGAAAGGGATCTCGGCGGCGTGCACCGCGCTCGACTTCCCGGTCGTGTCCGGCAACGTCTCGCTCTACAACGAAACCAACGGCCGCGGCATTCTGCCGACGCCGTCCATCGGCGGCGTCGGTCTGCTCGATGAGTTCACCAAGTCCGCGACGCTCGCATTCAAGGCGGCGGACGAGGCGATCCTTCTCATCGGCGATACGCAAGGCTGGCTCGGCCAGTCGCTCTACCTGCGCGACGTCTGCGGACGGGAAGAGGGCGCGCCGCCGCCGGTCGATCTCGCTGCCGAGCGCCGTAACGGCGATGTGGTGCGCGGCATGATTCATGCGGGCACCGCGACCGCGGTTCACGATATTGCAGATGGCGGTCTTCTCGTGGCGATCGCGGAGATGGCGATGGCCGGCAAGATCGGCGCGCGGCTCGATGCGCCGCCGTCATCGATCGTGCCGCATGCGTGGTGGTTCGGTGAAGATCAGGCGCGCTACATCGTCACCGTGCCGGCCGATCAGGTTCACGCCGTGCTGCTGAAGATGAACGCGGTGGGTGTGCCCTGCGTGCGCATCGGCACCACCAAGGGATCGTCGATCGCGATCGAGGGCGAAAAGGCCGTCGATGTGAAGAAGCTCGAGACTGTGTTCGAGAGCTGGCTGCCGGACTACATGGCGGGGAAGAACTGACGGCTTACAGTTCCTCGATGGTCACCTTGCTCGGGTAAAAGGCGAGGTGACCGGCGATCTGCGTCATCGCGGGGTAGGGATCCTCGTAAGTCCAGATCGCATTGTCGAGCGTGCGGCCGCCCGCGCCGATTGTGAAATAGTTGGCGATGCCCTTGTACGGACACATGGTGGTGTGGGCGGTTCGCTGCAGGTGTTCCATGCGGGCATCGCCGCGCGGGATGTAGTGCACCACCGGATAGGTCGATTCCTTCAGGGTGAGTGCTTTCGCCGTTTCCGCGATCACGATGCCGTTGGCGGTGACACGCACCCGCTTCGGATTTGGGGAAATCGTGATGGGGTGATCGGGGCCGGGAATTTTCATGATGACGCTCCGCTTGCCGGTCCCATATAGTCAGCGGGCGTGGTTATGCCACAGGACGCCGACCCCGGAATCTGTCATGATTTGAGGGCGTTGGTGACAAGATCGTGAACAGGCCTGCAGGGCCTGACGGAGACCAGTTCGATGCCGATGGATGCGCGCGATATCGAGGCCATGATCAAGGCTGCGATCCCCGATGCAAAAGTCGAGATCCGCGACCTGGCCGGCGACGGCGATCATTACGCGGCGACCGTGATCTCGGAGATGTTCCGCGGCAAGTCGCGGGTGCAGCAGCACCAGCTGGTCTATCAATCGCTGAAAGGCCAGATGGGCGGCGTGCTGCACGCGCTCGCCCTGCAGACCGGCGTGCCGGAGTAGCGGCGGAGTTATTCCGCCTTCAGCGCGTGCACCGAGAACATCTTCTCCGCATCGGTCCATGACTTCTGCGGCGTCCAGCCGGCGCTCCGCGCCAGCGCATCTAAGCGCGCGATGCTGTACTTGTAGCTACTCTCGGTGTGGATGCTTTCTCCGGCGCGGAAACGGAAGTTGCTGCCGAAAAGCCGCGCGGTCTGCGCCTTCTTGCTGATCAGATGCATCTCGATGCGGTGCTGATCGCGATTGTAGATCGCGCGATGCGTGAATGCCGACAGATCGAAATTGCCGCCGAGTTCGCGGTTGATCCGCGTGAGCACGTTGAGATTGAAGCGCGCGGTGACGCCGGCCGCGTCGTTGTAGGCCGCGTGCAGGACGTCTTCGTCCTTTTCGAGATCGACACCGATCAGCATCAGCGCGCCGGGGCCGAGGATCTTGCGCGCGCTTTCGAGAAAGCGCTGGGCATCCGGCGGATCGAAATTGCCGAGCGTCGAGCCCGGGAAGAAGCCGACCTTCGGCATGTCCTTGACAGCTTCGGGGAGCGCGAAATCGGCCATGAAGTCGGCGGTGACCGGATGAACGGCGAGATTCGGGAAATCCGCACGCAGCGCTTGCGCCTGCGCATTGAGGAAGTCGCCGGAGATATCGACCGGCACGTAGGCGGCGATGTCGCAGGCGTTGAGCAGCAGGCGCACCTTGGTGGTCGCGCCTGCGCCGAACTCGATCAGCGCCGCGTTGTTCGGAATGACTGCCGCGAACTCGGCGGCGCGGTCGCGCAGAATGCTGAGCTCGACGCGGGTCGGATAATATTCCGGCAGCCGGGTGATCTGCTCGAACAGATGCGAACCGGCCTCGTCATAGAAATACTTCGGCAGCAACATCTTCGGCTGCTGCGTCAGCCCCTCTATGACGTCACCCGCGAAGGCGACGGTCGCCGGATCGTACGACCGGCCCTTAAGCAGCGCGCCAACATGAACGTTCATGGCGGTCTCTCCACTGGCGCCTGCGTGTCCCCGGCGCCTCGATTGTACGGATGATCAGGTTGCGTAGTCGGCCAGCCGCAGACCGGTGAATTGCCAGCGGTGATGCGGATAGAAGAAGTTGCGGTAGGTGACGCGGCTGTGGCCTTGCGGCGTTGCCAGCGACGAGCCGCGCAGCACGTACTGGTTCACCATGAACTTGCCGTTGTATTCGCCGAGCGCGCCCTCGATGGCGCGGTAGCCGGGGTAGGGCGCGTACGAGCTGCGCGTCCACTGCCAGACGATGCCGAACGCATCGTTGAGATGTCCGGCGCGCGCCGCGACTTCCCACTCCATCTCGGTCGGCAGGTGCTGGCCGCGCCAGCGCGCGAAGGCATCCGCCTCGTAGTAACTGATGTGCTTGACCGGCGCGTCGCGATCGACCGGCTTGAGGCCGGCGAGCGTCATCTCGTGCCAGGCGCCGTCAACCTTGCGCCAGTGGCCCGGTGCGTCCCATTGCTCGTTGGTGACGACGCCGAAGCCGTCCATCAGCCAGAGCGTTGCGGTGCTGTATCCGCCTGCGTCCATGAACGCGAGCCACTCGCCGTTGGTGACGAGATTGCGGGCGATCTTCACGGGCCCGACGAGGGCGCGATGCGGCGGCTTCTCGTTGTCGAAGTGGAAGTCGTCGCCCGCATGGCCGATGGTGTGGATGCCTTCGTTGAGGAGCACCGAATCATCGCCAGAGTCTTGTAAAATCTTGCCGGACGCCTTCGGCGACACCCAATCAGGGTCGTAGGCGGGCGGAATGGGATTCTGCGCGAATGCGTGCAGGATATCCGTGAGCATCAGCTCCTGGTGCTGCTGCTCGTGATTGAGGCCGACCTCGACCAGCGGTGCCAAGCTAGCGAGCTTCGCGGCATCGGCGCTCTCGATCAGCTGCGCGAAGGCGCGATCGACATGGGCGCGATAGGCGGCGACATCCTCGGCGCTTGGGCGGGTGAGGAGGCCGCGTGCGTTGCGGGCATGCCGGGGGCCGGCGCTGACGTAATAGGAATTGAAGAGATAGGCGTAGTCAGGGTGATAGGGCTCATAGCCCGGCAGATGCTCGCCCAGAATGAACTGTTCGAAGAACCACGTCGTATGCGCGCGATGCCACTTGGCCGGGCTTGCGTCCGGCATCGACTGGACGACCTGATCTTCAGGCGAGAGAGGCGCCGCGCGGCGCTCGGTCTCGTCGCGCACCTCGCGATAACGCTGGAGCAGCGTGGCGGCAGGTCCCGGAGCTGTTGAGCCTGGCGCGCGGGGGGCACGGGCTGCCTGATCGGATACGGATGAGACAGCTTTCGTCACGCAAAGCTCCGGCTTTGTGAAAGAACAATGCTGGGGTCGGTCTGTTCCCGGGAAAGTTGAACCCCAAGATGGGGTGCCGGGCTCAGGAAAAACAGGGGTCCGGTTGCTATGATTGAGATACGTTCCGGTTATGGAGACCGTTACTTTCCATAGCGAAAGGGATGGGCTGGATGCCCGAAACAGGCTATATATATGGGCAACAGGAGCCAGGAATTGGCAGCAGCCGGATAGCCCCCGGATCGACGCAGAACACAGGCACTCAGGACACAAGAATGAGCATCGAGAATTTCATCGAGAACGAAGTGAAGTCCAACGACGTGGTGTTGTTCATGAAGGGCAACCCGCAGTTTCCGCAGTGTGGTTTCTCGGGCGTCGTCGTCCAGATCCTCGACCACATCGGCGTGCCGTACAAGGGCCTCAACGTGCTTGAGTCGGCCGAACTGCGCGATGGTATCAAGGTCTACTCCAACTGGCCGACCATTCCGCAGCTCTACGTGAAGGGCGAGTTCGTCGGCGGTTGCGATATCGTCCGCGAGATGTTCCAGGCCGGCGAGCTGCAGCAGCTCTTCGCCGACAAGGGCATTGCCGCCAACGCCTCGGCGTAACCCTGAACTCTGCTTCCGGCGACGGCGCGTTCGACGTCGTCGTCGCCGACATCACCACGCTTCGTGTTGATGCCATCGTCAACGCCGCCAACTCATCCCTGCTTGGCGGCGGTGGCGTCGACGGCGCCATTCACCGCGCCGCCGGTCCCGATCTCCTCACCGAATGCAAGACGCTCGGCGGCTGCGCCACGGGCGATGCCAAAATCACCCGCGGCTATCGGCTGCCAGCCAAGTGGGTGATCCATGCCGTCGGCCCCGTGTGGCACGGCGGCGGGCAGAATGAAGATGCGCTGCTTGCATCATGTTACCGCCGCGCCATTGATCTCGCCGCACAAGCCGGCGCCATCTCGCTTGCCTTTCCTGCCATCTCCACCGGCGTCTACGGATTCCCGGCCGATCGCGCTGCGCCGATTGCGGTCGCGGCCAGCAGCGATGCGCTGAAAAGTGCACCGGGATTGACGCGAATTATCTTCTGCTGCTTCTCCGAGACCTCTGCCGCATTGCACCGAGCGGCGATTGCACGGCAGTGATGCGTCGCAAAGCTGTCGCTTGCACGCCAAGATGCCGTCGATAGACTTCGCCCGTCATCCGGACGGCAGATCCGAACTCATCGGGAGGCATTTTTCATGCAGGCGATCTCCAAGCGCGCATTCGTTGCGCTATCGTTCGTTGTCCTCACGTCCGCACCGGTCCTTGCGGACTCCCTTGCCAAGGTTGCACCGGAAGAAGCCGGCTTCTCGCAAGCCGGGCTCGCGCGCGTGACCGCGTACCTGAAGAACGAGATCGACACCGGCAAGATTCCCGGCGCGATGATGGTGATCCAGCGCAAAGGCAAGACCGTCTATTCGGAAACGCTCGGCGTTCGCGACGTCTCGACTAAGGAACCAATGACGCCCGATACGATCTTCCGCATCTATTCGATGACCAAGCCGATCACGACGGTGGCGGCGATGATGTTCGTCGAAGAGGGCAAGCTGATGCTGGACGAACCGGTGTCGAAGTACATTCCTTCGTTCAAGGATACCAAGGTCGGCGTCGAGAAGAAGGATGCGGAGGGTAAGGTCACGCTCGATCTCGTGCCGCAGGCGCGACAGATGACCGTGCAGGACCTGATGCGCCACACCTCGGGCATCACCTACGGCTTCTTCGGCGAAGGCGAAGTGAAGAAGCTGTATCAGAAGATGCCGATTGCCGGCGACTTCGACAACGTCGAGTTCGCCGACAAGATCGCCGCGCTGCCGCTGGTCTACCAGCCCGGCACGACCTGGGACTACAGCTACTCGACCGACATTCTCGGCCGCGTGGTCGAGGTCGTGGCCGGCAAACCGCTCTATCAGGTGTTCAAGGAGCGCATCTTCGATCCGCTCGGCATGAGCGAGACCGCTTTCTACGTCACCGATACGAAGAAGCATCCGCTCGTTGCGGAGCCGCTGCCGTCCGATCGCACGATCGGTGCGGGTGCGGAAGTGAGCGATCCGCGCGTCGTGAAGAAGTGGGAATCCGGTGGCGGCGGCCTCGTGTCGACGATGGGCGACTATCTGCGTTTTGCGACCATGCTGACCAACGGCGGCGAGTTCGGCGGCAAGCGCATCCTCAGCCCGAAGACGATCGCCTACATGGGCGCCGATCACATTGGCGCGGGTTCGGGCGTAGTGCCGGGGCCGTACTATCTGCCGGGCCGCGGCTTCGGCTTCGGGCTTGGCTTCGCGGTCCGCACCGCGGCCGGCATCTCGCCGGTCGAAGGCTCGGTCGGCGATATGAGCTGGTCGGGTGCAGCCGGCACCACGTTCTGGGTCGACCCCAAGGAAGAAATGACCGTGGTGTTCATGTCGCAGACGGTGTCCCAGCGCACCCGCATCCGCGCGACGCTGAGGAATCTCGTCTACGGTGCGATGATCAAGTAGCGCCGTTATTGCGAGGAGCGTTAGCGACGAAGCAATTCAGTTCAGAGCCTAGAGCTGGATTGCTTCGCTTCGCTCGCAATGACGCAAGAGTTACGCCGCCCGCATCACCTCGCGCGCCGCCTGCAGCGCCTCGTCGATCATCGGCGCGGTGATGTCGATGTGCGTGACGAAGCGGACGCGGCTGCCGAGCGTGGTGAGCAGGATGCCGCGCTGGCGCATCTCGGCCAGAAAGCGGTCGTTGCTCATGCTGCCGTCCTTGATCGACGCGAACACAAGATTGGTCTCCGGCTCCTGCACGTCGAGGCCCGCAATCTGCGACAGCCCGCGTGAGAGCGTCCGCGCATTGGCGTGATCGTCGGCCAACCGATCCACATGATGATCCAGAGCGTGGATGCATGCGGCCGCGCACACGCCGGCCTGCCGCATCGAGCCGCCGAGCCGCTGCTTCCAGCGCCAGACGCTGTCGATGAAGTCGCGTGAGCCGGCCAGCACGGCGCCGATCGGTGCGCCGAGGCCCTTGCTGAAATCGACCCAGGCGCTGTCCCAGCCCGCCGCCATGTCCTGCGCCGAAATCTTCGTCGCGACGCAGGCGTTGAGCAGCCGCGCGCCGTCGAGGTGGGTGATCATGCCGCGTTCGTGCGCGACGTGAGCGACCTTCGCCAGCGTCTCGCGCGGCCAGATCGTGCCGCCGCCGATATTGGCGGTCTGCTCGGCGCTGACCAGCACCTGCTTCGGCGCGTAGCGTGAGATCGGGCGGAAGGCGGCGTTGAGCGTGTCGATCGAGTACTGTCCGTTATCGCCACGCAGCGGAAACACCTGGATGCCGCCGAGCGCGGCATGCGAGCCGCCTTCGCTGGTGAGAATGTGCGCGGTCTCGTGCGCAAGAATTTCCTCGCCCGGACGGCAATGCGCGAGCAGCGCGGCGACATTGCACATGGTGCCGGACGGCAGGAACACCGCGGCTTCCTTGCCGAGCAGGGCGGCCGATCGTTCGCACAGCTCGTTCACGGTCGGATCGAGGCCAAGCTGCTCGTCGCCGACCTCGGCGCGCATCATCGCCTCGCGCATCGCCTGCGTCGGCTTGCTCTGGGCATCGGAGAACAGGTTGATGCGGATCGGCGGGAGTTTCGGATCGTGCGAGACGGGAGCGTAAGCCATGGGGCACTCGTGCTTGGATTGTCGTCAGTGTACCGCACGCGAACGCGCCGGATACGAAAAAGGCCCCGGTTGAGCGGGGCCTTTCCGAAATTTGATGTCGCAGCGATCAGCGCGAATAGAATTCGACGATCAGGTGCGGCTCCATCTGGACCGGGAAGGGGACTTCCGCGAGGCCCGGGATGCGTACGATCTTGGCGGTCAGCTTGCCATGATCGACTTCGAGGAAGTCCGGCACGTCGCGCTCGGAAAGCTGAGTCGCTTCAAGCACGTGGGCGAGCTGCTTCGAGGATTCCTTGACCTCGATCACGTCGCCGACCTTGACCTTGTAGCTCGAGATGTTGACGCGCTTGCCGTTCACCTTGATGTGGCCGTGGTTGATGAACTGGCGGGCTGCGAACATCGTCGACACGAACTTCGCGCGATAGACGACGGTGTCGAGACGGCGCTCGAGCAAGCCGATCAGGTTCTCACCCGAGTCGCCCTTGAGGCGGGTCGCTTCGACGTACACGGCGTAGAACTGCCGCTCGGAAATGTTGGCGTAATAGCCCTTCAGCTTCTGCTTGGCCTTCAGCTGGGTACCGAAGTCGGAGAGCTTGCCCTTGCGGCGCTGACCGTGCTGGCCGGGGCCGTATTCACGCTTGTTGACCGGGCTCTTCGGGCGGCCCCAGATATTCTGGCCCATACGGCGGTCGATTTTGTACTTCGCTTCACTACGCTTTGTCATCGCGTCCTCGATTATTGACGTTTGAGTGTGAGGAAACGCGCCCTCCTGTGCATCGGGAAAAATTCCCGGTGCCGACAGGTCCGCCTCAAAAGCTTGATGAGGAAAGACCGCGGGTCGCGAAACGCAACGCGGGCCGAAAACGGCCCGCGAGCGAGGGGGTTCTATGAAGAAAGCGCCCGAAAGTCAAACCTTTGCGGGCATTTTCGCAATATTTCAGGGGGCCGGCTTGGCCAGCGGCTCGCCTTTGGTGATGATATAAACACCCAATACTTTCAATGGCTTGTCGCCGGTCGACTTCGCGTCGTGCACGGTGCCCGCCGGGATCTGGTACGATTCGCCAGCCTTCACCTTCTGCGGCGGCTTGCCCTCGATCAAGAGTTCCAGCTCGCCCTCGATCACATAACCGGTTTCGGCGCCGGGATGGGTGTGACGGCCAGCGGCGACGCCAACCGGAAGTTCGGCGATCGCGGTCACGGTCTCGAAGCCAGCCGGGAAATCGACCTTCTGCAGCGGCGTGCGCTTGATCCCTTGCGCATCCGCGCCGGTTGCAATGACGATGAGGGCGGCAGCGATCAGAGTCTTCTTGAGCATTTTCGTTTCCTCACTTTATTCGCAGTAACGTTTGCCGTTGAAGTTGAAGCATTTGGCTTGCGGGTCGACAACCGCAGCGGCCGCCGTCGCGGCGCGCCGATGAATGCGCAGCTTGGCGACGCGGCGCGACGTCTCGCGCCGGACGATCGGTCCGAGGCAGAGTTTGTTGAGGTCCTTTTCGGTGACGATCTTCCAGGTCGCGCCGGTGCCGGAGACCGAGCATTGCTGCATCAGCGAGCGCTGCGCACACACATAGGCGCCGTCGCTGTAGGTCTCGCTCTGATAGGTGCAGACTTGCGCGGTCAGAGATTGCGCGGTTTGCGCGTGGGTGGTCACGGGTGCCGCGACAACCATCGTGGCGGCTGCAGCCGCGAGAAAAAATGCGCGATGAAAAGGATTGCTGAAAATCATCGTCTCGGCGCCTCCCGCGCTCTGCCGGCTTTTGCCGTTGCGGGGCACTTTAGCCGGTCTGTCGCGAAAGGCGAGGGCTGTCAGGCGGCGGCGCTGCAGAACGGCGCGAGCAGTTCATCCGCAAGCGCCGGGCGGCCGGAGGTGAACAGAAAGCGCGGCGGTGGCGCGACGCGCCGCACGGTGGCCGCCGGTCCGAGCAACTCCGCGGTACGCCGAGCGATCGCCGGCGCGGGATCGATCCAGTTCACGGCCCATGGCGCCAGCGTGCTCAGACGATCCTGCAACAGTGGATAGTGCGTGCACGCATGCACGACGGTATCGGTGCGCGCACCGCCGTCGAGGAAGCATGGCGCGATCTCTGCCAGGATGTCGGCGTCGCTGATCGCTTCGCCGCGCAAGGCTGCTTCCGCGAGCGCCGCCAGATGCGGCGCGCCGACGAGCGTGACCTCACAGCCCTGGGCGAAATCCTGGATCAGCCGCTGGGTGTATTCGCGCTTCACCGTACCCTTGGTGCCGAGCACCGAGACGCGCTTGGTCGTCGACGACGCGCAGGCGGGTTTGATCGCCGGCACCGTGCCGACGAACGGCACCGTGTAGCTCGCGCGCAGATGGGTCATCACCAGGGTCGAGGCGGTGTTGCAGGCGATCACCACGAGCCGCGGCCGGTGCTGCTCGATCAGTTCGCCGATCAGCGGCACCACACGGCCGATGATCTCGTCCTCGGTGTGGTGACCGTAGGGAAAGAACGCGTCGTCGGCGACGTAGGTGCAGGCCGCATCCGGACGGGCCTTCACGATCTCGCGGAGCACGGTGAGGCCACCGAGCCCGGAGTCGAACACAAGAATGAGGGGGTGATCGGCCACGTCATAATCCTAGACAATTCGCGGTTCTGCGGCCAGCGCGCCTAAACCCGTGGCCGGATTACCATTTCTCGGTATGACCACAATCCCGGCATCGTATTATTGAGGAGTTACTGTCTGGTTTCTCCGGGGGGATGCGACCATGGCGAAGAACATTGTTCTGTTGTCCGACGGCACGGGCAACAGCTCGGCCAAGCTGTTCAAGACCAACGTCTGGCGGCTGTTCCAGCTGCTCGATCTGCGCGATCCGGCGAAGCAGGTCGCCTGCTACGATAACGGAGTCGGGACGGGGTCGTTCAGGCCGCTGGCGATCCTCGCAGAGGTGTTCGGCTTCGGCCTGAAGCGTAACGTCATCGACCTCTACACGTTTTGCTGCAGGAATTTTGAACCGGGCGACCGCGTCTATTGCTTCGGCTTCAGCCGGGGCGCTTTCACGATCCGCATCGTCGCGGGGCTGATCGCCAGCCAAGGTCTTGTCGCTTACAAGGGCAACGAGAGTGATCTCGTGCGCTACGCGGCCGACGCATATCGCAACTATCGCCGCCGTTTCAACATCACCAAGGGCTTGGTAGGGCCGGCGCGATGGGTGCGCGATCGCATCGTTTGTGCGTGGCGGAAGCTCACCTTCAACGAGACCGCCGATCCAAATGCAAAAGTGCCCGTCGATAGCATTCATTTCGTCGGCATCTGGGACACGGTCGATGCCTACGGCGGGCCGATCGAAGAGGTCACGCGCGCGATCGACTACTGGATATGGCCGTTGTCGATGCCCGACCGATTCATGAGCGCGCGGGTGCACAGGGCCTGTCATGCGCTCGCGCTCGAGGACGAGCGCGATGCCTTCCGCCCGGTGATCTGGGATCAGCGTTATGTGCGCGGCGAAGACAAAAGCGTCGTGGGGGCTGGTGGGCATCGTCTGGGAAAGACCGAGTGGCTGTTCGATATCAACTATCAGGCGCCAAGCCAGAGCGGCCTGCCGCTGGAGACACCGCCGCATCAGCGGCTCGATCTCGCGCCAATCGACCGCGAACGCATCAGCCAGGTGTGGTTCACCGGTGTGCACGCCGATATCGGCGGCGGTTATCCGCAGGACGGGCTGTCATTCGTCACCCTGGACTGGATGATGGATCGGGCGACAGCCTACGGCTTGCTGCTTCTCAACCAGCAGCGCCAGCTGCTGATCACGCCGCAGATCAACCCGTATGATCTTCTCAACGACTCGCGCGCCGGACTGGCCGCCTACTATCGCTACAAGCCGCGCAATCTTCTGGAGCTGTACAGCGCGCCTCCCTACAAGCCGTCGATCCGCTACGACTGGCGGCATCTCTGGAATCTCGTCCGCCGCAGGCCCGATCCGCAGCTCGAGATCAAGGCCGATCTGCACCCCAATCTGAACGGCCACGTGTTGCCGCCGCCAGTGCCGGCGATCCATCAGTCGGTGTTCGACCGCATCGCGTCGGGTAACGATCGCTACTCACCTGTGGTGCTGCCCGAGCACTACTACCTGACGGACAAGGCGGGCAATGTCTCGGACACACGGCCCGCGGTCGATCGCGTGCCGCGGCGGCCGGACATTCAGGATAATGCCTGGAACTGGATCTGGCTGCGGCGCGTCGTTTATTTTCTCACGGTTTTCGCGTCGCTGTTCGTCGCGTCGATCCCCTTCTCCGTCATCTACGAGCCCGGCTTCGGCGAAAAGACCGTCGGGCCGTTCGTCGTGCCGATCGTCAATGCGATTGCCTCGTTCTTGCCGGACGTTCTGAAGCCCTGGTTCGATGCTTTCCGCAATGCGCCGGGTTTCGTGCTGATCGGCGTTGTCGCGGTGATACTGCTGATGGCAGCCGGCACCAATCTGCAGGCGCGCATCCGCGACGTCATGCGTGCAGGGTGGTCGGCGGCGACGACGGCCGTGCCGCAGCAGAACTGGTGGCAACGCTTCGTCTACTGGCTGCGGCGGCGCGGCACCTATCGCGCGTTCTTCTACATCCTGAAGAACTGGATCTTCCCGACCGGCATCGTGTTCTGGCTGGCGCTATGGCTCGCGTTCGGCGTGGCCAACACGCTCGGCCTGATCTGCAAGGGCAAGGGCGGCACCGAGGTCTTGACGTGGGACATCACGAGTTACGAGCTGTTCCAGACGAACAAGGTCTGTAACGCCACCGGGCTGAAGGTCACCCATGGCGAGACTTATCGCATCGAACTGGAGATCAAGGAGCCGTGGCGGGATGATACGATCGCAACCGATCCCAACGGGTTCGGCTGGTCGAAGACGTCGTGGCTGCAAGCCCTTGGGATTCCCTATCGCCGGCTGATCTGGTCGAACTGGTTCGCGACCATCCTGCGCGTCGGCGGCCCCGGCCTCGAAGAGCACCGGCTTGTGTTCGCCGAGGAAGAAGTGAAGACACCGCTGCCCACGACCGAGCAGGAACGCCAGATGACACAGACACTGGCGTCGACCCGGAAAGTGTGGGCTGCGACCTTCCGGGCGCGCAGCGACGGCGAGGTGTTCCTCTACGTCAACGATACGGTGATCGGGTTGCCGTGGATTTTCGATCTCTTCTACACATGCAACAACAAGGGCAGCGCCGTGGTGACGTTGCGCAAGTTAACGGAGAAAGAATTGTCTATGCTGCCCCGAACACGCGCTTGAAGATCGTGTCGACGTGCTTGAGGTGGTAGCCGAGGTCGAACTGCTCTTCGATTTCGGCGTCGGTCATGTACTTCTTTACGTCGGCGTCTTTCTTGAGCAGCGTCAGGAAATCGCCTTCGCCGCGCCAGACCGGCATCGCGTTGCGCTGAACCAGCTTGTAGGAATCCTCGCGCGACGCGCCCTTCTGCGTCAGCGCTAGCAGAATGCGCTGCGAGTGAATGAGGCCGCCGAGACGGTCGAGGTTCTTCTGCATGTTCTGCGGATAGACCACGAGCTTGTCGATCACGCCGGCGAGGCGATTGAGCGCGAAGTCGAGCGTCACGGTCGCATCGGGACCAAACATACGCTCGGCTGACGAATGAGAGATATCGCGCTCGTGCCAGAGCGCCACGTTCTCCAGCGCCGGAGTCACGTAGCCGCGCACCATGCGGGCGAGGCCGGTGATGTTCTCGGTCAGCACCGGATTGCGCTTGTGCGGCATCGAGGACGAGCCCTTCTGGCCCTCCGAGAAGAACTCTTCCGCTTCGAGAACTTCCGTGCGCTGCAGATGTCGGATTTCGATGGCGACGCGCTCCATCGAAGAAGCGATCACGCCCAATGTTGCAAAGAACATCGCGTGCCGGTCGCGCGGAATCACTTGCGTCGAGATCGGCTCCGGCGCGAGGCCCATCGCTTTCGCGACATGTTCCTCCACGCGCGGATCGACCTGCGCGAAGGTGCCGACCGCGCCGGAGATGGCGCAGGTCGCGATTTCCTTGCGCGCCGCGATCAGGCGCTCTTTCGCGCGCGTAAACTCGGCATAGGCTAGCGCCAGTTTGAGGCCGAAGGTCACCGGCTCGGCGTGAATGCCATGCGAGCGGCCGATGGTCGGCGTCATCTTGTGTTCGAAGGCGCGGCGCTTCAGCGCGGCGAGCACCTTGTCGACGTCGGCGATGAGGATATCGGCGGCGCGGGTGAGCTGCACGTTGAAGCAGGTGTCGAGCACGTCCGACGAGGTCATGCCCTGATGCACGAAGCGCGCTTCGGGGCCGACGATCTCGGCGAGGTGGGTGAGGAACGCGATGACGTCGTGCTTGGTCTCGCGCTCGATCTCGTCGATGCGTTCGACGTTGAAGGTCGCGTCCTTGGCCTTGGCCCAGATGGTTTTGGCGGCGTCCTTCGGAATTTTTCCGAGCTCCGCCATGGCGTCGGCGGCGTGCGCCTCGATCTCGAACCAGATTTTGAAGCGGGTTTGGGGCTCCCAGATGGAAGCCATTTCAGAACGGGTATAACGGGGAATCATCGAGGCCCTTCGCGCACAGTTTTGCGGGGTTCGGGGTTACGCTGCGCTATAGCAGATCGTGTCCTTCGGCACCACCCATCGGCACGGAATTGTCCCGGAAAATCAGCGCTATTTCTCTTTGCCGCGCAGGTTTCGCGAAGCGTTTTCGAGAATGGTGCGGACGCTCTCCACATCGCGGATGGAACGAAAGCCGTAGCGCCCGGTGTAGTCCGAATCCGGCAGCCGTGCCGACACGCCGGACCTGAAGTTCAGGTGTGCAGCGCCGCGGCCCGCCGCGAGCACCTCGAGCTTGCGGTCCATGATGGCGAACGGGCTGCTGTAGACGCTCGGCTTGCCCCATGCCGTGCGCAGGATGATCGCGCGGCGATCGGTGATCGCGTAGAGCGTCTGCATGTCGTAGAGGGCCTTCACGAAAGGGCCGGCCGTCAGGCCGAGACCGATCAATGCAAGCGGCGTTGCGGCCTCGCCGATCCAGCCGCGCTGGAAGGCCATGTAGGTCAGGATCAGCCAAGGCAGGCCGATCGCCCACAGCACGCGCAGCACCAGCATGCCGTTCACCGGATCGGGCTGGCCCTGCCAGAGCACGGGCTCGTCGTTCGCGAGCGTCTTGTCGCGCAGGCGATGCAGCGCCTGGCCGAAGAGGGTGGAGCGGATTTCGTCGAGGGTCATGCCGGTTGGTAACGGCGAAGCCGAAAAGGTTCAGATCGCCTCGCCGCGCGCGGACGCAGCCGCATTGCGGATCGCGTTGATGTTCTTGACGTAGGCGTCGCGCGTGCCGCCTTTGAAGACGGCCGAGCCTGCGACCAGCACGTTGGCGCCGGCGGCGGCGACCTTGCCCGCAGTCTCCGGCGTGATGCCGCCGTCGACTTCGATGTCGATGTCGCGGCCGGCTGTCATTGCACGGATCGTCGCGATCTTGTCGATGGCGGAGGGAATGAACGCCTGGCCGCCGAAGCCCGGGTTCACCGACATCACCAGCACAAGATCGACCATGTCGATGACGTACTCGATCGCGCTCGCGGGCGTTCCAGGATTGAGCGAGACGCCGGCCTTTTTGCCGAGCGCGCGAATTGCTTGCAGCGAGCGATGCAGGTGCGGTCCAGCTTCCGCGTGAACGGTGATGACTTCGGAGCCTGCTTTGGCGAAGGCGTCGAGATAGGGATCGCATGGGGCGATCATCAAATGCGTGTCGAACGGCTTCTTCGTATGCGGGCGGATCGCCTTGATGACGTCCGGGCCATAGGAAATGTTCGGAACGAAGTGGCCGTCCATCACGTCGAGATGGATCCAGTCGGCGCCGGCCTGATCGACCGCGCGCACTTCTTCGCCGAGCTTCGAGAAGTCCGACGCCAGAATGGAGGGTGCGATCAGGAGCGGGCGAAGGGCGAAGGCGGACATTGGCACGCTTTCCGGGGACAAAGGTTCCGCAACGAGAGCCGATAGCCGTCCGCCTAACACGCGCGGCTGGAGGGTTCAATCGCGGCTGCTAGATGCTGCACAGTTAAGGTTGAAGATCGGCAAGTTCTGCCGCTTCGGGCATGTTTTGCCGGGCCGCAGCCGGGCCAGGGATGATGGAAACGCTTGTGTTTCAGCGTTTTCCGTTGCGGCACGAGGCTTGCAAAACTAATCGCGGGATTGTGGATCAGGCCGTGCGCGGCCGCGTGGGAGTTGACCATGGTTGCAGCAGCGGGTGCCTTGTCCGCCGGTATCGATGCCATCAACGCGCTGTTCGCGCCGCTGAACGGCAAGAAGACTGGCGTCTCCGCTTCGTCCGCCTTCAGCGTGGCGGGGCCGCAGAAGACCGGCGTCAGCGGACCGGCAAGCTCCAACCCGCTCGGCGGATTGCTGTCGCGCGAAACCTTCAATTCGCTGCTCTCGGTCCAGGCGCAGACGCAAGCGGCTGCGGAGCCTGCGTCTCCGGGCGGACGGTCGGCTGCACTCAATCGCCTGTTCTCGGCGCTCGACGGCAACGGCGACGGACAAATCTCCAAATCCGAATTCACCGACAAGCTCGGCGCCGGGGGCACCAACACCGCGAATGCTGAGAGCGTGTTCGGCAAGATCGACAGCAACGGCGACGGCTCGGTGAGCCTGGAAGAGCTGACCTCGGCGCTGAGCACCAAGAAGAAGAAAGAGAGCGACAAGGCGGGCAACGGTTCCGAAGACCCGTTGCTCAAGGCGCTGAAGGGCGGCTCGAGCACCCAGAGCGTGAACTCGGATGGCTCTACCACCACGACCGTGACCTATGCCGACGGCTCGAAGGTGACGCTGACCACACCGCCGAGCTCCAGCGCATCGAGCGAGGCGGCCTCGAAGTATAACTTCGTCGAGCGCGCGATCCAGCAGCAGGCGCGCTATCTGCAGGCGAGCTCGTCGCTGTCGGTCAGCGCGTAATCCGCGCCTGGCCGAATTTCGATTTCCAGTCCGGCAATGCGCCTGCGAACGGCAGCGCCTTCGCTTCATACACGCCGCGCGCAATCGCCCGCGCGATGACGTTGGCGCCCAGCATTCCGAGTTCGGTGAGGCCGGCAAGCGGATCGATCGGCTTCGCGCCTGTCGCGGCGGCAAACACCACATCGCCGTCGAGCGGCGCGTGCACCGGATAGATCGCGCGCGCGAAACCGGTTTGCGCAATCATCGCCAGGCGCTTCGCCTGCGGCTTGGTCAGGATCGCGTCTGTGACGATCACGGCAAGCGTCGTGTTCTGCATCGAGGTCGCCGAGACGGCGCCCTTGATCCGCATAGCCTTCATCTCGGGCGTAAAGGAAGCGGGGAGGCCGCGCCCGCCGAACTCGCCGTGTTCCTCGAACGGCGCGGCCCAGAACCACGGCCCGTCGCCGACGGTGACGCTGCCGACCGCGTTGACGACTGCGAGCGCCGCGACCGTGACACCGCCGGGCGTCTGCGCGGACGCCGAGCCGAGGCCGCCCTTGAAGTTCGCCGTGGTTGCGCCGAGACCCGCACCGACGCTGCCAAGCGCGAAGTCCTTGCCTGCGTTGGCCGCTGCCGCGTAACCGAGATCGCGGTACGGCGGGAAGCGGCCCCAGTTCTTGTCGCCGCCGTTGATGAGATCGAACACGATCGCGCCGGGCACCAGCGGGATCACGGCATTGCCGATCTTGAAGCCGCGGCCTTGCCCGGCGAGCCAGGCCTGAATGCCGCTGCCGCTATCGAGACCGAATGCCGAGCCGCCGGAGAGCGCGAAGCCGTCGATCGTCTCGACGGTGTTCTCGGGTTCCAGCAACGTCGCATCGCGCGTGCCGGGGCCGCCGCCGCGCACGTCGATCGACGCGACCGCCGGCTGATCGAACAGGATCGCGGTGACGCCGGATGCAAGCCTGGCGTCGTCGGCGTGGCCGACGCTGACGCCGGCAATATCGGTGAGCAGGTTTTTCATCCGCGCAGATGATCGCACGGATTGCGAAAGGTCAACGCGCAGCTGCGGCTAGCGTGCAGCTGTAAAGTAGAAGTCCTGTCGCGCCGAGATCGACCCGTAGCTGAACGGCTGCTGCTTGCGACCGGTGGTTTCCATCACGTCATCGCGGACCGTATCGAAGAGGCGACGCACTTCGAGACCGGGCGTGAGGAGGTTTTTCGCGAGCGACGTGGCAAACGGACTGTTGTTGCCCGACCCGTCGAGCGCGGTCTCGCCGTGCTTCGCCGCATAGACCACCATGGTGCCGGCTTCGGGCTCGACCTGGGCGAGGCCGCGGCTGACCGAGCGCGTCGCGTTTGCCATCGTTCGCTTCATCTGTGCGGCGAACGGGTTGTCGCGGCAGGCGTCGAGAATCACGAGGCGGAGTTTCTTGGCGCGCTCGGCAGCGTTCAGCACCGTGTTCAGCGACACCGCCTGAAACTCGATGTCGCGATCGGACGCGAGCTTCGCGTCGATCGGGATCAGGTAGTTCACGCCGCCGATCTCCATGCCGTGACCGGCGAAGTAGACCACCGACCAGTCGGCGGTCTCGGCGACCGCAGCGAACTTCTGCAGCGCATCCGACAGCTTGTTGCGATCGAGATCGTTCACCTGCGTGACGGACTGGAAGCCGGCCTGCTTCAGCGCGGTCGCGATCGTCGCCGCGTCGCGCTGGGGATTGGTCAGCGTGCTCACGTTCCTGTAGGCCGAGTTGCCGATGACGAGCGCAACGCGGCGCTCGGGAGGCGTTGCGGCCTTGGGCGGAGCGACCGGCGCGGCTTGCACAGGCGGTGGGATATTGGCGACGACTGGCGGCGGTGCGGGCAGCGGCGCCTGCACGACCGGCGGGGGCGGCGGAGGCGGCGTTTGTTTCTGCGGTGGCGTGGGCGGGACGTTGGCCACCACAGGAGGCGGAGCGGGTGGCGGTGCCTGCACAACAGGTGGGGGCGGTGGAGGTGCAACGACAGCAGGTGGAGGAGGCGCTGGCTTCGGCGCAACAGCTGCGATGGCCGATGCGGTTGGCACAGTGGAGGCAGGAGCAGTAGCGACGGGCGGAGAGCCGGTACCCGGCACTTCGCTGTAGTTGCCCTGACCGTCCCATCGATACACTACGAATTTTGGGTTTTCGCGGTCACCCTCGATGTCGAATGACAACGTTCCGACCGCCGTGGAAAATTTGCCAACCCTGAGTGCTCGGCCAACCTGTTTGGACTCGATTGTTTTTTCTGCTGTAGCTGCCTGCGCCCAGGCCTGCACCGCGGCGTAGGCGTAAAGGGTAAGTTCTCCGGCGTCCTGTCCTTTGCGCTTTAGAGCATCGACAACGCTACGGGCTTCCGGATTCTTGCGTGCGTCCGGGCTGAAGGTGAAGAGAGTGCCTTCCTTGGGCACGGCGTCGACTTTGACGAATTCGGGATCAATGAGAGCGCTGCCTGACATGACAGTTGTCCGCAGACCGGCTTGCCGCAGCTTTTGCAGAAACTCGGCGATATGGACATGACTCATAGCAAGATAGACGAAATCAATTTTTTCCTGCTTCAGGCGGTTGATGGCCTTACTGAAGTTCAACTTGCCGTCACGCTTGCTTTCAAACGTTTCAGTGAAGCGTATTTTGACGCGTTTCTCGTCGAGCGCAGTGCGAGCGGAGTGTCCCAGCTCGATAAAGTCGGGGTCTTGATCGGTCGCTACGTCGCGGACGAAAGCAATTCGCTGATTGGCGAAATTCTTTGCGATATACTCGGCAGCGGTGGAGCCTTCTTGCTTATCGCTTCCACCAACCCGAAATACGTTGTTATCGTCGCTGTTGGTCCAACCGTAGCTTGTGAGGCGTGCATAATTCGGCGTTGGCGTCATGTGCAGGATTTTTTTGTCGACGACATTTCGCCACGAACAGATATGCCCAACAACAATGTCGACTTTGGCGTCCTCGAGCCGAAACCGTCCGTTTCCCTCGCATTCGCCACCGACAAACTCTACTTCAAGACGACGCCCGAGTACGCCGCCCCGAGCGTTGAGATCGGCGACAGCGAGGTTCACGCCATCTTCCAGTTGTCTGCCGACGGATTTGGCGCCGATTATCATTGGTCCAGAGACGCCGATCTTGATGGTTCTCGCGCTGGTAGCCAACGAACTCTGTGCTTCCGCAACGGCCGGAGCCGCAAGGACGACACTGGCGAGAAAAATGCCGGCAAGATTTCGCATCGTCAGCCTCTCTAGCGCGCCGCGGTGAAGTAGAACTGCTGCCGACCGGAGATCGAGCCGTAGCTGAACGGCTGCTGTTTGCGGCCGGTGGTTTCCATCACGTCGTCGCGGACGACATCGAACAGCAGCCGCACTTCGAGCCCCGGCGTTGCCAGGTTCTTGGCGAGCGCGGTCGCGAACGGGCTGTTGCCGCCAGTGCCGTCGAGTGCGGTCTCGCCATGCTTCGCGGCGTAGACCACCATGGTGCCGGCCTCCGGCTCGACCTGGGCGAGGCCGCGGCTTACCGAGCGGGTTGCGTTCGCCATCGTCCGCTTCATCTGCGCGGCGAAGGGATTATCGCGGCAGGCGTCGAGGATAACGAGGCGCAGCTTCTTGGCGCGCTCGGCGGCGTTCAGTACGACTTCGAGCGACACGGCCTGGAACGTGATGTCACGATCGGACGACAGTTTGGCGTCGATAGGGATCAGATAGTTGACGCCGCCGATCTCCATGCCGTGACCGGCGAAATAGACGAGCGACCAGTCGGCGGTCTCGGCCACCTCGGCGAACTTCTGTAATGCTTCGGTCAGTTTGTTGCGGTCAAGGTCGTTCACGAGCGTCACCGACTGGAAGCCGACCTGACGCAGCGCGGCCGCGATGGTCGACGCATCGCTCTTCGGATTGGTGAGGGCGCTCACGTTCTTGTACGCCGAGTTGCCGATGACCAGTGCGACGCGGCGCTCTGAAGATGTAGCGGCTTTGGGCGTAGCGATCGGCGCGGCCTGCTTCGGCGGTGGCACGTTGGCGACGACGGGCGGCGGTGCAGGTGGCGGCGTCTGCACGACTGGTGGAGGCGGAGGAGGCGCGACGGCAGCAGGCGGCGGAGGCGTGACGACTGGAGCCGCGGCGACGGGAATCGACGAGTCGATTTCCTTGTAGTTTCCTTTCGCGTCCCAGCGATAGACCACGTGATCCGGTTGACGCCGGTCACCCTTGGCGTCGAACGAGAGTTGCCCGAGGGCGGTGTTGAACGTCCCGCTCTTGAGTGCTGCAGCAACCTGACGTGACTCGACGCTTTTGGCCGCTGCCGCAGCCTGCGCCCAGACCTGGACGGCTGCGTAGGCATAAAGTGTGTAACCCTCCGGGTCGAAACCGCTGCGCCGAAATGCCTCCATCACCGCGCGCGCCGCGGGGTTTTTGCGGGCGTCGGGATTGAATGTGAACAGCGTGCCCTCGGTTACAGCCGTCCCCGCGATGGAAGGAAATTCCGTGGTGGCGATACCGTCACCGGACATCAGCACCGTCTTCAGTCCGGCCTCGCGCATCTGCCGCAGCAACAATGCAGGTTCGGTGTAAAGTCCGCCGACGTAGGCGAGGTCGATGTTCTGCGCTTTCAGTTTCGAAACGATCGCGCTGAAATCCTTGTCGCCGTAGTTGAACGTTTCGTAGAGGCGATCCTTGAGGCCGCCGGCGTTCAGCGCTTTGCGCGTCTCGTCAGCCAGGCCTTTGCCGTAGGTGCTCTTGTCATGAAGGATCGCGATGTTCTTGCCGCTGAAGTTTTTCAAAATGTACTGCGCGGCAACCGCGCCCTGCTGCTCGTCGCGGCCGACCACGCGAAACACATTCCAGAGATTGCGCTCCGTCAGCGTCGGATTGCTCGATGCGGGTGAGATCTGCAGGACGTCGCCCTTGGCATAGACCTCCGAAGCCGGGATCGACGACGACGAGCAGAAATGCCCGATCACGGCTGCGACCTTCTCTGTAACAAGGACCGAGGCCCAGGTCCGTGCCGTCACCGGATCGCAGGCATCGTCGCGGATTGTGAGCTCAAGCTTCCGGCCAAGAACGCCGCCTGCAGCATTGATATCGGCGACCGCGCGTTCGGCGCCCTGCTTGAACTGCGCTCCGAAGGCGGCGTTGGCGCCCGTCATCGGCCCGGCCAGACCGATCTTGATCGTCTGCGCGGCTGCGGTGACCGGCGCCGCCAGAACCGCACCTGCGAAAAGAATTCCGGCCAAGTTTCGCATCGTCAGATCCTAACGTGCTGCCGTGAAATAGAACTGCTGGCGCGCCGAGATTGAGCCATAGCTGAACGGTTGCTGTTTGCGATCCGTCGAGTCCATGACGTCATCGCGGACGGTGTCGAACAATAACCGCACTTCGAGGCCGGGCGTCAGCAGATTTTTCGCGAGTGCCGTCGCGAACGGGCTGTTGCTGCCCGAGCCGTCGAGCGCCGTCTCGCCGTGCTTGGCCGCATAGACCACCATGGTGCCGGCTTCCGGCTCGACGAAGGCAAGGCCGCGGCCAACTGAACGGGTCGCGTTCGCCATCGTCCGCTTCATCTGCGCGGCGAAGGGGTTGTCGCGGCAGGCGTCGAGGATTACGAGCCGCAGCTTCTTGGCGCGTTCGGCGGCGTTGAGCACCGTATTCAGCGACACGGCCTGAAACTCGATGTCGCGATCGGACCCGAGCTTTGCATCGATGGGGATCAGATAATTGACGCCGCCGATCTCCATGCCGTGGCCGGCGAAGTAGACCACCGACCAGTCGGCTGTTTCCGCGACCTCCGCGAACTTCTGCAGCGCTGCGGTCAACTTGTTGCGATCGAGGTCGGTGACGAGCGTGACCGACTGGAAGCCGGACTGGCGCAAGGCCGTTGCAATTGTCGATGCATCGCGCTGCGGATTGGTCAACGGACTGACGTTCTTGTAGGCTGAATTTCCGATGACGAGCGCAACGCGGCGATCGGGAGGCGCTGCGGCCTTGGGTGCGGCGACCGGCGCGACTTGCTTCGGCGGCGGTACGTTGGCGACGACCGGCGGCGGTGCGGGCGGCGGTGGTGCTTGCACGACCGGTGGAGGTGGCGCGGGTGGCGGTGCTTGCACGACCGGCGGCGATGGGGGAGATGCGGCGACCGGCGTGGCCGCGCCGACAGGCGGTACGTAGTATTGTCGATAGCCGTTCTCGTTCCATTGATAGACGACGTAACTTGCCTGCCGCCTGTCGCCCTTTGCATCGAACGACAGCTGTCCGAGAGCGGTACTGAATGTCCCATTCTTCAAAGCAGCAGCCACCTGACGCGGTTCAGCGCTCTTGGCAGCCGCAACGGCCTGCGCAATTGCCTGAGTGGCTGCGTAAGCGAAGATCGTGTGACCCTCTGGATTCACGTTCCGGCGTGAGAGGGTTTTGAAGAAGTCATGAGCTGCCGAGCTTGTGAGCGCAGCTTCCGGACCGAACGTGAATAGCGCTCCGTCAACGGCTGGCCCGGCGGCCCCCGCGAACTCCCGCGCGACGATACCGTTGCCGGACATCAGGATCGTTTGCAGGCCATGGGAGCGCATCTGTCTGAGCAGCGGCCCGATCTCGTCGTAGAGGCCGCTGACGTGAACGAGGTCGATGCTTTCAGCCCTCAGGCGCGAAACGATGCCGGTGAAATCGCGATCGAGTTGCCTGAAGGTTTCGCTGAAGCGCTCCTTGAGCCCGCCAGCGTTGAGAGCTTTCCGGGTCTCGTCGGCGAGGCTGCTACCGTAAGCAGTTCGATCGTGCAGGATCGCAATCTTCTTGCCCGCAAAGTTTTTCAGAATGTATTGCGCGGCAACAGCACCCTGCTGATCATCTCGACCGGCGACACGGAACGTGTTCCAAAGCTGACGCTCGGTCAATCTCGTCTCGGACGATGCCGGGCTGATCATCAGCATGTCGAGATCGTCGTACAGCCGCGATGCGGCCATCGACGAGCCGTTGCAGAAATGTCCGATGATGATTTTGACGCCGTCGTTCTTTGCCTGATGGACAATCTTCGTCGCCTGCTCGCTGTCGCAGGCATCGTGATAGACGTTTACGGAATACTTCTGCCCCCGGGCGTTGGTGGATGCATTGATGGCCTCCACCGCCTCGGTGACACCGTTCTTCAGTTGCTGGCCGAGGCGGCGGTTGGAGCCATCCATCGGCCCGGCGACGCCGATCTTGATGGTCTGCGCGCAGGCGACGGCCGGAAAAAGAAAAAGCGCACCGGCCAAGAACTGGAACACCAGCTTCTTCATCGATGCGCTCCGTCAAAGAAAATGGCCGCCGATCTCTCGGCGGCCATCGGGTGTCTTACGAACCCTGCTTGGTGATCTCGGTGTAGTTGCCCTTATCGTCCCACTTGTAGACGACGTAGTCGATCACTTTGATATCACCCTTGGCGTCGAAGCCGAGCTTGCCGATCACCGTATCCCACTCGCCGGCCTTGATGGTGTCGGCGACCTTCTTGGCGTCGGTGGTGCCGGCCTTGGCAACCGCCTGCGACCACACCTGCATGGTGGCGTAGGTGTAGAGCGTGTAGCCCTCCGGATCGATGCCTTTGGCCTTGAACTTCTCGACGATCGACTTCGCGGTGTCCTTCTTGCGCGGATCCGGACCGAAGGTGAAGAGGGTGCCTTCGGCGTCCTTGCCGGTGATTGCCGCGAACTCCTTGTCGTTGAGCGCGTCGCCGGCCATCAGCAGGGTCTTGAGACCCTGCGCCCGCATCTGGCGCACAATCGCACCGGCTTCCTGGTGGTAGCCGCCGACATAGACGAGGTCGATGTTCTCGCTCTTCAGGCGCGAGACGATGGCGTTAAAGTCCTTCTCGCCCTTGGTGTAGGACTCGAAGAGCTTCTCCTGCACGCCGGCGGCGTTCAGCGCCTTCTTGGTTTCGTCGGCGAGACCCTTGCCGTACGTGGTCTTGTCGTTGAGGATCGCGATGTTCTTGCCCGCGAAGGTCTTCTTGATGTAGTCGGCGGCGACGAGACCCTGCTGGTCGTCACGGCCGCACACGCGCATCGTGTTCCAGAGCTTGCGCTCGGTGAACTGCGGGTTGGTCGAGGCCGGGGTGATCTGCAGCACGTTGCTTTCGGCGTAGACTTCCGAGGCCGGGATCGACGAGGACGAGCAGAAGTGCCCGGCGACGAACGCCACCTTGTTGCCGGAGAGCTTTTCAGCCACCGAGCGTGCCTGCTTCGGATCGCAGACGTCGTCGCCAACCTGGAGCGCCAGCTTCTTGCCGAGCACGCCGCCGGCGGCGTTGATGTCGGCGACCGCGAGTTCCGCGCCGTTCTTCATCTGGCGGCCGAAGGCGGCTTCGCCACCGGTCATGGGTCCTGCGACGGCGACGGGAATATCCTGGGCGAGCGCCTGCGCCGACAGCGCAAACGACGCGGCAAGCGTAAGGCCGATAAGTTTCAAGGTTTTCATTCGGATGTCCTCGCGATGGTCCATGAACATATGGCCGGCCCGGGAGGGCCGGAGTGGCAAAGCGGAGGGTATACTCAGCCGATTTGGGGGCCAAGTCATCGGCAATTTTTTGCCACGCAAAACGCGCTGCGGGGCATCTTGCCGCAGGGAATAGTCTTCCCCAGAAAGGAGCTAGTGGCGGCCGCCTTCGAGATAGGCGGCGCGGATTTCCGGCTTCTGCAACAGTTCGTTGCCGGCGCCGCTCAAGGTGATGGCACCGTTGACCAGAACGTAGCCACGATGGGCAAGGCGCAGCGCGTGGTTGGCGTTCTGCTCGACAATCAGCACCGCAAGCCCGTCCTGTTTGTTGAGGGTGCGGATCGCATCGAAGATCTGCCGTGCGATCAGCGGCGCGAGCCCGAGCGAGGGCTCGTCCAGCATCAGGAGGCGCGGGCGGCTCATCAGCGCGCGGCCGATAGCCAGCATCTGCTGTTCGCCGCCGGAGAGCGTGCCTCCGCGTTGGGTCAGCCGTTCCTTCAGGCGGGGGAACAACGTCATGACCTTTTCGAGACTGGCGTTGCGCTCGGCCGGAGTGCCCTCGGTCGCGTCCGCGCCCATCTGGAGATTTTCCGCGACGCTCATGCGCGGAAAGATACGGCGGCCTTCCGGCGACTGCGCGATCCGAAGCCGCGCGATCTCGTGGGTCGGAAGCTGGGTGATGTCCTGCCCGTCGAACTCGATCGCGCCGGCGCGGGCACGCGGGCGGCCGAACACCGTCATCATCAAGGTCGACTTGCCGGCGCCGTTGGCGCCGATCAGCGCCACGATCTCGCGTGGTTTGATCTCGACGTCCACGCCCTTCAGCGCGACGATCTTGCCGTAGGCGGCCTGAACGCCGCGAATGGCGAGGAGGGGTGCGGTCATTTCGCGTCAGCCTCCATGACGGCCAACGCTTCCTCTTCGTCCGAGCCAAGATAGGCGGCGATAACCTTCGGATCGTTGCGCACATCGGCAGGCGTGCCGTCGGCGATCTTGACGCCGTAGTCGAGCACGACGACGTGGTCGGAGATCTCCATCACCACCGACATGTCGTGCTCGATCAGCAGCACCGACGCGCCGCGGTCGTTGCGGATGGACAGGAGAAGCTCATTCAGTTCGCCGCTTTCCCGCGCGTTCAGGCCGGCTGCGGGTTCGTCAAGACAAAGCAGCGCCGGCTCGGTGCACATGGCGCGCGCGATCTCGAGGCGGCGCTGATCGCCGTAGGGCAGATTGCCGGCGGCCTCGTCGGCCCGGTCGAGCAGCTTGACGCGCTCGAGCCAGTAGCGGGCGAGGTCAATGGCGTTCTTCTCGGCGGCGCGCCAGCTCGGCGCACCGATCAGGCCGAGGAACGTCAGGCCGGAGGCGCGCATCAAGGTGTTGTGCTGCGCGACCATCAGGTTTTCCAACGCGGTCAGGCCGGGGAAGAGGCGGATGTTCTGAAAGGTGCGCGCAACCTTGGCGACCTTGCAGATGCGGAAGTCGTTCAGCTCCTGCAGGACATAGCTGTGTCCGTTGGCGTGGTTGAGGCGGATGTTGCCGCCTGTCGGCCGATAGAAGCCGGTGATGCAGTTGAAGACGGTGGTCTTGCCGGCGCCATTCGGGCCGATCAGCGCCGTGATCTGTCCGCGCTTGGCAGCGAACGACAGGTTGTTGATCGCCACGATGCCGCCGAAGCGCATGGTGAGGCCGGTGACATTCAGAATGTCACTGTCTGCAAGCTTGTCGGCCGGGGACGCGTTCACGCACGGCCCTCGCGCGTCAGTTCGGCGGAGATTTCGGTGCGGTGATGCAGGAACACCGTCGCCTCGCGATGGCCGACAAGGCCGCGCGGACGCCAGATCATGATCGCGACCATGGCGAGGCCGAACACCAGCATGCGGTACTGCTCGAAGTCGCGGAACAGCTCAAAGCCGCCGATCATCACCAGCGCCGCGAGCGCGACGCCGAGCTGCGAACCCATGCCGCCGAGCACGACGATCGCCAGCACCAGCGCCGACTCGTGGAAGGTGAAGGACTCGGGACTGATGAAGCCCTGCCGTGTGGCGAAGAACGACCCCGCGAAGCCGCCGAACATGGCGCCGGTCGCGAACGCGGTGAGCTTGGTGGTGGTGATGTTGATGCCGAGCGCACGGCAGGCGACTTCGTCCTCGCGCATCGCTTCCCACGCGCGGCCGATCGGCAGGCGTCGCAGCCGGATCGTTACCCAGTTGGTGATCAGCGCGAGCGCGAGGATCAGGTAGAACAGGAACACGATGCGGTGGATCGGCGAGAAGTCGAGGCCGAAACGCGAGGCGAAGCCGTCGTCGCTGTTTGTGAACGGGATTCCAAAGAACGACGGACGCGGAATACCGGTGATACCGTTCGGACCGCCGGTCAGCGTTTGCCAGTTGATCAGGATGAGGCGGATGATCTCGCCGAACGCGAGCGTGACGATGGCGAGATAGTCGCCCTTGAGCCGCAGTACGGGAAAGCCGAGGAGTACGCCGCAGAAGGCGGCGAGGATGCCGGCCAGAGGCAGGCAAATCCAGAACGAGAAGCCAAACGTCGTCGCCAGCAGCGCGTAGGAATAGGCGCCGACGGCATAGAACGCGACGTAGCCGAGATCGAGCAGGCCGGCGAGGCCGACGACCACATTCAATCCCCATCCGAGCATGACGTAGGTCAAGATCAGAATCCCGAGATCGAGAATGTAGCGCTGCTCATAAAAGATGATCGGAAAGACCAGCGTGAAGGCGAGCAGCGCCGGCGGCAGCAGGCGCTGCACGACTTTCAGTGCGCTGGTTGCCGATTGTGGAATGAAGCGATCCGCGTCGATCGGTCCGACCCAGCCCCGCAGCAGCTCGAGAAGGAGGCTGCCGACGAAGACCGCGGCAACGACGCCGGCGAGTTCGTTGAAGCGCGTCCAGTACACGAGCTGGCCGGTCGGGCCGGCCTCGGTGCGCACGCCGATCATCAGCGAAAACAAAATCAGCGCGACAAGCGCGCTGAGGAAGGATTTCTTGAGAGCAAAGCCGATGCCGCGCGGCGCGGCTTCGGCGCCGGTCGCGGCGATGGCGGTTTTCGGGGCGGCGGCCACGGACGATCCGTCAGACTTTTTCGACTTCCGGACGGCCGAGCAGGCCGGTCGGAAGGAAGATCAGGACGACGATCAGGATCGAGAACGCGGCAACGTCCTTGTACTCGACCGAGAAGTAGGCGGACCACAACGTCTCGATCAATCCGATCAACAGACCGCCGAGCATTGCGCCGGGCAGCGAGCCGATGCCGCCCAGCACCGCGGCGGTGAACGCCTTGATGCCGGCAACGAAGCCCATAAAGAAATCGACGAGGCCGTAGTAGAGCAGGTACATCAGGCCTGCGACGGCTGCGAGCGCCGCGCCGATGACGAATGTCATCGAGATGGTGCGGTCGACGTCGACGCCGAGCAGTGACGCCATCGTCTGATCCTGCTCGCAGGCACGCATGTCGCGGCCCATGCGGGTCTGCGACACGAAGTAGGTGAAGACCGCGAGCAGCACGAGCGTTGCCAGCACGACGATGATCTGGATGTTGGAGAGCTGCACCACGAAGCCGTCGCGTTCGAACAGCTGGTAGCCGCCGGGGATGATCGGTGGCACCGGCTTCACGCGCGCGCCTTGCGCGACCTGCGCGAAGTTCGTCAGCGCGAACGACATGCCGATGGCCGAGAGCATCGGCGCGAGACGGAACGAGTGCCGTAGCGGGCGATAGGCGATGCGCTCCACACTCCAGCCGTAGAGGGCGGTCATCGCCATGGCGACGAGCAACACCAGCAGCAGGATCACCGGTACCGTGGTGAGGCCGATCGACACCAGAATGAGGAACGTGATCAGGGCAATGAAGCCGCCGATCATGAAAATATCGCCGTGCGCGAAATTGATCATGCCGACGATGCCGTAGACCATCGTGTAGCCGATCGCGATCAGTCCGTAGATCGAGCCGAGGACGAGGCCGTTGATCAATTGCTGGGTGAAATAAGCCATGGACCTCGATGTGACCGCCGAAGACTGATGTGACGGCGTCCCCCGAGGCCCGGCAGCCGGAGCGACGTGTCGTTCGTTCAGATTGTTAACAGCGGGAACTAGGCCCAGCAACACGGCCCAGTGCGACATCTACAACCTGTGGGCGGGTGGGAACGGCGATGTTCCCGCGCCGCAGCGATGTCACGAAATCGCCCGGCAATCATCACGCCCGTCAGGCCGCTTACGCGCAACCAAAATTGCGTGCCGGCGTTGGTTTGTCGTTCAACCCAGCAATGGAGGTTCCAGTGAACCAGCAGAACCAGAGCCCGAACCAGAAGCCCGGCCAACAGCAGCAGGGCGGCGGGCAAAAGCCTGGCCAGCAGCAGCAGGACCCGGGTCAGAAGCCCGGCCAGCAGCAGCCCCAACGCTAGGGTTTCCAAGCAAGGCTTCCTTAAGGAAAATCCCGCCGCAAGGCGGGATTTTTCGTGTCTGACGCAGGCGCTGTTGAAAGCTGTGAGTTCCCACCGGGAGATTAAGGTAAACAATTGGTTTCCATTGCCGCTCCCATTTGACCGGCGTTACCTCCCGCCATGCATGCGGCCCGCCGTGCGGGCCGATCCTGGTGCGAAGGAACGGCGTGATGCTCGGCGGAAAACGGATCGGAACCTACAACGGCTTCCTGCTGGCGGCGTATTTCGTTCCGGTCTGGATGCTCGGCGCATGGCGCATCTGGCAGTCGCCGATTCAGGGTCTCTACGATCGCACCAACATCGCGACCGCGATTTTCGTCAGTGATCACCTGCATCTGTCATCGCTCGGCACCGTGCGCTTCGCCTGGCTGCTCGCGCTGGCCAAGGTGACGGTTGCGATTTTCCTGATGGTGTTCGTCGCGCTGTCGGCGCGCAAGGCGTGGCGCGACAACGGCGGCGGTGAAGAGGCGTTGGCGATCGCGTTGACGCTCGGCGTCGTCGTCAGCTTTGCCGGCATGCTGCTGGCGTCAAAGGTTGGCGAAGCTGAGGCGCTGCGTTTGCACGCAACCGAAACGATGCTGCTGCTCGGCGGCGCCATCGTGCTTCTGGTGCAGCCGCAGGCGGCGAAATTCGCTGCTGCTGCCGAGAACGTGCTGCCGCTGGTTCAGCCGGCGAGCAGCCCGAGCTCCTGAATAATCCCATTCGCTTCCCGCACGGCTGTGTTGGCCGCGGGCACGCCGCAATAAATCGCCTGCTGCAGCAGGATTTCCTTGATGTCGTCGGGCGTGAAGCCGCCTTCGGCGAGCGCGGCGCGCACGTGCAGGCGGAATTCCTCCCAGTGTCCGAGCGCGACCATGGTGCCGATCACGAGGATACGGCGTGTGCGGTCGTCGAAGTGCGGACGCTGCCAGATGTCGCCCCACGCATAGCGCGTGATCAGGTCGTAGAAGCTCGCGTTGAAGTCGTTGCTGGACGCAGCCGACTTGTCGACCCAGATGTCACCCAGAACCTTGCGGCGCTTGGCGGTGCCCCGATCGCGGCGCTCTTGATCGTCCATGGTCTAACCCCCAGAGTTTAGCGCTGAGTGACGAAGCCGATCACGGCATCCGTGAACGCATGCGGCTGCTCGACGTTCGAAATATGTGCTGCATCGAGAATCGTGAGACTGGCTTTCGGAATCTGGCTGCGGATGAACTCGCCGGCGGCGAGCGTGGTTGCGGGATCGTGCCGGCCGGCGATGACGAGCGTCGGATTGGTGATCTTCGGCAGCAGCGCGCGCTGGTCAAGCGTTTTCAACGCTTCGCAGCACGCGAGATAGCCTTCCTTTGGTGATGCGGCGAGCATCGCTTTCATCCGGTCGGTCGAGGCCGGATCGCGTTCGCGGAAATCGGCGGTCAGCCAGCCCTGAATCACCGTGTCGACGATCGCCGCAAGCCCGCCCTCGGTCACGGCCTTAATGCGATTGATCCAGTTGGTCGGATCCGGATAGTAGCAGGTGGTGTTGGCGAGGATGACTCGGCCGAGGCGCTCCGGTGCGTTGGCACCGAGCCATTGCCCGACCATGCCGCCCATCGACAGTCCGCACCAGTGGACTTTCTCGATATTGAGATCGTCGAGGATCGCCAATACGTCGCGGCCGAAGCGCTCCATCGAGTAGGGACCGGGCGCGACGGTGGACTTGCCGTGACCGCGGCGGTCATAGCGGATGACGCGGAATTCCTTGGCAAGCGCCGCCATCTGCGGCTCCCACATGTGCAGCGTGCAGCCGAGCGAGTTCGACAGCATGAGGGTCGGACCACTCTCGCGCCCATCCACCGAAACATTGAGCAGGCAGCCGTCGCCGGCATCGATCATGGGCATTTTCGCGGTTCCTCGTCTCAGCTCTTGTCGAGCGCTTTGAGCAGGCGATCGACCATCGCCTGCGCCGCGCCCTGATAGTTTTTTGGATCGAACAGCTTCGCCAGCCGGTCGGTGCCGAGCTTTTCGACGACGGTTTTGTCCTTGGCCAGCACGTCGCGCAGATGCTGCTTGCTTTCGACGGCAGTGCGGCTTGCGGCTTCGACAACGTGATGCGCATTGCTTTTGCCGACGGATGTGGCGAGCGCCATCGCGACGGCTTCCGCCATGATGAGCCCGCCGGTCGCATCGAGGTTGTGCTGCATGCGCGCGGCATCGACCTCGAGGCCCTCGGCGATATCGACGACGGCCGCAAGTGCGCCCGAGGTGACCAGCATTAATGTCGGTAACGTCGGCCACTCCGCATGCCATGGTCCGGCGCTGCGTTCGTGATCCTGCACCTGCGCGGCGAAAATCGTCGCGGCGAGGTTGGGCGCCATCGTCGCTGCAGCAATGGCAGAGGCGGCCGCGACCGGGTTGCGCTTGTGCGGCATGGTCGACGAGCCGCCACGGCCGTCGCCCGCAGGCTCGAACGCTTCGGCGGTGTCGGTCTGCATCATCAGCGATACGTCGCGGGCGATCTTCCCGCAGGTGCCGGAGAGAATGGCGAACGCGGACGCGGCGTCGGCGATGCGATCGCGATGGGTGTGCCAGGGCGCATCGGGCAGCGGCAGATCGAGCTCCCGCGCCAGCTCTTCGGCAACGGCGAGGCCGTTGTCGCCGAGCGCGGCGAGCGTTCCGGCGGCGCCGCCGAACTGCAGCGCGAGGCCGTTCGCGCGCAACGCTTTCAGGCGCGGGCGTGAGCGATGCAGCGCACCGGCGTATTCAGCGAGCTTTAGCCCGAACGGCATCGGCAGCGCGTGCTGCAGCCAGGTGCGCGCGACCACGGCCGTATTGCGATGCTTTTTCGCCAGCGCCGCGAAGCCTGCGATCGCACGGTCAAGATCGCCGAGCAGTGCGTCGATCGCAGCGCGCAGCATCAGCATGGTCGCGGTGTCGATCGCGTCCTGGCTGGTCGCGCCCCAATGGACGTAACCAGCCGCGACCGCGTTGGCCTTGGCGACCTGCGCTGTGAGCATCTTCACGGCAGGAATGGCGATGTTGCCCGAGGCTGCGGAGGCGGCCGCCAGCGCGCCGATGTCATAGAGTTCGGCGCGGCATGCCTCGACGATCGGCGGAAGCGCGACCGCCGGGATCACGCCCACCTTCGCCTCCGCGCGGGCAAGCCCAGCCTCGAAATCGAGCATGTGCTGGAGATAGGCCGCGTCGTCGCACACCGCGCGCATGGCGGCGCTCGAAAACAGATGTGCGTGAAGTGGCGAGAGGGCGGTGCTCATGATGGTGCCGCACCCTAACGATTTTGCCGCGGCCATGCCAATCCCCCGCAACGCAGCGTGCCGGTTTGGGTCTTTTCTTTGGGCGCGCGCTGCACTACTTGAGGAATACGCCCGAAAAGTCCGGAGACTAACTCATGGCCATGACAATGAATGGCGAGGTTCAACTCGCAGCCCCGCGCCAGACCGTGTGGGAGAAGCTCAACGATCCGGCGATTCTCAAGGCCTGCATTCCCGGCTGCGAGGAACTGCAGAAGACCGACGATGGCGGCTTCCAGGCGGTGGCCAAGATGAAGGTCGGCCCGGTGTCGGCGCGCTTCAAGGGCAAGGTGATGCTGAGCGATCTCGACCCGCCGAACGGCTACAAGATTTCCGGCGAGGGCGAGGGCGGCGTCGCCGGCTTCGCCAAGGGCGGCGCGGTGGTCGGCCTGAGCGACAAGGACGGCGGTACGCTCCTGACCTATAACGTCGAGGCGCAGATCGGCGGCAAGCTCGCCCAGCTCGGGCAGCGGTTGATCAACGGCACGGCGAAAAAGCTCGCCGATGAGTTTTTTGTGAAGTTCGCCGAACAGGTGCAATCCGGCGCTTGAGGGAAGTGCCGTAAAACCAGGCTTTTCCTCAATCCTGTCATATCCATATGCGGCTGGCGCGTGGCCCTAGGCGGTTGCCGAACCGGGCACCGGCCCATATTATGACGATTACAAACAAGCGACTGCGCCGGGATTGGCTTGCCGTGCAATGCGGCGTGCTGCTGCGCAGAACGAAGAGCGGTCCGTAAGACCCAAATACGAAGAGAGTGGCGATGGCCAAGATTTCCCTCGAGGTGAACGGCAATCAGGTGGGCGGAAACATCGATCCGCGCACGCTGCTGGTGACGTTTCTGCGCGAAAACCTGCGTTTGACCGGCACCCATGTCGGCTGCGACACCTCGCAGTGCGGCGCCTGCGTCGTCCATGTGGACGGCAAGGCGGTGAAGTCCTGCACCATGCTGGCGGTGATGGCCGACGGCAAGAAGGTGACGACGATCGAGGGGCTGGCCGCCGACGGCGCGCCGCTGCATCCGATGCAGGAGGCCTTCCGCGAGCATCACGGACTGCAGTGCGGCTTCTGCACGCCCGGCATGATCATGACCGCGGTCGATCTGGTTCGCCGCAAGGGCAACGATCTCGACGAGCATACGATTCGCGAGGAGCTCGAGGGCAACCTCTGCCGCTGCACCGGCTACCATAACATCGTGCTGTCGATCGCCGCCGGTGCCAAGGCCATGGCTTAAAAGAATCGGGCTTAAGGGATCTCCGATGTACGAATTCAAATATCATCGTCCGGGTACGGTTCGGCAGGCCGCCAATCTTCTCGTCAAGAACGAGGACTCCAAACTCGTTGCCGGCGGACAGACCTTGCTGCCGGTGATGAAGCAGCGCCTCGCCAGCCCGCCGCATCTGATCGATCTCGGCGCGGTCGAGGATCTCAACACCATCGAGATGAAGGGCCGCTCGCTCGTCATCGGCGCGATGACGACGCATGCAGAAGTCGCGAACTCGGCTGTCGTGAAGGAAAATCTCCCGGCGCTCGCCGACCTTGCTGGCATGATCGGCGATCCGGCGGTGCGTCACCGTGGCACCATCGGCGGTTCGCTCGCCAACAACGACCCGACCGCCGACTATCCGGCGGCCTGCATGGCGCTCGGCGCGACCATCGTCACCAACAAGCGGCGGCTGAAGGCGGAAGAATTCTTCCAGGGCCTGTTCACGACCGCGCTCGAAACCGGTGAGATCATTGTCCGCGTCATGTTCCCGCTGGCGAAGAAGGCGGCGTACATCAAATTCCGCAATCAGGCTTCGCGTTACGCGCTGGTCGGCGTGTTCGTCGCCAAGCGCCCGTCCGACGTGCGCGTCGCTATCACGGGTGCCGGCAGCGATGGCGTCTTCCGCGTCACCGCGTTCGAAGAGGCGCTGAAGAAAAGCTTCAAACCGAAGTCGCTCGACGGACTTTCGGTGCCTGCCGATGGTCTTAACAGCGACCTGCACGGCAGCGCCGAATATCGCGCGCATCTGATCGGCGTGCTGGCACGCCGCGCGGTCGACGCCGCGAACGGCAAGGCCTGATGACGGCAAGGCTAATGACGGGAAGGCAGCGATGAAAGGTGTGTCAGCGCTGCCGGCGTCCGTCGATTCCACGCTCGACCTTCTGACCGGCCGCGGCTATCTCGCCGAGCGCGCGCTTGCGACCGTGGTGTTTCTGTCGCTGCGCATGGGTCGTCCGCTGTTTCTTGAGGGCGAGGCGGGCGTCGGCAAGACCGAGATCGCGAAAGTTCTCTCGGCTGCGCTTGGCCGCAAGCTCATCCGCCTGCAGTGCTACGAGGGCCTCGACGTCGCGTCGGCCGTCTACGAGTGGAACAGCGCGGCGCAGCTCATCGCCATTCGCGTAGCCGAAGCGGCGGGCGATGTCGGCCGCGATCAGCTCGCGAGCGATATCTTCACCGAACAGTACATGATCAAGCGGCCGCTGCTGCAGGCGCTGGAGCTGGATACGGCCGGACCGCCGGTGCTCTTGATCGACGAACTCGACCGCGCCGACGAGGCGTTCGAAGCCTATCTGCTCGAAGTGCTCAGCGACTTTCAGGTGACGATCCCGGAGTTCGGCACGGTGAAAGCGCCGCAGCCGCCGATCGTCATCGTCACGTCGAACCGCACGCGCGAAATTCACGACGCGCTGAAGCGGCGTTGTCTCTATCACTGGGTCGGCTACCCGTCGGCCGAGCGCGAACTCGCGATCGTCAAATCGCGCGTGCCGGGCATTTCCGCGAAACTGTCGCAGCAGGTGGTCGCCTTCGTGCAGGCGCTGCGCGATCAGGACTTGTTCAAGCTGCCGGGTGTCGCCGAGACCATCGACTGGGCAACGGCGCTGACGCAGCTCGACGCGCGCTCGCTGACACCCCAGGTGGTCGGCGATACGCTCGGCGCGCTTCTGAAATATCAGGACGATATCGCGCGCATGCAGGGCGACGAGCTTGAGAAAATCGTCAAACAAGCGGTGACCGAACCGTCATCCTGAACCGGGCCAACCGATGCAGAGCGCAGCCACAGGGTTCATTGCAGACAATATCGTCGGCTTTGCCCGGGCGTTGCGGCTTGCGGGCGTTCCGGTCGGGCCGGGCGCCGTCATCGATGCGCTGAGCGCGCTGCAGCTGATCGACATCGGCCAGCGCGCCGACGTGTTCACCACCTTGCAGTCGATCTTCGTCAAGCGTCACGAGCATGCGCTCGTGTTTCGTCAGGCTTTCGAACTGTTCTTCCGCGTCGATGAAGAGTGGAAGAACCTGCTCGACTCCATTCCGCTGCCGGAGAACGCGCAGAAGCCGCCGCCGCCCGCATCGCGGCGCGTGCAGGAAGCGCTGACCCAGCGCGAGCTGAAGGAAATGGATGCGGGTGAGGAGCGGCAGGTGCAGCTCTCGGTATCCGATCGCGAAATCCTGCAGAACAAGGACTTCGCGCAGATGACCGCGGCGGAGATCGCGCAGGCGCGGCAGGCGATTGCGAAGATGACGCTGCCGTTGTCCGAGATCGAAACGCGGCGGTTCGCGCCCGACCGCCACGGCCGCAAACTCGATCTGCGCCGGACGTTGCGCGCGAGCCTGCGCACCGGCGGCGACATCGTCGACCTTCGCAAGCTCGGCCGCATCGACAAGCCGGTGCCGATCGTGGCGCTGCTCGATATTTCCGGATCGATGAGCGAGTACACGCGGCTGTTTTTGCATTTCCTGCACGCCGTGACCGACGCGCGCAAGCGCGTGTCCGTATTCGCTTTCGGAACGCGGCTGACCAACCTGACGCGCTCGCTGCGGCATCGCGATCCGGACGAAGCGCTGGCCGCGTGTTCGTCGGCGGTGGCCGACTGGTCCGGCGGCACGCGCATCGCCACCTCGCTGCACACCTTCAACAAGCTGTGGGGGCGCCGCGTGCTCGGGCAGGGCGCAACGGTTCTTCTGATTTCTGACGGGCTGGAACGTGAAGCGGACACGCGCCTCTCGTTCGAGATGGACCGGCTGCATCGTTCGTGCCGGCGGCTGGTCTGGCTCAACCCGCTGTTGCGTTACGCGGGGTTCGAGGCGAAGGCGCAGGGCATCAAAATGATGCTGCCGCATGTTGACGAATTCCGCCCCGTACACAATCTGAAGTCGATCGATACGCTGATCGAGGCGCTGTCAGGCACTGCGCCGCGGCGTCTTGAGCGAAAATCAGCAGCCTAGCGCGTATTCCGCAAAAGTGGGTACCGGTTTTGCGATAAGAATACGCGTAAGAATAAGAGACGGGAGACAACCATGCTCGACAGCGATGCGGATATCCTGAAAGCAGCCGAAGACTGGCAGAAGGCCGGGCGCGGCGTCGCGCTGGCGACCGTCGTCGAGACCTGGGGCTCGGCGCCGCGGCCCGCGGGCTCGAGCTTGGTCATCAATGACGAGGGCGCGTTTCTCGGCTCCGTCTCGGGCGGATGCGTCGAAGGTGCGGTTGTCACCGAGGCGCTGGACGTGATTGCATCCGGCGCGCCGAAGATGCTCGAATTCGGCGTCGCCGACGAGACGGCCTGGAATGTCGGGCTCTCGTGCGGTGGCACCATCCGCGTGTTTGTCGAAAAGGTTTCCGCGTGAAGGCTGACCTGCTTGCTGCATTGAATGCCGAGCGCGCTGCGCGCAGGCCGGCCATCGTCGTGACCGACGTTGCGACCGGCGGTCAGCGGCTGGTGAAGGCCGCCGACTTCGGCGCCGATCCGCTTGCGGCCGAGCTCGACAAGCATCTGCGCATGAACAAGAGCGCGATGATCGAAGCCGACGGCAAGAAGCTGTTTCTCAACGTGCACGCGCCGACCGCGCGGCTCGTCATCACCGGCGCGGTTCACATCAGCCAAGCGCTGGCACCGCTCGCCAGTTCGCTCGGCTATGAGGTGACGGTAGTCGATCCGCGCACGGCGTTTGCGACGCCGGAGCGCTTTCCCGGCGTGCCCGTCATCGCCGAATGGCCGGACGACGCGCTGCCGCCGCTCAACGTCGATCGCTACACGGCATTCGTCGCGCTGACCCACGATCCGAAGATCGACGATCCGGCGCTGCTGCATGCGCTGTCGCACGATTGCTTCTACATCGGTGCGCTCGGCTCGCGCAAAACCCACGGCAAGCGCCTCGACCGGCTGAAGTCGCAGGGCGCGACCGATGCTGGCTTGGCACGAATCCATGCACCGATCGGGCTTGCCATCGGCGCGGTGTCGCCGGCGGAGATTGCCGTCTCGATCATGGCGGAGATCACCGCACGGCTTCGTCTGCCGCAGGAGAAGGCCGCGTGAAATTCGGACCGGTTGCACCAGCGGACGCAATTGGCGGTGTGACCGTTCACAGCGTGCGCCAGGGTGCGCTCGTGCTGAAGAAGGGCACGACCATCAGCCCCGCCGAAGTCGCTGAGCTGACCAAGGCCGGCGTGAAGGAAATCGTTGTCGCGCGACTCGAAGACGGTGATGTCTCCGAAGATGCCGCGGCCGCCAGCATTGCGCAGGCAATCGCGGGCCATGGCGTCGACGTCGAGAAGGCGTTCACCGGCCGCTCCAACCTGTTTGCCGCGCATGCCGGCGTGCTTGTTGTTGACCGTGAAGCCATCGACCGTATCAACCGGATCGACGAGGCGATCACGCTCGCGACCTTGCAGGCGTTCAAGCCGGTGGTCGCCGGCGAGATGATCGGCACCGTGAAGCTCATTCCGTTCGGCGTCGAAGCGAAGCTGCGCGATGCAGCGGTTGCCGCGGCTGGGCCGGATACGATGCGCGTTGCGCCGTTCAAAATAAAGCGCGTCGGCATCGTCTCGACCCTTCTTCCGGGCCTTGCGCCGAAGGTGATCGAGAAGACCTTGCATGTCACAGTAGAGCGGCTGGCGGCGGCGGGTGCAGCTATTTCCGGCGAACTGCGCGTGCCGCATGACGAGACAGCGCTGGCGAAAGCGATCCGCAAGCTGCTCGATCAAGGCGCGGAGATGGTCATCGTGTTTGGAGCGTCGGCGATTGCCGACCGGCGCGATGTGATCCCGGCCGCGGTCGAGGCGATCGGCGGCCATGTCGAGCATTTCGGCATGCCGGTCGATCCCGGCAACTTGATGATGATCGCGAATGCCGGCGATGTGCCGGTGCTCGGCGCGCCGGGCTGCGCGCGGTCGCCAAAGGAAAACGGCTTCGACTGGGTGCTGATGCGGCTCCTTGCCGGCATCAAGGTGACGCGTGGCGATCTCACAGGGATGGGCGTCGGCGGTCTGCTGATGGAAATCGTGACGCGGCCGCAGCCGCGCGTGCCGTCGCAGACCGACGGCAACAGCAACGTTGCAGCGATCGTGCTTGCGGCCGGCCGTTCGACCCGCATGGGCGGACCGAACAAGCTGCTCGCCGAACTCAACGGCAAGCCGCTGGTGCGCATCGTCGCCGAACAGGCGCTGGCCTCGCGTGCGTCGCCTGTGATCGTCGTCACCGGGCATCAGAACATGGAAGTCCAGCGTGCGCTCGCGGGTCTCGACGTGCAGTTCGTGCACAATCCCGATTTCGCCTCAGGACTTGCGGGCTCGGTACGGACCGGAATTGCCGCGGTGCCCGACGCAGCTGACGGCGCGGTGATCTGCCTTGGCGACATGCCGATGATCGATGCGAAGCTGCTCGACCGGCTGATCGAGGCGTTCGCGCCGGATCGCGGGGGATTGATAGCCATCCCGGTCAGCGACGGCCGGCGCGGTAATCCGGTGCTCTGGTCGCGGCGGTTCTTTGCGGAATTGTCCAAGGTCGAGGGCGATACCGGCGGACGTCATCTCATCGGACGCCACATCGAAGCGGTGGTCGAAGTCCCGGTCGAGGGCCGCGCAGCGTTCCTCGACATCGACACGCCGGAAGCGCTGGCCAGCGCCCGCGGCAGCTGATCCGTTCACCAGTTCGAAAGACCCGCCACGTACAGTCCTGCCCGACTGACCTCGGGGGAGGGGATATTGCGTCAATTTGGGGTGCGCAGCTGCGGGTTTGCGGCTGTCCTGTCGGCTTTCATTCTGATTTTTTCGCTGAATTCGCCGGCTTCGGCGGCGGGTGCGCTGTCGGTCGGCCAGTGCGGCGCCTATGGCCAGGCCTACGACTTCCCGAGTGAGCAGGTCGCAGCCGCCGAATCCCGCAAGCAGTGCAAGGGCGACTGCAAAACCGTGACCATGCGCAAGGCTTGCGCCGCTTTCGCGCTCGACATGAAGAATTCCTGCGGAGCGTTCGGCTATGCGGTCGCGCCGCGGATTTCGACGGCTTTGAACAGCGCGACGCGCAAGTGCTACGAGCACGGCGGCAAGGAATGTGTGATCCGCGCCTGGACTTGCGACGCGCGCGGCTGATCTCTTTCAAGTCTAGAACGGCGTGAAGCGCTGATAGTGGTTCGGGGTGAGCCGTCCCGCGAAGCTGGCGCGGCCGTAAACTCCGTGCCGGCGGTCACTGTCCGACAGCACGCCGGCGCTGAGTGTCATGTTGATCCATGAATACTGAAAGCCGGTGATGTGCGCCCCGAACCGGTGCTGCCGGTACGCGTCATTGTGTCCGATCTCGGCCTCCGGTCCGATCCAGAACCAACCGGGAATACGAACGCCGGTGGCGATGCGCGCGTGGTAGCTGTCGCCGATGGTGGATGCGGATACGGACGACGTGACCATTCCCCACGGCAAAGGTTGCCACCACGCATCGAAACCTGCCCGTCCGCCGACGTGTCCGCCGCGCAACTTGTTCCGCCGATCATCGGGGACGAGCCGGTGCGATTGAAAATCGACGCCGGCGTAAGCCTTGACATCGAGCGTGCCGGCCGAGAACCGCCAGCCGGGCATCACCGAGGCCAGCCCGTAGAAGCCGCGGATCGGACGGCGGCCTATCCGGTAGATGTAGGCGCCTTCCGCGAGCAGGACTTTGGCAATGAAGCCATCGGCGTTGGCGCCGTTGGCCGAGTAGAAGACGCCACCGTAGCCGGTAAACCCGCCACGCCAGATGTCGCCGCCGGCAAAGTAGGTGAGCTTGCTGCCGTAGCCGTAGATCAGCACGTCGCCCAGCGCCTCACCGATATTCGGCCATTTCGGAAGACGCCAAAAGGATGACGGCTCGAACAGCGAGAACTTCGGAAAGAACCAGTCGGAGATTTCCAGCCGCGGCAAAATTCGCAAGTCGCCGAAGGGAATTTGCGCCATCAGCCAGTCCGGAAACGGCACCGTGATGAAGGGGATGTTGGGAAGCGTCGAGAATCCGTTGTCGCCATTGGCGCCGCGGCCGCTGCGATCCCGATCCTCGGGCTCGATGCCCATCTCCTCAAGTTCGCGCAGCGTTTCTTCGTCGTCCTCGTCGCTGATGGAGGCCTGAAACTGCGCCGCCGCGCTCGTCACCCCGGAAAGTGCGATCGCCACCACGACACAAACTCGACGCAACGCTGCCGCCGCACCCATGAGCCCCGGCTCGATCAGTTCAATCGCCAATTCATCGGACGTGGCGGGCGGTTTGACCATTCCGAGAAATCGGAGTTGGCAGCGCGGAGTCGCGGCACGCGGGCGAAGGTTCATGCCCGCATGTCAGCCATGATGCCGCATTCGCGGCTTGGGGGCCTTGCCAGCCTCGCGATATATGCCGTCTTCTTCAGGAGCAGGACCAAACCGGCCGGAGCGGGGCATGCGTAAATTATTGGCGTGGATGAGCGGAGCGTCGCCGATCGCGACATCTCCCGAATTTCAGCAGGAGATGACGCGCGCGATCCTCAAATCCGAAATGCTGCGGATCAAGGCGCTGATTATCACCACGGCGTCGCTCGCGGTAATTCTGTGGACGGTCTACATCGTCGCGCCGGAAGAGATCAACGCGATCTGGCACGGTAACCTCAAGCCGGCCTATCTCTACGTCATTCTCGTCCCGTTCATGATCTTCGAGTTTCTGGTCTACCGGCTGGTCAAGCACCAGCTCGCGCTCGACCGCGACGTGCCGGTGGTCCGCCGCTATATCAGCGCCTTCATCGAAACCAGCATGCCGACGATCGCGCTGGCGCTGCATATCGACAACATGGGTCCGGTACAGGCGCTCGGCTTTGTCGTGCCGTTCGCCTATTTCATCTTCATCATTCTCTCGACGCTGCGGCTCGACTTCTGGCTGTCGACATTCACCGGGGTTGTGGCGTCGGTCGAACTGTTCCTCATGGCCATCTACTATCATCCTGCGCCGGACGTGGAGGTCAGCTACCACGTCGCGCGCTGCCTGATCATTCTGGTTTGCGGTTTTCTGGCCGGCGCTGTCGGCATGCGTCTGCGACGGCAGTTCGAGCGCAGCATCGCCGCCGTCACGGCGCGCGACCGCATCACCAACCTGTTCGGTCAGCACGTCTCGCCGCAGGTGGTCGAGCGGCTGCTCGCCGAAGGCACGCAGACCACCAGCGACACGCGCCGGGTGGCGGTGATGTTCGTCGATTTCCGCAGCTTCACCTCGGAAGCGAAATCGCGCACGCCGCAGGAGGTGGTCGACCGCCTCGACGGTGCGTTCGCGGTCTTGGTCGACGTGCTCGACCGCCATGGCGGTATCGTCAACAAGTTCCTCGGCGACGGCTTCCTGGCGTTGTTCGGCGTGCCGTTCGAAGCGCCCGACGCCGCGCAACGCGCAGTGGCTGCGGCGCGTGAGATGCTGGCGGTGATGGAGGCGAACAACAACGGCGCCGACTGGCAGCTGCGCATCGGCATCGGTCTGCATGTCGGCGAGGTGGTGGCCGGCAACATCGGCTCGCCGCGCCGCAAGGAATACACCGTCATCGGCGACACGGTGAATCTGGCCTCGCGGATCGAGGCGCTGAACAAGCAGTTCGGCTCTCAGTTCCTGATTTCGTCGGTGGTGCGCGACGATCTCGGCGAGGCGGCGGCCGACGCGGAATTGATCGGCGACGTGCCGATCCGCGGCTACGACCAGCCGATGCCGATCTGGCGGTTTGCCTAAATTATTTGAACTGCGGCGCGACGAGATTTTTCACCGTCACGCCGATGTCGTCCTCGACGATGTCGGCGATGAACTTGCGGTGACAGTGTTCGTGATCGCGCTCATAGCAGAGCAGGCAGATCGGGCCGGCGGTCTTGATCAGGCTCTTGAGCTGATCCATCTCTTCGCGCGCCTGCGGCGTTTTCAGATGCGCATTGTAGATTTTCGTCAGCGTCTTGTGGTCGCCGCTGCGGGCGGCGAGGCGGCCTTCCTTCGGGGTGCCGAGGCCGCGCAGATGGATGTAGGCGATGCCGCGCCCGTCGAGACCCGCGGCGAGCTGCGATTTCGAGTATCCCGGCCGGCGCGATGAGGCGACCGCGCGCACGTCGACCAGCAGCTTGACGCCGGCCTGTTCGAGTTCGTCGAGCACCGACTTTTGCGGCGTCTCCTCGTAGCCGATCGTGAAAAGCTTGGGCTTGCGCGCCATCGTCCGTTCTCCCGGTTGCGCGCCAAGCTTATTTTCCCCCGATGCGCTTGATCAACTCCTGCGCCGCCGCCGGGGCGCGGATTTTACCTTCGTGGATGACGTAAGCGAACACGTCGCGCGGCTTTTTCTCCGGCTTCGACTTGGCATCGGCCTTCGGCAGATCCTTGGGCTCGCCGCCCTTGGCCCATTCCTCGAAGCGCTTGGCCCACCCATCCAGAACCTTGGGCGGGTAAGCGGTCGGAATGTCGTCCTGGCCCTTCTGCAGGCGGGCGTAGACGAAGTCGCCGGTGACGTCCGAGATGTTCGGGTAGGTGAAGTGCTCGGCGTACACGACCGGGATGTTGAACTGGCGCATCAGCGCGATGAAGGCCGGGGTGTTGAAGCTGTCGTGGCGGACCTCGACCACGTGGCGGAAGACCTGCTTGCCTTGCTTGCGCGGCAACAGTTCGAGGAACGCGCCGAAATCCTTTTCGTCGAATTTCTTGGTCGGCATGAACTGCCAGAGCACCGGACCGAGCCGGTCGCCGAGTTCGAGCAGGCCTGAATCGTAGAAGCGCTTGATCGAGTCGCCGGCTTCCGCGAGCACCTTGCGGTTGGTGGTGAAGCGCGGGCCCTTGACCGAGAACACGAAGCCGTCCGGCACTTCGCTCGCCCATTTGCGGAAGCTTTCCGGTTTCTGCGAGCCGTAATAGGTGCCGTTGATCTCGATCGAGGTCAGCACGCTGGCGGCGTAGCTCAGCTCCTTCGCCTGCGCGAGCTTCGGCGGATAGAACACGCCACGCCAGGGCTCGAAGGTCCAGCCGCCGATCCCGATCCGAATGTTTCCGGCTTTGTCAGCCATGTTCCGCACCCCTTGCACTTTGATTTGGCGACACCATATGGGTTTGAACGGCGATGTCGATGCTTCCCCCCAGCTCCATCGCCGGGACGACCACGAAGGTGGCGACGATAGATGTTGTGGTGACCGAGGCAGCGCCGGATGTAAGTGCGCCAGGTCTGCCGGACATAGGTCTGTTGCCCGAGTCCTTCGTGGTCGTTGTTTTTTCCTGATGACGGCCTGCTCTGGCGTATTGGCACGACTGTCCGTCGCCGATATACCCGGCCGTCATGACGCCCACGGCTCCCCCACAACTTTCGGTCATCGTTCCCTCGTTCAACGAGCGGGGCAATGTCGCCGTGCTGGTCGAGCGGCTGGCGGCCGCGTTGCAGGGCATCGCCTGGGAAGTCATCTATGTGGATGACAACTCGCCGGACGGTACATGGAGCGCGGTCAAGGAACTGTCAGCAGCCGACCCGCGGGTACGCTGTATCCGCCGCATCGGCCGCCGCGGCCTGTCGGGCGCGTGTATCGAGGGCATCCTTGCGTCCAGCGCGCCGTATGTGGCGGTGATTGACGCCGACCTTCAGCACGACGAGACCAAGCTACCGGAGATGCTGGCGGCGCTACGCGACGGCAAGGCCGATCTTGCGATCGGCAGCCGCTACGTCGGCGGCGGCAGCGCGGCGGGACTGGCGGACAAGAGCCGCGTCGGCATCAGCCTCGCCGCGACCCAGATCGCCAAGAAGCTGCTGCATATCGAGGTCGCCGATCCGATGAGCGGCTTTTTCATGCTGCGCCGCGACCGCTTCGAGGCCCTGGCACCGCAACTCTCGGTGCACGGCTTCAAGATTTTGCTCGACGTGCTGGCAACCGCGGAAGGCGGACTGCGGACGGTCGAAATTCCTTTCACCTTCGGCTCGCGCGTGCACGGTGAGAGCAAGCTCGACTCGATGGTCGCGCTCGACTTCCTCGGCCTGGTGCTGGCGAAACTGACCGGCGACATCGTCTCGCTGCGCTTCCTTCTGTTCGCGGCCGTAGGCGGTTTCGGCCTCGTTGTGCACCTCGTTGCGCTCTACATTGCGCTGAATGTCTTCCGGTTCGACTTCGGATCGTCGCAGGCGATCGCGGCGCTGACCGCGATGACCAGCAACTTCTTCCTCAACAACTTCCTCACCTATCGCGATCAGCGCCTGAAAGGCTTCCGCCTGCTGCGCGGTCTCGTGCTGTTCTATCTGGTGTGTAGCGTCGGCCTGTTCGCGAACGTCGGCGTCGCGTTCTCGGTCTACGATAACGAGCCGGTCTGGTGGCTCGCCGGTATCGCCGGTGCGGTGATGGGCGCGGTCTGGAACTACGCCATGTCCGGCCTGCTGGTGTGGCGGCGGCGCTGAGTGCGGCTCACGCCTTCCGTTTCGCGTTGAAGTAATCGAGCGTGCCGCGGTGGAGCACGTCGTCATTGGCGACGATCGCGTCCGCCGCGATGTCCGACACATCATGTAAGCGTCCATAGAGCGCGCCGAAATCCTTGTATGCATCATCCAGCAGTTTCTCGAAGCTGTCGATGACGAAATACGTCTGCTGGAAATCGTCGATGACGTAGTTGGTGCGCATCACCCGTTCGAGATCGAAGGCGATCCGGTTGGGTGAGGGGTTGTCGAGCGCGAATACGGTTTCGGCAATCGACGAGAGAATGCCGGCACCGAAGATGCGCAGGCCTGCGCCGGTGCGCATCAATCCGAACTCGATCGTGTACCAGTAGAGCCGAGCCAGGTTCTTCAGCTGCCCGAGCTTCACCGCGCGCTGGCCGCCCTTGCCGTAGGCCTCCATGAAATCCGCGTAGACCGGATTCGCCAGCAGCGGCACATGGCCGAAAACGTCGTGGAAGATGTCGGGCTCTTCAAGATAATCGAGCTCGTGCTCCGGGCGGATGAACGCGCCGGCTGGAAAGCGGCGGTTGGCGAGGTGGTCGAAGAAGATCTCATCGGGGACCAGCTCACGCACGGGCACGACGCGCCAGCCGGTCAGCGGCATCAGCCGGGCGCTGAGCTTGCCGAGGTCGGGAATGCCGCCGTCGGACAGCTGCAGCTTGTGCATCGCGTCGATGAACTCGTCGCAGGCGCGGCCCTTCAAGGTCACTTCTGCGCGAGCGAACAGACGGTCCCAGCGGTCATGCTCGGCGGCGGAGTAGGAGGCCCAGTCCTGATCGATGGTGAAGTCGGCTGCGCGCGGCGCAGCGAGATAGCGGCTCTTCTCTGCGGATTGCTTGTCCGGGTGCGCGGCCGTCATCGTCATGTCCTCCGCGGAAGATATTGAAGGGAGTGGTCCGATTCTAACATTCGCACTCGGTTTCGGCGGGCTTTTTGCGAATGTTAGAATCGAAGGACCACTACCGAATCTAAAATCCTAGTGGAGTTTTGGATTTGACATTCGCCTGCTGGAATCGCGGCCAGCTGTGTGCGAATGTCAAATCCACTCCACTAGTACGCACGACGCAAGATGCAGTTCCATGCCGGGCGGTTACCTTTTTGCCACTGTCTTGAAGCGTTCGCGACTTGCTGGAAGTGTGCCGCCACCTTTCGCAGGGAGTTGCACCATGATCTCGAAACGTTTTGTTGCGCTGTGCGCGCTCGTACTGATCGCCGCTCATACGCCTGTCCTTGCCCAGGACGCCAAGCTTGAAGCCAACAAGAAGGTCGTGCTCGATTTCTACGAGAAGGGGCTGAACCAGAAGGATGCGGAGGCGGCGATTGCGCTGATGGGATCGCGCTACGTTCAGCACAATCCGGTCGCCGCCGACGGGCCGGAGGGCTTCCGCAAGTTCATCGCCTTCCTGAAAGAGAAATTTCCGCAGTCGAAGAGCGAGATCAAGCGCGTGTTCGCCGAAAGCGATTACGTGATCCTCCACGTGCATGCGGTGCGCGAGCCGGGCACGCGCGGCAGCGCCATCATCGATATCTTCAAGCTCGAGAACGGCAAGATCGTCGAACACTGGGATGTGATCCAGCCCATTCCGGAAACGGCGGCCAACACCAACGGCATGTTCTAGGTCGCTTGATTATCTTTTAAAATTATCTAATAAAGCTATCGAAATGCACGCGCCGCGTCCACGCGCGGCGCGCCGATTTTCATGGACCTTGGCCGTCCGGCGACTAAGCTGCGCCGCAATCCGGCGAGATCAACGGCGGAACGGAAATGTGCGGCTGCGCTTGACCATGACGATTTGAAACGGGCGCACCGGCGACAGGAGGAAAGACATGGCAACGAATCTCAAACTCAAGGACGCGCCGGTTTCGCTCAACTTGAAAGATCCCTCGTTGTTGCGCGATGCCTGTCTGATCGACGGGGCATGGGTTGGCGCCGACGACGGCAAGACGATCTCCGTCGACAATCCCTCGACCGGTGCGGTGATCGGCACGGTGCCGAACATGGGCGCGGCCGAGACGAAGCGCGCGATCGAAGCTGCGAACGCGGCATGGCCCGCCTGGCGCGCCAAGACCGCCAAGGAGCGCTCGAACATCCTGCGCAAGTGGTACGACCTGATGATGGCCAATCAGGAAGACCTCGCCACCATCATGACGGCGGAGCAGGGCAAGCCGATGACGGAGAGCCGCGGCGAGATCGCCTACGCCGCGAACTTCATCGAGTGGTTCAGCGAGGAAGCGCGCCGCATCTACGGCGACACCATTCCGCCGCACGGCGCCGACAAGCGCATCGTCGTCATCAAGCAGCCGATCGGCGTCTGTGCTGCGATAACGCCGTGGAATTTCCCCGCCGCCATGATCACGCGCAAGGCGGGCCCGGCGCTCGCGGCCGGCTGCACCATGGTGGTGAAGCCCGCGAGCCAGACGCCTCTGTCGGCGCTGGCGCTTGGCATTCTCGCGGAGCGCGCCGGCATTCCGAAGGGCGTGTTCAGCGTCGTCACCGGATCGGCCACCGCGATCGGCGGTGAGATGACCTCGAACCCGATCGTGCGCAAGGTGACGTTCACGGGCTCGACGGAGATCGGCAAGAAGCTGATGGCGCAGAGTGCGGCGACCGTGAAGCGTACGTCGATGGAGCTCGGTGGCAATGCGCCGTTCATCGTCTTCGACGACGCCGACATCGATGCGGCGGTGAAGGGCGCGATCGCGTCCAAGTATCGCAACGCCGGCCAGACCTGCGTCTGCGCCAACCGTCTGTTCGCACAGGACAAGGTCTACGACGCGTTCGTGGCGAAACTGACCGAAGCGGTCAACGCAATGAAGGTCGGCGACGGCTTCGAGCAGGACGTCACGATTGGCCCGCTGATCAACAAGGAAGCGGTCGACAAGGTGCAGGAGCATGTCACCGACGCGGTGTCGAAGGGCGCGCGTGTCGTCACCGGCGGCAAGCAACCTGCACTCGGCGGGCGGTTCTATCTGCCGACCGTGCTCGCCGATGCGAAGCCCGACATGCTGATCTTCCGCGAGGAGACGTTCGGCCCGGTCGCGCCGGTGTTCCGCTTCAAGACCGAGGAAGACGCGATCCGTCTCGCCAACGATACCGAGTTCGGTCTCGCCGCCTACTTCTACGGCCGCGACATCGGCCGGATCTGGCGCGTCGCCGAGGCGCTCGAATACGGCATCGTCGGCGTCAACGAGGGCCTGATCTCGACCGAGATAGCCCCCTTCGGCGGCGTGAAGGAAAGCGGCAACGGCCGCGAGGGCTCGAAGTACGGCATCGAGGACTATCTCGAGGTCAAATATCTCTGCATGGGCGGCATTTAGGGAGTGTCTGAAACTCCGGCCCACGGCGGTAACCGGGCACGATAGAGGGTAAACTGCTGGATTCCTGACAGTTTTTGTCTGGTCCAGCGGCTAGGCTGGAACCTGCAATTGTGGTTGCACGGCAGCATTTCGCCTTGACGTTGCAGCTAGTGAGCGGTTACTTACCACGCCATGCGACCAGTCCGGTTACCGAGCGACCTGCGCCGTGAGCAAATCATGGACGCCGCGAAGCGCTGCTTCGCGCGCCATGGGTATGCGGGTACGACCACGCGCAGCGTCGCTGCCGCCGCCGGCATTTCCGAAGGTCTGCTGTTCAAGCATTTCCCGACCAAGGCCGCGCTCTATGCGGAAATTCTCGCGGACGCCTGCGAGACCGATCCGGGACTTCTCGAACTGCAGGCGCTGGAGCCATCGACCGCGACGCTGGCGATTCTGGTGCGCGAGATGGTCAAGCATTTCATGCATGCGTCGAACTCGCCGGATCATGAAGAGGTGCAGAAGCTAAAGCTCGTCGTGTCGAGCCATCTCGAAGGCGGCGAGTTCGCGCGCCTCTTGTTCGAGAAGATCGGCCACATCATCGAGCCCATCTTCGAAGCGTCATTGGCGCGTGCTATCGCCGCGGGCGACGCGACTCCATCGCAGACGCCGGCGCGCAATCAGTTCTGGTTCTTGCATCAGACACTGCTGATGCTGGCGCTGACGCGGCTGCCGGCGATGCCGACAGTTTCCTATTCGGACATCGGCGCTCTGGAGCGCCAGGTCTGCGAATTTGCTTTGCGGGGCATCGGCGTCACGGACGACGCGATCGCTCGTCTTCTGGTGGAGGACGCAACCTCCGCTCCATCGATTCTGGCTACGGAAAGCGCCTAAAAATGAACATTCAGACAGAAATTCACGGGACCAAGATGTCCGACAAGAGCGTTGAACAGACGCCGAAGAAGCCGGTGCGGATGGTGCGCTGGGTCGTGATTATCGGCCTGCTGCTGGTCCTGCTCGTCGGCGGATTGTGGGGCTTCAACGCTTTCCGCGCCAAGATGATCGGTCAGTTCTTCGCTAACATGAAGCCGCCGCCGGTGACCGTCAGCATCGCCAACGTCACGACGGAAGTGGTGCCGCGGCTGCTGACCGGTATCGGCGATCTCGCCGCCGTGCATCAGGTCGAGGTGACGCCCGACGTGTCGGGCCGCGTGACGAAGATCCTGTTCGAGTCGGGTGCGGCGGTGAAGAAGGGCGATCCGCTGGTGCAGCTGTTCGACGATCCGGAACAGAGCGATCTCGCAAGCTTCAAGGCGCAGGCCACATCGGCCAACCTGACGCTCGAGCGCGCCAAGGCGCTGCTGGCGAAGCAGGCCGGTCCGCAAGCGACGGTCGACACCGCGCAGGCCGCGTTCGATCAGGCCAATGCCGCGGTCACCAAGACCGAGACCATCATCTCGCAGAAGCTCGTCCGCGCGCCGTTCGACGGCGAGCTCGGCGTGCGCAAGATCGACCTCGGCCAGTTCCTGAGCGCCGGAACGCAGATCGTCTCGCTTACCGATCTATCGAAGGTCTTCTTGAACTTCACCATCACCGAAAAGGACCGCGCGGTGCTCGCCGTCGGCCAGACCGTGCGCGTCAACGTCGATGCGTATCCGGGCCGCAAGTTCGAGGGCAAGATCACGACCATCGATCCGCAGATCAACTCCGACACCCGCAACGTGCGCGTTCAGGCGACGCTCGACAACGCCGATCGTGCGCTGAAGCCCGGCATGTTCGCGAGCACGACGGTGGTGCTGCCGCCCGATCCGCCGGTGCTGGTCGTGCCGGAAACCTCGGTCGACTACACGCTGTACGGCGACTCCGTCTATCGCATCGTCGAGAAGAAGGACGACAAGGGCGAGCCGAGCTTCTCGGTGGAGCGCGTGGCTGTGCGCGTCGGTTCGCGCGTCGACGGCAAGGCCGTCATCCTCAACGGGCTGAACGCTGGGGATCGCATCGTCGCCGTCGGCCAGCTCAAGCTGCAGCCGGGTGCGGCTGTCGCAATTTCAAAGGATCCGCCGCCGCCGATTCCGGCGAAGGCGCCGCTGAACTAAACAAGAAACGACGGGTCTGATCGAGCGAAGCCGATTGGATCCTGCAGGAGCCGGAACATGCGTTTCACGGATATCTTCATCAAGCGGCCGGTGCTGTCGCTGGTCGTCAGCGCACTGATCCTGCTGATCGGACTGAACGCCGCGCTCAAGCTGCCGATCCGGCAGTATCCGCGGCTGTACAACACCGTCGTCACCGTGACGACGACGTATCCCGGCGCATCGCCCGAGCTGATGCAGGGCTTCATCACGACGCCGATCGAGCAGGCGGTTGCGGCCGCTGAAGGCATCGACTACCTGACGTCGTCGTCGGTGCAGGGCACCAGCACGATCTCGGCCTACATCAAGCTGAACGTCGATCCCAATCAAGCGCTCACCGAAGTCCTCTCCAAGGTCAACTCGGTGAAGTACCTGATCCCGCGCGAAGCCAACGATCCCGTCATCCTGAAGTCGACCGGCCAGACCACGGCGGTGATGTACATCGGCTTCGCCAGCGACGAACTCGGCGGCTCGGCGATCTCCGACTATCTCACGCGCGTCGTGCAGCCGATCCTCTCGACGGTCGACGGTGTGGCCTCGGCGGACATTCTCGGTGGCCAGACATTTGCGATGCGCTTGTGGCTGGATCCGGCGCGCATGGCCGGCCGCGGCGTCTCGGCCGACGATGTCTCCAACGCCATTCGCGCCAACAATTTCCAGGCGGCGGCGGGACAGTCGAAAGGGTACTTCGTCGTCTCCAACGTCTCCACGAATACAGGCCTCACCGACATCAACCAGTTCAAGCGCATGACCGTCAAGGCCAAGGACGGCGCGCTGGTGCGGCTTGAAGATATCGCAACCGTCCAGCTCGGCGCGCAGTCGACCGACGCCAGCGTGTCGATGAACGGCGACAAGGCCATCTTCATCGGCGTGCAGTCGACGCCGCAGGGCAACCCGCTCAACATCGTCAAGGGCGTGCGTGCGTTGCTGCCGGACATCGAGCGCAACCTGCCGCCGACCCTGAAGATGCAGGTGGCGTACGACTCGACCAAGTTCATTCAGTCGTCGATCGACGAGGTGCGCGACACGCTGCTCGAAGCCGTGCTGATCGTCGTCGTCGTCATCTTCTTGTTTCTAGGTTCGTTCCGCTCGGTTCTGATCCCGGTCGTGACGATTCCGCTGTCGCTGGTCGGCGTCTGCATCCTGATGATGCCGCTCGGCTTCAGCTTCAACCTCTTGACCTTGCTGGCGATGGTGCTCGCCATCGGCCTTGTGGTCGACGACGCGATCGTCGTCGTCGAGAATATCCATCGCCATCTCGAAGAGGGAAAGACGCCGGTGCAGGCGTCCCTCCAAGGCGCGCGCGAAATCGTCGGCCCCGTGATCTCGATGACGATCACGCTTGCCGCGGTGTATGCGCCGATCGGCTTCCTCGGCGGCCTCACCGGCGCGCTGTTCCGCGAGTTCGCATTCACGCTCGCGGGTGCCGTGATCGTCTCAGGCGTCATCGCGCTGACGTTGTCGCCGATGATGTGCTCGACGCTGCTCACGAGTGCGGAAGAGGGGCGGTTTGCGAAGTTCATCAACCGCATCTTCCATTCGGTGACGCGCTCTTACGGCCGCATGCTCGATCGTTCGCTGGACTATCGGCCCATCACCGCGATGTTCGCGGTGACGATCCTGGGCCTGGTCGCCTTCATGTATACGAACACAGGTAAGGAACTGGCGCCGGAGGAGGATCAGGGCATTCTCTTCTCGGTCACCAAGGCGCCGAAATACGCCAACATCGATTACTCGGACTACTACGGCGAGAAGCTCGACAAGGCGTTCGGCAGTTTCCCGGAAACCGATCTTCGCTTCGTGCTCAACGGCATCCAGGGGCCGAGCCAGGGTATCGCCGGCATGATCTTGAAGCCGTGGAACGAGCGTAAGCGTTCGTCGCACGTGCTGAAGCAGCCGGTGCAGAACGAGATCAATAAGGTCGAAGGCGTCAACGCGTTCGTCTTCAACCTGCCGGCATTGCCGGGCGGACCGGGCGGTCTGCCGGTGCAGATGGCGATCTCCACCATTGGCGATTTCCGCTCGATCTATGAGGAGATGAACAAGCTGAAGGCCGAGGCGCGCAAGAGCGGTCTCTTCATCGTCGCCGACAGCGATCTCGACTTCAATCAGCCGGTGCTGCGCGTGAAGATCGATCGCTCGAAGGCGAACGAGCTTGGCGTCACCATGCAGCAGATCGGCAACACGCTGGCGACGATGCTGGGCGGCAACTTCGTCAACCGCTTCAATCTCGAGGGGCGTTCGTATCAGGTGATCCCGCAGGTGCCGCGCGATCAGCGCCTCGCGCCTGAAGACCTCGCCAAGTACTACGTGCAGACCCCACAGGGCCGGCAGGTGCCGCTGTCGACGCTGGTGTCGATCGAGTCCGGCACCGATCCAAACGCGCTGACGCGGTTCAACCAGCTCAACTCGGCGACATTCCAGGCGGTGCCGATGCCTGGCGTCACGGTCGGCAAGGCGGTCGAGTTCCTCGAAGAGCAGGCGAAGAAGCTGCCGACCGGCTACAACCGCGCCTTCCTCGCGGACGCACGGCAGTACACGCAGGAGGGCAATCAGCTGGCGATCGCCTTCGGCTTCGCGCTGATCATCATCTATCTGGTGCTGGCGGCGCAGTTCGAGAGCGTGCGCGACCCGTTCGTGATTCTGATCTCGGTGCCGATGGCAATCTCGGGCGCGCTGATTCCATTGTTCTTCGGCGTTGCCACGATCAACATCTACACGCAGGTCGGCCTGCTGACCTTGATCGGCCTGATCTCCAAGCACGGCATCCTGATGGTGGAGTTCGCGAACGAGCTGCAGCTGAAGGATAACCTCGACCGGCGCGCGGCGATCGAGATGGCAGCGCGGGTGCGGTTGCGGCCGATCCTGATGACGACGGCGGCGATGGTTGCCGGCCTGCTGCCGCTGCTCACCGCCTCAGGCGCGGGTGCGGCGAGCCGCTTCTCCATCGGTCTCGTCGTCGTTGCAGGCATGTTGATCGGCACGCTGTTCACGCTGTTCGTGCTGCCTGCGGTTTACGTTGCCTTCGCGACCGATCACCGAGCGGCGGCCGGTTCGCAGCGCGCGCGTGAGGTCGAGGAATTCGAGCGCGACTATGACGGGCCGGGCGGCCTTGCGCCGCAGCGCTGAACGTCTTGCGCCTCGCTATGTTTCCCGCCCGGCCCCGTGCCGGGCGGTTCGTTTTCGGAGGTAGCGCATGTATGCGACGAAGCGTTTGGGTGCTGGTGATCTCGCCGAGATGAAGGAGCTGCTCCAGATGTTCGGCGATGCGTTCGAGGATTCCGAGAGCTATCATGTGCACGTCCCCGACGACGCGTATTTACGGGAGCGGCTCGCTGACGGCGGCTTTTTCGCTGTCATCGCGAGCGACAACGGTGCGATCATCGGCGGGCTCGCCGCTTACGAGCTGAAGAAATTCGAACAGCGGCGCAGCGAGGTTTACATCTACGATCTCGCAGTCGACGCAGGGCATCGCCGCAAAGGTGTGGCCACCGCGCTGATCCGTTCGCTCGGCGAATCCGCGCGCGAGCAGGGCGCTTACATCATGTTCGTGCAGGCGGACAGCGGCGAGGACGATGCGCCCGCCCGTGCGCTCTATGCCAAGCTGGCATCAGAGCACATCGTTGCCCATCACTACGACATCGAGCCATAGAACCGCGCGCTAGTCCGCGCTCCCCGCGAGCGACAGCACCGTGTGCAGCAGCACGTTCGCCCCGGCGGCGCAGTCGGCCTGCGTGGCGTCCTCAAGCTCGTTGTGGCTGACACCGTCCTTGCAGGGCACGAAGATCATCGCGCTCGGGATCACGGTCGCGAGGTTGCAGGCGTCGTGACCGGCGCCCGACGTGATGCGGCGGTTGCTGTAGCCCAGCGTTTCGCTGGCGGAGGCCACCGCGTCGACGAGCGTCGAATTGAACACGGTCGGCTCCTTACGCCAGACCTGCTCCAGCTTGATCTCGACCTTGCGCCGCTTGCCGATCTCGGCGGCGGCCGCCAGCGCGGCCGCATGCAGCGCATCCAGCGTCTTGCTGTCGGGGCTGCGGATATCGCAGGTGAAGACGAGGTCGCCCGGCACGACGTTGCGTGACGAATTCTCGATCGTGATCTCGCCGACGGTGCCGACCGCATGCGGCCCGTGATCCTTGGCGATCTTTTCGATCGCCAGCGTCAGTTCGGCGAAAGCGGAGAGGGCATCACGCCGCAGCGGCATCGGCGTAGTCCCGGCATGGCTGGCGAAGCCGGCGATGCGGCCGTCGTACCACATGATGCCCTGGCCGCGATCGACCACGCCGATGGTCTTGCCTTCGGCCTCGAGCAGCGGCCCCTGTTCGATGTGCAGTTCGACGAAGGCGCCGAACTTCTGCTGCCCGACCGGCTCGCCGCCGCGATAGCCGATGGTGTCGAGCGCCTGCGCGACGCTGATGCCCTCGGCATCGACGCGGCCGAGGATGTTGTCGGTGGTGAAGTCGCCGGCATAGGCGGCCGACGCCATCATGGCCGGCGCAAAGCGCGAACCTTCCTCGTTGGTCCAGTTGGCAATACAGAGCGGCGCGTCGGTCTCGATCCCCGCGTCGTTCAGCGTGCGCACCACCTCTAACGCTGCCAGCGTGCCGAGAATGCCGTCGAACTTGCCGCCGGTCGGCTGGGTGTCGAGATGCGAGCCGAGGCCGACGGGCGGCTTCGACATGTCGCGGCCCTTGCGAATGGCGAACATGGTGCCGAGCGCATCGACGCGCACCTCACATCCTGCCGCTTCGCAAGCCGCGCGAAACCAGTCGCGCACCTGTTTGTCCTCGGGGCCGAGCGTCAGGCGTTTGACGCCGCCCTTCGGCGTGCCGCCGAATTTTGCGGTCTCATGAATGGTGCCCCAGAGGCGGCCGGAATCGATGCGAAGGTTCGGACGGGAGGGGGCCATTACAGCGTTTCTTTCTTGTTGGACGCGACTTCGCGAAATCTGTCATTGCGCGCGCAGCGAAGCAATCCGCGCTTATGTCATCGCGGGGCTGCGCACATGCCGCCGTCGATGGTGATGATGACGCCGGTGGTATAGCCGGAACGCTCGGAGGCGAGAAACGCCATCATGTCGGCGATCTCGCGCGGCTTGGCCGGCCGGCGCAGCGGATAGGCGTCGAGGATTTCCTGAAAGCGGTTTTCGTCGCCGAAGCGCACCTGCGCCTGCCGTCGCGTCAGCGCGATGTTGCGCTCGGTCGCCACCGGCCCCGGATTGATGCCGACGACGCGAATGTTGTCCTTCAGGCTGCCGCCGCCGAGTGCGCGGGTGAAGGCCATGAGCGCGGCGTTACCGGCGCTGCCGGTGATGTAGTTGAAGTCGAACTTTTCGCCCGCCGCGCCGATGTCGTTGATGATGACGCCATGGCCGCGCTTTTTCATCGTCTCGTAGAACAGGCGGGTGAGGTTGATGTAGCCGAAGACCTTCAGCTCCCAGGCATGCCGCCAGGTGGCCTCGTCGATCTTGTCGATCGAGCCGCCGGGGATGTCGCCGGCATTGTTGACCAGAATATCGGCATCGGAAGCGTCGCGGGCGAGCGCCGCGACGTCCTCCGGCTTGCGCAGGTCTGCGACATGGACATGGGTCGCGATCTGGTGGCTGCCGCGCAGCCTCAACGCCAGCGCTTCGAGGGCCTCCTTGTTCCGGGCGGCGAGGCGCACATTGCAGCCTTCCTCGGCAAACACCTCGGCGGCCGCGGCGCCGATGCCCTTGGAGGCGCCGGTGATCAAGACGGTTTTGCCGCGAAGGCCGAGATCCATGGAATTTCTCCCGCATTTTGAACGATTTGGCGCGCTGTCCCGGGCCGGGACGGGCAGGATGGGACCTCGATTGTCGGTGCTGCCGCGAAAACGGTCAAATCGGCGCCGGTATGCCTCTCCGGAATACCGCTCGATTAAGTCACACCCCCAGAAAAATTGAATCCGGCCAACGAATTAGGCTTGTTCGCGTGGTGGCCGCTGGGGCAGATTGCCGCTCGGATGAGGCCCATGTTTTCGCGAGTCATTTTTGCCCTGCTGACCCTGCTTGTTGCGGGCGCGCCGTCGGTCGCGTCGGCGCAGCGCTTCACGCTGATCGGCGAAAACGATGCGCTCGGCAACGGCAGGGACCGTGACTACACCCAGGGCTTCCGCTTCTCGGTGACCTTCGACGACTTCACCAAACATCCGACCGCAGGCCGCGTCTATGACGTCGTCGGCATGGGTATCTTCACGCCGTTCTCGATCGCAGGTCCGGTGAAGAAGCAGCTCGAATGGATTCCGATCGGCCAGAGCATCTTCACGCCCGACCGCATCAGCTCGCGGCTGCCGCGCATTCCCGGCGTCGAGCGTCCGTTCGCCGGCTGGCTCTACACCGGCGTCTCGGCGATGCAGGAAACCGGCGGGCGTCAACTCGACACGTTCGAATTTCTGGTGGGCGTCGTCGGTCCGGCGGCGTTGGGCAAGGAAACGCAGGACGCCTTCCATCAACTGCTCGGGCAGGGCCGCCCGTTTGTCGGCAACTTCCGTCTGAAGAATGAACCGGGCGTCGTCCTGTCGTGGGATCGGAAGTGGAAGTTCGGTTCGGATCTCGGCGGCGGCTACGGCGTCGACTTCATCCCGTCGGTCGGCTTCTCGGGCGGCAACGTCTACACCTACGGCTCCGTCGGCGGCATGCTGCGTTTCGGTAGCTCGCTGGGCTCGACGTGGGGACCGACGCGCATTCGTCCGTCGCCGTCGGGCGGCACCTTCTTCTCGCCGGACGCGATGGCATCCTGGCTCGGCTGGAACATCTTCGCCGGCGTCGAGGCGCGCGCGGTTGCGCTCAACGTCTTCCTCGACGGCAACAACTTCCAGAACAGCCTCAGCGTCTCGCGCAAGACCTTCGTCGCCGACTTCATCGGCGGCATCGAGTTCTACACGCAGACCGGCCATCGGCTGGCGTTCTCGGTCACGCACCGGACGAAGGAATACGACACGCAGCCGGCGGCCACGACCTTCGGCGCGTTCGAAGCCAGCTACCGCTTCTGATTCTTCCGATCTGATGCAGGCGTAACGATCACGCTTTCGGCGTGTCGATCATGCTCACATGCGCGGCGACGACGCGCCAGCCTTCCGGAAACTTCACCCACGTTTGCATCTGCCGTCCGACCTTGCCGGGCGCATTGGCGCGCGTGAACAGCGTCGATGCCACCGCCGTGTCGCGGCCGTAGGCCGTGATCACGGTGCGCGCCAGCTCGCGCGCCAGATTGAGCGGCGAGCGGCCCGAGCGGAACGCCATGATCTCGGAATAGCCGTAGAGGTTCTCGGCCATGCCGTAGCGCAGCGTGCGCGGATCGTCGCGGAACAGCTCGTCCAGCACGGCGACGTCGTTCGACACCAGCGCGGCTTCATAGCGGCGGAACGCGGCCGTCACTTCGGCCAGCGTCTCGGGATGATCGATTTCCATGCGTAACGTGCTCCGGTTCAATTTTTCGGCGACTTCGGGTCGATCGGCTCCTTGCCGAGCGCGCCGATGATATCTTCCAGCAGCTTGGCACCTGCAAACAGTGTGCCTTCGGCCCGTGGCGCCGCGACCACCTGCAAGCCGACCGGCAGGCCGCTCTTGGTGAAGCCGCACGGCATCGACAGCGCCGGGCAGCAAACGAGCGTGGTCGCGTAGACGATGGCGAGCCACTGCACATAGTTGTCGAATTTCACGCCCGCGCATTCGGCGAGATAGCGCTCGCCGATCGGGAAGGGCGGGGTGATCGTCGCCGGGCACAGCAGCAAGTCGTAGGTCTCGAAGAACTTCAGCGTGCGCGCGGTCATGGCGACACGCGCGGCCTCGGCCCGTTCGATGTCCTCGACCTTGAGCTTGAGGCCTTCCTCGATGTTCCAGATGACTTCGGGCTTCAGCAGGTTGCGCTTGCTGCGCAGCAGGGACGCCTTGGTCAGCGCGAAGTCGAAGGCGCGCAGCACGTGGAAGGAGTCGTGCGCTTCCTTCAGGTCCGGATGCGCTTCCTCGACGATGACACCGGCGTCGGCGAACCGCCTGGCGGCCTTGCGCGTCAGCTCGATCACTTCGGGATCGACCGGCGTGATGCCGAGGTCGGGCGAGTACGCGATACGCTTCGGCTTCCAGCCGCTGCGCGCCGCACTGAGGAAGGACGTCGGTAGCACCGGAAGCGAGAGCGGATCGCCCGGATGCTCGCCGGACATGGCGTCGAGGCCGAGCGCGAGGTCTTCGATGGTGCGCGCCATCGGCCCCTGCACACCAAGGGTGCGGTCGACGGCCGCGGACGGTGTGTTGGCAACGCGACCGATGCTCGGACGAATGCCAGTAACGCCGCAAAAGCTCGCGGGATTGCGTAGCGATCCACCCATATCGCTGCCGTGTGCGATCCAGGCTGTGCCGGTCGCAAGCGCAACGGCCGCGCCGCCCGACGATCCCGCCGCCGACTTGGACGTGTCGTGCGGATTGAGTGTTGGTCCGAACACTTCGTTGAACGTGTTGGCGCCCGCGCCAAACTCCGGCGTGTTCGACTTGGCGTAGATCACGCCCCCGTTGCGTTCGATCATCTCGACGACGATGCCCGAGGTTGTCGGGACCACGTCCTTGTAGATAGGCGAGCCCTGCGTGGTCAGTACACCGGAGACCGGGGTGAGATCCTTGATCGGCACCGGGAGACCGGCCAGCACGCCGCGCTCGGCGACCGGCTTCTTCATCAGCGCATCCGCATGCTTGCGTGCGCGATCGAAGCAGAGCGTCGGCAGTGCGTTGACCTTGCCGTCGACCGCAGCGATCCGCTTCTCCAGCGCGTCGAGCAGATCGTGAGGCTTGAGTTCGCCGCGCTTGAGCTTGTCGACCACGGTGTTCGCGGTCATGCGGATCAGTTCGGATGCAGACATTACAGCTTCCCCAGACTTAGCAATTGCGCTTGCCGCTCAGCTGCCGGTGAACGCCGGCTTGCGCTTTGCCATGAACGCGGCGCGGCCTTCCTTGTAGTCGTTGGACGCGAAGCAGGCGGCGACCGCGTCGTCGCAGGCCTTCATGTTGCGGCGGCTCTCGTCCTTGTAGATTTCGTTGGTGATCAGCTTGATCGAGTCGACCGTCATCGGGGCGTTGCCGGCGATGACGTTGGCGTAGTCGCGCACATAGGTTTCGAGTTGCGCAGACGGAACGACGCGATTGACGAGACCCATGATGCGCGCTTCCTCGGCATCGAACTGGCGCGCGGTGTAGAAGATTTCCTTGGTGAACGACGGCCCGACGATGTCGGCCAAACGCTTCACGCCCGGATAGCTGTAGCCGAGGCCGAGCTTCGCCGCTGGAACGCCGAACTTCGAGTTGTCGGAGCAGATGCGGATGTCGCAGCAGGTGGCGAGCCCCATGCCGCCGCCGATGCAGTAGCCGCGGATCATCGCGATCGTCGGCTTGGAGAATTTCGCGACCGCGCCGTAGCCGTGATCGACGGCCTTGTTGTAGCGCTCGACCGCGGCTTGCGACGACCGCTCTTCCTCGAACTTCGAGATATCCGCGCCGGAGACGAAGGCCTTGTCGCCCGCGCCGGTGATGATCACCACGCGCACGTCCTTGTCCTTCTCGAACTGGTTGATGAGGTCGCCGCAGGCTTCCCACATTTCCAGCGAGACCGCGTTATGGCGCTCGGGGTTATTGAAGATGATGTATCCGAGGTGCCCGTCCTTCTTGGAGAGCATCTTGTCGGTCTTGGTCATGGTCGCTTCCTGTTAATCGATAACTTTGTCTTGCTTCAGCGCGGCGATCTCGTCGCCGCGGAATCCGAATTCCGCGAGCACTTCATCGGTCTGTTCGCCCATTTTCGGCGGCCGCGCCACGAATTCGCTCGGCGTGCGCGACAGCGAAAACGGCTGCCCGACCAGTTGCCGCGCTGGTCCGTTCGGCGGCAGGTCCTTGGCCATTTTCAGGTGCTTCACCTGCTCGTCGGCAAAGACCTCGTCCATCGCGTAGATCGGGCCGCAGGGCACACCGGCGTCGTTGAGAATGCGAATCCATTCTGCGCAGGTCTTGCGTAGCGTTGCCTGCTCGATGGCCGCGTTCAGCGCGTTGCGGTTTTGCGAGCGGCCTTTTGCCGTTGTGTAGTCCGCGTGCTGCAACAGTTCCGGCGCTTCGATCGCGTGAGCGAAACGCTCCCAGATTTTTCCGCCGGTGGTGGCGATGTTGATGTGGCCGTCGGATGTCTTGAACACGCCGGTCGGAATCGCGGTCGGATGATTGTTGCCGGCCTGCTTCGGCACGTCCTTCTCGACCAGCCAGCGCGCGGCCTGAAAGTCGAGCATGAAGATCTGCGCCTGCAACAGCGAGGTTTGCACCCACTGGCCTTCGCCGGACACTTCGCGCTCGAGCAGCGCGGTCATGATGCCCATGGCGCAGAACAAGCCGGCGCTGAGATCGGCGACGGGAATGCCGACGCGCACCGGACCCTGGCCGGGCAGGCCGGTGATTGACATCAGCCCGCCCATGCCCTGCGCGATCTGATCGAAGCCGGGGCGTTTGGCGTAGGGACCGTCCTGACCGAAGCCGGAGATGCTGGCGTAGACGATGCGCGGATTGATCGCCTTCAGGCTCTCGTAATCGATACCGAGCCTGTTCTTCACGTCGGGCCGGAAATTCTCGACCACGACATCAGCCTTCGCAGCCAGCGTCTTGAAGACCGCGAGCCCTTTCGGATTTTTGAGATCGAGCGTGATGCCGCGTTTGTTGCGATGGAGATTTTGGAAATCGGAGCCATCGCGCGAGCCGCCGCCCGGGCTGCCGTCATCGCCGGCGCTGGCCGGCGGTTCGATCTTGATGACGTTCGCGCCCCAGTCGGCGAGTTGCCGCACAGCGGTCGGGCCGGAGCGGATGCGGGTCAGGTCGAGAACAGTGAAGCGCGACAGGGCGGTTGAAGCGCGCGGGGCAGGCATTCGTCTGTAACTCCGGCGAATTTTCGGGCGCGACCATTCCCGAAATCGCAGCGCTTGTCAGCCGCAAAACGCGCGCGTCTGCCGTGCAACACTTCGCATTCCGCGGCGCAAACAAAAACCCCCGGCCGAGCCGGGGGTTTTGACGCGAACAAACTCGCTACTTTTTGCGCATGATCGGATCGGAAAACCGGTACCCACTTTTCCGGATCATGCGAAACGCAACGCCACTTACTGCTTGGCGGCTTCCCAGCGGCCCGAGCAGGCGATGCCGCCCGATGCGCCGTTCCACTTACCGGACACGGTCTTGCCGCTCATGGTGCCGTTCGCCTGGGCGCCGTTGATCGAGACGCGGACCATGCCCGACGAATTGACGCTGCCCGACAGACCCTGGGCGGCCGAGACCTTGCCGTCGACAATGTTGACGGGGACCGTCAGCGTCGGGTCGCAGGTGCCGTTCTTCGTGATGATGGTCACGGTCCAAAGGCCGTCATACTCGGACGCGGCGGCGGGAGCCGCAGCAACTGCGGACAGCGAGGCAAAAATGAGCGCGAGGGCGCGAACAGAGCGCATGAATCAGTGTCCCCTGATCGATGTGTGTGATGAGGCGGCTTATGTTTCGGAAATGTGACCATATTGCGATGCAATATGGTAAAAACCGTGCATGGGATAAGTTCCTTAAAATCCTTTGGTTCCAATAACTTAATTGTGAGCCAAGGGAGTTTTCCGAATCAGACCCCGCCGCTGAGCGGTCTTTTTAGTCGGATTTTCCTTAAATTTCAGCTGATTCTGAGCGTTAGGCCTAATTCGCAGGGCGGGAGTGGCTTTTCTGCGCCACCCAGGGCTGTAGGTTGACCGCCGAAGAATTCTCAAAAACAAGCACAGCGGCCCCAACCCGAATGACCAAATATCGAGGCGTTTTTCCCTATCTGGTGTCGCCGGTGGATGCCGCCGGCAAGGTCAAGACCGCGGTGCTCGGCCGCCTCTGCGACGACCTGATCAAAGCTGGCGTGCATGGCCTGACGCCGCTCGGCTCGACCGGCGAGTTCGCCTATCTCGATCGCGAGCAGCGGGCCACGGTGGTCGCTGCGACCATCGAAGCCACACAGCGCCGGGTGCCGGTGGTCGCCGGCGTCGCCTCGGCCAACACGGCCGACGCGGTGGCGCAGGCCGTCGCGTATCAGAAGGCCGGCGCCGATGGCATCCTCGCAATCCTGGAGGCGTACTTCCCCGTCAAGGACGACGGTGTCGAGGCGTACTTCCGCGCCATCGCCGACGCCGTCGACATTCCGGTCGGCCTCTACACCAATCCGCAGTTCCAGCGCTCGGATCTGTCGCTCGATGTGATTGCGCGCCTCGCCAAACATCCGCGCATCGTTTTCGTGAAGGATGCGTCCACCAATACCGGCCGTCTGCTGTCGATCATCAATCGCTCGGGCGGCGACATCGATGTGTTTTCCGCCTCGTCGCATATCCCGGTCGCGGTGATGATGATTGGCGGGGCCGGGTGGCTTGCCGGGCCCGCGTGCATCATTCCGCGCCAGAGTGTCGCGCTCTACGACCTCTGCCGCGAGAAGCGCTGGGACGAGGCCATGGAGCTTCAGCGCAAGCTCTGGCGCATCAACGAAGCTTTCGCGCGCTTCAATCTCGCTGCGTGCATCAAGGCTGGTCTGCAAATTCAGGGGTACGACGTCGGCGACCCGCTGCCGCCGCAGGCCGCGCTGACGGCGGACGAGCGAAAAGTCGTTGAAAATACGCTGCGCGACATGGGTGCGCTCTAGCTACTGCAACGCAGCAACATGATGCGGATTGGGGCGTGGACAGGGGCTGGCTTTTTCAGGCAACTTGTCTGACAACTGACAACTTCAGGATCCGAAAATCCGCCCGCCGAACGAAAAACAACAACATGATCGCACGCCGCCCGAAGCGATCAATGTGAGGTGAATTCCCGACCATGGTGACCGTCCAAGTCCAGAAACTGATTGCGTTCGTGACCGACATTTTCGTGCGATCCGGGTCCTCGAAGGCCGAAGCCGCGCGCATCGCGATGTATCTCACGACCGCCAATCTCACCGGCCATGACAGCCATGGCGTCATTCGTGTGCCGCGCTACGTCAACTGGGTGAAGGACGGCTCCATCGTTCCCGACCAGAAGATCAAGCTCACGGTCGATACGCCGTCACTGACCGTTGTCGATGGACAATACGGCTTCGGCCAGACGGTCGGGCCGCAGGCGGTCGCGATCGGCATCAGGAAGGCCAAGGAGAATGGTCTTGCGGCGGTCGCCGTGCGCAACACCGGTCACATCGGCCGCGTCGGCGACTGGGCCGAGATGGCGGCGGCGGAAGGCATCGTGTCGGTGCATTTCGTCAACGCGGCCGGCTCGATCCTCGTCGCGCCGTTCGGCGGGGTCGAGCGCCGTTTCTCGACAGCTCCGTATTGCGTCGGCGTGCCACGCAAGAACGCGCCGCCGGTGGTGCTCGACTTCGCGACCTCGCATGTGGCCGAAGGCAAGGTGCTGGTGGCAAGCCGCGGCGGCAAGAAACTGCCGGAAGGCGCGCTGATCGGACCCGATGGCCCCAGCGAGGATCCGCATCTGCTCTACGGCGAGTATACGCCGGAAGGCGTGCGCGATCACTCGCAGGGTAAGGGCGCAATCCGCGCCTTCGGCGAACACAAGGGTTCGGGTCTGGCGCTGATGTGCGAGCTGCTCGGCGGTGCGCTCACCGGCAACGGCGCGACGTCGGCCGGCCGCAAGTTCTCGAACGGCTCGCTGTCGTTCTACATCGATCCGGAGCGGCTCGACTCCGCCGAGTTCTTCGACACGGAGACCGCGCGCTACATCGCGTACGTGAAGGACACCAAGCGCGCCGCCGGCCACGATGCCGTGCTGGTGCCGGGCGAGCCCGAAGCAAAGATGCGCGCCGAGCGCACTGCGAACGGCATTCCGCTCTCCGACGACACCTGGGAGAGCATTGCGGTCACCGCGCGCTCGCTCGGAATCAACGACACGGCGATTGCAGACGCACGCGCCTGAACAACGAACATGATGGGAAGCAACAAGGACTGACGATGGCAAACAAGGTCAAGGAAATCTGGGCGTCGGGCAAGGTGGTGGTCAACGGGTGGCTCGCCATTCCGTCAGGCTTCTCGGCCGAAACGATGGCGGGCTGCGGTTTCGACAGCGTCACCGTCGACATGCAACACGGCGTGCAGGATTACATGTCGATGGTCGAGTGCTTCCAGGCGATGGGCAAACATCCGGTGACGCCGATGGTACGCGTGCCGTGGAATGAGCCCGGCATCATCGGCAAGGTGCTCGACGGCGGCGCCATGGGCGTCATCTGCCCGATGGTCAACACCAAGAAAGAAGCGGAAGACTTCGTTCAGTTCAGCAAATATCCGCCGCGCGGAACGCGCAGCAACGGTCCGATCCGCATGATCACCTACGGGGTGGCGAGCGACTATCAGAAGACGGCGAACGCCGAAACGCTGTGCATTCCGATGCTCGAGACGCGCACCGCGGTCGAGAACATGGAAGCGATCCTCGATGTCGAAGGCATCTCGGGCGTTTATGTCGGCCCGTCAGACCTCGGCTTCTCCTACGGACTCGTGCCGAAGCTCGATCGCGAGGAGCCGGAGATCATCAAGATCTACGAGAAGCTCATCAAGGAGTGCGAGAAGCGCAAGATCTATCCGGGCATCCACTGCTCGGGCTGGGAAGGCGCGGTGCGCAACATCAACATGGGCTTCAAGCTGGTGACGCTGCTCAATGACAGCGGCCTGCTGTCGATGTCGGCGCGGCATCACGTCAACGAAACCCGCAAGGGTTCGGGCGGCAAGGCTTAAGAGTTCTTGCCCCGGACGCGGCGCAGCGCGAGAGCGGTGCGCTGCTGATCCGGGGCCGTTCCAGCTGCTGAATGTGTTACGGTCCCGGCTCTGCGATGCATCGTGCTACGCTGCATCGCGTCCGGGACAAGATCGTAGAGGTTGGCATGGCTCCATCTGCAGTGATCCGGCTTCATGCCGACGATAGCGTGGTGATCGCGCGCGCGACACTTCTCCCGGGAGCGCCGGTCGAGGGCAATCTCACTGCCACCGACCGGATTCCGGCGGGCCACAAGGTGGCCGTGAAGCCGATCGCAACGGGTGAACCGATCCACCGCTACGGCCAGATCATCGGCTTCGCCACGCAGCCGATTGCACCGGGCCAGCACGTGCACACGCAGAACTGCGGCATGGGCGATTTCTCGAAGGACTACGCCTACGGCGTCGACGTGAAGCCGACGCCGAACTTCGATCTGCCGGCGACGTTTCAGGGCATCCGCCGTCCGGACGGCCGCGTGGCGACCCGCAACTACATCGGAATTCTCACCAGCGTGAACTGCAGCGCGCATGTCGCACAGGTCGTTGCCGACGTGTTCAAGCGCAATCCGTTCACCGGCCACGATCCGCTCGCCGACTATCCGAATGTCGACGGCGTCGTCGCGCTGACCCACAAGACCGGCTGTGGCATGACGCAGCACGAGCCGCTGCGGCTGCTGCGCCGGACGCTCGGCGGCTTCGCGCGGCACGTGAACTTCTCACACGTGATCGTGCTCGGCCTTGGCTGCGAGATGAACCAGATCGGCGGTTTCCTCGAAGAGCAGAAGCTTGCGGGCCGTTTGCGCGCCATGGACATTCAGGATGTCGGCGGTTCGCGCAAGACGGTCGAGAAGGCGATCGCCTTCGTGAAGGAAGTGCTCGCGGATTCCAACAAGGTCAAGCGCGAGACGGTGCCTGCGAGCGAGCTGATGGTCGCGCTCCAGTGCGGCGGTTCGGATGGTTACTCGGGCGTCTCCGCCAATCCGGCGCTCGGCGCCGCGAGCGATCTCATCGTTCGCCACGGCGGCACCGTGATCTTGTCCGAAACGCCGGAAACCTATGGCGCCGAACATCTGCTGACGCGCCGCGCGGTGAGCCGCGAGGTCGGCGAAAAGCTCGTTGCGCTGATGCGCTGGTGGGAGGAATACACCGAGCGCGAAGGTGCGGAGATGGATTCCAACCCGAGCCCCGGCAACAAGGCCGGCGGTCTCACGACCATTCTCGAAAAGTCGCTCGGTGCGATGGCGAAAGCCGGGAGCACCAATCTCGTCGACGTCGTGCAGTACGCCGAAGAGGTGAAGGCGAAGGGCTTCGTCTTTATGGACACGCCGGGCTTCGATCCGGTGGCGGCGACCGGGCAGGTGGCGGGCGGCGCGAATCTCGTCTGCTTCACGACCGGGCGCGGCAGCGTGTTCGGCTGCAAGCCATCGCCGTCGATCAAGCTCGCGACCAACACGCCGATGTTCACGCGCATGGAAGACGACATGGACGTGAACTGCGGCACCATCCTCGACGGTTCCGAAACCGTGCAGGAGTGCGGCCAGCGCATTTTCGAGCTGATCCTGCGCACGGCCTCCGGCGAGCCGACCAAGAGCGAGAGCTTCGATTTCGGCGGCGCGGAATTCGCGCCATGGGTGATCGGCGCAACGATGTAGTTGCATTCGGCGCGGCGGCTGTGTTCAATGACGATCGTCATTTAAGAACACGTGCGTCCGGAGGAACCGCCCATGCCGAAAGCCAAAGCAGCCTTGATCATTGGGGCAGGCGACGCCACCGGCGGCGCGATCGCGCGCCGCTTCGCGCGTGGGGGCTACGTCGCCTGCGTGGTGCGGCGGCATGCGGACAAACTCGCTGATCTCGTCAGCAAGATCGAAAGCGAAGGCGGCCAATGCCGTGCGTTCGGCGTCGATGCGCGCAAGGAAGAGGAGATGGTCGCGCTGATCGAGACCATCGAGCGCGAGGTCGGCGAGCTGGAAGTCGCCGTCTTCAACATTGGCGCCAACGTCAATTTCCCGATCCGCGAGACCACGAGCCGCGTCTACTTCAAGGTCTGGGAAATGGCGTGCTTCTCCGGCTTCCTCACCGGGCGTGAGGCGGCGAAGGTGATGGTGCCGCGCGGGCGGGGCACGATCCTGTTCACCGGCGCTTCCGCCAGCATGCGCGGCCGTACCGGTTTCTCGGCGTTTTCAGGTGCCAAGCATGCGCTGCGCTCGCTGGCGCAATGCATGGCGAAAGAGCTCGGTCCGGAGGGCATTCACGTCGCGCACGTGGTGGTCGACGGCGCCATCGATACGGCCTGGATTCGCGAAAACTTCCCGGACCGCGCCGCGCTGAAATCGAAGGACGGCATTCTCGATCCGGAAGCGATCGCCGAGAACTACTGGCTCTTGCACAAGCAGCCGCGCAACGCCTGGACGCACGAGATGGATCTGCGGCCCTGGCTTGAAAGCTGGTAGAGGCTGGAAGCCTGGTAAGCCGCAAACCCAATCAAGAAAAGCAATTCATTCAGGAACGAAACGCAGGGAGATGATCATGACCAAGTTGGAGTATCATTTCGATTACGGCAGCCCGAACTGCTATCTCTCGCACCGTGTGATCCCGCACATCGAGAAGCGCACCGGGGTGAAGTTCGAGTATGTGCCGATCCTGCTCGGCGGCGTCTTCAAGTCGACCAACAACCAGTCGCCGATGATGGCGTTCAAGGATGTCCGGAACAAGCTGATGTATCAGCAGGCCGAGACCCGGCGTTTCGTCGCCCGCCACGGCCTGGCGAAATTTGCCATGAATTCTCACTTTCCCGTCAATACGCTGCAGATCATGCGCGGCACCTGCGGCCTCGTTGGCAAGCCGGACTTCATGAAGTATGTGGAGGTGCTGTCCTGCGCCATGTGGGAAGACTCGAAGAAGATGGATGACCCCGAGGTCATCACCGCGACGCTCGATGCCGCGGGTCTTGACGGGAAAGGCTTCATGGCACTGACACAGGATGCGAACGCCAAGGCGCTGTTGCTCTCCAACACCGAGAAGTCGGTGGCGCGCGGCACCTTCGGCGCCCCGACGTTCTTCGTGGACGGCGAGATTTACTTCGGCAAGGATACGCTCGATGAGATCGAGCGCGTCATAGGAGCGGCAAAAGCCGCCTAAGAGGGTGGAATGAGCAAGGGCCCAAAGCCAACGGGTTTACGCAAGGGACTGACGAGCTACGGCGATCCGGGATTTTCGCTGTTCCTGCGCAAGGCCTTCATCAAGGCGATGGGCTACTCGGACGATGCGCTGACGCGGCCCATCGTCGGCATCACCAACACCTACAGCGACTACAATCCCTGCCACGGCAACGTGCCGCAGCTGATCGAGGCGGTGAAGCGCGGAGTCATGCTGGCCGGTGCGATGCCGATGGTGTTTCCGACCATCTCGATTGCGGAAAGCTTCTCGTATCCGACGTCGATGTATGTGCGCAACCTGATGGCGATGGACACGGAAGAGATGATCCGTGCCCAGCCGATGGACGCGGTGGTCGTCATCGGCGGCTGCGACAAGACGTTGCCGGCGCAGATCATGGGCGCGGCAAGCGCCGATCTTCCGATGATCGTCGTGCCGGTCGGACCGATGGTCGTCGGCCATCACAAGGGCGAGGTGCTGGGCGCCTGCACCGATTGCCGCCGCATGTGGGGCAAGTATCGCGCCGGTGAAATCGACGAGGCGGAGATCGAGGCGGTAAACGGCCGTCTCGCACCGTCGGTCGGCACCTGCATGGTGATGGGTACGGCGAGCACGATGGCCTGCGTCACCGAAGCGCTCGGTCTCTCGCTGCCGATGAGCGCGACAATTCCGGCGCCGCATTCCGAACGCGTGCGTTCGGCGGAGGCCAGCGGCAAGCGCGCGGCGGAGATGGCAGCCTCTGGCGGGCCTCGCCCAAGCGAAATTCTCACGCCTGCCGCGTTCAAGAACGCGCAGGTGGTGATGCAGGCGATCGGCGGATCGACCAACGGCATCGTGCATCTCTCGGCCATGGCCGGCCGTACGCCGCACAAGATTGATCTTGAGGAGTTCGATGCCATCGGCCGCCGGGTGCCGATGCTGATCGATCTCAAACCGTCGGGCCAGCACTACATGGAGCACTTTCATCATGCCGGCGGCGTGCCGAAGTTGATGAAGGAGCTTGGCGACCTGCTCGACCTCGATGCAAAGACGGTTGCGGGCGTGACGTTGCGTGAGATCGTCGCCAAGGCCGAGGAAGTGCCGGGGCAGGACGCGATCCGTCCGCGCTCCAATCCGATCAAGAAGGAAGGCTCGATGGCGGTGCTGCGCGGCAACCTCGCGCCGCGCACCGCGATCATCAAGCAGGCGGCGGCGACCGAGAAGCTTCTGCAGCACACAGGCCGCGCGGTGGTGTTCGAGTCCGTCGAGGACATGACCCTGCGGATGGACGATCCGAACCTCGACGTGAACGCCGACGATGTTCTGGTTCTGCGCAATGCCGGGCCGAAGGGCGCGCCGGGCATGCCGGAAGCCGGCTATCTGCCGATCCCGAAGAAGCTGGCGCAGCAGGGCGTCAAGGACATGGTGCGCATCTCCGACGCGCGCATGAGCGGCACGGCATTCGGCACCATCGTGCTGCACATCTCGCCGGAGTCCGCCGTCGGCGGGCCGCTGGCGCTGGTGCGTAACGGCGACAGGATCAAGCTCGACGTTGCCGGGCGACGCATCGATCTGCTTGTCGACGAGGCGGAGCTGACAAAGCGCCGTCAATCCCTGAAAATTGATGCAAATCCCGATTGGGCCGAACGCGGCTACGCCTATCTCTTCCACAAGACGATCACGCAGGCCGACGAAGGTTGCGACTTCGACTTCCTGGCACGGGGTGGCCCGCCGCGCGAATGACGGAACCCGGTGTCGCTTTGCTTCGTTGAGTCCCACCCAGGGCGGGAGAGCAGCATGAGCACGATGACACTGACCGCAGAAGAGCATGCGGATCGCCGCCGCCGGGTGTGGGCCATCTTCTCGAGCTCGTCCGGTAACCTGGTCGAGTGGTACGACTTCTACGCCTACGCCTTCACCGCGCTCTACTTCGCGCCCGCGTTCTTCCCCAAAGGCGATCAGACCACGCAACTGCTGCAGACGGCGGCCGTGTTCGCGATCGGCTTCCTGATGCGTCCGATCGGCGGCTACATCTTCGGCTTCATCGCCGATAAATACGGCCGCAAGACTTCGATGGTCATCTCGGTCCTGATGATGTGCGGCGGCTCGCTCGCGATCGCGCTGCTGCCGACGTTCGAGACGATCGGCATTGCCGCGCCCGCGCTGCTCTTGCTGTTCCGGATGCTGCAGGGTCTGTCGGTCGGCGGCGAATACGGTACCAGTGCCACCTACATGAGCGAGGTGGCGCTGCCCGGCAAACGCGGATTCTTTGCATCGTTCCAGTACGTGACCCTGATCGGCGGGCAGCTCTTGGCCTCGCTGGTCGTCCTGATCGTGCAACTGTCGATGACGGATGCTGAATTGCGCGCCTGGGGCTGGCGCATCCCGTTCTTCATTGGCGCGCTCTGTGCCGTCGTCGCGCTTTATTTGCGCGTGTCGCTGCATGAGACGTCGTCCGCCGACAGCCGCGCGCACAAGGAAGCTGGATCGCTGAAGGCGATCTTCACCAACCACCTGAAACCGTTCCTGCTCGTGCTCGGCTACACGGCCGGCGGTTCGCTGATCTTCTATACGTTCACCACCTACATGCAGAAGTATCTCGTCAACAGCGCGCACATGCACGATCGCACCGCGAACATCGTCATGACCTGCGTGCTGTTCACCTACATGATTATGCAGCCGGCATTCGGCGCGCTGTCCGATCGGATCGGCCGCAAGACCTCGATGCTGCTGTTCAGCGGGCTGGCGACGCTCTCCGTCGTGCCGATCATGTACGCCATCAAGGGCGTCACCAGCCCGTATGCGGCATACGGACTGATCGTGCTCGCGCTGGCGATCGTCTCGTTCTACACGTCGATCTCCGGCCTCGTGAAAGCCGAGATGTTTCCACCGGAGGTGAGGGCGCTCTCCGTCGGCTTCGCCTACGCCATTGCCAACGCGCTGTTCGGCGGCTCAGCCGAATACGTCGCGCTGTGGTTCAAGGACCGCGGCATGGAGACGGACTTCTACTGGTACGTGACTGTGATGTGCGCGATCGCGCTGGTCGCGTCGATCCTGATGCCGGACCCCAAGATCAAGGGGTACCTGCACGGGCACGAGTCCGATCCGAAGTAATCAGTAGGTGGCGCGGCCGCCGGAGAGATCGAACACGCCGCCGGTGGTGTAGGCGCATTCTTCCGACGCCATCCATGCGACCATCGAGGCCAGCTCCTCGACCTTGACGAAGCGCTCGCGCGGAATCTTCGACAGCATGAAGTCGATGTGCTGCTGGGTGAGCTGATCGAAGATCGCGGTCTTTGCCGCGGCGGGCGTCACGCAGTTCACCGCGATGTTGGTCTTCGCGAGTTCCTTGCCGAGCGACTTGGTCAGCGCGATCACGCCGGCCTTCGACGCCGAGTAGTGCGCGGCGTTCGGGTTGCCTTCCTTGCCGGCGATGGAGGCGATGTTGATGATGCGGCCGTAGTTCTGCTTCTGCATCGACGGCACGACGGCCTTGCAGCAGATGAACGGGCCGTCGAGGTTGATGCGCATCACCTTGCGCCATTCGTCGAGGTCGGTTTCCCACACGGTCTTGTTGATGCCGGCGATGCCCGCGTTGTTGACGAGAATGTCGATCTTGCCGAGTGCCTTCAGCGTCGCATCGCGCGCCTTCTCGACACCTGCCAGATCGGATACGTCGACCTTCACGACGCTGACTGCGTCGCCGATCTCCTTCGCAGTCTTGCTTGCGAGCGCATCGTCGAAGTCCCAGATCGCGACTTTCGCGCCGGAGGCGACAAAGCGCTCGGTGATGGCGCGGCCGAAGCCCTGCGCACCGCCGGTGACGACCGCGCAGCGGCCGGTGAGATCGATCTTGTTCATGCCAATTCTCCGATTGCCTTAGAGCGTCCAGCCGCCATCGGCGATGTGCGCGACGCCGGTGGTGAATGAGCTTTCGTCGCTGGCCAGATAAACCACCAGCGCAGCCATCTCTTCTGCCGTGCCGAGGCGGCCCATTGGCTGACGGCTGACGAACATTTCGCGTCCGCCGGCTCCGAGCGCAGCCGCGCGATCGAGCATCGAGGGCGTCTCGATGGTGCCGGGGCAGATACAGTTGCAGCGGATGCCCTTGGTGATGAAATCGACCGCGACGGCGCGGGTGAGGGCAGCGACCGCTGCTTTCGTTGCCGAATAGACGTAGCGGTTCGGCGCGGCCTTGAACACGCCGGCGGCGGAGGCGACGTTGACGATCGATCCGCCACCGCCGGCCAGCATGCCGGGCAGAAACGCCTTGATCGTTCGGTGCATCGACTTGACGTTGAGGTCGAACGAGAAGTCCCAGTCGTCTTCCGAGCATTCGAGCACGGAGCCGTTGTGCACGAAACCGGCGGCGTTGAGCAGCACGTTGATATTGCCAACCTGTTTCGCCATTGCACTGACGGCGGCGGTGTCGCGCGCGTCGAGCTTGTGGGTTTCCTTGACGCCGTAGCTCTTGAGGTCGGCCATCGCCGCCTCGTTGAGATCGGTCGCGATCACCGTCGCGCCTTCGCGCGCAAAGGCGATGGCGCAGGCGCGGCCGATGCCGGCTGCCGCAGCGGTGACGAACGCGCGCTTGCCCTTGAGACGGTCAGTCATTGTCTTGTCCTTGGTCTCAATGGTTGTCGCGTGCGACACCGAAGGTGCCGGCAAGGTTGTGGTAGCGCGTGGCAAGCTCCATGCAGGCGCCGCTCGACTGCTGGCCGACCGTATTACGATAGAGCTCCTGCCAGGGCGTCTGGTTCTCGGCATGGCCGAAGCCACCCTTGGCCATCAGCGCCTTCCGGCGCTCCGCCAGTTCGGCGTCAGAGATCAGAATGTTGGCTTCGCCCTTGTTGAGGTCGATGCGCACGCGATCGCCGGTCTTCAGCAATGCGAGGCCGCCGTTGGCTGCTGCTTCCGGCGACGCGTTGAGGATCGAAGGTGATCCCGAGGTGCCGGACTGGCGGCCGTCGCCGATGCACGGCAGGGACGTGATGCCCTTTTTGATCAGCGCCGCCGGCGGCTGCATGTTTACCACTTCCGCGCCGCCGGGATAACCGATCGGGCCGACGCCGCGGACGAACAGCATGCAGTGTTCGTCGATCTTCAGCGATTCATCGTCGATGCGGTCATGATAATCCTCCGGCCCCTCGAACACGATGGCGCGGCCTTCGAACGCGTTCTTGTCCTTCGGGTTCGATAGATAGCGGTCGCGGAATTCCTTCGAGATCACGCTGGTCTTCATGATCGCCGAGTCGAACAAGTTGCCACGAAGCACGACGAAGCCCGCGTCCTTTACGAGCGGTTTGTCGTAGGTCCAGATCACGTCGGCATCGGGCGGCGTGGCGGCGCGGCAGTTGTCGCCCATGGTCTTGCCGTTCACCGTGAGTGCGTCCTCGTGGATGCGTTTGTGCTTCATCAGCTCCTGCACAACCGTCGGCACGCCGCCGGCGCGGTGATACTCCTCGCCGAGGTAGAAGCCGGCCGGCTGCAGGTTCACCAGCAGCGGCACGTCGTGGCCGTGCGTCTGCCAGTCGTCGATCGACAGCTCGACGCCGATGTGACGCGCCAGCGCATTGATGTGGATCGGTGCATTGGTCGAACCGCCAATCGCCGAGTTGACGACGATGCAGTTCTCGAACGCCTTGCGCGTGAGGAAATCTGATGGCTTCAGATCTTCCCACACCATCTCGACCGCACGCTTGCCGGTCTCGTATGCGATCTGGCCGCGCTCGCGATACGGAGCAGGGATCGCGGCGCAGCCCGGCAGCGAGAAGCCGAGCGCTTCGGCGAGCGAGTTCATCGTCGAGGCGGTGCCCATGGTGTTGCAGTGGCCGACCGAGGGTGCCGACGACGCCACGATGTCCATGAACTCCTCGTAACCGATCTCGCCCGCGGCCATGCGCTCGCGCGATTTCCACACCACGGTGCCGGAGCCTGTGCGTTCCTTATTCCACCAGCCGTTCAGCATCGGCCCGCCGGAGAGCACGATCGCCGGGATGTTCACGGTCGCCGCTGCCATCATGCAGGCGGGCGTGGTCTTGTCGCAGCCGGTCGTCAGCACGACGCCGTCGAGCGGATAGCCGTAGAGAATTTCGACAAGGCCGAGATAGGCGAGGTTGCGGTCGAGTGCGGCGGTCGGGCGCTTGCCGGTTTCCTGGATCGGATGGGTCGGAAACTCCATGGCGATGCCGCCGGCCTCGCGGATGCCTTCGCGGACGCGATGCGCCAGTTCGAGGTGATGGCGGTTGCAAGGGGAGAGGTCGTTGCCGGTCTGGGCGATGCCGATGATCGGCTTGCCGGACTGCAATTCTTTCCGTGTCAGACCGTAGTTCAGATAGCGCTCGAGGTAGAGCGCGGTCATGCCGGGGTTGTGCGGATTGTCGAACCACAGGCTCGAGCGGAGTTTGCGCTTGCCGCTGCCGTTGTCGCCCTTGGTTGCCATGAAAATCCTCCCGCACTGCAGATCGTTATTCGCGAACGGCGCCTGCAGGCCGCCTTTCACGCTCCTGCGACTTTAGTCAGGCTCAAAAGATAGCGCTACCATTTTTTCGGCAACAGGCCGGATGGCGCTTATGCGACTTTGGCCGAGCTTTGACGGACCATCAGCTCGAAGCCGAGATCGACGATCGGCTGTTCCGGCCGGCGGTTTTCGATTGTCTCCGTCACCATTGTCACCGCATGCCGCCCCATCTCGTAGCGGTTGGTGCGCACACTGGTGATCGAAGGCACGGAGGACGCGGAAAACTCGAGATCGTTGAAGCCGACGATGGCCATCTGGTCGGGTACGGCAATCTGCCGCCGCTCGCATTCGAACACAACACCGAGCGCCAGGTCGTCGTTGACGCAGAACACTGCATCCATGTCCGGTGCGCGGATGAGAAGGTCGGCGAACAGCGTGCCGCCCATGGTCACGGATGTCGGCACCGGCGTCGTGACGATCAACCGCTGGTCGAGCAATCCGGCTGCTTTCATCGCGTCGCGATAGCCGTCGAAGCGCCGCTGCACGCGCGGATCCATGCGGGCGCCGAGAAAACCGATGCGCTTGCGGCCCTGCGACAGAAGGTGAGAAATGGCTGTAAAACCGGCGTCATAATGGGAGAAGCCGACCATCATGTCGACCGGTTCATTGCCGATTTCCATGATCTGGACGATCGGACAGTTCATCGCCTGCATCACCGTGCGCGATTCCGCCGTCTGGTTGATGCCGGTCACAATCAATCCCGCCGGCTTCTGCGCCTGGAAAAGGCGAAGCAGTTTTTCTTCCTGCAGGATGGAGTAACGCGTGTTGACGAGCTGAATGCTGTAACGGCTGTTTTGCGCCACGTCGTAGATGCCGCGCAGCACGTCCGAGAACACATTATTGGTCAGGGACGGGATCAGAACGCCGATGACTTCGCTGCGCTGCGACGCAAGCGCGCGTGCCGCAAGATTGGGCACGTACCCAAGCTCCTTCGCTGCGCTTTCCACACGTTCGCGCTTGCTGATCGAGAGGGCTTCGGGGTTACGGAAGAACCGGGACGCGGTGATCGGGCTGACGCCGGCGAGCTTGGCGACATCGGTCAGCCGGGCTTCGCCCGATTTCGTCCGGTTGCGTCTCATGGGTGCGTCATATCACACGCGAACTGTCATTTGAACGAATATTGACAGCGCTACCATCGGATTGCTAGCCTCAATGTTAAGGTTGGAAAAATTCTCGATTTCGATGGTGAGCGCTGAAAGTATCGTCGGCGCCGGCCATCGAGGTCGGTCAATGAGAGCTGTGGCGGCGCATGCCGACTGCGGCCGGCTTTGGGAGAAGCGTATGGAGTCGCAGATATGGCGTCTGTGAAGATTCAGGACGTTCGGAAATCGTTCGGCGGTTTCGAAGTCCTCCACGGCGTCACGGTCCCGATCGAGGATGGACAGTTCGTCGTGCTCGTCGGTCCGTCCGGCTGCGGCAAGTCCACGCTGCTGCGCATGCTGGCGGGTCTTGAGAACATCACCTCGGGTACGATTTCGATCGGCGAGCGCGTCGTCAACGACGTGCAGCCGAAAGAGCGCGACATCGCCATGGTGTTCCAGAATTACGCGCTGTATCCGCATATGACGGTGGCGCAGAACATGGGCTTCTCGCTGAAGCTGCGCGGCACCGACCAGTCGACCATCGACAGCAAGGTCAAGAAGGCCGCCGACATCCTCGCGCTCAGCGCACTGCTCGACCGCTATCCGCGCCAGCTCTCCGGCGGCCAGCGCCAGCGCGTCGCCATGGGCCG
>LWDM01000052.1 GCA_002083525.1 Proteobacteria bacterium SG_bin9 | reverse complement strand
GCGGCGCCTGCGGTTCGGTGCGCGGCCCGCGCGGCGCGGCACGAAAGGCATCGCCGGCGCGCGGACGGCCCTGCAGCGTTTCCGGCATCGGTGGAATCTGCGGCTTGGCCGGTTCGGACGCAGGCGGCGGCGCGGGCTGCGGCGAGCGCGCACGATGCGCCGCCTCGGACTCGACCTTGCGCACGGCCTCTTCCAGCGCCAGCCGCTCGCGGGTGATTTCGGATTCGCTCAAGGGAGGCTGCACGCCGCGCAACTGCGCGATCAACGCCGTGCGCGCCCGCTCGTACAGCGCACGGCGCGCTTCGCCGGTGGCGTTCGCATCGAGGCCAGCAATGGCACGGGCGATCAGCGGGTAGTAGTCAGCCATCCGACGTCAGTTACCTTCCGCGGCTCAGTATAAAGGCTCGATCCGGCTTGGAAACCTCGCGATCATGCCGGATCGCCCCCTAAATTCAAAGATTGGAATAGGCCCCGCCGAATGGCCGATTCCAAGGCAAGCCTCACTCACGCCTCGAACGGATTCTGAACGAGGATGGTATCCTCGCGCTCCGGGCTCGTGGACAGCAGCGCGATCGGGCAGCCCACCAGCTCCTCGACGCGGCGCACATATTTGATGGCCTGTGCCGGAAGCTGTGCCCATGAGCGCGCGTTCGCGGTCGGCTCCTTCCAGCCCTCGATCTCCTCATAGATCGGCGTGACGCGGGCCTGCGCGCCCTCGCCCGCCGGGAGGTAATCGATCTCCTGGCCGTCGAGCATGTAGCCGGTACAAACCTTGATGGTGTCGAAGCCGTCGAGAATGTCGAGCTTGGTCAGGGCGAGACCGTGGATACCGCAGGTGCGGGCGGTCTGGCGAACCAGCGTCGCGTCGAACCAGCCGCAGCGGCGCTTGCGCCCGGTGTTGACGCCGAATTCCTTGCCGCGGCGGCCGATCTCCTCGCCGATCTCGTCGGTGAGTTCGGTCGGGAACGGGCCGAGGCCGACGCGCGTCGTGTAGGCCTTGCAGATGCCGAGCACGTAGCCGACCGCCGACGGGCCGAGGCCGGTGCCGGTCGCAGCGTTGGCGGCAACGGTATTCGACGAGGTCACGTACGGATACGTGCCGTGATCGACGTCGAGCAGCGCGCCTTGCGCGCCTTCGAACAGGATGCGCTTGCCTTCGCGGCGTTTCTGGTCGAGCAGCCGCCACACGCTTTCCGCATACGGCAGAATTTGCGGCGCCAGCGCGGTGAGTTCCTTCAGCATCTCGCCGCCGCTAAACTCCGGGAGGCCGAAGCCGCGGCGCAGCGCATTGTGATGCGCCAGCATGCGATCGATCTTGTGCGGCAGCGTATCGAGATCGGCGAGATCCATCAGGCGGATCGCGCGGCGGCCGACCTTGTCCTCGTACGCCGGACCGATACCGCGGCGCGTGGTGCCGATCGCGGTGCCGGTGTTGGAGGACTCGCGCAACGCATCGAGTTCGCGATGCAGCGGCAAAATCAGCGTGACGTTCTCGGCGATGCGGAGATTCTCAGGCGTGATCGCGACGCCCTGCCCGCGCAGCCGCGCGAGTTCGTCGAGAAACGCCTGCGGGTCGAACACCACGCCGTTGCCGATGACCGCGAGCTTCGAGGGACGCAGCACACCGGATGGCAAGAGCGCGAGCTTGTAGGTGTTGCCGTCGATGACGAGGGTGTGGCCGGCGTTATGCCCGCCCTGGAAGCGGACGACGATATCCGCCTGCTCCGACAGCCAGTCGACAATCTTGCCTTTTCCCTCGTCGCCCCACTGGGCGCCGACGACCACCACATTCGCCATGATTTCGGACAGTCCTTGAGCCGGGTTTTGCCAGGTTGAATGCCTGGCAGCGGGAAATGCGGCTCCCAGCAAGGCTTTCGGCAACCGGATAAAGGATGATGCCCTTTTACGCAAGTTAAACAGGCGCAATCCGGCTCACTTTAGGGGTGCCAAATCATTGATTTCCCCAGCAAATTCCAGAACGCCGCCGACGCAGTGCGGCAAGCTTGGGCGACCGGCTCGCAGCTAGTCCGATTCCGGCGCGGGGTTGCGCATGTGCCAGACCAGGCCGCCGATCAGCAGCATGGTCGCCCAGAAGACGTTACCGATCGCCTGAAAGGCGCGCGACACAAACGGAAAGCTCAGCAGCATCAGCAAGACCGCGAGCGCAACCACAATGCCGGTCGCCGTTCGGACCGACTTTCGCGGATCGTAAGCGGCCCGGTACACCAACACGGTGAACGGAAACAACAGCGCAATGAAATAGTAGTGGCGCGCCAGCGGTGTCGCGATCGTCATCAGGCTGATGAGAACGCCCAACTCCGCAGCGTCCGTCACCGGTGTTCTGCGATCGTTGCGCGGCATCGCCCATAGGTAGCCAAAGCCGAGCAGCAGCACGAAACCAACGAGCACGATATTGGCCTGCTGATAGCTGGCGTTGAAAATGTTGACGGTCTTCGGGGGCGAGTTCGGATTTTCCGACTCATAGTTCTGCGGGCGAACCAGCCGATGCGTTACAGCGATCAGCGACTGGTTCTTGTAGGACCAGTTCTGCTCGGCACGCTGGCCGAAACCTTTTTCGTCCGCCGACAAAACCATTCCGCCGAACCAGGTTTTCAGATCGGCGATATTGCGATCGAAGCCGCGAAACGGTGACGGCACCAGCACGAGAAAGACGGCCAGAAACACGAGCATGCTCGCAGCGACTTTGAACTGCCGCCGCACGATCAGATAGGCCAGCACGACGAAGGGAAACGCCTTGATGGCGGTCGCCGCCGCGAACAGAGCGCCGGCCGACCAGGCCCGGCCGCACGCGGCCAAGTAAAATCCGCCCAGCACCATCGCCAACAGCATCAGGTTGGGCTGGCCGATGTCGACCACATTGAACGCGAACGGCAGGGTGATGATGGATGGGAGCGCGGCAATCCAGAAATCGGGAATCGTTCGCGTGCCCGCCATCCGATCGGACAGCTGGATCGAAGCCCACCACGAGGCAAGCGAGACGGCGACGAGCGAGAGATAAAGCGGCACCTTGCCGAAGTAGCTGAGCGGCGCGAACAGAATGGCTGCAAACGGAGGATACAGAAATCCGAACATCACTCCGTCGTTGTTGTACAGATCGCCGCCGTTCAGCACCCGTTGTCCGACCCAGTACCAGAGCGGATAGTCCTTGGTTTTCCCGTTGCCGATGATTTCGGGCAGCAGCGCAAACGCTGCGAACACGATGCTGATGATGACGAAGAGGATCAGGCCGATCGTTGTCGATCGCGCACCGAGAGGCGCCCCCATGGCTCCATCGGCAAATCGAAATCGCGACTGACTCTCTTGCCCAGACATGGATGCGCTCACGAAAAATCCCCGGCGAATGGCGGTCAAAGGACCCATGGCCGGATAAAGGATGATGCCCGCGAGTGCAAGTTCAACAGGCGCAATTTGCCGCGTCGCAGGAGCGTCAAAGCGCTGATTTTCGCAATTAATTCGGCCCGCCCGTCACCGCCCCCGATACTGCGGCGCGCGACGCTCTTTCCAGGCGGCAAGTCCCTCGGCGAGATCGAAGGTCGGCGCCACACGGGCGAATTGCTCGCGCTCGATCAAGAGCCCCTCGGCGATGCTGACGTTGAGCCCGCGCGTGACTGCGGTGATGACGCTCGCCGCCGCCAGCGGCGAATGGCGGATCATGCGCTCCGCCAGCGCACGCGCACGCGGTAACAACTCATCATGCGGCACCACCGCATTGACGAGTCCGATCTGAAGCGCGTGCTGCGGCGAAAAGGAATCGCCGGTCAGCAGCAATTCCAGACCCCGCTTGCGTCCGGCCGCGCGCGGCAGCCGCTGCGTCCCGCCGAACGTCGGCGGCATGCCGAGATTGATTTCGGGCTTGGCAAACAAGGCTTTCTCGCTCGCGATCGCCAGATGCACCGCTTCGGTGATCTCGCAGCCGCCACCGAACGCGAGACCATTTACCGCCGCGATCACCGGTTTGGTGAACGCTTCGAGGCGCGCCGTCATCGCCTGCCCGCGGCGGACGAAGTCGCGCAAGGCTGTATTCACGCACTGCGCCACGCTCTGCGAGAACTGATGGATGTCGGCGCCCGCGGAGAACGCCCGTGCGCCCGCGCCGGTGAGAATCACCGCGTGCACGTCGTCATCGGTCTCGATCTGATCGAGCAACGTCATCAGGCGATCGACCATCTCGTAGTTCAGCGCGTTCAGCTTCTCCGGCCGGTTCAGCGTCAGAAGCGCGATCCGGCTGTCGACGGAGATCAAGACAGGTTCGGTCATGGCTTGCCTCAAGCAATGTCAGGTTGATCCGGACGCTAGAGGAGGCGTCGAGTTGTGTATATTCACTGGTCGGTATACATAGCGGTATCATGAGCACCGACACCCGCAACCGCATCGTCACCGCTGCCAGCAAGCTGTTCTATGGTGAGGGCATTCGCGGCGTCAGCCTCGACGCCGTGGCCGAAAAGGCCGGCGTGACCAAGCGGACGTTCTACTACCACTTCAAGAGCAAGGACGATCTCGTTGCCGCTTACCTCGAGGCGCGCGACCAGCCAAACCTCGCGCTGTTCAAGCAGTGGTTCGACGAGACCGACGGCTCAACGGCGGCGAAGGTGCGCGGCATCTTCCGGCGGCTTGCGGTCAACGCAGCGAGCCCGAAATGGAAGGGCTGCGGCTTCCTGCGCACCACCGCCGAGCTCGCCAACATGCCGGGACATCCGGCGATCAAAATCGGCGCCGCGCACAAGAAGAAATTCGAGACATGGCTGCGCACGACGTTCGATGCCGACGGCATCGCCCACCCGGCCGAGCTGGCGCGGCAAGTTCTGCTGCTGCTCGATGGCTCGTTCGCCGTGGTGCTCTTGCATCGCGACGCGAGCTACATGGAGACCGCGGGCGACGCGGCGTTCGCGCTGGTCGATGCGGCGCTGGCGAAACGGCGCAAGACCTGAGCCGTCAAAGCGCAATCACCTCCGCCTCGTCCGCCACGTAGCTCGCGTAACGGAAGTCGCGAATGTTGAACACCCGCCCGCCAGTCCATTCCAGCAGCACGAAGTAGGCAGGTCGCTCCTGCGGCAGTTCCGGATTGCGCACCAGAATCGCCGGCCGCCGGTCAATGAACCCCGGCGTGAATTCCCAATCGCCGACCCTGTCGTAGTTGGTGAAGTAGTCCGAGACGTCGCGCTTACCCTCGCGCCGCGCGCGATTGACCAGATCGAGCCGCACATCATCGGCAAGCATATCGCGCACCGCATCGAAGTCGCGGGCGTTGAATCGCTCGACATAGCGAATGAGGCGTTCACGATCTCCGGTACGCAGCGCCGGCAATGGCCGGTCGTCCGGCTCCGCAGCGATCTCGCGCAGCCGTGCACGGCCGCGATGCAGCGCCGCCTTCACCGCCGGCACCGTGAGCTCGATCACATCACCGATTTCCCGCAGCGAGTAGCCAAGCACGTCCATCAGGATTACGCTTGATCGCTGCGACGGCGGCAGCCGCATGAACGTGTGCAGGCTCGCCGCAGCGACCTCGCGATCGGGAATCTCTTCGGTGTCCGCAACCATGTCCGGATCCTCGTCCGCATGCGCCCCTCGTTGCCGCGCCCGGCGCCGCAGAAAATCAAGCACCGTGTTATGCGCGATGCGAGATAGCCAGCCTTCCGGATTCGCGATCGGCGACGCCGCCACGAATCCGTCCAGCGCCTTGACGATCGCTTCCTGCAGTACGTCTTCGCCGTCAATAACCGAGCCGGTCATGCGCGCGCAGTAGCGATGCAGCTTCGGCCGCCACTCGCCGATACGTCGCGCGAAAACGTCGCGGTCGCTCAACGGATACGTTGTCGTCTCATCATCCATCGGTGGAACGTAGCCTTATTCACCAATCATCCGGTAGTTACCGATCAGCACCGCTTCGCGCACCAGCGGTTTGTCGGAGATGCGGGTCGACAGGCCGCTCTGGAAGGCCTGAAACGAGGCCAGGCCCGTAAGCCCAGGACCATTATCAATGTCGGCCAGATGAACGAACAGACCGTCCTCGAGGCGAAGCGCGGCGTAGCGCACGCCGCTCGGGGTTACGCGTTCGAGTTCACTGAATACGATCTCGATATAGCGCTGATTTTCATCAGCTTTGTCGGGGTTGGTCTGGTAGCGGATCACGCGGCGGGCCATGGGGTATCCTCCAAACATGCGCGGAGAAGTCCGCGCACTCACCACCAAGACGATCCACACCCGCCAAAGGATGCGATGCTCCAAAAAGATTCTCCGGGGCCGAATCCTTCCGCTCGTCTCTGTCGAAGGACGTCTGGCGCTCCGGGCCGGACAGCACGCTCGTTAAGCCTATTCCATCGTCAACGCCCCCCGATGCGCATGGCGCATGGTCGCTCGGCAAACGTGGAGGCCCTCCGGCGCGCGAACAATGCTAGAAGCGAGCATTGGAAACGCCGCAGTGGCGCTCTGCTTTGCCGAGCGACAACGCGCCACGCAACAAGATCGCCAAGATCATTTGATGACGCCCTCTCGACAGCGCTCCGTCATCACCTGGCTGAGCAACCAGCCGTATATCCTGCTGACGCTGACGCCCCTTTTCTGGGCCGGCAATGCCGTGCTCGGCCGCGGCGTCGCCGGCGAAATCCCGCCGGTCGCGCTGTCGTTCCTGCGCTGGGCATTCGCGTTCCTGATCGTGCTGCCGTTCGCGTGGCCGCACCTCAAGCGCGACTGGCCGGCCATCCGCAGCCAGTGGAAGCTGATGGTCGCGATTTCGCTGATCGGCGTCAGCGCCTTCAACACGCTGCAATACTGGGCGCTTGAACACACCATCGCGATCAACGCGCTGCTGATCCAGTCGTCGGGGCCGCTGTTCGTCGCGATCTTCTCGTTCATCATCCTTGGCGTGCGGCTGACGCTCGCGCAGGGCATCGGCATCGCCGTCTCGCTGCTCGGCGTTCTGGTCATCCTGCTGCGCGGCGATCTGACCGCACTGGCCAATCTCGAACTCAACAAGGGCGATCTCATCTTCCTCGCAGCGCTTGCGATCTTCGGCCTCTACTCGGCGCTGTCGGTCAAGCGGCCGAAGATGCATGACCTCTCGTTCGTCGGCTTCACCTTCGGCTGCGGCGCGTTCGCCCTCATCCCGCTGTTCGTCTGGGAGCAGATGACGCGTGGCGGCTTCGCGCTGACGCTTACGAATATCTCGGCGCTGGCTTATGTCGCGATCTTCCCGTCCATCCTGTCTTACATGTGCTTCAATCGCGGTGTGACGCTGGTGGGCACCAACCGTGCCGCGCCGTTCTTTCATCTGATCCCGGTGTTCGGATCGGTGATGGCGATCGGCTTCCTCGGCGAGAAATTCCAGCTCTTTCATTTCGCCGGCTACGTGCTCGTCATCTCGGGCGTCATCATCGCCGCGCGCAAGACCAAGGCGGCGGTAGAGGCTGCACATCCCGTGCAGCAGAAAGACGCGGCGTGACACAGCCGGTACGCGCCAGCGGTCCGATCACCTGGCTGTATAATCAGCCCTATCTGCTTCTCAGCCTCACCTCGCTGTTCTGGGCCGGCAACATCGTGCTCGGCCGTTTCGTCGCCGGTCAGGTGCCGCCGATGACGCTCTCATGCATCCGCTGGAGCGGCTCGTTCCTGCTGCTGCTGCCGTTCGCCTGGCCGCATCTCAAGCGCGACTGGCCCGTGCTGATGCGCAGCCTGCCGCTGATGATCGTGTTGTCGGCCACCGGCTTCGCCGCCAACAACGCCCTCTCCTATGCCGGCCTGCAGTACACCGAGGCGCTGAATGCTCTGCTGATCCAGTCGTCCGGACCGCTGTTCGTGGCGATGTGGGCGCTGATCCTGTTCGGCGTACGGCTCACCCCGGGACAGGCGCTGGGCATCACGCTGTCGCTACTGGGTGTGCTGACAATCATCCTGCGCGGCGATCTCACCGCACTGGCGTCGATCAAATTCAACATCGGCGACCTGATGTTTGCGGGTGCGCTCCTGGTGTTCGGCCTTTACTCGGCCCTGATGCCGAAGCGGCCGGCCGTGCACCTCCTCTCGCTGATCACCTTTACGACTGGCTGCGGCGCGCTGCTGCTGCTGCCGTTTCTGCTGTGGGAAGTCTCCATCGGCTATACCCTCAAGCCGAACCTGCTCACCGCGGCGACGCTGGTTTACGTGGTGATCTTTCCGTCGCTCTTGGCGTATCTGTTCTTCAACCGCGGCATCGCGCTGATCGGGCCCAACCGCGCCGCGCCGTATTTCCATCTTGTGCCCGTGTTCGGCTCGGTGATGGCAATCGCGCTGCTCGGCGAGAAGCTGCGGCTGTTTCACATCATTGGCTATGCGCTGGTGCTCGGCGGTATCGCCATGGCGTCGCGGCAGGGTTCGGCACGGCCGGCCGCGAAATAGTTCGCAATCCGGATTGCTCCCTCAAGCTGTCATGCTTTAAGTTCGCGCGTCATGACGCTCGACGCGCTCGATCTCGCACTCCGCACCGGCGCAACCGCCTTGCTGCTGTTGCTTGCGGCACTGCTGTTGCGCGATTTCGGCCGCAGCACCGCCGGCAAGCTCGGCGCGGCCTTCGCACTCGGATCGGCTGCGTTCGCGATCAGCACCGCGGCGGAGTTCGCCAATCAGGTCACGTGGTGGCGCGGCATTTTGATTGCGCTGTCGACCGGCAACACCATCGTGTTCTGGCTGTTCGCCCGTGCGCTGTTCGACGATCGCTTCACGTTGCGGGCATGGCACGGCGTGGCGTGGGCTGCGCTGGTGGCGCTGAGCCTCATCAACTGCACCGTGCTGGTGACGACCGCATCGCCGCTGTCGCAGATGACGGCGCTGGCACTGACGATCATCGCGCTCGGCACCAATGCGCTCGCCGTGGTGCAGACCATGTCGTCGTGGCCGGACGATCTGGTCGAACGCCGCCGCAGCCTGCGTGTGTTGATCGTCGCGGCCGCCGCGGCCATCGCCATCGTCAACGGCATCCTTCAGATCGCTCTCGGCGGCGCGGCGCCGCCGGTTCTCGTCAGCATCGCCAATGCCGCAACGCTTGCGGCCATCGTCGCAACGATCACCTGGCAGCTCACCCGCGCCACCGGCAACGAGTTGTTCGTTGCGCCCGTACAACCTGCGGCCGAGCGCATTGAGGACGCCGATACGACGCTGGCCGCCGATCAGAAGCTGATCGATACGCTGACGCGGCTGATGCGCGACGAGCGGCTCTATCGCCATGAAGGTCTCGCCATCGGCACGCTGGCCGCCAAGCTCGCCGTTCCGGAGTATCGGCTGCGGCGGGTCATCAACCAGCGACTCGGCTACCGCAACTTCAACGCATTCCTGAACAGCTACCGGATCGAGGATGCCAAGGCGGCGCTGGCCGATCCGTCGCAGGCCGAGGTGCCGGTAACGACGATCGCGCTCGATGCCGGCTTCCAGTCGCTCGGCCCGTTCAACCGGGCCTTCAAGACCGAGACCGGCCTGACGCCAACGGAATACCGCCGCTCCGGCCAACCGGCCTAGAAATCCCCCGAAAATCCACCGATTCAAGGAATCGGCCAGCCGTTTTGTGAATCCGGCGAGCAGCTCGACCGCCGACCGGGCATCTCCGCCCCACGCCATCGTGGCGATTTGCGGAGACCAACATGCCCAAACGTGGATTGATCGTTCTTGCCGTCGCAGCCGCGCTCAGCGCAACTGCACTCACCGCCGGCGCCCGCGCTGCCGACTCCCCGCGCATCGTCACCGGCTTCGTCGCCAACCTGCTCTGCACCGGCACGTTCGTCACCGGCGCCGATCCGGACCGGCTGTTCACGGAGACAACCGCCGGCCTGCCGGGTGTCAACCTGATCAGCTGGGCGATCGGTTACAACGTCGACCGCAGCCGCAAGCAGGTGACCGCGACCTTGCTCGGCGGCATCGAAAGCCGCGCCATCCATCGCGAGGGGCTCGGCTGCTATCTCGCACATGGCGAACCGCCGGCGGAGTCCGCGCTGCCGAAACCATCACCGGCCCCGGCGCTGCTGCCGGAGATCGCCGGCAATGGCGTGGTCGAACCGAAAGATCCCGCACTGAAGCGCGCGCTCGACGCCGCATTCACGGAGCCGGCGCAGCCGCCGTTCCGCAACACCAAAGCGGTCGTCATCGTGAAGGACGGCAGGGTGATCGCCGAACGCTATGCCGACGGCTACAGCAAGGACTCACCAATCCTCGGCTACTCGATGACAAAATCCGTGATCAGCACGCTGACCGGCATTCTCGTGCGCCAGGGCAAACTCTCCGTCCGCGATCCCGCGCCGATCGCAGCGTGGCGCAGTCCGGACGACCCGCGCCGCGCCATCACCGTCGACCATCTTCTCAAGCACACCAGCGGCCTTGCCATGGGCTCCTCACTGATGTCGTCGGTGATGAGCGCGTTCGCGCCGGTGAACCGGATGAAATTCTCCGAGCGCGACATGGCGGGCTATGCGGTGACCGCCAGCCTCGAAGCCGCACCCGGCACGTATTGGAATTATCACGACGGCAACACCGTGCTGCTGTCGCGCATCATTCGCGATGCGACCGGCACACGCGCGGCGGACGTGATGCAGTTCGCGCGCCGCGAATTGTTCGATCCGCTCGGCATGCGCAGCGTTGTCATGGAGTTCGACGCCACCGGCACGCCGGAAGGGTCGAGCCAGATGCTGGCGACGGCACGCGACTGGGCCCGTTTCGGCATGCTCTATCTCAATGACGGCGTCGTTGCCGGCCGGCGCATCCTTCCCGAGGGATGGGTCGACTATTCGGCCAACCCGGTGCCCGAAGCCTGGGTCGGCATGGGCGCCGGCTTCTGGACTGGCCGCGGCGACAGCAAGGGCGCGCGCTATCGCACCTCGCTGGGCCTGCCCAACGACTCCTTCCACGCCAGCGGCACCTTCGGCCAGTATGTGATCGTCGTGCCGTCGCAGCGGCTGGTTGTGGTGCGGCTCGGTGTCACTGCGCCGATGTACGATATCGAGGGCGTGTCGCGGCTGGTCGCCGACGTCATTGCCGCCACCAACCCGGATTAGCCGAAAGAATCCTGCCGGTTGCGGGAACTAACCGCGGACCGTCCCGTTCCACCCGACGCGCGAGACCGGGTGGGCGGGCTGTCCGGCAAGCGCGGCGATCTTGGCAGGGTACGCGTTGGCCGATAATGCTTTCCTCAGCTACGGAGACAGCCGGGGGCCGCGCTTGTCGAGGTTATCGCTTCCTGTTCGTCTCGCGCTGCTGGTGGCCGGGACGACCCTGCCGCTGATCCTGTTCGCAGGCGTCATCGTCTATCAGAACTACGCGAAAGACAGCGAGCAGGCCTCGACGCGCGTGCTCGAATTGACCCGCAGCATCCGCATCGCGCTCGACGCCGAAGTGCAGCGCATGGTCGGCGGCCTGCAGGTGCTCTCGCTCACGAACTCGCTGCGCGCCGGCGACTTCAAGAACTTCCGCCGGGTCGCGGACGGCTTCCTCGAACAGTACGAGGGCGGCATTCTGCTGATCGCCGACCGCAACGGACGGCAGGTGTTCTCCTCCGTCACCGAGGACGCGTCGAGCCTGCCGCCGCGCAACAACCAGGATGTGGTGAAGCGCGTTTTCCAGACCGGCAAGCCGGTGTTCTCGGATCTCTTCCGCGGCTCGGTTCGCGGCACTCAGATCGTCACCGTCGAGGTCCCCGCCTTCAAGGATGGCGAGGTCGTCTACGACATCTCGTTCACACCGCCGCTCCAGGTGTTTCAGAAAATCATCGAGGCGCAGCGTCCGAGCGCCGCCTGGACCATCTCGATCTTCGACAGCAAGGGCATCAACTTCGCCCGCGTGCCGAACCCGGACGCGACCATCGGCCAGCGCGCTTCGCCGACGCTCTATGCCGAGCTGTTCAAATCGCGCGAAGCCAAGCTCAAATCAGTGTCGCTCGAAGGCGTACCGCTGATTACGGCGTTCACCCGTTCGGAAATGTCCGGCTGGACCGTCGGCGCCGGGATCGCCGAAGCAACGCTCGTCCGGCCGCTCTGGCGCAATCTCGCGATCACCGCAATTGCGGGAACGATTTTGCTGATGATCGGCGTCGGCTTTGCCATCCGCATGGCGACGACGATCGCGCGCGGCGAGGCGCTGCATGCGCTGCTGATCGAGGAGCTGAATCACCGGGTGAAGAACACGCTTGCGATCATGCAGGCGATCGCGGGTCAGACGTTCCGCAGCGCCAGCCAGGGCGAACGACGCGCCTTCGAGGGACGGCTCGGCGCACTCGCCGGCGCACACGATCTGCTCAGCGAAGAGAAATGGGTGCACGCCGGCATCAACGATGTGGTCGAGCGCGTCATGAAGCCCTATGCCGTGCTCGCTGGCAACCGTGTGCAAATCTCCGGACCCGCGGTGCCGCTGAACCCGCCGCAGGCGGTGACGCTGTCGATGATCCTGCACGAGATCGCGACCAACGCTGCGAAGTATGGTGCGCTTACGAACGAGACCGGCAAGGTCTCAGTCGAATGGCAGACGTTCGACGCGCCGAACGGAAAGACGCTGCAATTGACCTGGCGCGAGAGCGGCGGCCCCAAGGTCGTGGCGCCGGAGCGCAAGGGCTTCGGCACGCAGTTGATCGAACGCGGCGCCCGCGATCAGCTTGGCGGCGGCGCTGCCGTGACCTATGCCGACGACGGCCTCACCTATGTGATCGAGTGCGCGCTGCGCTGATGCCGCACAGCGCGCATCGCCATCAGAAGGTCAGCGTCTTCGCTTGCTTGACGTGCGGCAGCTTCTGGATGGCATCCAGCGCACCGGCCGGCACCGCGCCGTCCACTTCCACCAGCGCGATCGCGTCGCCGCCCGGCGCGTTGCGGCCGAGGTGGAAGGTCGCGATGTTGACCTTGGCGTCGCCGAGCAGCGAGGCGAACTTGCCGATGAAGCCCGGCTTGTCCTCGTTGGTGACGTAGATCATCGACTTGCCGAACTCGGCATCGACGCGGATGCCCTTGATGTCGACGAGGCGCGGCTTGCCGTCATGATAGACGGTGCCCGACACCGAGCGTTCCTGCCGCTCGGTCGTGACAGTGACCGTGATCAGACTCTCGTAGTCGCTGACGGCTGCGCGGGTGATCTCGTCGACCACCATGCCGCGCTCTTTCGCAACCACCGGCGCCGAGACGACGTTGACGTCGCCGAGCATCGGCCGCAGCAGGCCCGACAGCGCCGCCGAGGTCAGCGCCTTGATCTTCATTTCGGCGACCGCGCCTTCATACGTGATCTGCACCTTCTGAATGCCGGTCTCCGTGAGCTGGCCGGCGAACGAGCCGAGCTTCTCGGCCAGTTCGACGAACGGCTTCAGCTTCGGCGCTTCTTCCGCCGTGATCGACGGGAAGTTGACGGCGTTCGAGATCGCACCGGTCAGCAGATAGTCCGACATCTGCTCGGCGACCTGCAGCGCGACGTTCTCCTGCGCTTCGGTGGTCGACGCGCCGAGATGCGGCGTGCAGATCACGTTCGGCAGGCCGAACAGCACATTGGCCTTGGCCGGCTCTTCGACGAACACGTCGAACGCGGCACCGGCGACCTGTCCCGACTTCAGCGCTTCGGCGAGCGCCTGCTCGTCGACGAGACCGCCGCGGGCGCAATTGATGATGCGCACGCCCTTCTTCATCTTGGCGATCGAGTTGGCGTCGATGATGTTCTTGGTCTTCTCGGTCAGCGGCGTGTGCAGCGTGATGAAATCGGCACGCTTGAACAGATCATCGAGTTCGACCTTCTCGACGCCGATGTCCTTGGCGCGCTCCGGCGAGAGGAACGGATCGAACGCGATCACCTTCATGCGCAGGCCGAGTGCGCGGTCGGCGGCGATCGAGCCGATGTTGCCGCAGCCGATCACGCCCAGCGTCTTGCCGGTGATTTCGACGCCCATGAAGCGGTTCTTTTCCCACTTGCCGGCCTGGGTCGACTGGTCGGCGGAGGGAATTTCGCGCGCCAGCGACAGCATCAGCGTGATCGCGTGCTCGGCAGTCGTGATCGAATTGCCGAACGGCGTGTTCATCACGATGATGCCCTTCGCCGTCGCCGCCGGAATTTCGACGTTGTCGACGCCGATGCCGGCGCGGCCGATTACCTTCAGCTTGGCGGCCTTTTCCAGAATCTTCGCGGTCGCCTTGGTCGCCGAGCGGATGGCGAGGCCGTCATAGTCGCCGATGATCGCGGCGAGCTTGTCCTTGTCCTTGCCGAGGTCCGGCTGGAAGTCGACCTCGACGCCGCGATCCTTGAAGATCTGCACGGCGGCGGGAGAGAGAGCGTCGGAAATAAGAACTTTCGGTTTGGCCACGAGAGTGTTCCTTTCGGTAGCTCGTCATCCTGAGGTGCGAGCGAAGCGAGCCTCGAAGGATGACGCTGTGAGAGCTTGGGCCGCTCACCCTTCGAGGGCCGCGTAACGCGGCCGCCTCAGGGTGACGGAGATGTGTCGTTTGTTTCTTGCGATGAAGACCCCTCTCCTTTTGGGAGAGGGGAAAGCTGTTAAGCCGCTTTCGCGAGCGACGCCTTGGTTTCGGCAAAGGCCCAGTCGATCCACTGGGTGAGGATCTCGACGTCCTTGGCCTCGACGGTCGCGCCGCACCAGATGCGAAGGCCGGCCGGCGCATCGCGATAGTGCGCGAAGTCGAAACCGGCGTTTTCCTTCTCGACGAGGGCAACGACCTTCTTCGAGAAGTCGGCCTGTGCGTCGTTCGAAAGCGAAGCGATCGCCGGATCGGTGAACTTGAGGCACACCGAGGTGTTCGACTGGATCGCCTTGTCCTTGGCGAGATTTTCGATCCACGGCGTTTTCGCGACCCAGTCGCTCAGCACTTTCGTGTTCGTGTCCGCGCGGCCCATCAGACCTTTCAGACCGCCGACGGACTTCGCCCAGTTCAGTGTGTCGAGATAGTCCTCGACGCAGAGCATCGACGGCGTGTTGATGGTCTCGCCTTCGAAGATGCCGGCGTTGAGCTTGCCGCCCTTGGTCATGCGGAAGATCTTCGGCAGCGGCCACGGCGGATTGTAGCTCTCAAGGCGGGCAACAGCGCGCGGCGAGAGGATCAGCATGCCGTGCGCGGCTTCACCGCCGAGCGCCTTCTGCCAGGAGAAGGTGACGACATCGAGCTTCTGGAAATCGAGCGGCTGCGCGAACGCGGCCGAGGTCGCGTCGCAGATGGTCAGGCCTTCGCGGTCAGCCTTGATCCAGTCGGCGTTCGGAACGCGAACACCCGAGGTGGTGCCGTTCCAGGTGAACACGACGTCCGACTTCGGATCGACCTTGGTGAGATCCGGAAGCTCGCCGTACGGCGCCTTCATCGTCACCACGTCCTTGAGCTTCAATTCCTTGGCGACATCGCTGACCCAGCCTTCGCCGAACGATTCCCAGGCGAGCATGGTCACCTTGCGCTGCCCGAGCAGCGACCACAGCGCCATTTCGACGGCGCCGGTGTCCGACGCCGGCACGATGCCGATCTTGTAGTCGGCTGGCACTTCCAGCACTTCGCGGGTGAGATCGATGGCAAGCTTCAGGCGTGCCTTACCGATCTTCGCGCGATGCGAGCGGCCAACGACTGCGTCTTTGAGATTTGCGGGGGTCCAGCCGGGGCGCTTTGCGCAGGGGCCAGAAGAAAAGTGCGGCACGGCGGGCCGCACAGCGGGCTTCGCTGTCGTCATAATCTATCCTTCCAGATAGCTGCCTCTCGGTGGGGAGAGGTTTCCCGCCGCCGGAGATATGGGAATTGCCCCCTGCCGTCAAGGAAACTTCGGAGACGAACAGCTATGCCGGATCAAGAAGCCGCGAGGACGCAGGCGTTATCAAAGCTTTAACGTCATCCCGGCGTGGCTCTCGGTGAAGCCGAGCTTCACGTAGAAGCGCTGGGCGTCGACACGGGCGCGGCTGGTCAGCAGCTCGACCAGATAGCAGCCGCGATTCTTCGCCTCACCAATTGCCCAGCGGATCAGAACCTCACCCACCCCCTGCCCGCGCAGCTTGCCGTCGACCCGCACGTCCTCGATCAGCGCACGCGTCGCGCCCTGCGAGCTGAGCCCAGGCAGGATGCAGAGCTGCAGCGAGCCGACGACAGCGCCGCTCGTATCAGTGGCGACAACCATGTGCAGGTTGCCGCTCGCCGCCACGCGATCGAACGCATCGTAATAGGACTGCGGCAGCGGGTCGGTGACGCGCTCGCGATCCTTGCCGAGAAAGTCGTCGGCCAGCATGCGGACGATCGCAGGGACGTCCTCCCGTTTCGCCGGCCTGATGCTGACACCTTCCGCCGCCATCTTCAGAGCGCCGGCGGAAGGCCGAGCATCTTCTCGCTCGCCGCGATCCAGCGTCGCAACGAGGGATGATCCGACAGCACGAAGCCGCCCTCATGCGCCACGCGCGTGTAGGCAAGCAACGAGACGTCCGCGACCGTAAAGTCGTTGCCGACCAGGAACGGCGTCTTGGCCAGCTGATCTTCCATCTGCTTCAGCGCAACGTAGCCGCGCCGCACCTTCTCCGGATCGCGCTCCTCCGGCGGCTTCTTCAGATACACCATGACGAAGCGGCAGACCGCGATGTAGGGCTCGTGGCTGTATTGTTCCCAGAACAGCCATTCATCCATCTTCGCCTCGGCGTAACCGTCCGCCGGGATGAGATGCGTGCCCTTGGCGAGATGGCGGATGATGGCGTTCGACTGCGCCAGCGGCCGCCCGTCATCCAGCACGACCAGCGGCACCTGCCCTGCCGGATTCAGCGCGAGGAATTCCGGTGTACGGGATTGGCCTTTGGTGATGTCGGTGTCGATCCACTCATATGAACGCTTGAGCAGATCGCATGTCCACTTCACCTTCAGGCAGTTGCCTGAATTCAGATCGCCGTAGATCTTCATGATCCGCCCCTGCCCAACCGGGGGCGAAGACAATCAGCACTCGGGACGTTATGCAACGGCTTTCGCCGCAGGTGACACCTGCGGCGAATTCTGCAATCGGAGAAATTGGATCAGAATTTGTAGCCGATGCCGCCGCGCACGGTGTTCAGGCTGACGTTGAGCTGCGACGTGATGCGCGTGTGCTCGAACTCGGCACGCGCGAACAGTCCTCCGATCAGCATCACGTCGAGGCCTATGCCGGCCGTGTATCCATACACAATGTGGTTTGGAAGGTTCGCGGTGCGCGTGATCGAAAACAACAGGGGACCGCCTGCGGCCGGCCCCGCGGAGATCGTTGCCGTTCTGAGAAAATCCGCCTGACCGAAAGTCGCGCCCGCAAATGCGTAGGGCAGGAAACTGCCGATGGCGTAGCCCGCCCGCGCCCTGATCGTCCCGTAGTTCTCCATGGTGAAAACGGAGGACGACACGAAATTCGACCTGGCGAGGAAGCCGATGTCTCGAAGGTTGAAACTCGCCGCAGAGCTGTTCGAATTGAACTTGCCGTGGACGAAGGTGCCTTCGATACCCAGCACGACGTCATCCCATTGGCTGTTGTAACCCAGGAAGACACCGTAACCGCTGTGGTTTTCGGAGCTTCGTCCAAGCACAGGCGTGGCCGGGCTTGCGACGCCTGTCACGTTTATCGGGACGTTTGCGTCGGCCTGGATCGTCGAATTCAGGCCGTTGTTCGTCGTTGTATGGTCGGTGTTCACCGCGCCCCAGGAGAACTGGCCGCCGGCATAGACGCCCTGCCAGTAAACCGGACGCGCGCTCAACACGCCGTCGCTGACTGGGCCGCGCAGAATCGGAATGTCGGGCAGGTCCGCAGCCTGGGCGCCAGACACCACGCCCGCCAAGATCGCCGCAAGAATCAACCGACGCATTGCTCAACTCCATCCGCAACTCGATACGGGACGATCATGGCTTGTTAACCTTAACCAACCGTTGCCGGCGGCCGGTTTTGTTGCGTCAAACGCAGAGCTCGCAAAAGAAAACGGCGCGGGAAAATCCCGCGCCGTTCACGATTGTTAAGCGAGCGATCAGCCGCGGCGCATCAGCGGCACCACCGGCGGCGGCGGCGCGATCAGGGTCGGCTCGAGCTGCCAGCGCAGACCGATGCGCAGATCGTGCGACGTCAGATCCTTGAACGTGGTCGGGTTCACCGTGTTGTTCACACCGGTGTAGGTGCGCAGGTCGCCGGTGATGGCGTCGCCGAGATCGAGGTAGCGGTAAGCGAGTTCGACCGTCAGGCTGTTGGTCGCTTTGTAGGCGACACCGGCATGCAGTGCGTAGGCTGCTCCGGTCTTGTGCGCCTTCTCGCCGAACGCAACGCCGAGGTTCGGCGTGTTGATATCGGTGAAGCCGCGGATCTCGTTGCGCGTGTAGCCGATGCCGACGCCGACGAACGGAGTCAGACACCACCAGGTGCCGAGATCGGCATAGGCGTTGGCCATGATCAGATATTCGTTCTTGCTGCCGCGATACTCGTCGGTGCCGATCACAGCGCCATTGAGGCGCACGATCTCGAGACCGTTGAAGGCGGTGCGGCCGCGATATTCGGCGGTGATGTCGCCGCGGAACCAGCTGTTGAACTGATAACCGACACCGAAGCCGATCGCCGTGCCGCTGTCGAATTCGTAATGAACCGGGGCGACGGAAACGCCGGGCGCGTTATTCAGGATGTTGTCGAGGCGCTTCACCTTCTGATTGGTCATGCTGATGTCGCCGCGCAGATACCAGCCGCCGAAATCGGCAACCGGCGGCGGGGGCGCAACGTATGGAGGCGGCGCGATCGGCGGCGGCGGTGCAATCGGATAATCGGCGGCAAACGCCGTGGTCGAAAGCAACGACGCCATCCCGGCGGCGATGACTGAAATAACGCTACGCATTGGCATCATCCTTTTTCGTCCGGTGAGGCAGACGACACGCGGAGGCCTCACTCACCCAAACTGGGAAACTCACGTACGGGACGATGGCACCAATTTCTTAAGCGGCACTTAACCCTAATTATTAAGGTTGATTTTTCGTATCAGTGCGCGCGAGGCCTGTGTCCTGCGCAGCACAAACCGCTGCAAGCGCGCTGCGCGCCGCCACACTGATGAACGGAAGGTTGATGCAAAGATTAACGCCGGCCTAACGACCGGCGCAGCGATCAGGCGCGCTCCGCCTTCATCCGCGGCAGGAACACCGCAAGCAACCCGATCGCCGGCAGCACCGCACAGACCGAGTAAACAGTATCGAGACTGGTGAGATCGGCAAGCTTGCCGAGAAGTGCCGCGCCGATGCCGCCGAGGCCGAACGCGAGACCATAGAAGATGCCCGAGATCAACCCGAAGCGGTGCGGCATCAGTTCCTGCGCGAACACGATGATCGCCGGCGTCGCCGACGCCATGATCAGGCCGATCATCACGGTCAGCACAACGCTCCAGGTCAGATCGGCATAGGGCAGCAGCAGCGTGAACGGCAGCGCGCCGAGAACCGAAAACCACAGCACCCGCTTGCGGCCGAAGCGATCGCCGAGCGGGCCGCCGAAATAGACGCCGACCACGTTGGCGCCGAGGAACACGAACAGCAGGATCTGCGCGGTCGAGGTCGTCACGCCGAACTTCTCGATCAGATAGAAGGTGTAGTAGCTCGAGATGCTCGCCGTGTAGAAGGCCTTGGAGAACATCAGCGCGACGAGGACAGCGAGCGCAATCCGTACGCGGCCCGGCGGAAGATTCACCACATCCTTGAGCGCTTGCGCCGCCTTGCGCACGACGATGCGCGGTTTGTACCAGCTGCCGATCCGCCACAGGATCAGCATGGCCAGCGCGGCGACGGCCGAGAACCAGGCCACACTGCCCTGCCCGAACGGCACGACGATCAGCGCCGCCAGCAAAGGACCTGCAGCGCTGCCGAAATTGCCGCCGACCTGGAAGACCGATTGCGCGAAACCGTAGCGGCCGCCGGAGGCCAGCCGCGCGATACGCGCCGACTCCGGATGGAAGATCGCAGATCCGGTGCCGATGATCGCCGCCGCCAGCAGGATCACCGCGTACTGCTGCGCGGACGCGAGCAGCAGCAGCCCGGCCAGCGTGAAGCCCATGCCGACCGCCAGCGAATACGGCATCGGCTTGCGATCGGTATAGAAGCCGACCACCGGCTGCAGCAGCGACGAGGTGAACTGGAAGGCCAGCGAGATCAGCCCGATCTGGGTGTAGTCGAGCGCGTAGTTGGCTTTGAGGATCGGATAGATCGACGGAATCAGCGACTGCATCAGATCGTTGAGGAGATGCGAGACGCTGATCGCGAACAGTACCGCATAGGCCGGTCCCGTCGCGGCGGAAGCCGCAGCGGACGGCGTCGCCGCCTCAACCACGACCGGCGTGGTCAGCGTTTCCTCGGTGACGATGACGGGCTTGTTCACGGCAGATCGCAAATGTCCGAGCGGGAATGGCCATTAAATAGAGTCTGAGCGCGAACCCGACCACCGCCAATCGGCCATGGCTGGGATGCACTCCGCCGCAAGCAGACGACGTGGAGAGGTTAAGCCGCGGCCGCGTGGTCGAGCGCCGAGACGACGATGTCCACCGCCTCCTCGACGACGTCGCGATTGTCGCCCTCGCCCATCACGCGGATCACCGGCTCGGTGCCGGACGAGCGGACCAAGAGACGGCCGCAGCCGTTCAGGCGCTTCTCGGCGTCGGTGATCGCCGACTTGACCGCCGGATTGTCGAGCGGCTTGCCGTTGCGATAGCGCACGTTCTTCAGAATCTGCGGCAGCGGCTCGAAGCGATGGCACACTTCCGAGACCGGCTTGCCGAGCTTCTGCACCACCGACATCACCTGCAGCGCCGCGACGAAGCCGTCGCCGGTGGTGGTGAAGTCGGAGAGAATGATGTGGCCCGACGGCTCGCCACCGACGTTGATGCCCTGCGCCAGCATCTGTTCGAGCACATAGCGGTCGCCGACCGGCGTGCGGATCAGCGCGATGCCCTGCTCTTTCAGATAGCGCTCGAGGCCGAGGTTCGACATCACGGTCGCGACGATGCCGGGCTTGGCGAGGCGGCCGTCGTCCTTCCAGCTCTGCGCGATCACCGCGAGCAGCTGGTCGCCGTCGACCACGTGGCCGCGTTCGTCGACGATCAGCACGCGATCGGCGTCGCCGTCTAGCGCAATGCCGATATCGGCACGCATCTCGCGCACCTTGGCGGCCAGCGCCTGCGGCGCGGTCGAACCGCAATCCTTGTTGATGTTGAAGCCGTCGGGATCGACGCCCATGGCAACCACTTCGGCGCCGAGCTCCCACAGCGCTTCCGGCACCACCTTGTACGCGGCGCCGTTGGCGCAATCGACCACCACACGCATGCCGTCGAGGCTCAGGGTGCGCGGCAGGGTGCGCTTGGCGAATTCGATGTAGCGGTCATGAACGCCGTCGATGCGGCGGGCACGGCCGAGGCTCGCGCTCTGCGCCAGCTTCTTGGCGAGGTTCTCGTCCATCAGCTGTTCGATCTGCATCTCGACCTCGTCGGACAGCTTGAAGCCGGACGGGCCGAACAGCTTGATGCCGTTGTCGTCGAACAGGTTGTGCGAGGCGGAGATCATGACGCCGAGATCGGCGCGCATGGACTTGGTGAGCATGGCGACGGCCGGCGTCGGCATCGGGCCGAGCTGCAGCACGTCCATACCGACGGAGGTGAAGCCCGCGATCAGCGCGGTCTCGATCATGTAACCGGAGAGACGGGTGTCCTTGCCGATGACGACGCGATGGCGATGCTCGCCGCGCTGAAAGGCGAGGCCGGCGGCCTGGCCAACCTTGAGCGCGAGTTCAGGCGTGATGAGGCTGTTGGCGCGGCCGCGAATGCCGTCCGTCCCGAAATATTTGCGGCTCATGTGTCCCCCGCCCTCTGATCGCGGTCCCCGTTCTGGCCGCGATTGTATCCCGGAGGGCCTTATAAAGCCTCAGACGCGGATAGCCCTTCAAGAAATATGATGAATGATTACCAACCCGCCCGGGGGCCGATCACCCCCGTAACCATCTGATCTAAAAGCAAAACATCTCAAAATAAAGACCGGCAGCCGCACGGTCGCGACAGCCGGTTGGAAAGGTCTCGGCAGCTGTCCTAGTCCTTCCGCTTGATGTTCTGGTCCTTCTTGGACGGCGCAGGCTGGGTCAGATTCACCGGATCCGAGGCCGGAAACGTGTCTTCCAGGCCCTGCTCCAGCGCCTCGTCCAGCTTCTCTTTATGGTCGTGCTTGGTCTCGTGGTGCTTGTCTTTGGTCTTCTCGGCAACATGACCGCTCATCTCGGCCTCCCCATCGTTTGAAAGAATTGGGTTACGGGGATAACGCACCGCAGTGCGGCGTGTTCCCGGTGGATGGCAAGCCGCCGCAAGAGGCTTGCGCGAGCCGCAGTGCTTTGGGACAACACAAAAAAACGGGGGAACTCCTAATGAAAGATATCACCTGCGTCGCCGACTTGCGTGAACTGCACCAGCGGCGCGTCCCCAAAGCCTTCTTCGATTACGTCGACGGCGGCTCGTATCAGCAGGAAACGCTGCGCGCCAACGTCGACGATATGGCGAAGATCAAATTCCGCCAGCGCATCCTCGTCGACATTTCCAAGCGCGATCTCTCCACCACCATCCTCGGCGAGAAGGCCAGCCTGCCGCTGATCTTTGCGCCCGTCGGTTCGACCGGCATGCAGTGGGCCGATGGCGAAATTCACGCCTGCCGCGCCGCGCACAAGCTCGGCATTCCCTACACACTCTCGACCATGTCGATCTGCTCGATCGAGGAAGTGGCGAAGAACGTCGACAAGCCGTTCTGGTTTCAGCTCTACGTGATGAAGGACCGTGGCTTCTGCAAGGCGCTGATCGAACGCGCCGCCGCCGCGAAGTGCAGCGCGCTGGTGCTCACCGTCGACCTGCAGGAAATCGGCCAGCGCCACGCCGACGTCAAGAACGGCCTGACCGTGCCGCCAAACCTGATGAAGCTGAAGAACATCATCGACTTCGCCAGCAAGCCCGGCTGGGTCGCCGGCATGCTCGGCACCAAGAACCGCAACTTCGGCAACATCGCCGGTCATCTGAAGGGCGTGAACAACGTCGCATCCGTCTCGGAATGGACGGCGTCGCAGTTCGACACCTCGCTGAACTGGAAAGACGTCGACTGGATCCGCAGCATCTGGCCCGGCAAGCTCGTCATCAAGGGCATCCTCGATGTCGAGGACGCGCGCCTCGCGGCGAAGACCGGCGCGCAGGCCATCGTCGTGTCGAACCATGGCGGCCGTCAGCTCGACGGCGCACCGTCGTCGATCTCGATGGTGCCGGAGATCGCCGCCGCGGTCGGCAATCAGACCGAGATCATGATGGATGGCGGTGTGCGCACCGGCCAGGATGTGATGCGGGCGCTGGCGCTGGGCGCCAAGTCCTGCATGATCGGCCGCTCATATATCTACGGACTCGGTGCAGCCGGCGAAGCGGGCGTGCTCAAGGCCGTCGAGTGCATCTCGAACGAACTGCGCACCACCATGGGCCTCTGCGGCGTCAATACGATCGACCAGATCGACCGCCACGTGCTGATGGACGATTTTCCGCGCAACCGCTGAGAATGTCTCAGCGCGTCAGGTCCATCTCGACCAGCGCCCGTAGCTCCGGCGTCACCTGCGGACGCTGGCCGAACCACAGCTCGAAGCCGCGCACCGCCTGATGCAGCAGCATCCCGAGTCCGTCGGCAGTCTTGAGCTTGCGCGCCTGCGCGGTCGCGAGCAGCGGCGTCACCAGCGGCACGTAGACGAGATCGGCAACCGTCGCACTCGACGGCAATGCATCGAGCGACAATTCAAGCGGCGGCTGCCCCTTCTGGCCGAGCGACGTGGTGTTCACTAGGAGACCCGCGCGCGGCATCACCTCCACCGCGCGTCCCCACGCGAGCGGCTGCACTTTGTCGCCGAACTGCGCGGCGAGAGTTTGCGCGCGCTCCATCGTCCGGTTGACCAGATGAATCGCCTTGATGCCGCGATCGAGCAGTCCGAACAGCACCGCACGCGACGAACCGCCGGCGCCGAGCACCAGCGCCTCCTCGGCGCGATCCCAACCTGGCGCCGACGCGTCGAGATTGCCGATGAAGCCTTCGACGTCGGTATTGGTCGAGCGCAGAGTCGCGCCGTCGAACCACAGCGTGTTGGCCGCGCCGACCGCGCTCGCGCGCGCATCCGGTTGCGACAGGACCAGCGCGTGCTCCTTGTGCGGGATGGTGACGTTGGCGCCGGCGTAGCCGCGTGACGCGAGCTGCGCGACGAACTCGGCGAAGCCTTCCGGCGGCACCGCCTCGATGCCGTAGTTACCGGGGATGCCGAGCTGCTTCAGCCAGTAGTTATGGATGATCGGCGAGCGCGAATGCGCGGCCGGCCAGCCGATCAGACATGCAGCACGGGGAGACGACGCCATGACACCTTCCGTCCGGCGAACGCGCCGGTGTCCGGTCAAATCATGCAGGCTTGGTGCATGTCAACGTCACGCCGCCGTGCGGCGCGGCATCGCCACGCTAACCGCGGCGAGCAGCAGCGCGATTGCGGCCGCAAACCATGTCGCGTCGAGGCCCATGCGGCGATAGGCGAAGGCGCCAGCCACCGAGCCGGCCACAAGTGCCGCCCAGAGCACGAGGTTCGGCAGCCATGCCCATCGCGGGCCACCGGCGAACGCGGCCGCAATCAGTTGTCCGACTTTCACCAGCGCGCCGGTGACGTACGTCAGCCCGAGCCCGCCGGTGCCCTGCATCTGGAACACGGAGTTCTCCAAGCCCATGGCAAACGCGAGCAGGCTCACCGCCACGCCCTGGAAACCGAACGTCGCGCACAGCGCCGCCACCGCCAGCAGCGCGGCCTCCGCCAACAACAGCCACGACCGGCGGCTGTCGCCGCCGCCGAGTACGATGGCGCTGCCGCATCCGGCGCCGGCCACGAATACCACGATCAGGCCGATCGCCTCGCGCACCGCGCTCCAGTCCATCTCGGCAATGCTGACGCCGAGCCGCGTGGAGTTGCCGCTCATGAAGGAGACGAACAAGCCGCCGAGATGCAGAAAGCCGATGCCGTCGACAAATCCGGCCAGTCCGCTCAGCGCACAGGCCAACGCCACATTGCGTTTCGAACTCAGCATCCTTAGCCCCCTGCTGCCACAAACCGTCCGAGGCTACTGTATAGTCGGGCCAGGAAACAACGAAGGAACAACGAGGGAGGACGCCCATGTCGCAGGCAGCCGCCGCGCAAGCCGCAGGCACACGCGAGCTTGAGATTCTTCATGACCTCAACCGCAATTACCTGCGCGCGGTGGAAGAGGCCGACGTCAAATGGTTCGATGAGAACCTCTCGGACGATTTCCTCAACAGCAATCCGGACGGCTCGATCGTCGACCGCGCCGGTTTCCTCGCGCAGATCGGCAAGGGCTCGACGGTGAAGAACATCGTCGGTAGCGACATCCGCATTCGCCTGCTCGGCGACTTTGCCTTCATCCACGCGCGCACGGATTACGTGAAACTCGCCGATGGGACGAAGGGTTTCGGCCGCTACACCGACATCTGGTGGAATCGCGGCGGACGCTGGCTCTGCGTCTCAGCGCATGTGACGCGGGGTTAGAACGGAGATCGTCATCCTGAGGTGCGCGTAGCGAGCCTCGAAGGATGACACGCACGGGCCGTCGCCCTTCGAGGCGCGCAAGAGCGCGCACCTCAGGGTGACGGATTGAAAACTCAAGCCCCCGTATCCGCCTTGAAGCCGGCGGCGGTGATACCGGCGACCGAACAGACCTCGTCGTTGTCCGACGTGTCGCCCGAGGTGCCGACCGCACCGACGATCTGGCCTTCGGCGTTGCGGATCAGCGCGCCGCCGAGCATCGGCGCGAACTTGCCGCCGCTGATTTCTGAAATCGCTGCAGCGAACGCGGGAAGCTGCGCACTGCGATCCGCCAGCGGACGCAGGCCGGAGTTGAAACCGAGACAGCCATGCGCCTTGGCGCGCGCGATGTCCGGACGGAAGAGACCGCCGCCATCCTCGCCGGAAAACGCGACGAGCACGCCGCGCGCGTCGAGCACCGCGACGCCGAGCGGACGCAGCTTCATCTCGCGGCCCTTCTTCAGCGCACCGTCAATGATCTGGGAAGCCTGGGCGAGGGTCAGGAACATGGCAATCATCCAACTCTGAGGATATGGCGCGGGACCGCGCGGGTGAGACGGCGCGCAGAATTGGTTTCCGGCGCGCGCCTGTCAATGGCGCAAGAACGCAACAGCCCTTCAAATCCTGCGGTCATAGACCTCTTGCTTTGCGAAGGTCCTTGTTGATGCGGCTCTGCCAACCGGTACCGGTTTTGCGGTAAGCGCTTACGACCTCTTCATCGAGCCGCAACGTCAGCTGAGTTTTAGCTGTGGCACCGATCGTTGGGCGGCCACGCTTGATGGTCTTTGCGAGTTCGGGGAAGACTTCGGCAAAAGGCCGCGCTTTTTTAAAGTCTGCTTCCGTCAGCTCTGGATTATCCGAGACTGCGTCGAGATCAGCCTTCGTATAGCCCTTCCCCTTCGTCTTAGCGGCGGTTCGCTTCATAGAGGCCCCTTTCTTTCCTGCTCGCTGGGCGCATGCTGATCACGCTCACGCCCTCGCGGCCATAGTGGACAAACACCACCACGATCACCCCTCGGATGCTTACACCGACGGCAATAGAGCGGTTGCCATAGGACGGTATGATCACTGCGTTATCGAAAAACACCTCGTTCAAATCTTTGAAGTCCAACCTATGCTTCTTGAGGTTGGCGAGACGCTTCGGTTCGTCCCATACAATCTTCATGCTGATTAATGTAGCTACATAATTCACATCGTCAAGCGCACGACGCACGCCCATCCGAGCATAAAAAAAGCGGCGGAGCGAACCTCGCCGCGTCAGGGAGGAGGAGACCTTATCTGGCGCTACGCCGCGGCCCGATGCGCCGCGACGATCTGATCGGCCGTGCGGCCGGTCACTTCCGCCATGTGATCGAACTGCCGCGTATAGCTGCCGGCGCCCGCCGTTGCCGAGCGCAGCTCGACGATCAGATCGCCGATTTCGGATTCCGGCATCAGTGCGCGCACCGAATCCCAACCCTGCCACCCTTCGCGGGTGTCGAAACCGAGGATCTGACCGCGCCGTGCCGAGAGGATCGCGTTGATCTTCGCGGTTGCGTCCGTCGGACAGACGATCTCGACGGTGTGAATCGGTTCAAGCAGCACCGGCTGACACTGCGTCAGCCCCTCGCCCATGCCGATGCGCGCCGCCGTGCGGAACGCCAGATCGGACGAGTCGACGCTGTGATACGATCCGTCGATCAAGATCACCTGCACGTCGACCACCTCGAAGCCAAGCGGCCCGTGCTTGAGGCCGTCGCGCACGCCCTCTTCCACCGCGCCGATGTAATTGCGCGGCACCGCGCCGCCGACGATCTTGTCGATGAACTGGAAGCCCGAGCCGCGCGGCAGCGGCTTGATGTCGAGCACCACGTCGCCGAACTGGCCGTGGCCGCCCGACTGCTTCTTGTGCCGTCCGCGGATCGACGTCGGCTTGCGGATGGTCTCGCGATAGCCGATCGCCGGCGCGCTTTGCTTCACGGCGACGCCGAAACGTTCGCCGAGCCGCTCGACCGCGAGCCGCAGATGCATCTCGCCCTGCCCCCACATCACCGCGTCGTGCGTCTGGGTGTCGTGGATCAGGGTCAGCGACGGATCTTCCTCGTTGAGCTTGGCCAGCGCCTGCCCGAGCTTGACGTCATCCTTGCGATCGGCGGCCGCCAACGCAGTCGCAAGCACTGGGGCTGCCGGCGTCAACGTCACCAGCGACGCCGGCGCGGTCTTGCCGGTGGAGATCGTGTCGCCGGTCTTGATCGCATCGAGCTTGCCGAGCGCGACCGTATCGCCGGTCTCCGCCTTCGGACGTTTGCTGTCGGTCGTACCAGCCGCGCCGAGCACGCCGGAAACGCGGCCTAAGCCGCCGCCCGACGACTGCACGTTGGCGGCATCGTCGACCGTGCCGCTGATGACCCGCGCCAGCGACAGCTTGCCGCCGTGCTGCAGATGGACGGTTTTGAACACGTAGGCCAGTCCGTCCTTGCCGCTTGCCGCGCCGAGCCGCTTCGCCGTCTCGGCGATGCCGGGTGCTTCGTGACGCAACGCCTTCAGCAACCGCAGCACGCCGTTCTCGCGGGTCGCCGAACCGAGCAGCACCGGACAGATCAGCCCTTCGCGCAGTTCGCGCACGAGGTCGTCGAACACCGCGTCGCGCGGCGGCGCGATGTCTTCGAGCAGCTGCTCCATCAGCGCGTCGTCGTGATCGGCGAGCTTCTCCAGCATGGTGAAGCGCGCTTCCTTCTCGCGCGCGAGATCGTCGCCCTTCAGCTCGACGACTTCGGATGCCATGTGCTCGCGATAGACGAACGCGCGTTCGAGCGCGAGATCGACGAAGCCGGCGATCAGTTCGCCGTTCCAGATCGGAATCTGCCGCAGCACCAGCGGCACGCGCGACGCCGGCTGCAACGTCGCGAGCGTCTCGCGCACGCGCTTGTTCGCCTTGTCGATCTTGTTGAGGAACAGGAACCGTGGAATGCCGCGCTCTTCCAGCTCACGCAGGATGATCTGCAACTGCGGCAGCTTCTTCTCGTCCGCCTCGCAGACCACGATCGCCGCATCGACCGCCGGCAACGCCGCGCGCATGTCGTGCGCGAATTCGATCGAGCCGGGACAATCGAGGAAGGTGTAGCTGTCGCCCATGAACGTGACGGTCGCAGCCTGGAGCGAGGTGCTCATGCGCGGGCCGCCGGGACTGCTGGAGTGGTTATCGGAGGAGCGCGCTGAAGAACCGGTACGCGCGAGGATGGCTTCTAGGAGTGTGGTCTTGCCGCTTTGGAAGGGGCCCACCAATGCGATGCATCGGGGACCCGAGCGTTGATTGCCTGATTGATCGCTATGGGAGTTTCGAACGTCGTGTGCCATTTGCCGTCTCCATCTGGAGCTCGGCCCGCTTCGAATTTTCACCCGGCGAAGTGGATCAGCGGTTCGCCGCCGGATAAATCCTGACTTCCCAGTCTAAGCGCATCCCTGTCGCAAAACCTCTCCACTTTTGCGGAAGACGCTCATGCGGGTCGGCACAACAATGCTCTGCCCGTTTCCGCAGCTTGGCAAGCGGGAAGCATATTGCTGTGCAAGATGACGCAGCCAAAACAAAATCCGGTTCCGCCTACGCGAAACCGGATCGTCTCAATTGAAAAGAGAAAGGAATGAAGCGTTAACGACCCGGTGCCGGACGCAGCTCCATGCTTTCCAGGCCCGCAGCCGCGCTGAGGCCGGTCTGGCCCTGCAGGCTCAGCGGCTGCAGCGCGAACGAATTCTGCGAACCGCCGACCAGCGCATTCGCACCGACGCCGACGCCGACTGCTGCGCTGGCCTGCACACCGGCGTAGTTGCCGGAGAGATCGCCGCGGCCGATCTGCTCGGTCGGGGCGAACACGCCCCATGCAAGACCCGATGCGCCGGTCGTGCCGAGATCGAGGCCAACCTTGCGGATGGTCGCGAGATAGTAGCCCGGCGGACGATCGCCGGAGCGGAAGACGCAATCGAGATTGGTGACTGAGCCGATAATGAAGCCGGTGCTCGATCCGCCGCGGCACTCGAGAACGCCGACCTGAATGCGTGACTGCGCCTGCGCGGCAGACGACGCGATCAGCGCCGCAACCGCGACACCGAGGGCAAGAGACAAACGGCGCATGAAGAACCTCCGAGCGATTGATGTGATGCGAGGATAACCTCCACGCTGCCGGGCAACGTGTGGCGGCATTTATTCACACCACGCGCGAATGTTCAATGAAGCGGGCCCCGCGCCACGTACCGGGGTAAGCAAAAAGGGCCCGCTTGCGCGGGCCCTTTACAAACAGTTTGAATTGGCGCGGTACGATTAACCGGCCGGACGCAACTGCAGACCGGCGATGCCGGCCGACACGTTGAGGCCGGTCTGGCCCTGGACGCTGACCGGCTGCAGCGCGAACGAGTTCGACGAACCGCCGACCAGCACGTTAGCCCCGCCACCGACGCCAACCGTCGCCGAGCCCTGCACGCCGCCGTAATCACCGGCGAGGTCGCCCGGACCGAACTGGCGGGTGGGCGCAAACACGGTCCACGACAGCAGCGTGTTTTCCGTCACACCGAGATCGATGCCGAAGCGGTTGACCTGGGCGACGTAACGCTCGGCACGGCGGCCGGGTGCACGATAGACGCAATCGAACGTGTTGGACGAACCGAACACGAAGCCGACGCTGCGGCCTGCCTGGCACTGAAGCGTGCCGACCTGTGTGCCACCGCCCGGCGGAGTGACAACCACCGCCGAACGACGCCTGGTTTGCGCATCCGCGGTCGTGATTGCCGCTACAGCGGCGATGGTGACGGCAAAGAGGCCGACGAGTGCAGTAGAACGACGCATTTGTTCTTCTCCGGAACGTGTTCACAATCGACGCATGCGCTGCAAAAAAGCGCATGCATCGAATTCGCTATCGCACGAATGGTTCCGTTTTCGCGCCTTCTTTGGGGCTTATTTAAGGTTGCCGCAGAACCGCTGGATGCGGTGGCAGGCATCCTCGAGGTCCGAGGTCTTGGTGGCATACGAGATGCGGAACGCCGGGCCGAGCCCGAACGCCGATCCCTGCACCACCGCAACGCCTTCGCTCTCGAGCAGCTCCGTCACAAAGTCTTCATCGGTGACGAGCGTCTTGCCCGACGGCGCGGTCTTGCCGATCGTGCCTGCGCACGACGGATAGACGTAGAACGCGCCTTCCGGCCGCGGACAATCGATGCCCTTGGCCTGATTGAGCATCGACACGACGAGATCGCGGCGTTCCTTGAACACCTTGTTGTTCGCCGGAATGAACTCCTGCGGACCGTTCAGCGCTTCGACTGCCGCCCACTGCGCGATTGACGACGGGTTCGACGTCGACTGCGACTGGATCGTCCCGATCGCCTTGATCAATTCAGCCGGGCCGCCTGCGTAACCGATGCGCCAGCCGGTCATGCAGTAGGCTTTCGACACGCCGTTCACCGTCAATGTGCGGTCGTAGAGTTTCGGCTCGACTTGCGCCGGCGTTGCGAACGCGAAGTCCTCATAGAGCAGATGCTCGTACATGTCGTCGGTCATCACCCACACATGCGGATACTTCACGAGCACATCGGTGATCGCCTTCAACTCGCTGTGCGTATAAACGGCGCCTGTCGGATTCGACGGCGAGTTGAGGATGATCCACTTCGTCTTCGGCGTGATCGCCTTCTCGAGATCGGCCGGCTTCAGCTTGAAGCCGTTCTCGGCTGTGCACACCACGGGCACCGGCTCGCCGCCGGCAAGCGCCACCATCTCCGGATAGCTGACCCAGTACGGGGCCGGGATGATCACCTCGTCGCCGGGGTTAATCGTCGCCATCAGCGCGTTGTAGAGCACCTGCTTGCCGCCGGTGCCGACCGTGATCTGGTTCGGCTTGTAGGCGAGACCGTTCTCGCGCTGAAACTTGGCGATGATCGCCTCCTTCAGCTCGGGAATACCGTCGACGTTGGTGTACTTGGTCTTGCCGGCCTCGATCGCGTGAATCGCAGCAAGCTTGATGTTGGCCGGCGTATCGAAATCCGGCTCGCCGGCGCCGAGACCGATGACGTTACGTCCCGCCGCTTTCAGCGCGCGCGCTTTATCCGTGACCGCGATTGTCGCGGACGGCTTCACGCGGGCGAGCGATTGGGACAGAAACGACATCATGGTCTCCTGAAAGGGGTTTGAGGGCCCAAAATCGGGGGAATCCCGAAACGAGCGGGCGCACAGTAAGCGCCGTTACGCTGCATCGCAAGGCAGTTCGGGCATGCCAGTCCGGCCTCGTTTGCACTCTCCGTGCAGGTTTGCCGGAAATACCAAAACCGGCCGCGGAAACGACATTTTCGGAACCGCACGCGTTCGCCACGCGCGCAAAGTTAACGATCGCATATCGCGGCGCAGCGTCGCGCAAGAGTGATCGCACGCGCCGTGCTGAAGCGGCGGAAACGTTCTGAATCGGCGCAACTGCACAGGGCTTTTGAACTATTTCCACGAGGCGGCACTTGCGGCGCGGGCCACGCGGCATCATTGTCAGATGGCTTCTTGGGGAGGACGGGAGCGCATCTTTGCGTCACCCGCCGCAAGCACAGATCGAACGACGATCGCACGTCAACGGGCCGCACTTAATCGGGTCGCACTCAAACGGGTCGCATGTACAAACTCTATTCGATGCAGCGCTCCGGCAACAGCTACAAGGTTCGCCTTGCGCTGGCGCTGTTGAATGCGCCGTACACCGCAGTCGAGGTCGACATCCTGCACGGCGAAAGCCGCACGCCCGAATTCCTGGCGAAGAATCCGAGCGGCCAGGTGCCGCTGCTCGAGATCGACGACGGCCGCTATCTTGCGGAGTCGAACGCCATCCTCTGGTTCGTCGCCGGCGGTACGCCGCTGGCGCCCGAAAGCCGGATGGATCGCGCCGAGGCCCTGCAGTGGATGTTCTTCGAACAGCACGCGCTGGAGCCGAACATCGGCGCGGCGTATTTCTGGTTGTCGCTGGTGAAGGGCGGACGCGAACTGCACGCCTACTCGCTGGAGGACTGGATGGAGCGCGGCTACGCGGCGCTGCAGGTGATGGACAACCATCTGCGCACCCGCGAGTACTTCGCCGCCGGCCAGCTCACCGTCGCCGACATCGCGCTCTACGGCTACACGCATGTGGCGCATCTGTGCGACTACGACCTCACCAGCTTCCCGCACGTCCGCGCCTGGCTCGACCGCGTCGCGGCGGCCCCCGGCTTCGTCAACATGGAGTGGAAGCCGGAGTTGGTCGCAGGGGAAGACACCGGCATCGCCGCCGAGGCGTGAAAGGCCGGGAAAACACGCGAATAGCGTGAGTTCCCTCTCACATTGCCGTGTTTCTGCCGTTTTTGAGTCGGCCGCCGCCGCAATCCCGACAGCCATTTTTGCGATTCAAAAGGGGCAGGTGATTCGCCTGCGTTAATAAAAGGTTTACGACCATGTCGCGGTCGCATGCCCTCGCTGCGGGTTTTGGCAGCCGAGCGGTCAGTACCTTCCGCCTCCGAAGCGCCGTCGCGGCCTCGCTCGCGATCGGCTCGCTGTCGCTGTGCCTGATCGTCGCCGTCACCATCCTGTCGATCAAAGTGGTCGCGGCAATGCCGCTGCCGGTTTGAGCACGCGGCCTTTACCACCCATATCTCCAGCACTGGGTTAGAGTCCTGCCGCCATGGGCGGCGGCTTTGAGAGGCTGTGATGAAGGCACCGGTGATCCTCGTCTCTGCATCGCTCGCGATTGCGACCGCGCTCGCGGCGACATTCCTGATCGTCACCGGCACACGCGGCGACAGCGCATCCTTCACATCGTCAGCCGGCAAGCTCGAGGTCGAGACGATCGCCACCGGCCTCGCCTATCCGTGGGGCCTCGGTTTCCTGCCCGACGGCCGCATGATCGTCACCGAGAAGCCCGGCCGCATTCGCCTCGTCAGCCGCGAGGGCCAGCTCTCGCCGCCGCTCGCCGGCACGCCGGACGTCTGGTTCTCCGGACAAGGCGGCCTGCTCGACATCGCCGTCGACAAATCCTACGCGCAGAACAACACCATCTACATCTGCTATGCCGAACGCACCTCCGGCGGCGGCCGCACCACCGTCGCGCGCGGCAAGGTCACCGAGAGCGGCGCACCGAAACTCACCGATGTGCGCGTGATCTTCCGTCAGGAAGGGCCGCTTTCCTCCGGCTATCACTTCGGCTGCCGCATCGCGCAGGCGCCCGACACCACGCTGTTCGTCTCGCTCGGCGATCACTACAGCGCAAAGGATCAGGCGCAGACGCTCAACAATCACATCGGCAAGGTGGTGCGGATCAATACCGACGGCAGCGCGCCGAAGGACAATCCATTCGTCGGCCGCGACGATGCGAAGCCCGAGGTGTGGAGCTACGGCCATCGCAACTCACAGAGCCTCGCCTTCAATCCGGCGAGCGGCGATCTGTGGGAGATCGAGCACGGTCCGCGCGGCGGCGATGAAGTCAACATCATCGGCAAGGGCAAGAATTACGGCTGGCCCGTGATCGGCTATGGCATCGATTACTCGGGCGCGAAGATTCACGACGCGACCAGCAAGCCCGGCATGGAGCAGCCGGTGAAATACTGGGTGCCGTCGATCGCGCCCTCCGGCATGGCGTTCTACACCGGCGACCTGTTCCCGAAGTGGAAAGGCAGCCTGTTCGTCGGCGCGCTCGCCGGACAAATGCTGGTGCGGCTGCCGCTCACTGGCAACACCGTCGGCAGCGAAGAGCGATTGTTGCAGAACCTTAATGAACGCATCCGCGATGTGCGCCAGGGACCCGACGGCGCGCTGTGGCTGCTGACCGACTCCACTGCCGGCCGCATCCTGCGCGTCACCCCTGCGGCGAAATAGCACCGAACGCACTTCACGCGGGCAGCGACGACTCGACGATGGCGGTCATTCCGGCCGCCCGTTCGAGGAGCGCGCCATGAGCCGCCGCCAGTTTCTTGCTGCATCGATCTCCGCATCGCTCGCCGCGATCGCGCTGGCGAAGTCGGCGCGTGTCGCACACGCAGACATCCCAGCATCTCAACGCGTGCAGACGCCCGCCGCCATGCATTCAGAGCCTCACCGCACTTTGATTCCCGCGCCTGTGGACAAGCGGGATTGTCACCACCGCGTCACAGGGCGCAGCTAGCGTCCGCTCGCGCCCGTCAGCCCCCCGTCCTTTGATCGGGCGTGCATCCAAGCGGTCCCCGTCAGTCGCCGCACCTGACCGGGGCCGCTTTCTTTTGAGCGCGCTGTTTTGGCGCGCGGAAGATGGAGAAGGCCCTTGTTTTCGAGCCTCGAATGGTCCGATAAGGTCACGCGCGCCGGCGATACCCAGTCCGGCCCAACCGCAGCAGACCGTTCGCATCCGCCCCGCATGATCCGCGTCTTTTCCATCGTCCTGTTCATCGTCTTGGTGACGCTGCTCCTGCTGCCCTTCCAGCTCATCGGCATCGTCTTCAATACCCGCCTGCAGCGGACGATACCCCACATCTATCACCGCATCCTGTGCGCGGTGATCGGCATCCGCATCCGCGAGGTCGGCAAGCGCAGCGACGACAGCCCGGTGCTGATCCTCGCCAACCATGCCTCATGGCTCGACATCTGCGTCATCAGCGCCGTGGCGCCGGTGGTTTTCGTCGCCAAGCACGAGATCGCCGGCTGGCCGGTGTTCGGCTGGCTCGCCAAACTGCAGCGCTCGATCTTCATCGACCGGCAGGCGCGTCATCGCACCGGCGCCGCCACGCAGGAGATCGCCGCGCGCATGCTCGGCGGCGATGCGGTGGTGCTGTTCGCCGAAGGCACCTCCAGCAACGGCACGCACATCCTGCCGTTCCGCTCGGCGCTGATCGGCGCCGTGCATCACGCACTCGGCGAGACGACCCACCACTCCAGCGTCACCGTGCAGCCGCTGTCGCTCGCCTATGTCAGCCTTGCCGGCCTGCCGATCGGCCGCGGCCTGCGCGAGCGCGTGGCCTGGTACGGCGACACCGATCTCATTCCGCATCTCGTCGGCGTGCTGTCGTCGGGTGCGATCGACGTGACCGTCAGCTGGGGCGACGCGCGCGCCTACGACATGAGCGCCAATCGCAAGGTGATCGCGCGCGATGCCGAGATGGCGGTGCGGCGGATGACGACGGCAGCACTGCGTCAGCCGCCTGTGGCGCAGCCCTCGGCCGACATCGACGCTGCCGCTCTGGCTCCGCGCCCGGTGTGACGCCATCGCCCGTGATGCGGGCGGAACAAACGATTGCCGGCCCGGTTGGCTTTGCATTCACCCGATGAGGAGAGTTGCATCATGCCATTTCGCCGCGCCGGATTTGTCCTCACCCCGCCCTCGGTCTTCGTTTTCGTCCTGTCGCTGATTCTCGCCGTGCTGGCGCTCTTGATGCGCTACGGCGGCGTCCATGTCCCGATCATCAACGCATCGCGCGTCTTCGACGTGCTCGCGATCGCCTATGTCCTTCTCGCTGCGGGTGTCCTGATCCGCGGTGTCTGAGGCTCTGCCCGCTTGCGGCGCGCGATCCTGCGGGACAGAATGGGCGGCGTCTTCAGCACGCCCCTCCTTTGCCTCTCCGCAGGAACATCACCATGGATATCCGCAATCTCGGCAGCTCAGGGCTGCGCGTCTCCGCCGTCGGCCTCGGCTGCAACAATTTCGGCGTGCGCATCGACCTCGAAGCCTCGCGCAAGGTGATCCACAAAGCGCTCGACCTCGGCGTGACGCTGCTCGACACCGCCGACATTTATGCCGGCCGCGGCGGCTCCGAGAAGGTTCTGGGTGAGGTGCTCGGCGCCAAGCGCAAGGATATCGTGCTCGCCACCAAATATGCGAAGCCGATGTCCGATGACGGCGCCAAACAGGGCGCGTCGCGCCGCTACATCATGCGCGCAGTCGAGGACAGTCTCACCCGGCTGAAGACCGACTACATCGATCTCTACCAGCAGCACGATTACGACGACCTGACACCGATCGACGAAACGCTGCGCGCGCTCGAAGACCTGATCCGCCACGGCAAGGTCCGCTACATCGGCTGCTCGAATTTCCCCGCCTGGCGCATCGCGCAGGCGCAGGAAGTCGCCAAGGCGATCGGCACGCATTCGTTCGTGTCGTGTCAGGACGAGTGGTCGCTGGTCTATCGTCACAACGAAAAGGACCTGCTGCCCTGCGCGAGAGCGTACAATCTCGGCTATCTGCCGTTCTTCCCGCTCGCGAGCGGACTTCTCACCGGCAAGTACAAGCCGGGCGCCGACGTCGATGCCAACACGCGCTTTGCGAAAATGCCGGCGATGAAGAACCGCTACGCCACGCCGAAGAACGAGGCGATCGTCGCCAAGCTGCAGGACTTCACCAAGGCGCGCGGCAAGACCATGCTCGAGCTTGCGATGTCCTGGCTCGCCTGCCAGCCGCAGGTGTCGAGCGTGATCGCCGGCGCGACCTCGGAAGACCAGATCACCCAGAACGTCAGCGCAGCAAGTTGGGAGCTGACACCGGACGAACTGAAAGAGATCGACACGATCACGCTTCCGGCGTGATCTGCACGCCCGATCCATGCTAGCCTTCACGCATGGCGACCACCGCTCCTCGACTGCGTGAGCTTCGCTGCGAAAAATGCGGCGTCGCATTTTCGTGCGGCGCCAATGCCGATGCCTGCTGGTGCGCGGATGAAAGTTTTCGCCTGCCGCTACCGGCCGACGGCAGCGATTGCCTGTGCCCCGACTGTTTGCGGAAACTGGCGGCCAGCGCAGCAACACCCAATCGATAAAATGCAACCGATTGCGTTAGCCGTATCGTGATGACGATTCTCCCGCCCCGTGTGCAAGTAGGACGCGATTAAGTTCTGATCCCTATCTCATTGCGCGAAATCTGGAGTGCGATGAGATGCGTTTCATCATGAGTATTTCTGCGGTGTTTCTGGCGACCTTCCTGATCGCATCGCAGTTCTTGTCCGGTCCCGGGCTGACGACAAAGGTCTCGGAATTGAAGCCGATCCCGGACACACGAACCTTTTCAGATGCAAAGCGCTCGCTCGGCGATTCATCAACAAGCCAGGATTCATCAAGAAGCGCATTCGCACATTTACCCGAACTCCCCGAGGCGCCTGATCGCCCTGCCAAGCAGGATCCCGAGGTCGAGAAACGGCGCAACGCCGCGATGCGGGCTGCGCTGCGTTCTTTGGACTCCCCGTGTGATCCAGCAACCAAGGCACGCCTGATTGCCGCCACCACCCATTATTTCAACATTTTCTACGAAAGACTCGATTGCTGGTCGCTCTGGCTGTGCTCGAGCAAGAAAACCAATAATGCTTTTGAAGCGATCGGTACGCCGGACGATTTTGAACTATGGATCACGTTGCGACGTGCCAATGTGGCGGGCGCCATCAGTCTGAACGACCTGCCATCGTCGCAGCGCTTCTTGATCAGCAATTTCGTGACCAATCGAAAAGACACCGCGAATATCTGCGCGAAGAAGGCTTAGCGATTGCGCCGTGCCACCGCGGCGTCGCGTTTTCATGCGGCGCCAATGCCGATGCCTTGCTGGTGCGCGGACGAAAGTTTCGCCTGCCGCTTCCAACCGACACCAGCGACTGTCTGTGTCCGGATGCTTGCGGAAACTGGCGGCAGGTACCTCAGCACCCAATCGATAAAACGCGATCGATTGCGTTAATCCTATCCTCATGACGTTTCGCCGCCACCTCATGCAAGTAGGGCGCGATTAAGTTCTCTCACCTATCTCATTGCGCGAAATGTGGAGTGGGTGGGATGCGGTTCGCTGGCATTGTCGCTGTCGTATTCGTCACGGCGTTCGTGGTCGTCTCCTGGGTGGCGCGCGGCATGCCGACCGGCATCCGAAACTCCGCTGCAAAGCCCGCCGTTGAAAGAACCGCCCTGGAAGGAAGGCGGGTCGACGCCACGTTCAGACAAGGAAGCGAACTGTCGCCAGCGCCGGGGCCGCCGACATCTCCAAGCGATAACGACGCCAAGCGTCAGAAGATTCGGTTGGACGTTCTTCAGGCCGCCAACGCGTCCGAGGTCGCGCCATGCAGCGCGGCGATCAAGGCCGAACTCGTTGCCGCACTGATCAACTATGCCGCGGCCTACAAGCAGAAGCTGGATTGCACCAGCATGATGTTCTGCTCGGAACAGAAATTGAAGGAGGCGGCCGACACGTTCTCGACTCCGCTGGATAAGCGAATCCGCGAACAGGTCGTCAAAGCCAATGAACTGGGCGGGATCAGCCTCGATGACTTCTCGATGGCGCATCGCGTGCCGGTCGGCATGATGCTCGGCCAGTATTTGCAGCCCAACCCTGAATTCTGCTCGCTATCGGCGGATCTGCAGAAAGAGGTCCGCAGACGGCGGGCTCAAAACTGACGGCCGGCGCAATACGACTAACGAGGACTGACGCGATGAAACCTGCCGCTTGGATTTTGCTGGCCCTGGTCGTGCTCCAGCTCAGCGCGTGGACATTCTTCCCTCGCAAACCCGCGGCTGCTGTCAGCCAGCCAATGACGGAAGCGAGACGCGAAGGCTTCGAGAGCTTCAAGCGATCGAACCAAACGATCATTGATCGAGCGCGGTCATCGCAGCGCAAGGGAGCGATCGATTCCCTGAACTCGTCCTGGTCAGGTTTCTGCGACGCATCTACGCGCGAACAGCGCATCGACAGTGTCAGACACTACTATTGGCACCGGCAAAATCTGATCCGCGTCGCGTCGAACAGCTGGGGACAGGAAGGACGACAGTTCGCGCTCGGCATGTATCAAACCGCAGAAGACTCCCAGATCGATCGCATGAGCCAGCATCTCTTTTCAGCCGGCTACCTCAAGGTCGACGATTTCCGGCCGGCAACCCACGAAATGTTTGCCGAGATTGTGAAAGCCGAACGCGTGCGCGGAAATCCGTGCGGCAGCTGAAACAACGTAATGCCGCTATCCGTGCTTCAGCTTCATCGCGATGATGACTGACGTGAACATGATCGAGATCGCGTTGGCGATGATCAGCGGCCAGTTGTCGAGCGCGATGCCGTAGATCATCCAGAGCGTGATGCCGATCGTAAAGACGATGTTGGTCGTCAGCGAAATCGCCCGCGTGTCCTTATAGCGGACGACGCGGACAGCCTGCGGCAGCCAACAGATGGTCGTAAGGATCGCCGCAGCGGCGCCGATCCAGGGTGTGATGTGATGCAAAGCCTCGCTCATGGGAGCGAGGCTTTAGCTAAAATTCGGGTGTAGAGGAAGACGCCGGGGTAACCCCGGCGGCATCGGGCTTGTTCGGGCAGCCTACCGCACCACCGCCGCGGTCTGGCCGAACAGAATTTTTCGCGCCTCGTCGGTCTGGATGCCGACCGCGGCGTTCGGATTGACCTTCTCCGTCAGCTCGTACGCGCGCACGGTCGCGGGCCGCTCGCGGATGGCGTTGAACCAGCGGCGCAGATGCGGGAAGTCGTCGATGTTCTGGCTCTGGCGCTTCCACGGTACGACCCACGGATAGCTCATCATGTCGGCGATCGAGTAATCGCCGGCGAGGAATTCGCGGTCGGCGAGGCGCTTGTTGAGCACGCCGTACAGCCGGTTGGTTTCCTTGACATAGCGATCGATCGCATACGGCAGCTTTTCCGGCGCGTAGACATTGAAGTGATGGTTCTGCCCGGCCATTGGGCCCAGGCCGCCCATCTGCCACATCACCCACTGGATGACATCGTAGCGCTTGCGGATGTCGGACGGCATGAACTGGCCGGTCTTCTCGGCGAGATACAGCAGGATCGCACCGGACTCGAAAATCTCCACCGGCGCGCCGCCGTCCTTCGGTTTGTGATCGACGATCGCCGGCATGCGGTTGTTCGGGGCGATCTTGAGGAAGTCCGGCTTGAACTGGTCGCCCTTGCCGATGTTCACCGGCACGATCGTGTAGGGCGTCCCCGTCTCTTCCAGAAACATCGTGATCTTGTGGCCGTTCGGCGTCGGCCAGTAATGCACGTCGATCATCTCGTCTGTCCTTGGGCTTGATTGTTCTGAGGGGCATCGATTGGATGCGACTGCATGAATGTTGCGCGCGCCCTTCACGCAAGTCAATCGCCCGAACCCGCAGCCTGCCCTCGCGCGCGGAATTGTGATGGACGGCTGCGATCGGTAGACGGGGCTTGCAACACAAACTGAGGGGCATACTTTCAACTGTCACATGACAGGTGATATACGTCCGCGTTCTCCGGCTGGCAGTATTGCTCATGGATGCTCAGCTCTCCCCTGCAGTCGGGCTGATTTCGGCTTATCGCTTCGCCAACGACGGCAGCGGCCGCAAGCTCGACCCCGCATCGCTCGACCAGGAATTGACCAACCCGGACGGCTGGGTCTGGCTGCATTTCGGTCTTGCCGATCAGCGCTGCCGTGACTGGCTGTCACGGACGTCCCTCATCTCGGAAGCCGCCCGCGAGATTCTGCTCGACACCGACGAACACATCCGGCTCGACTTCTACGGCAACGAAATCGTCGGCGTGCTGCCCGACCTGCATCAGGAGTTCGCGGACGAAGACGCCGACGACCTGGTGCGGCTGCATTTCGTCTCGACGGACCGGCTGTTCATCAGTGCCCGCCGCCGCCCGCTGCACTCGATCGAGAAGACCCGCCGCGCCATCGATGCCGGACGCATGTTTCCGACCTCGTTGTCGTTCATCGAAGGCTTCGTCGATCACTTCGCCGACGTGATCGAGCGGTTCTGCGCCACCCTCGGCGACCAGCTCGACAAGATCGAGAACCAGGTGCTGCACGACGAGGTGCAGGTCGACGACCAGCGCATGTCGCTCGGCAAGGTGCGGCTGCGCTCGATCGCAACGCGCCGGCAGCTCTCGCAGATTCGCTCGCTGTTCCACCGCCTCGAAACCCGTGCGGACGTTCAGGCCAAACCCTCCGCCGTCGTGCTGCGCTCGCTGGCGCAGAAATTCGACGCCATCGACTACGAGCTCAGCGCCCTTTACGAGCGCGCGCGGCTGCTGCAGGACGAAATCACCGGCCGCACGGCGGCCATCACCAACCGCCGCCTGTACACCTTGTCCGTGCTGTCGGCATGCCTGTTGCCGGCAACGCTCGTCACCGGCTTCTTCGGCATGAACACCAAGGACATGCCGTTCCAGACCGGCGACGGCGGGACCTGGTACGCGGCCGTCGCCGTCATCGCGGCGGGTGCGTTCACCTACTGGATGCTGCGCCGCACCGACGCGCTCTGACGCGCCGTTTCGCGTCGGCATCTCTCAAAAAATGTTCTCGCCCGCGCACCGAATGGTCCGTGGAACGACTCTACTGCTTGCGGCTGAACAAAGAACGGCGTCTGCTGCGTTCAGGCGCTACAGTGCTGACCAATCCTGAACAACGACAGCAACCGAGGTCACCCATGACAAGCGAACTCGCCCGCCGCGATTTTCTGAAGCTTTCGACTGCGATGGGGCTGGCCGCGGCCGGCGGCGGCTTCTCTTGCATCGGCATTGCCGACGCCGCGCCGATCCAGGTGCCGACCATCGACAAGCTCTCGATCCGCGTGCTGGTCGATCAGCAGCACGACCAGTTCCTGCGCGGCAGCACGGTGAACGGCGTGGTGCACGAAGGTCCCGGCGGTGGCCGCAGCGCCGACGCCCGCAACGTCCTGCACAACGAATGGGGCCTGTCGCTGTTTCTGGAATCGCAGCGCGAGCAGGACCAGCGCAGCATCCTGCTCGATTTTGGTTACACCTCGCCCGCGATCATCAACAACATCGGCCTGCTCAAGGTCGATCCGGCGAAGCTGAGCGCGCTGATCGTCAGCCACGGCCACATCGACCACTTCGGCGGCCTGATCGGTTTCCTCGAGAAATACCGCAGCGTACTGCCACCCGACATCAAGCTCTACGCCGGCGGCGAGGACAACTTCTGCCATCGCGTCACCCGCGCTTCCACCGGCCAGTTCGGCGAAGGCGGCGTGCTCGACCGCAAGCAGATCGCAGCCCAGAAGGTGCAGACCATCCTCTGCGAAACGCCGACCGTGATCGAAGGCCACGCCTTCACCACCGGCAAGATCAAACGCCGCAGCGTCGAGAAGATCCTGCCCAACACCTTCGTCGACTATAAGCCCGAGAGCGCGGGCTGCGACTACGGCCACTACACCGCCGCCGAGCTGCAGGGCAATTTCGTGCCGGACGAGCACGTCCACGAACACGCGACCTGCTTCAACATCCGCGGCAAGGGCCTCGTCGTCATCAGTTCCTGCGGCCATGTCGGCATCGTCAATTCGGTGCGGCAGGCGCAGGAAATCTCCGGCGTGCAGAAGGTACACGCGGTCGTCGGCGGCTTCCACCTCGGCCCGGCGCCGGCCGACTACCTCAAGCAGATCGTCGGCGAGATCAAGGCACTGCAGCCGGACGTCGTCATCCCGATGCATTGCAGCGGTTTGAACTTCCTGCTCGAAGCGCGCGCGCAGATGCCGGACAACGTGATCAACGTCTCGACCGGCAGCCGCCTTCTGTTCAGCGCGTAAGCGTGCACGGCCGTTCGATATCGCACATCATCGGCGCGGCCTTCGCTGCCGCGCTGACGGTTAGCGTTGCATCGGCGACGCCCGCCTCCGCGCAAGGCTCGACCCGCTCCGCCGCCGAGCTGATGGACGCGGTGATGTGGAATCGCGAACCCATCGGCGGTGCGTTCACGCTCACCGACCAGACCGGGCGTGCACGAACCGATGCGGACTTTCGCGGCAAGCTGATGCTGGTCTATTTCGGCTTCACGTATTGCCCCGACATTTGCCCGACCGACCTGCAGGCCATCGGCCTCGCGATGAAAGAACTCGGCGAACAGGCGGCCGACGTGCAGCCGCTGTTCGTGACGCTGGATCCGCAGCGCGACACCACCGGGCATCTCGCGCAGTATGTGCCGCTGTTTCATCCGCGCTTGCTCGGGCTCACCGGCAGCATCGACGACGTGACAAAAGCCGCTGACGCCTATCGCGTCTATTTCAAACGCGTCGTTACCGGACCGACCGCGGACGACTACACCGTCGATCATTCGGCGTTCATCTATCTGATGGGCCGGGACGGAAAGTATCTCGGCTTCTTCCCGCCCGGCACCGACGCCGGCAAGATCGTCGGCATGATCAAGCCGTACCTCGCCGGCAAAGCCGAGCGCTAACGCACACCACCGGACCCATTCGCAGGCGAAACGGCGGCGCCGCGCATCGGCACGCAGCACCGCCGTCCGTCTGCCTGGCGTCCCTGGAGAGACTTACTTGCCCGGCAAAACCGCGATGTCCTTCACCGTGCCGCTGACACCCGCGATCTTCGCAGCTTCCGTCGCCTTGCCGGTGGCGAGGTCGATGCTGTAGAGCGTGTCGCCGGCCATGATCCACGCGTCGTTCTTGCCGCTCGCATCGGTCGAGATGTCGAAGGCAACCGCGTCGGCCTTGATGCCGAGCGCGCCGATGGTGGTGAGAATGCCGTCGTTCGGCGGCGCCTGCTTCACGAGGCCGGCCTTGCTGTCGATGTTGAACAGCGCGGTTTCCTTGGTGCCCTTCACCGAGTTGGTGTAGGCGCCGGCCACCACGTTCGGCTTGCCGCCCTTGTTGGCGTCGGTGTCGGCGAACTTGTGATCGCCGTCCTTGGTCACCTTGCCGTCGTCGACGTTGGCGCGCAGGCTCATGCCGTCCGAACCCATCACGCGCAGGCGATCGGCCACCGGGTTGAAGTCGACGGTTGCGGTGACGCCCTTGGCCAGCATGGTTTCGAGCTTGGATTTCACCGTCGCCTTGCCGTCCTTGGCGATGGTCACGACCGTGCCGTCCTCGACGAGGCCATAGAGCAGGCCGTCGGCCGGGCGCACGTCGATGCCGACCAGCGCGCCGGAGATGCCGCTGACCTTGACGGAACCGGTCGCCTTCTTGGCGGCGGTATCGACGGTCGCGATGGTGTCGTTGCCGATCAGCGCGGCGACTTCGGCGGAGTAGGCCGCGGCCGAGGTCATCAGCAGCGCCGCCGAAGCGGCAAGGATGGTGCGCATTTTCATGAAGGAAGTCCCCTGTTTACGACCGATCCTCTTTGGATCGTCAGGGGCGGTACCCTCGCGGCAGCGCAAACGGATGCAGGAGCCCGAAAAAATTTCATGGCGGTGCATCCAAACGTCGCACAGGGCAGTATAAGGGTCATGCAAAGCCATGAGCATGATCCGGGACAGCGGTTTGGACGACAGGACGGGCGCCGCATTGCTGAATATCGAGCGGGAAGCGCAGATGTCAGCAGCGCTGGTGCGTTGTGCCGCCGGCGACCGCAGGGCACTGCAGATGATCTACGATAGCGAGGCTCCGCGCATGATCGGGGTCGCGCGGCGGATTCTGCTACGCCACGACCTGGCCGAGGAAGCGGTGCATGACGCCTTCGTGCGCATCTGGCACGGCGCGCGCAGCTTCAACCCGGCGCGCGGCTCCGCGCTCGGCTGGCTCTATGCCGTGGTGCGCAACCGCGCACTCAGCATTCACCGCAACGAGCATCGCTACGATCCGGCCGACGAGAACGCGAGCGAAATCGCGCCGGAGGTGGCGCTGGCCGGCCTGCCGGAGACCAGCGCGCTGCGCAAATGCCTCGAGCAGATCGAGCGCCCGCGCCGCGACGTGGTGGTGCTGGCCTACGTCTATGGCATGAGCCACGGCGAACTTGCCGGGCGATTGAAGGTGCCGCTCGGCACCGTGAAAAGCTGGGTCCGGCGAAGCCTGATGTCGCTGCAGGAGTGCATGCGATGACCGATACGCCCGAAGGCCAGGAGCTCGACATGCTCGCCGCCGACTATGTGATGGGTCTGCTCGACCCGTCGGCGGAGGCGGCTGCCGAAGCGCGGCTCGAGAACGACGCGGCATTCCAGAACGCGGTCAACGCCTGGCGCAAGCGCCTCGCCGACTTCGACATGAGCGCCGATCCCACCACGCCGACGGCGCAGCTGTGGCAGCGCATCGCGCAGTCCACCAAGTCCGACCGCTCGGCGGCGGTGCCCGCCGGCATGCGCGGCGCCATGCGCGGCGCGACGCTCTGGCACAATCTGCGCTTCTGGCGCGTCACCGGCCTCGTCGGCACCGCTGCGGCCGTGATCTTCGCCTTTCTCGCCATCGGCTCGATCTCGACGTCGAAGCATCTGCGCCGCGATCTCATCGCGCTGGCGCAGCGCAAGCCGGCCTTCGTTGCCGTGCTGGTCAGCGACCAGACGCGCGAGGTCGGCGCCGTGGTCAACGCCTTCGCCAACGGCCGCGCCGAACTGATCCCGCTGAAGGCGATCGATGTGCCGCCCGGCCGCGCGCTCCAGGTCTGGACTTTGTGGGACCGCACCGCCGGACCGAAGCCGATCGGACTGACCAGCCAGTCGCGCGTGCTCACGCTCGATATCGACGAACTGCCGGAAACCGTCGCCGGTCAGTTGTTCGAGATCACGCTTGAACCGGAAGGCGGCTCGCCGACCGGCCGCCCGACCGGACCCATCCTGTTCAAGGGCAACACCGCGAAGGTGCTCTGAGCCCTCGCCTTCCGCCTCACCCCCGCAACCTCGTCGCCAGCCGAGACGCTCATTTTGGTGCTTGCACTAGAGCATGAATCTAGAGTAACACTCTAATCATGGATGACGCCACCCCGCGCGAGCGGCTGCTCGAGGCCGCCACCGAACTGTTCGCCGAAAACGGCTATGACGCCGTCAATGTCGAGACGTTGCGCAAGCGCGCCGGCGTCTCGAACGGCAGCTTCTTCCATTTGTTCGCGGCCAAGGACGACCTCGCCGCCGACCTGCTGGTGACCTGCGTCGCCGACTATCAGGCGGCGATCATCAAGGCGCTGGCGCGATGCGAGACCGCGGCGGACGGCATCGCCGCGATGATCCGCGGCCACATCCGATGGGTCACCAACAATCCCGACAAGGCACGCTTCATGCTCGACGACGCGCGCGCGGCCTGGTTCGCCAAAGCGACCGACCGGCTTAACACCCACAACAAGGCGTTTGGAGCTGCGATCGAACGCTGGCGCGCGCCGCTGACGGCACAGGGCCATCTGCGCGATGTACCGATCGGCATCTTCGTCGCGGCGGTTGCCGGGCCCGTCAACATGATCTGCCGCGCCTGGGTCAGCGGCCGGCAGCTCACCTCGGCGTCACCCCAGCGCAGCGAGGACGAGCTGATCGCGCTCGCCTGCCACGCACTGGTGATCACGCAGCCGAAGGTGAGAGCCAACAGGAAAACTTCACGATAACCACCGCGTAAGGAGAGTTCAAATGACGTCGTCCCTGATGTTCGCAGCCGCGACTTACGTTTTCGCACTCGCCGTTTTCCACCTGATGTTCTGGCATCTGTTCCGCTGGCCATCGACCTTGGCGAACTCCGGCCGCATCAACACCGGCGTCACGCAGACGCTGAACATCATGCTGACCTTCGGCGTTATCATGTATGGCATCGCCCTGTCGTGGGGCGCACTGCATCCGGACAAGACGACGTGGACGTTACCCGCCGCCGGGGCACTGTTCCTCGCCGTGCGCGTCGCCGTGCAGCCGTTCCAGTTCTCGATGAGCAACCGGCCGTCGCAGATCGTCACCGTCATCTTCGCGCTCGGCGCGGTCATCCACGCCGCCGCGGCGCATGCGCTGTGGACGCTGGGGCGGTAGCTTCTACTCCACCTGCACCCGCTTCGGTTCGATGATCGGGAAGTCCGGCGTGAAGTCGTCGAGCAGGCCGAACAGTTCGCGCAGCTTCAACGGATTGCCCCACACCGACACGTCGCCGGTCGCGATCGCGCCGACGAAGGTCCGCTGCTTCAGCGAGATCGCATCGAACGTCGCCCGCGTCAGCTTGATGCTGACGTCGGCGTTGTCGGAGAGCTTGCCCGCGGTATGCGTCAACGCCGAGTTCTCCAGGTTCATCACGAACGTCTGGTTGGAATCGGTGAAGGTCCAGTTCACGGAGATCGCTTTACCCTCGGCTTTCGTCGCATTGAGCCGCACGGCCATCACGTCGAATGCCATATCGATGGTGACGCCCTTTAACAACTCGGCGCTCGCCGATGACGGCGGCGCTTTCGGATTGCCGCTGCGCAATTCCTTGGCGCCAAGCAGATAAGCATTGCGCCAGGTCGCGGCCTCGCTCTGGTAGCCGAGCTGTTCGAGCGCATCGGCCGCGAGCGCACGCGCGTCCTTGTTGTCCGGATCAGCGTAGACAAGCTGGCTCGCCACGCTCGCGACCCAGCGATACTGCCCGGCCTTGAAGTCCTCGCGCGCGCGTTTCAATACCGCGTCGGCTCCGCCCATGTACTCCACCTGCTTCTTCGCCATCTCGGACGGCGGCAGCGGATTGAGGTTCGCCGGGTTCGCGTCGTACCAGCCGAGATAGAACTGGTAGACCGCCTTGGCGTTGTGGCTCAGCGTGCCGTAGTAGCCGCGCGTCGCCCACTCGTTCGCAAGCGTTGCCGGCAGCTTCAGGCGTTCGGCGATTTCCGCCGGCGTATAGCCGTGGTTGAGCAGCCGCACCGACTGGTCGTGGATGAACTTGTAGAGGTCGCGCTGCTTTTTCAGGAAGCTCACGACACGGTCGTTGCCGAAGGTCGGCCAGTGGTGCTGCGCGATCAGCACGTCCGTGCCCGCGCCGTAGCGCTGCAGCGCCGCGCTGATGTACTTCGACCACTTGCGTCCGTCGCGGATTTCGGCGCCGCGAATGGTGTAGAGGTTGTGCATGGTATGGCTGGTGTCTTCCGCCATGTTCAGCACCCTGAACTGCGGGAAGTACATGATCATCTCGGACGGCGCTTCCGAGCCCGGCACCAGATGGAAGTCGATCTCGACGCCGTCGACGGTGCGCCGGTCATAGGATTCCTTGATCACGTCGTTCGGCGGAATGAGCGTGATCGTGCCCTTCGACAGCGCCTTGCCCAGACCTGTGTCGATCTGCGCGCTCTCGCCGACATCGAGTGCCGAGCCGAACTGATACTGCGCGCGGCGGCCCATCGCGTTACCCGCGATGACGTTCTCGGCGACCGCATGCTCCATGAAGCCGTCCGGCGCGATCACCTTCACCTTGCCCGATGCCGCGTCGGCCTCGGTGATGACGCCCTTGGCGCCGCCGAAGTGGTCGGCGTGGCTGTGGGTGTAGATCACCGCCGCGACCGGCTTGGCCGGGCGATGCTTGAGATAGAGATCGAGCGCCGCCTTCGCGGTTTCGGTCGAGAGCAGCGGATCGATCAGGATGAGGCCCGTGTCGCCCTCGATGATCGTCAGATTGGCGATGTCGAAGCCGCGCACCTGATAGACGCGCTCGGTGACCTTGAAGAGCCCGTGGATCGCGTTGAGCTGCGCCTGCCGCCACAGGCTCGGATTGACCGTCAGCGGGGGCTTCGCCTTCTGCAGGAATTCGTACGGCTTCAGATTCCACACCACCTGGCCGTTAGCGCCGGTGATCAGCGCATCCGGAATTGTCCCGATGAAGCCGCGCTTCGCCTCCTCGACATCGGCGGTGTCGGAGAACGGCAGGCCCGTTGCGAACGCCTCGTTGGCCGAGCGCGTCGCCGGCTCCGCCTCGCGCGACTGGCTCAGCGCCGCCTGCGTGATCAGCAATGCGCTGCCTGCGATCGCGCCCGCGACCATCGCGTTCCGCACCGTCCCCATGACACCCTCCCCGGCCTTGTTTCTGCCGCGCGATCGTTCCCCGCCGCACGGACCGGCATCGATTATGTTCCTGCCAGTGGATGGCAGCAACTCCGGCGCCTGCGCCCTTTATTTGGCCCTGCCGGCGCTCCATATTCCGGGCATGGCGAAATCCCCCGGCACCCCCAAAAAACCGTCGACAAAAACACCGAAATCGAAAGCACATCGCCCCGACGTGCAGCCGATCGCGCCGGCGCTTGCCGAGCTTCTGAATCCCGCCATTGCCAAGGGCGAGGCCGGCATCGGCTCGGGCACCGGATTGCAGCCGCCGCCGGATAACTCCTGGGATCGCCGCGCCGGCGGCGAAGCCGCCGCGCATCGCGCCCGCAAGTCCACGACCAAGGATATGCCGGTCGGCACCACCGATCCGTACCCGCAACCGCTGCGGCCAAATCCGCAGCCGCCCGGCGCACGCGCCTCGCAAGGTTTCGACGAAGCCCCGCAAGCCAACTACGGCACCAGCGCCACCATCCCGACGCTCGATCCGGAACTGGCCAAGCAGCTCGGCTACGATGTCGAGGACGACGACAGCTTCCGTCCCGCGCGCAACAAGATGGAGTCGCTCGGCGTCAAGGCGACCGCGGAGTCGCTGGAAGCGCTGATCCGCGACGGCCGTCCGGAATTCCGCAAGGATGACGGCTCGCTCAAAGTCTGGACGCCGCATCGCCCGCCGCGCCCGGAGAAATCCGAAGGCGGCGTGCGCTTCGAGATCAAGTCCGAGTACAGCCCGAAGGGCGACCAGCCGGTCGCGATCAAGGAGTTGGTCGAAGGCGTGTCGCGCGGCGACCGCACGCAGGTGCTGCTCGGCGTCACCGGCTCCGGCAAGACCTACACCATGGCGCAGGTGATCGAGGCCACGCAGCGCCCGGCGATCATCCTCGCGCCGAACAAGACGCTGGCCGCGCAGCTCTACGGCGAGTTCAAGAACTTCTTTCCCGACAACGCGGTCGAGTACTTCGTCTCGTATTACGACTACTACCAGCCGGAAGCCTACGTTCCGCGCACGGACACCTACATCGAGAAGGATTCCTCGATCAACGAGCAGATCGACCGCATGCGCCACTCGGCGACGCGCGCGCTGCTCGAACGCGACGACGTCATCATCGTGGCGTCCGTATCGTGCATCTACGGTATCGGCTCGGTCGAGACCTACACCGCGATGACCTTCGCGCTGAAGAAGAACGAGCGCATCGACCAGCGCCAGCTGATCGCCGATCTGGTCGCGCTGCAGTACAAGCGCACGCAGGCCGACTTCACCCGCGGCACCTTCCGCGTCCGCGGCGATGTCATCGACATCTTCCCCGCGCACTACGAGGACCGCGCCTGGCGCGTGAACCTGTTCGGCGACACGGTAGAGAACATCGAGGAGTTCGATCCGCTCACCGGCCACAAGCAGGACGAGCTCGAGTTCATCAAGATCTACGCCAACTCGCATTACGTGACGCCGCGCCCGACGCTGATTCAGGCGATCAAGTCGATCAAGCACGAACTCAAAGGCCGGCTCGATCAGCTCAACGCGCAGGGCCGCCTGCTCGAAGCGCAGCGCCTCGAACAGCGCACCACCTTCGACATCGAGATGATGGAGGCGACCGGCAGTTGCGCCGGCATCGAGAACTATTCGCGCTACCTCACCGGCCGCAAGCCGGGCGAGCCGCCGCCGACGCTGTTCGAATACGTGCCCGACAACGCGCTCGTCTTCGCCGACGAAAGCCACGTCACCGTCCCTCAAATTGGCGGCATGTTCCGCGGCGACTTCCGCCGCAAGGCCACGCTCGCCGAATACGGCTTCCGCCTGCCCTCGTGCATGGACAACCGCCCGCTCCGCTTCGAGGAGTGGGACATGATGCGCCCGCAGTCGGTCGCGGTCTCGGCGACGCCCGGCGGCTGGGAGCTGAACGAAAGCGGCGGCGTGTTCGTCGAGCAGGTCATCCGCCCCACCGGCCTCATCGATCCGCCGGTGCACATCCGCCCCGCGCGCACGCAGGTCGACGATCTCGTCGGCGAGGTACGCGCCACCGCCAACGCCGGCTATCGCTCGCTCGTCACCGTGCTGACCAAGCGCATGGCCGAGGACCTCACCGAATATCTGCACGAGCAGGGCATCCGCGTGCGCTACATGCACTCGGACATCGACACCATCGAGCGCATCGAGATCATCCGCGATCTGCGCCTCGGCGCGTTCGACGCGCTGGTCGGCATCAACCTCTTGCGCGAGGGCCTCGACATTCCCGAGTGCGCGCTCGTCGCGATCCTCGACGCCGACAAGGAAGGTTTTCTGCGCAGCGAGACGTCGCTGATCCAGACCATCGGCCGCGCCGCGCGCAACGTCGACGGCAAGGTGATCCTCTATGCCGACCAGATGACCGGCTCGATGGAGCGCGCGATCGCCGAGACTGACCGCCGCCGCGAGAAGCAGGTGGCGTACAACACCGAGCACGGCATCACGCCGGAGAGCGTGAAGAAATCGATCGGCGACATTCTCAACAGCGTCTACGAGCGCGACCACGTGCTGGTCGAGATCGGCGACGGCGGCATGGCCGACGACGCCATCGCCATCGGCCACAACTTCGAGGCCGTGCTGGCGGATCTGGAAACGCGCATGCGCGAGGCCGCCGCCGACCTGAACTTCGAGGAAGCCGCGCGGCTGCGCGACGAGGTCAAACGCCTGCGCGCGACCGAGCTGGCGGTGGTGGACGATCCGACCATCAAGCAGCGCGGCGTGGCGGCGAAGGCCGGCGCCTATGCGGGCACGAAGAAGTACGGCGACGCGGCGAACCTCCCCGCGCGTCTCGACAAGGCGGCGCAGGGCAAGGCGCGCGGCAAGTTCGCATCGAAGAGCAAGAGCGGCCCGCTCGGCGTCGCCTCATCGCGCCCGCACAAGCCGCACCTCGACGAGATGCACGGCCCGGAGTCGATGCCTTTCCGGCCGGACGGCAACCTGCCGCGCAAACCCGATGACGTCGGCGGCAGCAAGATCTTCCAGCCGACCAACTCGCGCGAGTCCGGCCCAGAGTTTCCGGGCCGCTCCACCGGCGGATCGCCGGGACGCAGAGGGAATTGGAAGAAGCGTTAGCTTGGACGAGAGTAAGAGAGTTTATTCGGGGGCGACATGTCCGGAAAAGAGTACGGTTCACTTACTAAGGAGCCGCCACTAAGTAAGATTGATGCGACGATCCAATCGATCAAACCGGGAATGGCTTACCGCGAATTGCTTACGTATGCGCGAGCAAACACGCATAAAGATGCACCAGGTCTCGCCAAGATTCGCTTTCTGCGAGTTAACAATGGTGGCTCGATTGCCTATGACCATTTTCTCTCGCTAGCGCAGGCTCACGGCTTAGAAGCGCCGCTTGTACGGAAAGTCATGTACTTTCTTTGGGCATATCGCGACGACCGTATCAGGCGATTTGTTTGCGAACGTATCGCTGATCAATCTGGTCGGTGGCGGATTGACCAACTCGTCAACAAGGCGAATTCTGATTTCTTTGAAGAAATGCTTCAGTCCGGAACTGCGACGAAGGCTCGATCCAACTTTGAATATTTTCTCGTCGAAACGAAAATATTTGATCCGACTGCGCCCGCGGTTCATCTCGAACTTGAAGACGGCTGGTTCGAACAAGCAGCTCTAGCCGCTGCTCAGCATGAGGATGATCCGATTATTCGCGCTGAGCTCTTAGCCAACCCTATTAAGTTTCTGGAAGATAGAGGATGGCTTGGATTGCTTAACTGGAATGGCTCAAGCGCGACCATGTCATCTCCTCTGCTTACTTCAGACTCCGCCCCCCTAGAGGACGCAGAATTTGAGGTGTCTCCCGCCAGCGCTTCGACATCCTTTGATTGGAACCGCTCGGGTCCCTCAGCTTCCGGCAAGAAGACTACAACGGCAAAGATAGATCTTATTGCTCGTGAACGGGCAAATGCCTCGCACTTTCTACTCGAAAAAATACTTGCTGACTTGGCTCGCGGTAAAAAACTTGCCCCCAAATACAACCAAAACATTGATCTCTATTTTGACAGTCCTAAAGGGAGCGTTCTAGCCGAAATCAAGAGCTGCAACGACACCAACTTCCATGCCCAATTGAGAAAGGCTGTCAGTCAGTTGCTTGAGTATAAGTTTGTGTACACGCACCTATTCGCCTCAAGCCCAACGTTGCTGTTGATTATGGAAACATCGCCACCAAAAGAAAAAACTTGGCTTGCTGACTATACTCAATCGCTGGGAATCATTCTTGCTTGGAAAAATCATTCAAGCCAAGAAATAGTAACGAGATCCGAAATCCCGAGCTCGCTGGCTGGCATTTTGGTACAGATTCCCACCTAATCAACCGGCAGCAATTCAGCCTGCGAATGATTAGCGTAGGTCTTCCACGTAGGGCGATAACTGTCGTCAGCTTGATTGCCCCATGTTGACCAATTCTTTCGCGTACCACGCGCGAAAAGTTCAACGAACGGTCCGGGCGAGCACGCTTCGATTATCTCATACTGCTCGTCAGGTTTACGCGAATGTTCACGTTTACGGGTCGCGAGCAGATTCACCTGACGCCGACCGGGGGCTAATGTACGCGCGTTCTTCCCACGCACACCGAACAGAATAAGTTCGGTGACGTTACGAAAATAGAAACCGACGCCGCGACCGTCCGAGCCGCCGTCTTTTCTTATCTTGTGCCAGACAATATTGGACTTGTAGTTGAAGCCCCACGCTTTCATCACCGCCAGACCATCAGGCAGCAGCGCGTTTGGGCACCAGAGGTAAAGGTGGGCTGTTGGCGCGGCGATGTCGGCTACTGGCAGTGCACTGATCTCATCCAGCTTCATCGTGCCGTAGCGAGCTAACCGCTTGTGCTCCGGCGCGACCTTGCCAGTCTTGTTTGTGAATTGCCAAGGCGGATCAGCGAGTATCGTCTTGAACTTACGCGAGCCAGCAAATTGCAACAGATCTTGGGACGCGTTCATGACTGACCTTGTTCAGTGATTCGCCGAACATGATTGTCGCGGCTTTCGCTCTCGGGCGCGTGTAGCAAGCATACAATGTTCTTCGTTTGTTCTCAATCTTTTTCTGTTATCCTCTTCGTAAAACTCGAAAAATCTATCCATCGCTTGTAAGGGAAGCTTCCAGCAACTTCTTGCAGTTTGACGAGAACTCCCATGCCCACCGCCTCCCTCGACACCGTCATCCGTCAGCTCGCGAAGCAGCAGCACAAGAGCCTGATGGCGGCGGCGAAGGCAGGCCGCGACCATTATCTCGCGCTCGCCGCCAAGGTGAAGGATGCGGCCGGCAAGGCGCGCTTCAAGGCGATGGCCAAGCACGCGATGGACGAAGGCATGGCTGCCGCGCGGCGTCTGCAGATGTCGGCCGACAACACCGCCGACAGCTTCGCCCGCGCCATGCGCCGGCTCGGTGAGGAAGCCGAGGCCGAGGCGCTGAAGCTCGCCGAGAAGGCGAAGGCGGCGGCTGCGAAGAAGAAGCCGGCGAAGAAGGCTGCGAAAAAGGCGAAGGCCTGATAACTCTCCTCGTCATGCCCGGACTTGATCCGGGCATCCATCTTCAAGAAAACTGGATTGCCGGGTCAGGCCCGGCAATGACGAGTGTTGTCACCTCTCCCCGCCTGCGGGGAGAGGTCGGAGACGAGCGTTCGCGAAGTCTCCGGGTGAGGGGGCTGATGCGCATGCCCCTCACCCGCTCGCATCAAGATGCTCGCGACCTCTCCCCGTAAACGGGGAGAGGTTTAGAAAGAGCACTCCTCCATTCATCAACATTAAATCACGCGCCAAGTTATCCCCGGGTGCCCGAACCTCGCTTATCATGCTCGTGTCTCGCCTCACGATGAGGGGCGTTCGCGATCGTCACGATGCGCGGGGCGGGATGCGGTGGACGTGTGTGGTGTTCGATCGCCGTGACGTGCGCGGGCTTTGCTCGTGCATCGATCGGGGATGACGACCACGCCGCGCGCGGACGGCCCAAGGTGCATGGTCCTGGCGCGGCAGCCCGCGCCTTCGACTTACGGTGGTGCCAGCAATGGACACCGGGGGTCATGCACAGCAAGCCGGAAGCCCACCGCGTGCGGAACGCCGGACGAGTGTTCGGCATCCGTGGTGACTATGCCTGTGTGCTTTCTCACTTTGCACGCAGGGCTGCGGACGCACGATGCGTCCGGCGTTCCGCG
>LWDM01000051.1 GCA_002083525.1 Proteobacteria bacterium SG_bin9 | reverse complement strand
CTTGTCGTCGACGTCGGTGATGTTGCGCGCGTAGGTGACGTGCTTCTCGCCATAGACATGGCGCAGCAGCCGAAACAGCACGTCGAACACGATCACCGGACGCGCGTTGCCGATATGCGCGAAGTCGTAGACCGTCGGCCCGCAGACGTACATGCGTACGTTCTTCGGATCGATCGGCGTGAACGGCTTCTTCTGCCGGGTCAGCGTATCGTAGAGCCTCAAGTCCATAGGTTTTTCATCCCTGTGGCCGGGCGTCTGTCGCTCTCGATGTGAGAAAAGACGGCCTCAGCCAGCGAATCGCTAGCTAATAATCTCGCGGCAAATGCAAATGGCGGAGACAAAACCGTTCATGGGCCGCACCATGCGGAACACCCCATGCGCAGTCAAGGGTGCGTGATTGCGGCTTTTGGGGTGTTTTTTCATTCCGGAATCGCCTAATCCGCCCCGGCGATCCGGCGCGTATTCCGCAAAAGTGGGTACCGGTTTTGCGATCAGAATACGCGCAAGGTAAAATTAAAGGGCATTTTCTGACGGCAAACCGGCATCCACTTTGCCGGAAAATGCCCATGGTTAATGTTTCTTAACGTTTTTTACCTATTCGGTTGAGCGTCAATTCCCGCCAGCCGGTGCCTTATGCGTCTGATCCTTGCCGTCGTTGCCTTGAGCTTCACTTTCGTCGCAGCCGCAGTGGTACCAAGTTCCGCGAACGGCGACACCCGCATCTTCATTATCGCCAATCAGTCGGACGGCTACGGCATCGACCAGTGCCTCGCCAATGGCGAGAAGTGCGGCGCCCATGCCGCCCGCGCTTACTGCAAGTCGCGGGACTTCTCGCAGGCCACCGCCTACCGCAAGGTCGACCCGGAAGAGGTCACCGGCGCGCTGCCGGCCTCAACCCGCGAGACCTGCCCGCGCGGCGGGTGTGGCGAATTTATCGCGATCACCTGCCAACGCTGATTGTTCCTGTAAAACAGGGCTTGGTTGCCACACTGCCGCCCTGAAACGGCGTGACGTTCCGCCCCGAAGCGAGTAAATGAGCCGCCGCGGCAGTTGCCGCGTATTTGTGCTCGATTCGCGTTTTTTGACCGGGACCAGGGCTCACTTGCCACTCTTTCTGCCTTCTTATCGGCGGTCGCCGCTGCGCTCGCTCGCGGCGAGCATGTTTTTCGTCGCGGCCGCGGGCAGCGCGTTGGCGCAAGGCGTGCCCTCACCCGGCGGCCAGCCGGGCAATGCCAATCCGATCTGCCAGCGGCTGGAAGGCCAGCTTGCCGCGATCGATCGCGGCGTCGGCGATCCCGGCAAAGCGGAGCAGGTCCGGCGCTATGAAGAGGCGGCCACGCGCCAGCAGAGCGAACTCGACCGGATCACCGCTCAGGGGAAGCGGCTCGGCTGCGACAGCTCGGGATTCTTCTCGCTGTTCAGCGGCCAAAATGCGCAGTGCGGCCCGGTGAACAACCAGATCCAGCAGATGCGCGCCAATCTGGATCAGATCAACACCAGCCTCGAACGGCTGCGCGGCGGCGGCAACATCGAGCGCGATCAGCAGCGCCGGTCTGTGCTCGCCGCGCTCGGGCAAAACAACTGCGGTCCGCAATACGCGTCCGCCAATCGCCAGGGCGGCTTCTTCGACAACCTGTTCGGCGGCAACCAGGCCCCTGCTGCGCCGAGCAGCGAGTTCGGCGCGCCGTCGGGCACCTATCGCACCGTCTGCGTGCGCGCCTGCGACGGCTACTATTTCCCGATTTCATTTGCAACCTCGCAAAGCCGCTTCGCCGACGACGAGCGCTCGTGCAAGGCGCTGTGCCCGGCGACCGACGCCAATCTCTACGCGTATCGGAATCCCGGCGAAGATATCAATCAGGCCGTGTCGATCTCGGGGCAGCCCTACTCAGCGTCGCCGAATGCATTCCGCTTCCGGCAGGAATTCACGCCATCGTGCCAGTGCAAGGCCGCAGGGCAGACCTGGTCAGATGCGCTGAAGAACATCGACGATCGCGCGTCCGCGCAACAAGGCGACATCATCGTCACCGAAGAACAGGCGAAGCGCTTGTCGCAACCGCCCGCGGGCGCCAAGCAACCGGCGGCTGGACAGAAGAAGGGTGCGCCTGCTCCGGCGGCTGCGAACGCGCAGCCGGCCGCTGCTCCTGCTCCCGCCGCGACTGGTACCGCAGCGGCAGGCACGCCAGCGGAAAACCGCCCGATCCGCTCGGTCGGCCCAACATTTATTCCGGCAAAGCAGAACTAGACGCTGACGATAGCAGCGGCGCTCAGTCGAACACGTCGACCGCGCCGCGGCTCGCGCGTGTCACCAGCGCCTCGTCCGGCTTCGGCAACGGCTTGGCAGGATCGCGGAAGCGGTTGGTGATCGGATAGCGGCGATCGCGGCCGAAGTTCTTGCGCGTCACCTTCACGCCGGGCGCAGCCTGCCGCCGCTTGTATTCGGCGATGTTCAGCAGCCGGTCGATCCGCGCCACGGTGTCGCGATCGAAGCCCTCGTCGATGATCGAGGCGAGCGGCTGCTCGCGTTCTACCAGCCGCTCGAGGATGCCGTCGAGAATATCGTATGGCGGCAACGAGTCCTGGTCGGTCTGGTTCTCGCGCAGTTCCGCCGTCGGCGGGCGCGTGATGATGTTCGGCGGGATGACGACGCCCGACGGTCCGAGTGCGAACGATGGCTTCCACGAGTTGCGCAGCGTCGACAGCCGGAACACCTCGGTCTTGTAGAGGTCCTTCACCGGATTGAAGCCGCCGTTCATGTCGCCGTAGAGCGTGGCGTANNTAGCCGACCGACATTTCCGACTTGTTGCCGGTCGTCACGACCATTGCGCCGGTCTTGTTGGAGATCGCCATCAGCAGCGTGCCGCGGGTGCGCGCCTGCAAATTCTCTTCGGTGATGTCGCGCGGAAGGCCTTTGAACGGCGCGGCGAGAATTGTCTCGAACCCGTTCACAGCATCGGCAATCGGCAGCACCTCATAACGGAAGCCGAGTGCGTTCGCGAGCTTCGCCGCGTCGTCGAGCGACACCTGCGCGGTGTACTTGAACGGCAGCATGACGCCGCGCACACGATCCGCGCCGAGTGCGTCGACCGCAATCGCCGCGCACAGCGCCGAGTCGATGCCGCCGGACACGCCGAGCAGCACGCCGGGGAAGCCGTTCTTCTGCACGTAGTCACGCAGGCCGAGCACACAGGCGGCGTAGTCGCCCTTCTCGCCGTCGACAACCGGGGAAATGTCGCCCTTGCAGCGCCAGCCCTCTGCGCCCTTGGTCCAGCGCAGGGTCGTGATGCACTCTTCGAATGCCGGCAGCTGCGCCGCGAGCGTTCGGTCGGCATTGAGCACGAACGACGTGCCGTCGAACACGAGTTCGTCCTGGCCGCCGACCTGATTGAGATAAATCAGCGGCAAGCCGCTTTCGGTCACACGCGCCACCGCCACCGACAGACGCACGTCGTCCTTGTCGCGCCAGTACGGCGAGCCGTTCGGCACGATCAGGATTTCGGCGCCGGTCTCGGCGAGACACTCGACGACGTTCTCGTATTCCCCGGACTCTTCGAGCCAGATGTCCTCGCAGATCGGCAGGCCGATGCGGACGCCGCGAATGGTTAGCGGTCCGGAGACGGGGCCGCGCGCGAAAACGCGCTTCTCGTCGAACACGCCGTAGTTCGGCAGATTGACCTTGAAGCGGAGCGCAGCAATCCGTCCGTCATCGAGCAGTGCGCAGCCGTTATAGAGCTTGCCGTCTTCCACCCACGGAACGCCGACCAGAACGGCGGGCCCGCCGTCCGATGTCTCGCGCGCGAGGTCTTCCACGGCCGCGCGGCACGCGGCTTGAAACGCCGGCTTCAGCACCAGATCCTCCGGCGGATAGCCGGCGATGAACAGTTCGGAGAAGACGATGAGATCGGCGCCGTCGGCCTTCGCCTGCGCCCGGGCGCGCCGCACCTTCTCGGCGTTGCCGGCGACGTCGCCGACGGTTGGATTGAGCTGTGCGAGGGCGATGGACAACTGTGCGGTCATGGAGTCAATTTATCCCCTGCCCGGTGCCTTTCGCAATCACCAGTGGAGCGGATTTGACATTCGCTCCGCGCTTAGCCGCAACTTCGACAAGCGAATGTCAAATCCAAAGCTCCACTGGAATCTAAAGTTGCTAGTGGTCCTTCGATTCTAACATTCGCAAGAGAGCCTGCCGAAATGGGGTACGAATGTTAGAATCGGACCACTAGGCCCGCTACAGAAGACNNNCATGCGCTCGGCGATGGCAAAAATCCAGAACGCGCCGGCAATCAGCAACGCCACGCCGACCGCGGCCGAGCCCAAGTCCTTGACGTTGCCGATCTGAAAGTCGTGTTCGGTGGTCAAGCGGTCGGCGAGCTTCTCGATCGCGGTGTTGAGCAGCTCGACCACCATGACCAGGAGCACCACCGCCACCAGTTCGACCCGCCGCCACATGGTGATGCCGACGATCCAAGAGAGCGGCAGCGCCAGCAGCAGCGCCACAATCTCTTCCCGGAACGCCTGTTCGGAACGGGCTGCAAACACGAGCCCGTTCCGGCTGTTCAGCGTGGCGCGCCAAAAGCGAAACATCAGCGCATGATCCGCGAGAACGTTCGTTTCGACAAGATCATGCGCGCGATGATGCCCCGGCGATCCAACGCAGCTTACATTCCGGCCGCGGCCGGCAGCGGCTTCACCTTGCCGGCGCGCTCCTGCTTCAGCAGTTCGGCCATCAGGAAAGCGATGTCGATCGACTGCTCGGCGTTCAGACGCGGATCGCAGACCGTGTGGTAGCGGTCGTTCAGGTCCTCGTCGGTGATCGCGCGGGCGCCGCCGATGCATTCGGTGACGTCCTTGCCGGTCATCTCCAGGTGAACGCCACCCGCGTGGGTGCCTTCCGCCGCATGCACCGCGAAGAACGTCTTGATCTCCGAGACGATGCGATCGAACGGCCGCGTCTTGTAGCCGGAGGTCGCCGTGATCGTATTGCCGTGCATCGGATCGCACGACCACACGACGCTGCGCCCTTCCCGCTTCACGGCGCGAACCAGCGCCGGCAGATGATCCTGCGCCTTGTCGGCGCCGAAGCGCGCGATCAGCGTCAGCCGTCCGGGCTCGTTGTCCGGGCTCAGCACGTCGATCAGCTTCAGCAGTTCGTCCGGCTTCAGCGACGGGCCGCACTTCAGGCCGATCGGATTCTTGATGCCGCGGAAGTACTCGACATGCGCGTGATCGAGCTGCCGCGTGCGGTCGCCGATCCAGATCATGTGGCCCGAGGTCGCGTACCAGTCGCCCGTCGTCGAATCGACGCGGGTGAACGCCTGCTCGTAGCCGAGCAGCAGCGCTTCGTGGCTGGTGTAGAAATCGGTGGCACGCAGCTCCGGATGGCTCTCGAGATCGAGGCCGCAGGCGCGCATGAAGTTCAGCGCGTCGGAGATGCGGTCGGCCAATTCCTTGTAACGCCGCGACTGCGGCGAATCCTTCAGGAAACCGAGCATCCACTGATGCACGCTGGCGAGATTGGCGAAGCCGCCGGTCGCAAACGCGCGCAGCAGGTTCAGCGTTGCCGCCGACTGGCGGTACGCCATCAGCTGGCGCTGCGGATCCGGCACGCGCGCTTCGGACGTGAACGCGATGTCGTTGACAATGTCGCCGCGATAGCTCGGCAGCTCGACGCCGTTGATCTTCTCGACCGGCGACGAGCGCGGCTTGGCGAACTGACCGGCGATGCGGCCGACCTTCACAACCGGCACCGCGCCGGCATAGGTCATGACCACTGCCATCTGCAGCAGCACGCGGAAGAAGTCGCGGATGTTGTTGGCGCCGTGCTCGGC
>LWDM01000050.1 GCA_002083525.1 Proteobacteria bacterium SG_bin9 | reverse complement strand
CCAGCGACGCGACACCACCCGCAGCCTTGATCGCTTGCTCCAAACCCGCGTCACGCATGACGGAACCGTTTCTCCCCCCAGTGCCTCTTCGATGGGCACTTCCAGAAGCCTCCGGGCTAGAAGGCTTCTAGATTGGAGAAGTTTTAACATAGATTCTCCCTATGCATGCAAGACTTTGGTCTACCACTGCGGCCTTGCGCCCCCGTGCCGTCGCGGTTTTTGTTGCGACGCACCAGGCGTGTCCAAATCTTGCTCACCGGCTGGCTCGGCGCGCCGAGATTCCTCGACCGGCGTTTCATCGCCGTTTTGCGGGGCTTCTTGCGGCTTCTCTGCGATTCGATCCGACGGCTGCGAAAGCCTCACGGCGCTCTCGGCGAATCTCTGCCCGGACGATTGCGGTGCAACGTCCTCGATCACATTCGCGACATCCTCTGTGGAGAAGCGCTCGAGTTCCGACCCGAATACCTGCGCGACCATCCGCGCGACATCGGTGCCGGGCGCGAGTTCGCCATTTCCCGGCACACCGCCGGGGACATTCCAGTTGTAAGCATATTCGAGCGCGNNAGCGCGGGACTGACGTAATCGCGAATCGCCGGATCGAGCGCCCATACCTTGCGAAGCGCGGCGTTGCGCAGATCTTCCGGTACGCCCTTCTGCAGGAATGCCCGGATGTCGGTGGTCGCGGTCAGATCGTCGAGCTTCGGCAAGCTTTCGAGATCGAACGGCTCCTCGGCTTTCGCCACCGGCGGCGCGCCAGTCTGCGGTACCGAATCGGCGTCAGTGACAACGTCCTCGGCTACGGGCTCGGCCTCGTGCTCCAACTCGGCGCGTTTCGCCTCGCGCTTCCGCTGCGACCAGCGTGCGAGAAAGTTGTCCTCGCCGCTCATCCGGGCCCTCCGCCTTCATCATCGCGCGCGCTGCGGCGGCCGCCGGACCGGTCACGCTTGCGCTTGATGAAAGTCTGCTCGACGTGGAACTGATCGACGAATTGCGCAACCCAGGACGCGATATCCGCCGGCATCGGCACCGAGCCGATGACTTCCGAACCCGCCGAGAACAACGCTTCGCCTTCGGTTGGATCGGCGGTCACCTTGACCACCTCAAGTTCTTCGCCGGCCGACTGAATGCGCAGCGCCACCCAGATGCGCGGCTCCTCCATGATCAGGTTGTCGCGATAGTTCGCCGTATCGGTGCTGAACAGATCGATGAGTGCGGCGCCGGCGTAGTAGAGCGTTGCGCCGCTGCCGTCGTCCGGCAGCTTGCTCCACGGGGCGGTCGCGGGGGCTTCGGCAAGAATCATCACCGGGGACCAGATGTGATCGATCNNGATCGATCCACGGATTGTCGATCGCCCTGCGGCTCACAACCACCCCGACCTCGCGGCTGGCCTGATCCATAAGCGCTCCGCCTTACGCCATCTGCGCCGCTTGCGTCAGCGGCAGCCCGGCAATCAGATTCTGGGGCTTCATGCGAACCACCTTGTCCGAGCCCATGGCCAGAATGAGATAGACTGGCTTGTCGCCGACGCGCTTGTCCACCAGTTGCCGGTCCTCGATGGTCAGCTTCATCAGCGCCACGATACGGGCCGGATCGTCGGCGTCGAGCGCCTCGCCCTTCCAGAGCGCGTTGCCGATTCGCGTTCCCTCGCCGTCAAGGCCCACGAACCAGCGCCAATCGCGATCTTCGATCGACGCCACCGGCTCAACCTTGACGCCGGCGCCGAGCAGATGCGCGACCCAGCGTTCGATCGCACGGCAGAGCCCTTCGCGCGCCTTGGCGTTGCCGCCGATGTTCATCACCATGGTGTGGGCGTCGGAACGCGACCAGTAGGTCCAGGCGTTTTCGTCGTCCATCACGTCCATTTCCGCGAATTCGCTCGGCTGCAGCATGGCGATCAGCGGCGATGCGTGTGCATGGCCGTGTTCGGCCTGCTGGCGCGCATCGACGATCTCGGCGTCCGCAAGCAACAGCGTATCGTTGTGAACGGTCGCCTTCTGCGCGCGGAAAAACAGTTCCGCCGCACGCAGCACGTAAGGATCGTCGCAGCCTTCGAGCGCATTGCGCATCACCAGATGGCAGAGCTGCGAGACGAAGATCGGCGGCAGGCCGCCCGCGCCGTTGCGGGCCAGGCTCATATAGACGGCCTCGAGCGACGGCGCTGCGATCAGCCGGTCGCGGAAACCGAGCATCAGCACCCAGTTCTCGCGCGCGTCTTCGTCCTTGATCGCCGCGATCTCGGCGCCTTTCACGGTGCGCAGCGGATCGGCCATCAGGCTCGCATGCAGCGCACGCTCGGCATCGCAAGCGTCGTCCGGCGGCAGCAGCTCGGGACGCGCGAGATAGGCCATGATCAGCTCCGGCGTGACCATGAGCCCGCCGTGATCGCCCCGCACCGTCAGATGGTGGCCGGAGGCCACCCAGAATTCTCTCATGTCCGATCCGTTTTAATGAATCCGCGGAGATCGACCTCCTCGGTCACGTCGTCGCCCTCGACGTCGTGAAACGTAAACGCGCGCGCGTGCGCATGGATGCGATCGCTGCCCGGCGCGGCGGGACGCGGCTTCAGGGTGCGGAAACGCTCGCGCACCTCGCCATCCTCGACCGCACGATGCACCGCCAGCAGCGTCTGCGGCGGGTGATTGCACAGCGAGGCGGCGAACGCCACCTCCTCTTCCGCCGCCGCGCGGGCGGCAGCGAGGTCCGGCGCGCCGAAATGATCGACAAGCTGTTGCGCCAGCCGCTCCACCGCGGTCCGGCGCTCGTCGTCCGTTGCCTCGGTGACAATGGCGAGCGTCGACCAGCCGAGGCTGTCGATGCCGAGCAGGCCGGAGCGCAACGCCGTACGTTCCTTTGTCTCCATCGTGGCCGGGTCGCGATCCCAAAATACGAACGCGCCCGAGACGGCCCACTCGCCAGGTTCGGCGGCACGCGCGAACACGAACGTGTCCGACGGATCGAGCCTGATGGTGCGTGGCAGTTTCAGCATCGCAGTTTCAGTATCGCCATTTCAGCATCTCTGTCTCAGCGGAATTTGGGTCCGCGATGCCTGGCATCATACCACTCCGTGCGCGCCAGCGCATCGATCAGCGGCGTGCGCTGCGGCGGGCCGCGCTCCGCCGGCAGCTTGATCAGCAGATCGCCGTTGCCATCTATCTTCTTCAATTCGCCCGCCTTCGCCGTCGGCACACGTTCAAGATAGGCCCGTGCCACCGGGTCAAAACCGTACTCCTGCCACTGATCGAAGCCGGTCAGGAGATGCCGTGCGAAGCTCTCGACAATGGCGTCGGTCTCGACCATCTCGAAGCCTTCGGTGAGCAGCGACGCACCGTCCGGTGTTTCGCCCGAGTCCATATGGACCAGATCGGCCGCGCGCAGCATGGCGCCGAACACGAGCCAGTCCGGAACCTGATCCTCCGCGCAATCCTGCGGCCAGGCGAAGCGTCCGCCGCCAAGCAATCCGCGATCGAAATACAGCATATCCGGAAAGCCGAACGTTACCTCCCGCTCGGGCGGGCAATGGCTGGCAATCGCATCCGCGAGCGCGTTCATGCAGGTGAACAGCGCGCGGCGCGCCGTCTTGAGCGGCTCCTCCGGCTCCAGCACCACCGCGAACTCGACAAGATCATAGCGCCGGGTCCAGATCAGCGTGCCCGCGCCCGCATCGGCGGCAATGGATACGCCGTGGGTGAACGCATCGCCAAGCTCGCGCAGGGTGACGAGATCGTAACCGGGCGGCAGGTCCAGTCCTTGCGTTTTTTCAGAGAGCCGCGACATCATCGGTCAGAGGTTGGCGAGAGCGTTCCGCGCACATGCAGCAAAAAGAGTCCGTGCCGATCACAGAGAGATGCTTTGCATTTGGGCAGGCTATGCTATCGGGGTCAAGCAGGCGGGACCGCTGCGATAGGTTAACAGTGGCGCCGGGCACGCGAAGAGGTAAGACGACATGGGCGACAACGCTCATCTGCTGATTTGTAGCTGCGAGAAGACGATGCCGCTCGATGCGACGGCGATCGGACGCGCGTGCTCTGGAAAGATCTCGCAAGCCAATCAGCTTTGCGGCGCCGAGCTCGATCGCTTCCGCGCGGTACTGACCGACGGCGGGCCGATCACGATCGCATGCACGCAGCAGGAGCCGCTGTTCCGCGAAGTCGCCGAAGACGTCCTTGGTGATAAACGCATCCCGCCACTCACCTTCGTCAACATTCGCGAAACCGGCGGATGGTCGAAAGACGCGGCTGCCGCGGGACCAAAGGCCGCAGCACTGATCGCCGCAGCCGCCGAAGAGATGCCGGCAGTGCCGCTGGTGACGCTGGAGAGCGAAGGCGTCGCCTTTATCTATGGCAGCGACGAGGTTGCCATCGAGGCCGGACGGCGCCTCTCGGATCGTCTCGACATTACGGTGGTACTGACCAAGCCGCGCGACACGACGCCGCTGCGCGTCACGGAGTTTCCGGTGCTCAAGGGCACCGTGCGTAATGCACGCGGCTATCTCGGCAGCTTCGAACTCGGGATCGACGACTACGCGCTGCCGGCGCCGTCGTCGCGCGATCATCTCGTGTTCGGCACGGCACGCAACGGCGCGACCTCGACCTGCGACATCATTCTCGATCTCAGCGGCGGCATGCCGATGTTTCCGGCGCACGACCTGCGGCCCGGCTACGTGCGCGCCGATCCGCGCGATCCGGCCGCGGTCGAACGCGCGATCACCGCCGCCGGCAATCTCTCCGGCACGTTCGACAAGCCGCGCTTCATCGCGTTCGACGCAACGCTCTGCGCACATTCGCGCTCGAACATCACCGGCTGCACCCGCTGCCTCGATCTGTGTCCGACCGGCGCGATTTCGCCGAACGGCGATACGGTCGCGATCGATGCGCATATCTGTGCCGGTTGCGGCTCCTGCGCATCGGCCTGCCCGACCGGCGCGGCCGCCTACGCATTGCCGGCAGCCGACGCATTGATGCGGCGGTTGCGCACGATGCTGCACGCCTATGCCAAAGCCGGCGGCAAGAATGCCACGGTGCTGTTTTACGACGGCGATCACGGCGAACCGCTGATCGATGCGCTGGCGCGCTTCGGCGACGGCCTGCCGGCAACGACGCTGCCGTTGCGCGTCAACGAAGTGACGCAACTCGGACCCGAGGTCATCGCCGCAGTGTTCGCCTATGGTGGAACCGGCGCGGCGCTCTTGGTCCGCGGTCAGCCGAAACACGACATCGCCGGACTTCATAGCGTCGTCGCCATGTCGAACACGATCGTCACCACGCTCGGCTTCGGCGAAGCGCAGGTGAAGCTGATCGAGACCGACGATCCCGATCAGCTGCGCGCGACACTAGACGCAATGCCCGCGGGCACGTCGGCGCAAACGCCGGCGAACTTCATCCCGCGCGGCGGCAAACGCGGCGTGCTCGAGACGACGTTTCGCGAACTGCATCTCGCCGCGCCGACGCCGGTCGACGTGATTCCGCTGGCGCCGAACGCGCCGTTCGGCGGCGTAAAGCTCGATCTCGAAGCCTGCACGCTGTGCCACGCCTGCGTCACCGCGTGCCCGACCGGCGCGCTCGGCGACAATCCCGACCGCGCCATGCTGCGCTTTACCGAGAGCGTCTGCGTGCAGTGCGGCCTCTGTGAAAAGACCTGCCCGGAGAAGGCGATTACCCGCGAGCCGCGGCTCGACTTCCTTGCCTGGAGCGCGCCGGAACGCGTGCTCAAGGAAGAGGAACCGTTCCACTGCATCAGCTGCGGCACCCCGTTCGGCACGCGCAGCTCGATCGAGCGCGTCGTTGCAAAGCTCCAGGAGAAGCACTGGATGTTCACCGGCGCCAATGCACGCCGGATCGACGTGGTGAAGATGTGCGCCGACTGCCGTGTCGAGGCGGTCGTCAACGAGAGCTTCGATCCGCATTCGGCGCCGCCGCGCCCGCCGGTGATGACCACCGAGGACTATCTCCGCGCCCGCGAGGCCAAGAAGGGCGAGCCGCACTGACGGCCGTGCTCCGCTTGCCCCGGACTTGATCCGGGGCCATTCCAACCTCCGAATCTGGAACGATCCTGGCTCTGCGACGCAGCGTTACACGCCGCATCGCGTCCGGGATAAAGAGCGGAACGCCCGGTTTCCATCCGGACCAAAAGCCACTAACTACAGGGCAGCGTTCAAGGAGACCCTCAGCGTGGCGACCCAGCCTACCCCGCAAGCCCGTCCGACACCTCGCGCGGTCGGCATTCCCGGCGTGAAGCACGTGATTGCGGTCGCGTCAGGCAAGGGCGGCGTCGGCAAATCGACCACGTCGTGCAATCTCGCCGTCGGCCTCGCGTCGCTCGGCCTCAAGGTCGGCATGCTCGACGCCGACGTTTACGGTCCGTCGCAACCACGGCTGTTCGGCCTGCGCGGCAAGCCGCGCATGACCGGCACGCGCCTGCTCGAGCCGATGGAACGCTACGGCGTGAAGGTGATGTCGATCGGCTTCCTCGTCGCCGAAGAGACCGCGATGATCTGGCGCGGTGCGATGGTGATCCAGGCGGTGACGCAGTTGCTGCGCGAAGTCGCGTGGGGCGATCTCGACGTCATGGTCGTCGACATGCCGCCGGGCACCGGCGACGTGCAGCTCACCATGGCGCAGCAGGTGCCGCTCGCGGGCGCGGTGATCGTTTCGACGCCACAAGACATCGCGCTGATCGATGCGCGGCGCGCGATCGGCATGTTCCAGAAGGTCAACATCCCGATTCTCGGCATCATCGAGAACATGTCGGGCTTCTGCTGCCCAAACTGCAACAAGGTGACCTCGATCTTCGGCCAGGGTGGCGCACGCGCGGAGGCGACAAAACTCGGCACGCCGTTTCTCGGCGAAATCCCGCTGCACATGAATATCCGCGCAACGTCGGACGACGGACGCCCCGTGGTGGCAACCGAACCGGACGGTCACCACGCGCAGATTTACACGAGCGTCGCGAAGCAGCTCTGGGCCGCAATCGAGTCGGGTGGCGCGAGCAGACCGCCGCCGCGCATCGTCATCGAGTAATGCGATGAACAAGGCGATCAAACCGGTCACGCCTGTGATGCCCGATCCGAGCGATCCGCGGCTGACCCAGCGCGTGATCGGCGTCGATCAAACCGGGGAGAAGGTCGAGACCAGCGTTCCGGTCGAGCGCGCACTGACGCTTTATCTCAATGCGCAGGAGATCGTCACCATGATGACGATCAACGATTACCCGGAATATCTCGCGCTCGGCTATCTCTTGAATCAGAACATGCTGAAACCGGACGATATCGTCACCGAGGTCGAGTATCACGACGATCTCGAGGTCGTGGTGGTGCGCACCGAGCACGGCACCAACTTCGAGGAGAAGCTGAAGAAGCGGACGCTGACCTCGGGCTGCGCACAGGGCACCGCCTTCGGCGACCTGATGGAAGCGATCGAGGACATCGAGCTGCCGCAAGCGGAACTGCGCACGTCGTGGCTTTACGAGATGACGCACGCGATCAACACCGCGCCGTCGCTCTATCTCGAAGCCGGCGCGATCCACGGCTGCGTGCTGTGCCATCAGGGCCAGCCGATCTGCTACATGGAAGACGTCGGCCGTCACAACGCCGTCGACAAGATCGCGGGCTGGGCCTGGCAGAACAAAGTGCCGATGGCCGACAAGATTCTCTACACCACCGGCCGGCTCACCTCGGAGATGGTGATCAAGACCGTGCGCATGGGCATTCCGATTCTGGTCTCGCGCTCCGGCTTCACCGCATGGGGCGTCGATCTCGCCCGGCAAATCGGCCTGACGTTGATCGGGCGCGCCCGCGGCAAGCGCTTCATCGCGCTCGCAGGCGAGAACCGCATCGTCTACGATCAGAACCTCGCCTACGTCGAAGAGGAATCCGCACGCTCGAAGCGCAAGGGCGGCCGCGATGACGACTAATCAACCGGCCACGCTCGGCGTGCTGCTCGCGGGCGGCCTCGCGCGGCGCATGGGCGGCGGCGACAAACCGATGCGCACCATCGGCGGCCGCACCATCCTCGATCGCGTGATCGAACGGCTGAAACCGCAGTGCGACGACATGATCCTCAACGCCAACGGCGATCCGGCGCGCTTTGCGACTTTCGGATTGCCTGTCGTCGCCGACACGGTCGAGGGATTCGTCGGCCCGCTCGGCGGCGTGCTCACCGCGCTGGAGTGGACGGCAACGAACAAGCCCGGGATCGAATGGGTGCTGAGCACCGCGACCGACTGCCCGTTCCTGCCGCGCGATCTGGTCGAACGATTGCAAGCTGCACGCATCGCCGAGAATGCGCAGCTTGCCGTCGCATCCTCCGGCGGCCAGACGCATCCGGTGATCGGGTTGTGGAACGTCAGCCTGCGCGACGAACTGCGCCACGCGCTGGTGGTCGAGGACATGCGCAAGATCGATCGCTGGACCGCGCGTTATCGTCTCGCCACCGTCGAGTGGCCGGACACGCCGATCGATCCGTTCTTCAATGCGAACACCGTGGACGATATCGCCGCGGCGGAAGAGCTGGCGAAGGGCGATACGTGATCAGGCCGGCGTGAAGCCCGCTTCCGTCAGCGCGTCACGTGTTTCCTGCGACGCAAGCGACCGCAGCAGCGCTTGAACGGCGGGACGATCTTTCCGCGCGCTCACCACGGCGAAATCGTAATGCTCCTCGGTCAGCGGAATGAAGCCGAGACCGGCCGCACGCGCGACCGGCGCAATCGTCACGCCCCAGTCGGCGCGGTCCTGAGTGACCGCGGCCGCAACTGCATTGTGCGATTTCGGCTGATTGGAATAGCCGTCCGGCCGCACGCCGTTCAGAAGGCGATCGATGAGAATGCGCGTGCCGGCGCCCTGATTGCGGCTCACCATCAGGCACGATGGATCGGCGAGTGCGGCGCGCACCGCCTTCTCCGCACTCTTACCCTCGAAACGCGTGTCGCCCTTGCGGAACACAAAGCCCTGCATGCGCAGCCAGCCGCGAACGAGTTCGAGACCGGGCGCGAGGAACGGCACATTGTAGGTTTGCGTCTTGTCGTCGAAGAGATGGATCGGCGCGAGATCGCATTCGCCGCGCTTGGCCGCCGTCAGGCCGCCGAGACTGCCAACCGCGATCGAACGCACGGAGAAACCGTCGCGCACCAGCGGACCGAGCACACGATCGAGCCCGGTGCAGTGACTGCCGACGATGACGAGATCCGGCACGCGCAGTTGCGGCGTGAACAGCTTCACCTCCGCGCGCGTGCCCGCCGGCATGTGATCGGCGAGTGCATCGATCGAGAGAAAGCCATCGGCCTGCGCGAACGAGGTGATCGCGCCGGAACCCTTGCCGGTCGGATACGCGACAAGACCGTCGTCGCCTTCCGCCAGCGACACCATCACGAATTCGGTGCGGCCGAGTTCGGACGGCACGCGCACCGGCGCCGTCGCTTCGACCTGCGCTTCGGCACGCGGCGGCAGACCGGCGAGCTTGCGCAGCACCGGGGCGACGATGTCGTGGAAGGTGAACATCGCCGAGGTCGGGAAACCCGGCAGGATCACCACCGGCTTGCCGTCACACACCGCAAGACACAACGGCTTACCGGGCTTCAGCGCCACGCCATGGGCGATGATGCCGGGCGGGCCGAGCTTCGAGACGATACGGTGCGACACGTCACCCGCCCCCTTCGACGTGCCGCCGGAGAGAATCAGCATGTCGAAGCCGCGCAGCGCATCGCGCATCGCCGCTTCCAGCGTCACCTCGTCATCGGGAAACGCGCCGAGGAATTTTGCGTCGCCACCATTCTCGGTGACCGCCGCAGCGACAATGGCGCCGTTGGTGTCGAAGATCGCGGCGGGCCGCAGCGGTTCGCCGGGCTGCACCAGCTCATCGCCGGTCGAGAGAACCGCAACGCGCGGCTTGCGGACGACAGCGACGGATGCAAGGCCACAGGCCGCAAGCATGCCGATCTCGCGCGCACCGATCAGCGTGCCGGCGCGCAGCACCGCTTCGCCACGTGCGATATCCGAACCGGCGAACGAAACGAATTGTCCCGGCGTCGCCGAGCGGCGCACCTCGATCGCGTCGTTGCCAGACGGCTGCGTGTGCTCGACCATCACCACCGCATCCGCCCCGCGCGGCAACGGGCCGCCGGTTGCGATCGGGGTCGCCGAACCGGGCTTCACCGCGAGTTTCGGCGCAGTACCGCAGGCAATGACCTCATCGTTGAGCGTGAGCTCGATCGCGCTGGCTTCGCCTGCCGACACGAGGTCGGCGGAGCGCACGGCAAAACCATCGACATTCGAGCGATCGAACGGCGGTACATCGACGGGTGCAAACACGTCTTCCGCAAGCGCGAGGCCGAGCGCATCGGCGAGCGCGCAAGTCGTGGGGGTAAGCGCACGCGGAAACAGCGCGGCCTCGAAACGCGCGATCGCCTCGTCGCGCGAGAGAATCTTCAGGAACTGATCCTGCTCGACGCTGTCGCGGCGCAGATTCGAAGGCGGCGGCAGATTGTTCATGCGTCCTCACGCAGCCGATAGGCGGCAACTGGCGTCCCCGTAGCATAACCTTCGCTCGGCCCAGATACAGCCAGCCATGCGTCGGCTTGCCCAAGTTGATCGAGCGTCATGTCGCCGACCGCTAACGGCATCCACGATTGGTCCTGCTGCTGCAGCAGAACGATTTCCGTCATCCCGACCGTCGATGCGATCTTGCGCGCCAGCGGCAACGTCACGGTCGCGCGCGGCTTTCGCCCGCTCAAACGATCGAGTGCGGGCAGCGCCAGCGTCCACCACACTGCGAGCGCCTGATCCGGAAGGCCGGGCAGCCCAACGACGGGAACTTCATTCACAAGACCGAGAGCCGCGGCGCGGCCGGGCTTCAGGGCGATGCCATGCGCGAAAATCTCGCCGCGCTGCGCCAGCGCCGCAACGGTTTCGTCGCTGCGGCCTGCGCCGGTGCCACCGACCAGGATCAACAGATCGCAGCTGTCATTGATCATGCCAGCAATCGCCGCGGCATCGCGTGCGGGCGCATCGACGCTGGCGACGTTTGCGCCCGCCTCAGCCGCGAGATTGGCGATCAGGCGCGCGGTCTCGGAACGCTTTTCCGAATCCGGAATGTTGATGATTCTCACGCGCGGACGCCGCGCCTGAATGTGCGCGATACCGGCACGTTGCGTCCGCATCAGATCAATCGACGTGATGGCAACACCGGCGGCGATGATCGTCTGCCCTACCGCAACATCTTCACCGGTTCGGCGGACGCCCTCGCCCGGCACCGCTTCGCCGATCACCTGCGCTGCGGGACCTGTGCCTTCGACAAGGCCGGGATCGATCACGCAATCGCATCCGTCCGGCAACGGCTGGCCGGCTTCCACCCACGTCGGCTCTGCCGAGAGAAACACCGGCGCGTAGGCCGATGCTCCGGCAATATCGCCAGCGCGAAAGGCCCAGCCATCGGTCTGCGCGACGGCGCGCGCAGGAAACGGCGCGGACAGCGGCACATTCTCGGCGGCGACCCGCCCATGCGCTTCATGCAGCGACAGCGCGAGCACCTGTACCGGAGCGCAGCGCGGCAACAGCCAGCCGAGCGCCGCATCAATGCCGGTCAGTGCTGCCGTTCGTTGCTGCCGCGATGTCATAACGAGTGGTGAACCATGCGCGTCAGCGGTTGGCAACCATCGCCGCGCGATAGCGTTACCAGGATTGCGGCGCCACGCTCCTGTTGCCAGAAACTGGCGGCCGGCACTGCTATCGCAACCGCATACAACATCAGCCCCGAACCATCGGACCAACAGACATGCTGAAGACCTACAAGGGAAGCTGCCATTGCGGCGCTGTTCGCTACGAGGCCGACATCGACCTCAGCGCCGGCACCGGCAGATGTAACTGCTCCATCTGCACCAAGACGCGGAACTGGAGCGTGATTCTCAAGCCCGATGCCTTCCGTCTGCTCTCCGGTGAGGACGCGCTCGGCGATTACCAGTTCAACACCAAGAGCGGCCATCACCACTTCTGCAAAACGTGCGGCGTGCGCCCGTTCGGGCGCGGCTACGTCGAGGAGATCGGCGGCGCGTACGTGTCGGTGCAGGTCGCAACCCTCGACGACATCACGCCGGAAGAGCTCATTGCCGCGCCGGTCAACTACGCCAACGGCCGCGACAACGCCTGGTGGGAGCCGCCGGCCGAGACGCGGCATCTCTGAATAATCAGGATGCCTTGGTGCTGGCATTGGCGAAGAACAACTGCTTGCCGCCGATCTGGTAGCCGTTGATCGCGGCCTGCCCTTCCGCCGACAGCACCCAATCGATGAACGCCTGGCCGAGATCCTTCTTCACCGACGGATGTTTGGCCGGGTTCACCAGAATGATGCCGTACTGGTTGAACAGGCGCTTGTCGCCCTCGACCGAGATCACGAGATCGCCCGGGTTCTTGAACGAAAGCCAGGTGCCGCGATCGGAGAGCACGTAGCCGTTCATCGCGCCGGCGGTGTTGAGCGCCGCGCCCATGCCCTGACCGATTTCGCGATACCAGGGGCCCTTCGCCGCCGCGATGTCGATGCCGGCAGCCTTCCACAGATTGATCTCCGCGCTGTGGGTGCCCGACTTGTCGCCGCGCGACACGAACGGCGCGCTCTTGTCGCTGATCGTCTTCAGCGCCACGGTCACATCCTTCGATCCGTTGATGCCGGCGGGATCGGCTTTCGGACCGATCAGCACGAAGTCGTTGTACATCACATCGAAGCGCTTTACGCCGAATCCTTCCTCGACGAACTTCTCTTCCTGCGCCTTGGCGTGGACGAAGACGACATCGGCGTCGCCACGTTTCGCTGTGTCGAGCGCCTGTCCGGTGCCTTGCGCGATCACCTTCACGTCGATGCCAGTCTTCGCCTTAAACAGCGGCAGGATGTAACCGAACAGCCCTGAGTCCTGCGTCGATGTCGTCGACGCGACGACGATGGATTTATCCAGCGCCAGCGCCGGCGAGGCGAGAGCGACGGCACCGAGCGCAAGCGCTGCGGTGATGGATCGGAATCGGAAGGACATGAACGTCTCCTGTTACGTTTCTAGATGACGAGGTCGCCGCGCACGAATGCGGCAGCCTCCGGGGTTTGGGGTGAATTGAGAAAGCCTTCGGCCGCGCCCTGTTCGCGCAACTGGCCGCGCACGAGAAACACCACGTCGCCCGCGAGCCGGCGCACCTGACCAAGGTCGTGCGAGGCCATGACGATCTTGATGCCGGAGGCGGCCGCGCTGCGCAGAATTTCCTCGACCGCGCGCGTCGCGGCCGGATCGAGATTGGCGGTCGGCTCATCGAGCAACAGCAAGTCCGGATCGCGCGCCAGGGCGCGCGCCAAAGCGAGGCGCTGCTGTTCGCCGCCGGAAAGCTTTCGCGCTGGGCGTTGGGCGAGATCGCCCAATCCCACGCGCTCGAGCAACGCCACAACCCGTCCGTGGATGTCCGCGCGCTTGCTTCCCGCCTGCCTGAGACCGTAGGCGACATTTGCCGCGGCGCTCCGCCGCAACATCACCGGACGCTGGAACAGAAACGCGCGCCGCGTCGGTTTCACATCGGGACGCCCGCCCCAGGTGATCGCGCCTTCGCTCGGCTGGGTCAGCCCCATGCAGACCCGCAGCAGTGTACTCTTGCCAGAGCCGTTCGGACCGACGACCAGCGTCGGCGCTCCGGGCGCGATGAGCAGATCGATCCCGTCGAGAATCGAAACGGCACCGGCGCGTACCGACACTTTGTCGAGCATGACGGGAAGGTCGCTCATCGGCGCTCGCATCACACGCCTGCCTGCCGTTCGGACCAGAGCCGCACGCCCCAGGCGGCGGCATTGATCGCGAGCACGAGGCTGATCAGCACGAGCCCAAGCCCGAGCGCGAGCGGCAGGTTGCCCTTCGATGTTTCCAGCGCGATCGATGTGGTCATCGTGCGGGTAAAGCCATCGATGTTGCCGCCGACAATCATCACCGCGCCGACCTCCGCAGCCGCGCGGCCGAAGCCGGCGAGCAGCGCGGTCAGCAGGCTGAAGCGCGCGTCCCACAACAGCGTCGCCATCCGCCCCACCGGGCCGACATCCATGGCGTTGAGCTCATCGCGATATTCGACCCAGAGGTCCTCGATGGTCTGACGCGCCAGTGCGGCGATGATCGGCAGGATCAGGAATGCTTGCGCGATGATCATCGCTTTCGGCGTGAACAGGATGCCGAACTGGCCGAGCGGACCCGAGCGCGAGAGCAGCAGGAACACCGCAAGCCCGACGACGACCGGCGGCAGCCCCATAAAGGCGTTGAGGATGACGATCAGGCCGGCGCGTCCGGGGAATCGCGTCAGCGCCAGAAACGCGCCGAGCGGCAGCCCGATCACGGCCGCGATGGCGACCGCCGACAGGCTGACGATGATCGACAGCTGTACGATGGCGAACAGCGTCGCGTCACCGCTCGCAATGAGTTGCCAGGCAGTCAGGCCCTCGGCCATCCGACGTTTCCTTCCTGCATCAAGCTCTTGCAAACTTCCCGTCCACATTCAATAATCAGAATCGCTGCATAAATTCGCGGTTATTTGCAATGTTTCTGACGACAGCTGAAGCGGCCGATTACCTCCGACTGGGCGAGCGCAAGCTCTACGAACTGGTCGCCAACAATGCGATTCCGTGCAGCAAGGTGACGGGCAAATGGCTGTTCCCGAAAGCCGAGCTCGATCGCTGGGTCCTTGCGGGCCTGCACAAGCCGGACGGCATGCCCACCGCGGAGCCGCCGCCCATCATCGGCGGCAGCCAGGACGCATTGCTGGAATGGTGCCAGCGCGAATCCGGATCGGGGCTGGCCACATTGGCGGAAGGCACAGAGCGCGGCATTCAGCGTCTGCAGCAAGGCGAAGTGATTGCAGCCGCGATTCACGTCCATCGCGATGACGAGACTGAGGCGACGCAGGGCGAGGCGAATGTCGGCACCGCGCAACTGACGCCGGGGCTTCACGACGCGGTGCTGGTGGGCTTCGTCAAACGCGAACAGGGTTTACTGGTGCCGCCCGGCAATCCGAAAAATTTACGCAGCCTCGGCGATGTACTGGCGCGCGGCGCGACCATGGCGGTGCGTCAGCCCGGCGCTGGCGCGCAGATGCTGCTCGATGTGCTGTTGAAACGCGAAGGCGCAAGGGCCGCCGATCTGCGGCGTCGCTCGCCGCCAAGCCTCACCGGCCCCGATCTCGCCGCCACGGTGCGCTCCGGCGCCGCAGACTGCGGCATCGCCACGCGCGCAGCCGCGAAGTCAGGCGGCCTCGATTTCGTGCCGCTGACTTGGGAGCATTTCGATCTCCTGATGCGGCAACGCTCGTTCTTCCAGCCGTCGATGCAGGCGCTGATGAGGCTTCTGACCAGCACGCGAGCGCGCGACCAGGCCGCCACGCTCACAGGTTACGATCTCGCCACGGCAGGAACGGTCCGCTTCGCGACGTGAGGAGCTAGCGCGAGCGCCGGGCCGCCGCCTGACGTTCGGCAACGCCACGGGCAATGAGGCGTGCCTCCTGCAACAATGCCGACGACAGCATGCTCTCGCGACTGACGATGCGATCGCTGGCCGCGCCGATGCTCAACGCCGCGATAACTTCGCCGTTCTCGTCGCGCACCGGCACACCGATGCCGCCCATGCCGCGAATGGCGGCATCGATCAGGAAGGTGTAGCCGCACTTGCGGGCGACGCGGATGCGCTCCTTCAGAAAATTGCGGGTGATGCGCGATCCTGCCTGCTGACGCGAGACGACGATGTCGATGATGGTGTTCATCTCCGCATCCGGCAGCCAGCCGAGCAGCGCGAGACTTCCCGCGCCGACACCGAGCAGCCGGCGGCTGCCGACATTGATGTAGCTCGGCTGCAGCGGATGCGTGCCAACGGCACGGCCGATGTAAACCGCTTCCATTTCGCGTCGGATCGAGAGCAGCGCAGTGTCCGCGGACTTTTCCGCAAGACGCAGCAAACTTGGCTGCGCCAGCTCGACGATATCGACGGGACGGCGCGTCTGCGCCGCCATGGCGCGCAGTTCGCCGCCGAGTTCGTAGGATTTCGAATTCGCCGCACGCTGCACGAAGCCTTCCTGCGTCAGCTCACCGAGAATGCGCAGCGCCGTGGTCTTGTTCAGCGACACGCTGCGCGCGATCTCGGTCAGCCGTTGCGGCGAACGCTGCGACAGCGTGCGCAGCACTGCGCAGACTTTCTGAATTGAGCTCGATGCCGATGCACGCGCCATCCGGAATTAACTCCTCGATCAGCCCGCATCGTTGCGGCACCTAAATTCCACTACAAGAAACTATCGGCGGCAAGATCATTGTTTACAGGGCATATTTCGCCGGAAGGAATGCGAGCATACGCACCATCGGTTTCGCCAAGCGAAACAGGCGGCTTATCGTTTTGCCCGCACAGCAAACTCTCTTTAAAGAGAAGCATCGTCACGCATGGCGCATGCCCTGCTCCCTATGCACTCAGGACATGCTCCCTGATGAAAATTCTCATTACCGGCGCAGGCGGTTTCATCGGAACCGAACTGACCCGCGCGCTACTGAAGACCGGCGCACTGCGCGATCCATCCGGACAATCCCGTACCATCGACCGCATTCTCGTTGCCGACCTGCATCTTCCAAGGATGAGTGACGGCCGCCTGCTTTCGGTTCAAAAAGACGTTACGGATACCTCACTTCAGAACGAGATCGCGGACTGGAAACCCGATGCGGTGTTCCATCTCGCAGCAGTTCTGACCAGCGCGGCCGAGCGCGAACCGGCACGCGCGTTGGCTGTCAATGTCTCCGCGTTGGCATCGCTGATCGACGCCGTCGGCTCGCGGACGAAGCCGCCGCGCGTCATCTTTCCCAGCTCGATTGCGGTGTTCGGCGGCAAGCTGCCCGACGTCGTCGGCGACGATCTCGCGCAGCATCCGCAGACCTCCTACGGCACCCACAAGTCGATTGCCGAGTTGATGCTGGCGGACGCGACGCGCCACGGGCTGATCGACGGCCGCGCGCTCCGCTTGCCGATCGTGCTGGTGCATCCTGGACCGCCGACACAGGCCGTATCGGACCGGCTCGCAGCGATCGTGCGCGATGCGGCCGCAGGAAAGAATCCGGTGTCGCCACTCGCCGCGGCAACTCGCATACCGGTCGTGTCGGTGCAGACGGTTGTGCGCAATCTGATCGCACTGCATGACGCCGACAGAGCGGCACTTGGCGACGGCATCGCCTTCAATCAACCGGCGCTGACGGTCTCCATGGACGAGATCGTCGCGGCGACGCAGAGAACAATCCCTGGCGCCCGTAAACTCGACTTCAGCTTCAGTTCCGACCCGGCACTCGAAGCCATCGTTGCCGGCTGGCCGAAGGGCTTCCTCTCCGCGCGCGCCGACAGGCTCGGCATCAAGCCCGATGCGAATTTTGAGGCCATCGTGACGCACTATCTGAACAGCACCGCTCATGTCTGACGCGATTAAGGCAGATATCGCCGTCATCGGCGCGGGATCGTCCGGCGTCGCGGTTGGCAAGGCCATGCGCGACAAGGGCCTCACGTTCGACATCTACGAGAAGGGTTCGAACTTAGGCGGCATGTGGCGTTATGAGAACGACAACGGCCTCTCCTGCGCCTATCGCAGTCTGCATATCGACACCAGCCGCAATAATCTTGGCTATCCGGACTTTCCGATTCCCTCCGACAAGCCGGACTTCCTGTCGCATCAGCAGCTCCTGGAATATCTCGAAGCCTACGCTGATCGCTTCGACGTCCGCCGCTCGGTGCGCTTCAACACCGAAGTGACATCGGTCACGAAGCTGCCCGATGGCCGATGGCGCGTGGCCAGCAAGGACGGCACGCGCGACTATCGCGCAGTGATCGTTGCCAATGGCCATCTCTGGGATGCGCGCTGGCCGTCGTTTCCCGGAACGTTCGCGGGCACCGCAATCCATTCCAGCCAGTATCGCACCGCCGCGCCGTTCGACGACAAGCGCGTGCTGGTTGTCGGTATCGGCAACTCGGCGGTCGATATCGCGGTCGATCTCTGCAAGCGCGCGAAGAGCGTAACGCTTTCGACGCGCACCGGCGCATATGTGATGCCGAAATACATGATGGGCATTCCCATCGACCGCTGGTCCGCGTTCATGTCGGCCAGGCTGAAGTTTCCGACGCTGCTCACGCGCATGATCATGGCGCGGTTAATCTACTTCGCCGTCGGCGATCAGCGGCGGTTCGGGCTGCCGCGGCCGAAGCATCCGATGTGGCGCGAGCATGCGACGCTCAGCCAGGAACTGTTGCCGTATGTCGGCCATGGCTGGATCGCGATCAAACCGAACATTGCATCGCTGGAAGGCAACGACATCGCCTTCGCCGATGGCTCACGCGCGCCGTTCGACGCCGTGATTTATGCCACGGGATACAAGACCACGTTCCCGTTTCTCGATCCGATCGTCTTCGGAGTCCGCGACGGCGAGGAAGTCAACCTCTTCCGGCGGATTGCGCCGCCCGACCAGCCGGGCCTGTTCTTTGCCGGACTGGTGCAGCCGATCGGACCGACCATTCCGCTGGTCGAAGTGCAGGCGCGATGGATTGCGGCCATTCTGTCGAACAGCATTCGCCTGCCCTCGCAGTCCGAGATGATGGCCGAGATTCAGGCGCATCACGAGCGCAAGCAACGCACATACATCAGCTCCGCGCGTTATACGCTGGAGGTCGATGGCCGCAGCTACAAGGCGGCGCTGTTGAAGGATATCGCGTCGGCCTAAGCTTGCGCGGAATCGAGCGCGGCAGCGGCGAGCGCCTCACGCGCCTTCTGCGGCGATTTCAGCTCCTCAACGAGCAGCAAGCACAGCCGCGACAAGAACAGCTCCGATTTGTCGCCCGCGTCGGTCAACGCGCCGCAGATCTCGGTGTAGATTTCATCGCGGGCAGCATCGGTCCATCGTTCGCTCATGACGCCACCCTGATTTGTCTTGACTGAACATCTGCATTGCCCGTTGCGACAGCAATCGCATTCTCGACCGCACCGGCATCGAACGAACGCCAGCGCGCACAGACATGTCCGTCCGGCCGAACCAGAAACACGGCATGCGGTGCAGCGTCATACGTCTCAGCGAACTGCCCGGCTACGTCGCGCAGATCGGCATCATCGGCCGATGACACGAACAGTGCGTGCACCGGAAGGCCGGCTGCTGCCGTCCATGACGCAACAGCGCCGCGCATGCGTTCATCCGCGTCATAAATCAGAAGATTGAAGCCATCGCGAAGCTGCGCTGTCAGGTACGCCTCACTTCCACGAGGATCGGCCAGCTTCACCTCGGGCAAGGCCGCACCGGGCGCCGGACCGCGCTTGAACGACGCATCGTCCGCCGAGATCGTGTTGAGCGGCGAGTCGTCATAATGAATGACGCTGCTCTGGCGCGGATTGATCAGCGAACGCAGCGCCGGATGCTGTCCAGCAAGCGACAGCACCGCGTCGCGCATCAGCCGAAAGCCGGACGATGGCGGCGCCATGAATTCGGTGCTTTTCATCGCGTGGGTGATGTTGGTGCGCCAGGCGAAGTGGCGCTCATGCGAGTAACTGTCGAGCAGCGCCAGCGGCGCTCGACCTTGAATCACATAGGCCAGCTTCCACGCCAGATTGAAGGCATCGTCGAAGCCGCTGTTCAGGCCACGCACGCCGAAGATCGGCACGAGATGCGCGGCATCGCCGGCGAACAGCACGCGCCCGTGCACGTAATCATCGAGCGACAGCGCCGAGGCGCGATAGGTGCTCGACCAGATCAGTTGCCACGGCTTGTCGATGCCGAGCATGCGGAAATGCGCCTCGACCACCGGAAGCACATTCTCCGGCTTGATCATCGCCTCGCCGTCTTCGCCGGGATGCAGCTGATAATCGAGCCGCCAGACATTGTCGGGCTGGCGATGCATCAGCATCGTGCGCCCGGGATTGCTCGGCGGATCGAACCACGCCAGCCGCTCGGTCGGCCAATCGAGATCGACGGCAACGTCGACGATGACGTAGCGGCCTTCATACGCCGCACCGTTCATCCGCAGTCCGAGTTCCTGCCGCGCCTTGCTACGCGCGCCGTCGCAAGCGATCAGCCAGTCGCAGCCTGTCTCGTACGAGGTGCCGCCCGTGCGCAGCGTCAACGTGACGCCATCCGTATCCTGCGTCAGCGCGTCCAGCGACGTGCCCCAGCGAACCTCGATCAAATCGCGCTGCGCTTCAGCCGCTTCGACGAGAAACTGCTCGATGTAATACTGCTGCAGATTGGTCATCGGCAGGAGCCGCTGCTCCGGCCCATGCGGCATCTGGAAATGCAGGATTTCGTCGGTCCGGTAGAAGCTGCGGCCCTCGGTCCAGCCGAGTCCCTTGGCGAGAAACGGGGCAAGCGTGCCGAGGCGATCGAGAATCTCCAGCGAGCGTCGCGACAGGCAAATGGCGCGGCTGCCCTTGCACACCGTTGTATCCGCTTCGATCACCAGCGACGGAATGCCGTACGTCGCCAGCGCCAATGCGGCTGCGAGGCCGACCGGCCCGCCGCCGGCGATCACCACCTTGTGGCGTTTGCCTTCGCTTCCGTTCACGAGCGGCGGCAGAACCGCCGGATGCTCGTGAAAGGTGAAGCCTTGCATGGTGTCGGTCATGGTCGTCCCTGCATTCCGTAACCTTACCAAGATACCGGACTAAACTTTTTCATGTGAGGCCGTTTTTCTCCTTGACCTTAACGCTACGTCAAACGGCCATAACGCGCTCCTCGAACAACCGAGGAGGCTTCCAATGACTACCACTCGCCGTACTTTTCTGGGCACCACGCTGCTTGCAGCGACCGCTGCAGCAACTGTTACCCTGCCCCGCTTTGCCTACGCTCAGGGTTCCGGCAAGACCGGCACCATCAAGACCAAGGATGGCGTCGAACTCTTCGTGAAGGACACCGGCGGCACCGGCCGCGCGCTCGTGCTGACCCACGCCTGGCCGCTCAATGCGGATATCTGGGACTATCAGGCGGCGGCGCTGTCGAAGGCCGGCTACCGCGTCATCTCCTATGACCGCCGCGGCTTCGGACGCTCGGGCAAGCCGGAGACCGGCTACACCTTTGACACATTCGCTGACGACCTCGCGGCCGTCATCGATCAGACCGGTGTGCGCGACGCGACCATCGTCGGCTACTCTATGGGCGGCGGAGAGGTGGTCAGATACCTGACGCGACACAATGCCAAGAACGTTGCCAAGGCTGGCATGGTTGGCGGCGCTGGCTACTATCTGCTCAAGACCGAGAATAATCCGATCGGCAAGGATGTCAGCTTGTTCAACGGCATAAAGCAGGGCGTGCAGGGCGACCGCAAGGCGTACCTCACCGGCCTGCTGACCAACGTGTTCTTCGATGCCAAGCGCCCGTCCACCGTGCCGGTCACGCAGGAAGTGATCGACTCTGCAGTTGCCATGGCCATGATGGCCACCGTGACGGCGAAGGTCGGCTGCGTCGAGGCGTTCAGCACCACCGACTTCCGCGGCGAGCTGGCTTCGATCAAGACGCCGACGCTGATCATCCACGGCACGGCCGACATTCCGGTGTCGTTCGAGCAGGGGCAGGCCACGGCCGCGGGCATCAAGGGCTCGAAGCTGATTGCCTACCAGGATGGCTCGCACGGCATCGTCGTCACCGAGCGCGATCGCGTGACCGCCGATCTGCAGGCTTTCCTCGCAAGCTGAACCTGACATCGTAGAACCGTAACCCGACCGGAGACTTGTTCATGTTTCGAATTGGCGAATTCGCGCAGATCGCGCAGGTCTCCGGGAGGCAGTTGCGGTTCTACGACCAGCTCGGCTTGCTGCAGCCGGCGCATATCGATCAGCAGACCGGCTATCGTTACTACACCATCCGGCAGTTGCCGCGCCTCAACAGCATTCTCGCGCTGAAGGAGCTCGGCCTGTCGCTGGAACAGATCGCCCCGCTGATCGAAAAGGATCTCTCGCCGGCGGAACTGCGCAGCATGTTGACGCTGAAACGCGCGCAGGTTGAGCGCTCGCTTCAGGAAGAAGAATCGCGGCTGCGCCATATCGAATCGCGCATCGCCCAGATCGATCGCGAGGGCAAGGCGGACGGCTTCGATGTCATCGTCAAGTCTGCGATTCCGCCAATGCCGTTTCTATCGGTGAGCGGTACGTTCGAAAGCATGGACGAAGTGGTGCGGATGGTCCGGACTGTCGCGGAAGAAGGCACACGGCAGATCAAGCCCACGCTGCGCGACAAGCTCGTCGTGATCGCACGCAACGACTGCGACAGCGAAAAGATCGATCTCGATATCGGATTCTCGCTGACACGTCCGTCCAACGCGAGCGTGCGCATCGCCGGCGATCTGGTGCTGCGCGCCAGCGAACTGCCGGCGGTCGAGACGATGGCAACCATCGTGCGGCCGGGCACCAACGCCGAAAGCCACGGCGCGTTTTCGACGGTCGGCCGCTGGATCGAGGCCAACAATTACGAAGTCGCGGGTGCGTGCCGCGAAATCTTTCTCGAACCCATCACCGCGCCACCTGGCTTTGAAGGCGCGCTGGTCGAAATCCAGTTTCCGATCCGCCGCGCCGCCTAACTAACCAACGCTTTTCCATTTCACCAATCCGGACGCCGATGCGCGTCCGGCAATGCCCCCGGCTTGCCTGAAGGCAGCCTCATTCCAACGGAGAGACGACAATGATTACAATTCACGGCGTTCCGCTTTCGGTTCACACGCGCAAGGCCATCGTCACCGCGATCCTGAAGAAGATGGACTACAAGTTCGAGGTGGTGATTCCCGTCGTGCCGGGAAATCCGCCGGCGAACTGGAATTCGCTGAGCCCGACCGGCATGATTCCGGCGATGCAGGACGGCGATTTCACCCTCGCCGACTCGAACGCGATCTGCCTCTACATGGAGAAGAAGCAGCCCGCACCGTCGATCTTGCCGAGCGACGTCCGCGACTATGGCCGTGCGCTGTGGTTCGACGCATATGCCGGCGGCACGATCTTCCGCCACGTCGTGCATCCGCTGTTCCATCAGACCGTGGTCAACCCGAACATCAAGCAGGTGCCGACCGACAAGGCGATCATCGACGAGGTGCTGACCAACGTGCAGCCGAAGATTCTGAGCTATCTGGAATCGCAGATCGACGGCAAATACCTGGTCGGCAACGCGATGACGCTCGCCGACATCGCCATCGTCTCAAACTTCATCGTCTACCAGTACATCGGCTACAAGCTCGACGCGGCGAAGTATCCCAAGCTCGTCAAGTACGTGAAGGACATCGCCGCGACCGAAGCGTACGGCAAGGCGCTAGAGGACGAAAAGCCGTTCGTCGCCAACATGGGCCTCGACCGCAGCTTCCTCAACTGAGTTTAGCGAGCGCACAACGGCACCATGCGTCGGTGCCGTTGTCACTTGCCCGGCGCATTCGCGAGCCCCGCGAGTCGCCGGGCTCTTTTATGCGTTGACGGTGCGGTGGCTTTGCTCGCCGAGACCGGCGATGCCGAAGCGCAGCGTCTGGCCGGCCGACAAAAACACTTGCGGCTTGCGGCCGATGCCGACACCGGGCGGCGTTCCGGTGCTGATGATGTCGCCCGGATACAGTGTGAAGAACTGGCTGACGTAGCTGATCAGCTTCGGCACCGAGAAGATCATGGTTTTCGTCGAACCGCGCTGCATCGATTTGCCGTCGAGATCGAGAAACATGTCGAGCCCATGCGGATCGGCGATCTCATCCTTGGTCACGAGCCAGGGGCCGATCGGGCCGAAGCTCTCAAAACCCTTGCCCTTGTCCCAACTGCCGCCGCGTTCGCTCTGCCATTCGCGCTCCGAGACATCGTTGGCGACCGCGTAACCCGCGACGTAGTCGAGCGCCGTATCCTCCGACACGTAATTGGTCCGCGCGCCGATGACGACGGCAAGCTCGGTCTCCCAGTCGGTCTTGCGCGAGTTGCGCGGGATCAGAATATCGTCGGTCGGCCCGCAGATGGCGCTCAGCGACTTGAGGAACACGATCGGCTCACTCGGCACCTGCGCGCCGGTTTCGGCGGCGTGATCGGCATAGTTCAGGCCGATGCACACGAAGTTGCGCGTGCCGGCGACCGGCGGCCCGAGCCGCGGCGAGCCAGTTACGCGCGGCAGACTCTCGGGATCAACCGCAGCAATGCGCGCGAGCGAAGCCGGCGACAGCGCCTCGCCGGCGAGATCGCCGATGACGCCGGAGAGATCGCGGATATCGCCTGCGGCATCCAGCAGACCGGGCTTTTCCTGTCCCGCCGGTCCGTAACGTAAGAGCTTCATAAGAGCCTCGATCCTTTGATGTAATTAGTTGATGGCGAGCTTCAGCTCGGAAATCAGCGGCATGATCTTGCTGACCTGATCGCGAACGACCTTCTCCAGCGTCTGCTGATCGCTGCCGACCGGCTCCGCGCCGACCTGACTGAGTTTCTGTTTGATCTCCGGCTCGCGGGCGATCTGGCTGATCAGCTCCTGAAGCTTTGCGACCACGGGCGCCGGCGTACCGGCCGGGGCGAAGAACCCGTTCCAGCCGCGCAGCTCCATATCGCCAAAGCCAAGCTCGGTCACGGTCGGAACATCCGGCAGCAGCGGGATGCGTTCGGCGGCCAGCGTCGCCAGCGGTTTCAGCGAACCGGCGCGCACGAATTCCAGCGACGTCGACAATTGATCGCCGCCGAGCTGAAGCCGCCCGGCGACGATTTCCTGGATCAGCGGTGCGGCGCCGCGGAACGGCACATGCTCGATCGGCAGCTTGGTGTCGCGCTTGAAGACTTCGATCGCGAGGTTCATGACGCTGCCCGGACCGGTCGACCCGTAATTCAGCGGCGTCGTCGAACTTTTAGCGAAGCTGACGAATTCCTTGAGATCCTTTGCTTTGACATCTGCGCTCGTGACGACCAGCATCGGGACGTTGGCGGCGAGCGAGACCGGCACGAAGTCCTTGAAGATATCGTGCTTGGAGCGGTTCGCGAGCTGCATTGCCACGGTCGTCGTCGAGAAAGTCAGGTTGTGGAAGAGCAGCGTCGTGCCGTCAGGCGTGGAGCGCGCCACCGCCTCGGCGCCGATCGATCCGCCGGCGCCGCCCTTGTTCTCGATGATGACCGACTGTCCGAGCAGCACCGACATCCGCTGACCGAAGGCACGAGCCAGCAGGTCCGTGGTGCCGCCGGCCGGAAACGGTACAACGATCGTGATCGTCTTCGCCGGAATCTGCGCCCGCGCTTGCATGATGCCGGCGCCCAAGGTCGCCGCTGCACCCCAGAGAAGTCGTCGCCGCGACAGCGCAAATCGTCCGCGTACATTCACCATGGCAAATTCCTCCCCATTCCTTGTTTGTTATGTAAACCCGTTTGTTATGTCAGCCCGACGCGCTCGAGCAGCGGCGACAGATTCATCAGCTCAACCGTGGTACGGCCTTCGCGGATCGCCTGACGCACGCCCGCCTCTTTCGCCGTTCTTGCCTCCGCACGCTGCAGCGTCTCATCGATGCGGTCCGCATCAAGCACGACGACGCCGTCGCGATCGCCGACGATGATATCGCCGTTGCGTACGACAGCTCCACCGCACGAAATGGTACGGCCGATTTCACCGCCGTAGTTCTTGCCGGGCCCTTTGATCGAGACGCCACGGGCGAACACTGGGAATCCGATTGCGCAAATGGCTTCGACATCGCGAACTGCGCCATCGACGACGAGACCGATCAGCCCGCGCGCCTTGGCGGCGTCGGTCAGGATATCGCCCCAGACACCGGCTTCGAGGAAACCACCGGCATCGACCACCAGCACCGATCCTGCAGGCGCCCGGGCGATGGCGTAGTGGATCACCAGGTTGTCGCCCGGATGCGCCGAGACGGTGAAGGCCGGGCCCGCAAGCCGCATCGCCTCCCCCAGCGGACGAATGAGTCCTGTCATTGCACCGGTTTGACCCTGCGCTTCGTGCAACGTCGCGCTGCCGAACGCGATCATCTCCTCAAACCGGAGTCCCGCCGCCGAAAGAACCGGTGTTGTGCTGGTCAACATACGCATGTCCTCATTGCAGGTCCGACCGACCTTCCTTTGGACACAGCCTGACGGAACTATTGCTGGACGAAAAGCGATTTAAATGACTAAATTTACATTCCTAAACTAGATGATTTGGCTGTCCGTCATGCCGTCGTTCACTCAACTCGAAGCGCTCTACTGGATCGATCAACTCGGCAGCTTCGAACGCGCGGCCCGCAAGCTCAACACGACGCAGTCGGCGATCTCGAAGCGGGTGCAGGAGCTCGAAAAAGAGTCGCGCGCGCCACTGTTCGATCGCAGCCGCCGCAGCGCCAGATTAACCGCGCACGGGCAGGCCGTTCTTGCGGTCGGCGCAGACATTCTCGCTCTGCACGATCGCCTGCGCGCTTTGATGAAATCGAAGGACAGCGCCAGCCGCAGGTTACGACTCGGCGTCACCGAACTTACGGCGCTGACGTGGCTGCCGCGGCTTGTCGCGATGGTCCGCGACAGCGACTCCGGCATCGAACTCTGGCCGGAGGTCGAGTCCAGTGAGACGCTGCTGACGCGGCTTCTCGATGATTCGGTCGACATGATCGTCGTGCCCGACGCTTTCCGTGATCCGAAGCTCGAAGCCGTCCAGGTGGGACAAGCCGCCAACGCCTGGATGTGCAGTCCGCACCTGAAGGTGCCGCGCGGCCGTGTCGCGCTGGCAACGCTCAACACCTTCACCGTCCTGACGCAGGACAATCGCTCCGGCTCCGGCCGCATCTATCGCCGCTGGTTCGAGAACGAGGGCCTGTCGTTCTCGAAAACGCTGTCGAGCAACAGCCTGATCGCGCTGCTCGGATTGACCGCATCGGGCCTCGGCGTCAGCTACCTGCCGATCGACGCAGCCCGCCCACTGCTGCGAAGCAAGCAATTGCGGATCGTCACCACCGAGCCGCAATTGCCGCCGATCGAATATGTCGCCATGCGCCGCCGTGCCCGCATCACGCCGGCCGAAGACTTCGTGCTCGCCTGCATCCGCCGCACCTGTAATTTCGGCTCCGCAATCTACGACCAAGCCGCCGGCTGAGACCGTCGCTGTCCCGACCTTAACTGTGCCCAGATCTCTTTTTGTACTAAGGCACCGTTCTGTGCCCGGTTTTCTCACGCAACAGTGTATGGCCGAACGAAGCCCCGTTCGCGACAAGCAGTGCATTCCACGAGAGTGCCCCGATGCGCGTCCTGATCGTTCATGCCCACCACGAGCCTACAAGCTTCAACAGCGCGATGACGCGCGAGGCGGTCACCGCACTGACTGACGCAGAGCACGAGGTTGTCGTGTCAGACCTTCATGCGATGCAGTTCGACCCGGTATCGGATCGGCGCAACTTCACGACCGTTGCCGACAGCGCAGTGCTGAAGCAACAAGCGGAAGAAAGCCATGCCAGCGCCAACAAAGGCTACGTCGCGGAGCTGCAGGCCGAAATGGACAAGGTCGCCTGGTGCGACGTGATGATCTTCCAGTTTCCGATCTGGTGGCTTGGTCTGCCGGCGATCCTGAAAGGCTGGGTCGATCGTGTGTTCGCGGTCGGTCGCGCCTACGGCGGCGGACGCTGGTTCGACGGCGGCGTATTCGCGGGAAAACGCGCGATGTGCTCGGTCACCGTCGGCGGGCCACAGCCGGTCTATTCGGACATCGGCGTCTACGCGCCCATCAACGACGTGCTGTTTCCGATCCACCGCGGCATTTTCGCTTTTTGCGGCTTCACGGTGATCGAGCCGTTCGTCGTGTATGGCCCGAGCCGGATCAGCACCGAGGCCCGGACCGATGAGCTGTGGCGCTATCGCGAGCGCATTCTTACGCTGGACAGAGCGCCGATGCTGCCGATGCTCAACAGCGCCGACTACGATGGCCTGGTTAAAAAACGCGTTAACTAGGCGCCTTCGTCCAGTGCGACCATCTCGCGCTTCTTGCGCAGCGCCGGCAACAGCGGCGTGATCAGCAGAATAAAGGCCATCGCCAGACAGAGAGCCGAGATCCAGCGCAATTTCAGCGGCAGGATGAAGGTCGTCAGATCGCCCTGCGACAGGATCAGCGCCTTGCGTAAATTATTCTCCAGCATCGGGCCGAGCACGAAGGCCAGCACCAGCGGCGCCGGTTCGTAGCCGAGTTTACGCATCAGGTAGCCGAACACACCGAACGCAATCATGACATAGACGTCGAACACGTTGTTGCTCGAGCAGTAGACGCCGATGATCGTGAACAGGATGATCAGCGGGAACAGCACGTTGTAGGGCAGTTTCAGCAGCTGCACCCACATGCCGATCAGCGGCAAGTTCAACACCAGCAGCATCACGTTGCCGATGTACATGCTGGCAATGATGCCCCAGAACAGCTGCGGATTCTGAGTGATCATCAGCGGCCCGGGTTGCAGGCCGTGAATGACGAATGCGCCGAGCAGCAGCGCCATCACCACGTTCGGCGGAATGCCGAGCGTCATCAGCGGAATGAACGCCCCGCCGGCGGCCGCGTTGTTCGCAGCTTCCGGTGCGGCCACGCCCTCGATCGCGCCCTTGCCGAAGCGCTCCGGCGTTTTCGACAGACGCTTCTCAAGCGCATAGGACGCGAACGATGCCACCACGGCGCCGCCGCCCGGCAGAATGCCGAGGAAGAAGCCGAGCAACGTGCCGCGCGAAATCGGTCCTGCGCTCGCCTTCCAGTCTTCTTTATTCGGCAGCAGCTGCGAAATCTTCGTTGTCAGCACGTCACGCTTGATGACCTGCTCGATGTTGCTCAAGACCTCGGCGACGCCGAACAGTCCCATCACCACCGGCACGAGGCCGATGCCGTCGATCAACTCGATGCGGCCGAAGGTGAGACGCGGCGTCGCGTTGATGCTGTCGAGGCCGATCAAGCCGAGGACGACGCCGATGCAGGCCATGAACAGCGCCTTCGCCATCGAGCCCTGGGTCAGGAAGGTCAACACGACGAGGCCGAGCACCATCAGACTGAAGTATTCGGCGGGTCCGAAGCGGACGGCGACGCTTGCCAGCGACGGCGCGATGAACATCAGCGCGACCAGCGCGAACGTGCCGGCGATGAACGACCCGAGCGCCGAGATGCCGAGTGCCGGACCCGCGCGGCCCTGCTTCGCCATCTGGTGGCCGTCGAGACATGTCACGACCGAGGCGGCCTCGCCCGGAATATTGACGAGGATCGACGTGGTCGATCCGCCGTACATCGAGCCATAGTAAATGCCAGCCATCATGATGATGCCGGACTCGGGCGTGCCGGAGAGCGTGACCGGCAGCAGCAGCGACATCGCCGAGATCGGGCCAATGCCGGGCAGCACACCGACCAGCGTGCCGATGAACACGCCGATGAAACAGTAGAGGACATTGACGGGCTGCAGCGCGACGCCGAGGCCTTGGGCTACGTTGGCAAGAACAACATCCATTGGCGCGATCCCGTCAGCCGATACCGAACATGCCTGACGGCAACTGGATGAGCAGCAGGCGCTTCAGCACCCACCACGAGCCGAGCGGCACCAGCACCGCGAGCGGGATCGCCACCGTCCAGCGCACCGGATCGATGGCGCGCAGCAGAAACAGCATCAACGGAATCGACGCCAGCAGGAAACCCAGCCGGTCGAACGAAAACGCAAACACCGCAAGGCCCGCGATCACGATCACCGTCTTGGTCCAGCGCGTACCCGCCCACAGCGAGCGAAGGCTCGGCCCGCCTTCGGTCAGGGAAGCCAACGTGATCGAGCCGGAAAACAGGCACATCAGAATGCCGGTGTAGAACAACACGAAGCCGGAGCCCGGGTCGTTGATGGTACCGATGTTGAACTTCACACCGGACCAGATCACGAACGCGCCGAGCGCGAGCCCGATCAGACCGCCCCACAGTTCCGAATTGTCGAGCCGGAATCCGGTCCTCGTCTGCTCGCTCATCCCCATCCCCACTCAGTTCGACTTCTTCGCAAGACCGACGGTCGTTACGACCTTTCGCTCGGCCTCGATCTGTTCTTTCACGAACGCCTTGTAGTCTTCGGTGTTCTTGTAGTTCGCCACCATCTCGTACTTGTCGAGCATGTCGAGCACGGCGGGGTCCTCGATCGCCTTCTTGAAGGCATCGTGTAGTTTCGCGACGATCTTCGGGTCCATGCCCTTCGGACCGGCAACGCCATAGGGCGAATCGAATACGAACGGATAGCCGAGCTCCTTCAGCGTCGGCACGTCCGGAAAATACTTGGCGCGCTTCTCGGTCCACACCATCAGCAGTTTGAGATTGCCCGCCTCGACCTGCTGCTTCCATCCGGTGGACGACACCTGCAGCATGGTGTGATTGCCGAGCACAGCGGTGAGTGCTTCGGCCGATCCCTTGAACGGCACGTGCCGCAAGGCGATGCCACTGTGGGCGGCGATCTGCTCCATGCCGATATGTGGCGAGCCGCCGGCGCCGGAGGTCGAATACGTCACCTTGCCGGGATTGGCCTTGGCGTAGGCGACCACGTCCTGCCAGGTCTTGAACGGCGTCTCATTGTTCGTGGTGATGCCGAAGGTGTAACCGGTGAGATGCACGATATAGGTGAAGTCCTTCTCGGCATTCCACGTGACGTCCTGCATCAACGGTAGACGAAACACTGTGATCGGAATCTGCGAGATGGTGTAGCCGTCGGGCTTCGCGGTCGCCGCCATGATCGCCGGGCCGATCGTTCCGCTGCCGCCGGCGCGGTTATCGATGACGATCGGCTGGCCGAGATGCTTGGCGGCGACATCGGCGATCGCACGCAGCGCGATGTCGGTCGAACCGCCGGCGACCCAGGGCACGATCAGCGTGATGGGTTTGCTCGGAAAGTCCTGGGCACGCGCGCTCGCAACCGTCACAGCCAGACAAGCAGCAGCGACGGCGAGCGTTTTCATACGGCGATGAAGCATGCTGACATCCTCCCTTGCCGGATCGGTGAGGCGCAGCACCCGACCTTCTTATTGCCCGCGCATTGTGTTCGAAAAAGCAGCGCGAGCAAAGTCGTGCGGTTCGTGTGACGAAACCGGACCACGTGCAGCAGCGCGAGCGCCGCACGCGTCCCAATAGACGTCAGATCAGTTCGTCTTCTTCGACAGGCCGATTGAGTCAACCACCTGACGCTCCGACTCGGTCACCTCGGCGACGAACTTCTTGTAGTCCTCGGTGCTCTTGTAGTTCGGCACCATGTCGTACTTCGCGAGCGTCGCGATCACGGCGGGATCCTCGATCGCCTTCTTGAAGGCATCGTGCAGCTTGGCGACGACCTTCGGGTCCATGCCCTTCGGACCAGCGATGCCGAACGGCGAGTCGTACACCATCGGATAGCCGAGTTCCTTCAGCGTCGGCGCATCGGGGAAATTCGGCGAGCGCTTGTCGGTCCACACCATCAGGAGCTTCAGCTTGCCGGCATCGACCAGCGGCTTCCAGCCGGTCGAGTCCGCCTGCAGCATGGTGTGCTGACCGAGCGCGGCTGCGTTGGTTTCCGCACCGCCTTTGAACGGCACCTGCGTCAGCTTGATGCCGGCCATTTTCGCGATCTGCTCCATACCGATGTGCAGCGACGTGCCGGCACCCGGCGTCGCGTATGTCACCTTGCCAGGATTCGCCTTGGCAAAGTCAACGACATCCTTCCAGCTCTTGAACTGCGACTCCGAACTCGTCGTCACGCCGAATGTGTAACCCGTCAGATGCACGATGTAGCTGAAGTCGGTGTCGGCATTCCACGACACCTGCTGCATCAGTGGCAGACGGAACACGGTGATCGGAATCTGCGAGATGGTGTAGCCGTCGGGCTTTGCGGCTGCCGCCATCGTCGCCGGGCCGACGGTGCCGCCACCGCCCGCCCTGTTGTCGATGACGATCGGCTGGCCGAGATGCTTCGACGCCGCGTCCGCGATGGCGCGCATCGAAATGTCAGTCGAGCCGCCAGCGGGCCATGGCACGATCAAGTTGACCGGCTTACTTGGATACTCCTGCGCGAGCGCAACGCCGCCGATCGCCGAGAGCGCCGCCGCGGCCAACAGGGTCGTTACAGTTCTGCGGTGAAACATCGTTCGTTCTCCCTTCGCGACCGAGGCCGCGTCTCCAGCATTTCTTGATTTGGTTATGCGTAATCGAAGCACACTCTTCGCCAGCCGTCTTGCACAATTGCGTGCCATGAACCTTCGGTTCGCCTGGCGGAATTTTTGCAACGCACACAAGATCGCTAAAAACGCCTGCAGCGTCGGCGTTCGCGAGATTTTGCACTCTCCGGACGGTGGCGCGGGCGACACTAAGTCGCAAAAAACTCACCGCGCTGATCGCGTCGGCGCGCGCCGTGCGAATGACCTCACGCACCCTGTCGCATCCGGCATTTTTCAAGGCTTCCAAAGCGGAGCCGCGTGCGAGTTTTGCGGCTTCATTCCGCTCGCAATTCATGCATAGATGCCGCCCGAGCCGATGCGGCACGTCCCCGAAAAGATGTTTTCGGATCAGACGGTGCGCAGACAATCACATCATCCGACATCAACGTCGCAAGCAGTGAGGAAACGATGGTCAATCGCATGCAATTCTACATCGACGGCGCCTGGGTCGATCCGGCCGTCAAGAAGTCGGTCCCGGTCGTTAATCCGGCAACCGAGGAAGCGATGTATGACGTCGCGGTCGGCTCGAAGGCCGACGTGGACAAGGCGGTCGCCGCCGCGCGCCGCGCATTCGAAACGTTCTCCGTCACCACGCGCGAAGAGCGCATGGCGCTGCTGGCCAAGATCATCGAGGTCTACAAGTCGCGCATGAAGGACATCGGCGCCGCCGTGTCCGACGAAATGGGCGCACCGCTGCCGATGGCGGAAAAGCTTCAAGCCGGCGCTGGCCTCGGCCACCTCGCCTCGACGCTCGATGTGCTGAAGAGCTACCACTTCGAAGAGACGATTGGGTCAGCGGTGGTCGTGCGCGAGCCGGTTGGCGTCGTCGGCATGATCACGCCATGGAACTGGCCGCTCAACCAGATCGCCTGCAAGGTCGCGCCTGCGCTCGCCGCTGGCTGCACCATGATTCTGAAGCCGTCGGAATTCACCCCGACCTCGGCATTGATCTTCGCGGAAATCCTGCATGAAGCCGGCGTGCCGAAGGGCGTGTTCAACCTGATCAACGGCCTCGGCCTCGATGTCGGCGCCGTGATGAGCGAGCACCCGGGCATCGACATGATCTCGTTCACCGGCTCGACCCGCGCCGGTATCGACGTGGCGAAGCGGGCGGCTAACACTGTGAAGCGCGTCAGCCAGGAGCTCGGCGGCAAGTCGCCGAACGTGATCCTCGAAGACGCCGATTTCGGCAAGGCCGTCACCGGCGGCGTGATGCACATGTTCAACAACTCTGGCCAGTCGTGCAACGCGCCGTCGCGCATGATCGTGCCGCAGGCGAAGATGAAGGAAGTCGCGGCCATCGCAAAGGCGGTCGCCGACAAGACCAAGGCCGGCGATCCGCGCGGCGACGGCACCACCATCGGTCCGGTCGTCAACCGCACCCAGTGGGACAAGATCCAGGCGCTGATCCAGAAGGGCATCGACGAAGGCGCAACGCTTGTCGCCGGTGGTCCGGGTCTGCCGGAGGGCGTCAACAAGGGCTTCTACGTGCGTCCGACCATCTTCGCCGACGTGACGAAGGACATGACGATTGCGCGCGAAGAAATCTTCGGACCCGTGCTCGCGATCATGGGCTTCAAGGACGAAGCGGAAGCCGTTGAGCTCGCCAACGACACGCCGTACGGCCTTGCCGGTTACGTCTCGGCCGGCAACGTCGAACGTGCACGCAAGGTCGGCCGTCAGATCCGTGCCGGCAACGTCAACCTGCAGGGCGTTCCGAACGAGCGCACCGCGCCGTTCGGCGGCTACAAGCAGTCGGGCAACGGCCGCGAGTGGGGCAAGTTCGGCCTCGAGGACTTCCTCGAAGTGAAGGCGATCGCCGGCTTCAACGCGGCTTAACTCACCACTCACTATTCTCGTTGAAAAGCAGCCGGCCCGAGTGTTCGGGCCGGCATTTTCATGGTCTTCGCAATCAATTCAAATTTGTTTCCATGGTGTGACGGAATACCTCCCAGAACTTGCCATTGACCAAGCGTCGTGTCGCAGCGTCTGCTCCAGGATAAGAGCCGCCGTCTCTACGAGCTGCCGTCCCTGAGAAAATACGTTTAGTTCACCGATATTTGTTGGGAGGACGTCATGGCTGATAAGGATCTCGATCTGTCCAAACTCGATCTTGAAGATCTCGTGCACATTCAAAATCAGGTGCTGAGACAAGTGGCTGCTCGCGCGAAGGTCAATCTCGGGAACCTCGAGTCCGCGCACAACTCGCACAGCAGTAATCATTCGAACTACAGCCGCACGGCATTGCTCGATCAAGTCCAGGCAGTGACAAAGCGGGAAGGCTGATCGTCCGACACAAATAGTCCGACGCGAACAGTCCGAATAGTCCGACGCGAACAGTCCGATGCCACCGGCTCAACTCGGCTTTTTGGGTCCGCGCTCTCACGCGGACAAAGGAGAGTCATGCCCTCAAATGAGGTCGGGCGGGAACAGAAATCCCGCCGCTTCAAGGACGGCGTGCTGCGTCAGGCCATCGTCAAGGTGGCGCAGCGCTGCAATCTCGATTGCACATACTGCTATGTCTACAATCGCGGCGACAGTTCGTGGGCTAACCGGCCGCCAGTGATCTCCGAGCGAGTCATCCGGCGTTTGTCCGAACGTATCACCGAGCATTGTCGAAAGTTCGGATTCGACAGTTTCACCATCGAGCTTCATGGCGGTGAGCCGCTGCTTGTCGGGCACCGGCATATGCGGCGCATTCTCGAAATTCTGCGCGCCACCGAAAATGTAACGATTCACTTCGTGCTGCAGACCAACGGACTTCTGCTCGATCGTGCCTGGGTCGAACTGTTCGACGAATTCGAGGTTTGCTTCGGATTGAGCATTGACGGTCCGCCCGAGATCGCGGATCGCCGCAGAGTGATGCGGCAGGACGGCAGCGGATCGACCGAACAATTGCTTGCGGTGATCAGCGGCTTGCGGCGCGACGTCCCGGAATTCAGATCCGTGTTCGGCGGTTGCCTGTGCGTGATCGATCCGATCGCCAACGGCGCGGAGATCGTCGATTGGTTCGTGAAGCAAGGCTTCTCCGAGTTCGACCTGCTGCTGCCGAACGGCAACCGCGCGAACCTGCCGGACGAGTGGCAGGGGCCTGAGCCCTATCGCCGCTTTTTGCTAGAAGCTTTCGAACGCTGGTACGGGCTTGGGGAAGCGGCCCCTCGCATCCGCATGTTAGAGACGATGATGACCGGCCTTCTGGGGGGCGATGTCTATCTGGATTCGCTCGGCGGCGATTTGCAAATGCTCTGCGTGATCGAGTCGGATGGGTCCATCGGACTAAGCGACGTGACCCGGCTTTGCGGCGGCGACTGCTCGCATGACCGGCTCAACATCTTCGAGCACGAGCTGTCGCTGCATGCGTCCGACTACGAGGTCATGAACCTGCAGACGCTGTGCAGCACCTGCGCATCCTGCCCGAACCTTTCGGCGTGCGGAGGGGGCTATCTGCCGCACCGGTTCGACGGACAGGGTTTCTCGAACCCCTCGCTTTATTGCGACGCTTTGTTCGCGCTGGCCGACCGGATGAGGACCGTGATCCGGCGCGACCTTCCTGAGAAATTGCTCTGCAAGCTTGAGGAGTAAGACGATGCGCAACGATCTGATCACACCGTTCAGCCTTCCGTGCGGCCCCGTCGATGAATCGCTTTTCGACACCGTGATCTGCACCAGCGCGACAGGCACGCTCGGACTGTTCCTCGAGGTGCATGGCAAGCGCATCGAGGCCGGCGACGGACTGCAGGCGTTCCTGAGCGGCTGGCTCGGCAAGCCGCCTTCGCCGCAACGCGCGCGCGCAGGATGGTCCATGGCGTTCGGACTGGCAGGCCTGGCGCTCAAGGACGGCAGGGTCGATCCGGCGGAAATCGCAGTGCGGGTGGCAGTCGCGCTGACTGAAACCGGCCACGACGGAAACTGGTCAGCCTCTTTCAAACCGGCGCCGCTGATATTCGACGGCCGCGCGATGCGGGACGTCGTTCGCGCCGAAGCCACACAATCCGGTTCGGATGGCGCAACGCTCAAGCTCGTCGACGCCTCCGGAACGGCGTATGCCTTCGAACGCATCGGCGGCGCCTGGATGGCAGCCGCTGTGCCTCGTATGCACACGGTTGCCCCTTTCGGCCGCGCGCACCTGGTCCCAAACTACGCGCTGCCCGTCGGCGGCGGCTCCGATTTTTTCCGCGAATGCCACACGGTGGGATCGATCGATGACGATGCGATCGCAACTTTCCGCGGCGGGTTTGAAGCGCTGCACGCGGCTGCCCCAGAGTATCGCGCCTGGGTCGATCGCGCCTTGAACGGGATCGTCGTCGGCGCACTCCAGCCTGCGTTCAAGACCGTGTCCGGAAGCTGGGAGGAAGTGCCTGGGTATGTTCATTCTTCCTATCCGCATGCTCCGGTGGTGATCGCCGAGCTGCTGGTGCACGAATGTTCGCATCAGTATTACTATATGCTCGAGCGCCTCGGCCCGATCGACGACGGAACCGATACCGAACTCTACTGGTCGCCGCCCATCCGCAAAGCCCGGCCGATCAATCGCGTATTGATGGCCTACCACGCGCTCGCAAATACGCTGCTCTTCTTCAACCGGATCAAACAGACCGGCTATGACGATCGCGGTTACGTCGACGCGAACGAACAGTTCCTGCGCGAGGACATCGAGACGCTGGCAAGACCGCTACGCGACAATCCCGCCCTGACCGAGTTCGGCCGCGGACTGTTCCAGCCTCTGGACGAGCGGATCACTGAGTTTGCTTAATGCCGGAGAGCGATGCGATCGACCTGCAGCATCTGCTGAAACGCATCAGCGGTGACCGGCATTCCGATCTGACGGCGGAGCCGCTTGACCGGATTGTCGCGTTGCTCGCCCTTTTGACCGGCACAGGGGGATTTGTCCTTCACGGCGGCAACCACCCAGCGCCATTGAATTGTCTCGACCCCCGACAGGCGACCGACTTTCACAAGGCATCCGGTTCACTATGCGCCGTGTACGGGAGCGTCGACTGGGTCGAGGTCATCCTTCATGCCCTGCTGAACGTCGGCTGGTTGCGCGATCGCTTCGGCTCCATAACCTATACGTATCGCCGAAACGGGCCGAGCTACGATTTCCGGGCTGACGGTGAACCGGGACACATGCTCTGGCGGCGCGATCCGATGCTGTGGTCGTCCGGCTTTGTCTATGTGCTCGACCGCTCCGGCTTCGAGCCGGTGGAGGGAAGCGATACCGAATTCTTCTCGCTGCATCCGCAGGTTCCGCGGACGTGCTTTCGCATCCCGGCCGGACTTTCCGATTACATCCTGCCCCCGTCGAGCGGCGCGTTGCGCATGCAGGCATAGAGGCAGCCGAGCAAATCAGGCCCCCGGAAAATCGAAGGCCTTTTTCTTCCTCGGCCGCTCCCAGACGACGCCGGGATATCCTTTCAAGGGCCCCAGCGGCGTTCCCATGTACGCCCACGCTTGCAGTTCATCGATGCCGATGTGATAGAGCGGCTCGCGCCCGGTGCGGTTCTTGAACAGCGCGCGCGGAATATTGATCATGTGCTTCGAGCGCCCGCGCTCATAAAACAGCGGCGTACCGCACCGGCTGCAGAAGCTGCGCGACGTTTTCGTCGCCGCATCATCGTAGCGCGTGATGCTATCCTCGCCTTCCGTAACGCGAAAACGCTTGCGCCAGCTGCCGACATAGGTGGCGTAAACGGCGCCGTGGGCGATACGGCTGGCGCGCGTATGGTCGTGCCAGGCCCAGCGCGCGGGAACATCGATCTCGAAGCGGACGGTGCCGCAAAGGCATTGCCCCTTCGCTTGACCCGGTTGCGTCCCTGCCTTGCGCTTCGCTGCCGAGACATCCGCAAACGGATCGTCCAGCACTTTCGGCTTGCGGGTCATTTTGCGGGTATCTCGTTCAGCCATGTCAACATCGCTGCATTGATCTCGCGCGGATAGGTGTGACTGAGATCGTCGATCTCACGATACGTCACGTTCGCGCCAGCAAATGACAGCGCCTGTTTCGCCTGCCGCGCCACGTCGACGTGGAACATCCAGTCGAGCTGGCCGTGCACGAGATAGATCGGCAGGCCCTGCAGCCGCTGCTTGTCCGCCATCTCCGCCATCAGCGGATGGAACGACGATGCCACCGGACCGAGATGCGTGAACGGTGACGACGCTTCGAGGCCGCTGACATAGGAGAACGTGCCGCCGTCGCTCATGCCGGTGAGCAGCAATTTTGCGGCATCGACGTTCCAGCGGCCGCGCACCATCTCGAGAATACGTGCAAGATTCGGCGAATCCGCATCGTCACCCATCAGCGCCCAGGTCGAGCCGGTTGCCGTTGGCGAGACGAGAATCGCGCCATGACTGCGCGCATCGCGCAACCAGCTCCAGAGAAACGCACGACCGTTGCCGCTGCCGCCATGCAGCGCGAACACCACCGGCCATGCGCGGTCCGGCGTGTAGTACTCCGGCACGTAGATCGAAAATCCGCCGCGGCTGCCGGGTTCGTTGTTCGCGTGCGCAATGCCGGTGTCGTCGCGCTTCTCCGCTTTCGCAATCCGCTCCAGCAGTCCGGCATCGTCACGCATATCGGGCACGATGAAGAAGCGGCTGATGGCGGGCATCGCGGCCGCGAGCGGATAGAGCGCTTCCTGCGCGCGCGAGACATAACGCAGCGCCCGGAAGACGGCGACCATGCTGTTCTCCTGCTCGGGCGCCTTCCGCAAACCGTCAAAGCTTGCGATCACCGCGTCGCTCGATGCCCCCAACAGCGTCGCCACGCCTTTCAGCTGTTCGGGCCAGGCATTCAGCCGCGGCCGCGCCTCGCGCAGCGCATCGTCCGGCGTGCCGGCCATTTCCATCACATTGCCGAAATCAGGCGGATGCAGATAACGCGCGACGAAGCTCAGTGCTTCGATCGATTGCATGAGCGGCGGCAGCAGCGCCACGATGTCGTCCCGTACAGCGTCGTCCATCGTGGGCTCCGGGTTGGATCGGGCGTATCAATGCACACGATCGCTCCGACCGCAAACCGTCGGCGTACGAGGATCGGTGCTAGTCACCCCGCTCGGCCGCCTCGAAGCTCGCGAGGTATTTGCCGAGCAGCGCGTTGAGGGTCGCTCTCTCTTCTTTCGACAGCGCCGAGGTCAGCCGCTTCTGGGTTTCGACGTGCGCAGTCATCGTCGCGTCGATCAGATTGAAGCCCTTCTTGGTCAGCGAGACGATGAAGCCGCGCCCGTCTTCCGGATTCGGCGTGCGCTTGACGAGCCCGGCCTTCTCCAGCTGATCGACGCGATTGGTCATCGTACCGGAGGTGATCATCATCGTGCGCAGAAGGTCACCGGGCGACAGTGCATAGGGTGGTCCCGATCGCCGCAGCGTTGCCAGCACGTCGAAGCTGCCGTCCTGCAGGCCGTGCTCCGCGAACGTCTTCTCCATCCCGCGCAAGAGATGCTGCGAGATGCGGCGCATGCGGCCGATGATTCCCATCGGCCCGACATCGAGGTCAGGCCGTTCCCGCCGCCACTGCGCGAGGATGTCGTCGACGCGATCCATCATTGCAGGATGGCGTCGGGATGTCTTGACGTCAAGATATCAGACATTATCTTGACCTCAAGATAAATCGGATAACAACAGAAAAGCCCGAAAATGAACCGCAACCTCGATTTGCTGCTGACCGCCGTCGCCCCTGCGATCTGGGGTAGCACCTACCTCGTCACCACCGAACTGCTTCCGGCCGGTTATCCGCTGACGGTGTCGATGCTGCGCGCGCTGCCCGCAGGGCTGCTGCTGCTCCTGTTCGTACGGCAGCTGCCGCACGGCATCTGGTGGGCCCGCGTGCTGATATTGGGCGCGCTCAACTTCTCGATTTTCTGGTGGATGCTTTTTATCTCCGCCTATCGCCTGCCAGGCGGTGTGGCGGCAACAGTTGGCGCGATCCAGCCGCTGGTGGTGATCCTGTTTGCGCGGCTGCTGCTCGGCACACACATCCGCGCACTCTCGATTGCGGCCGCAATCGCGGGCATCGCCGGCGTCGCGCTGCTCGTTCTCACACCAAAAGCCGCACTCGACGACATCGGAGTCATTGCGGGCCTCGCCGGCGCCGCATCGATGGCGGCGGGGACTGTGCTCAGCCGGTTCTGGCAACCGCCGGTGTCGCCGCTGACTTTCGCATCATGGCAACTGACCGCAGGCGGATTGCTGCTCGTGCCTGTCGCGCTCTGGTTCGAGCCGCCGCTGCCTGCGCTCACGACACCGAACATCACCGGCTTTCTTTATCTCGGCCTGATCAGCGCGGCCTTCACTTACATCCTGTGGTTTCGCGGTCTCGCGCGGCTTGAGCCGTCGGTGATTTCGCCGCTCGGCCTACTCAGTCCGGTAACGGCGGTGATTCTGGGCTGGCTGGTCCTCGGGCAGAATCTGACGCCCATGCAGATGGCCGGCATCGTCATGGTGCTCGGCAGCGTCTGGCTGAGCCAGCGCGCGCAGCTGCCGCGCCGAGAGGTCGCTCCGCCGGAATAATCGAACCATTCGGCCGTTCGCCGCGACTAACGACCGCGACTCTGAAATGCGGAAGGCAAGGAATGTTGGGCTGGCTCTCGGTGATCGTCATTGCGGCAATTCTTATCGGAGCCACCATCTTTCTCGTCCGCCGGGCGATGGGCCACTGGTGGGAATACAGCGGCCTCCTCATTGGTGGCCTCATGCTGTTTCGACCGCTCTACGACCTCGTGTCCGGAGATGTCTCGCGCGTCCTGCCCTCCTTCATCTGGTCGGACGGGTTCGACGGCAAGGATCAGATCATCTGGGCGAGCATCGCCAGCACGATCTGTCTGCCGCTTATCATCTCGGCGGCGCTGATCCTGATGTTCAAGACGCTCTGCGCCCGCATCCTCTAGTGGAGTGGATTTGACATTCGCTAAGCGTGCGCTGAGATGTGATGCGAATGTTAGAATCGGACCACTAGCCCCGGCTGGACATTTCACCGCGACCGACGCCATCGTTGCCGATCAGACCTGCCGGATGATCAGCCATGACCATGTTCGACGACTGGCGCGCACGCTCGCCGCACTACGACGAAACCCATGACGCACTCGCACGCTCGGTGCGGAAGTTCGTCGACCGCGAGATCGCACCGAATATCGATCGCTGGGAAGCGGACGGCGAACTGCCGCGCGAACTGCACGTGAAAGCGGCGAAAGCGGGCATCCTCGGCCTCGGCTACCCGGAAGAGTACGGCGGCGTCTCCGAGGGCTTCGACATCTTCCATCGCCTGACGCAGTCCGAGGAAATTGCGCGCCTCGGCGCCGGCGGCCTCAACGCGTCGCTGATGACGCACGGCATCGCGCTGCCGCCCGTGCTGGCTCTGGGCTCGGAGGAGATGAAGCGCCGCATCGCACCGGAAGTGCTTTCCGGCAGAAAGATCATGGCGCTCTGCATCACCGAGCCGTCCGGCGGCTCCGACGTCGCCAACATCAAGACTCGCGCGGAGAAGATCGGCAACAAGTACGTCATCAACGGCTCGAAGACCTTCATCACCTCCGGCATGCGTGCCGATTATCTCACCGTCGCGGTCCGCACCGGCGGCCCCGGCGCGGCCGGCATTTCGCTGATGCTGGTCGAGACGGATCGCCCCGGCTTCAGCCGCACGCGCCTCGACAAGATGGGCTGGCGCTGTTCGGACACCGCGACGCTCTATTTCGACAATGTCGAGGTGCCGCCGGAGAACCTGATCGGTCCGGAGAACAGCGGCTTCGCAGGCATCATGCGCAATTTCAACAGCGAACGCCTCGGCATGGCGATGAACTGCTGCGCGCACTCTCGCGTCTGTCTCACCGAGGCCGCGGACTGGGCGCGCCAGCGCGAAACCTTCGGCAAGCGCCTCGTCGATCATCAGGCGATCCGCATCAAGCTCGCGGACATGGCACGGCAGATCGGCACCACGCAGGCGTGGGTCGATCAGTGCGCCTGGGCGATGAAGGAAGGCAAGGGCGTGCCGTCCGATTTTGCAATGCTGAAGGTGCAGGCGACGCGCACCCTCGAAGCGGTCGCGCGCGAAGCGGCGCAGGTGCTTGGCGGCGCGTCGTTCCTCACCGGCTCGAAGGTCGAGCGCGTCTATCGCGAGGTGCGGGTGAACGCGATCGGCGGCGGCTCCGAAGAGATCATGCTCGATCTCGCAGGGCGGCAGCTGTTCGCAAACTGATTTTTAGGATGCTGCGCCGGCCTTGAGCAGATAAGGCCCGAGCAAGGTGAACCCAAGCAGCATCCAATCATTGAGAATATGCGCGCCGGCGGAGACCCAGATGTTCTTCGTCAGCAGGTAGGGCAGCATCAGCACAAGGCGCGCGCCGCCGATCACGACGAGGCACTGAATCCAGTTCCAGTTGTAGGTCGGCAGGTGCACCACACCGAACAGCATCGCTGCGATCAGCCACGCGCCAACGATAGCCTGCGTTCGCGATATCTCCATGCGGGCATGCAGTAGATACAGCAGCGCCAGGAACGGCAGAATGGTGAGAACTTCCTCGCCGAACAGCTGCGGGATCGTCTTCAGGAAAAAGAAGATCAGATCGCCGGATCCCATTCCGCCGACAGCGCCGACGGCCGGGTTCGCAGCGGTTGCCGTCAAGGCCCACACCGCTAGGCCGATGCTCATGCTGACGATGACATTAAGCAGCGCGAACAGGATCATCCACATCACGTCACGGACGCGGACTCTGCGGAACAAGGCGGTCCAGTGCTGCGGCGTAATGGCCGCAAGCGCTGCAAGCGGGATGGCAACGAAGAGGATTGCTGGAATGAACTGCCCGAATCGCGTCGCGAAGAACGGCAGCTGGGCGGTCAGGACGAAGTAGCTGCACACCACCGCGGCCATGACCAGCAGCCATTGGCGGCCCGAAATCAGGACCGGCTCACCATTGTAGTAAGGGAAGTCGCGTTTGCTGGATGTCACCGCTCAGTTCTCCAGACAGGCTTCATACCGCCCTGGAGCTTTCCGGATCGTTAGCGTCAGCGGTCCTGAGGATCAGCGACCACAGGCGTTCGGCCGCTGGACTTTGGCGCGCACGCGAGCGGTAAAGCCTGACCTCGACCGGAATGTCATCGCGTGCGTGCGATGCCCGGAACAACGTTCCGCGCGCGAGATCGTCCGCGACGACGCTCATCGGCACCCAGGCGATGCCCCGGCGTTCACGCGCCATTGCGATCAGGACCGACGCCAGATGCGACGCAAATACGGGCTTGAGCGAGGCCTCGCTTTTTTCGATGGCGCGCGCGCCGGCGAGGATGCGGCCGAAACCCGACTCGCTCGAATAGGCGAGAAGCGGCAGCGGCGCCGCCGAGGTCCCGGGCATCGCGAACAGCGGGCCTGTCCCCGCTGCATCGGGCGCGCTGACGGGCAGAAGCGTGTCCGCGCCAAGCCGAACGGATCGGAACTGATCCGACATCAGCGCGTGCGACATCTGCGGATGATCGTGACACAGCAGGAAATGCGCCTCGCCGCGCAGCATGATCTGCTCGCACGCCGCCATATGCGCCGCGGTGAGCGACACGACCGCTTCCCTCGCTTCGTCACCTTCGATAGCGCGCAGCCAGTTCGGAAAGAAGCTGAACGAGAGAACCTGCGTCGAGGCGAAGCGCACCGTCGCCGCCGACATCCGGCCCGCCTCGCGCGCCGCTTCGCGTCCCTGGTAAAGACGGCGCAGCGTTTCCTCCGCCACCGGCCGGAAGCGTTCGCCCGCCGGCGTGAGCGCCACCGGCTGCAGGTCGCGATCGAACAGCGGGCTGCCGACCCAATCCTCCAGCGCGCGGATGCGGCGGCTGAACGCCGGCTGCGTCACGCCGCGCTGTTCCGCCGCACGCGAGAAGTGCCCGAGGTCCACGAGCGCCAGAAAATCCTCAAGCCATTCGGCGTCCATTGTTCTCCATCCGCGCCCGGCATCAACGCATGCCGAAACGGCATTGGCCATTCGGCGACGCATTCCCTTTGCTTAGGCGAGCCTATCACAGTCCGAGGACGCCCGTGCCGCGCACGCTCTACGACAAGATCATCGACGCCCATACCGTCCGCAAGCTCGGCGGTGACGGCCCCGGCGCCGAGATCCTGCTTTACATCGATCGCACCGTCCTCAACGAATACACCAGCCCGCAGGCGTTCAGCGGTCTGCGCGAGGCGAACCGCCACGTCTGGCGTCCGCAGGCTGCGCTCGGCGTGGTCGATCATGTCAACTCCACCGCGCAAACGCGCGATGCGGCCATGCCCGATGCCGGCGGCGCAGAGCAGGTCGCCTACTTCGACCGCAACTGTCGCGACTTCGGTATCGAACTGTTCGACGTGCTGCACCCGCTGCAGGGCATCGAGCATGTGGTCGCACCGGAACTCGGCTTCATCCTGCCCGGCATGATCGTCGCCGCCGGCGACAGCCACACCACGACCTATGGCGCACTGGGCGCGCTCGGCTTCGGCATCGGCACGTCCGACATCGAGCATTACCTCGCGACGCAGACGCTGCGTTATCGCCGCCTCAAGACCATGCGCGTCAGCATTAACGGCGCGCTCGGCCGCGGCGTCACCGCAAAGGACGCGGTGATGTCGCTGATCCGCACCATCGGCGCCAGCGGCGCGACCGGATACGCCATCGAGTTTGCCGGCGACGGCATCGCGGCACTGCCGATCGAAGCGCGCATGACCATCTGCAACATGGCGGTCGAGTGCGGCGCGCGCGGTGTGATCGTCGCGCCCGACCAGACCGTGTTCGATTATCTCGCAGACAAACCGCGCGCACCGAAGGGCGCACTCTGGGAGCAAGCGAAGCAGCATTGGCTGACGCTGCACAGCGATGCGGACGCGACATTCGATCGCGAGGTCGTACTCGCGGCGAACGAGATCGAGCCGCTCGTGACCTGGGGCACCAGTCCCGATCAGGCGATTCCCGTCGGCAGCACGATCCCCGATCCGCAGCGCGAGCAGGACGCGAGCCGCCGCCGCGATATGGAGCGCGCGCTCGGCTACATGGGACTGACGCCCGGCATGGCGCTGAGCGATGTGCGAATCCAGCGTGCGTTCATCGGCTCGTGCACGAACGCACGGCTCTCCGATCTGCGCGAAGCCGCGGCAGTCGTTCGCGGGCAGCGCATTGCGGACGGGGTTCGGGGGATGGTGGTGCCGGGCTCGTCGAGCGTGCGCCGTGCCGCGGAGGCCGAAGGGCTCGACAAGATTTTCATGGATGCCGGTTTCGAATGGCGTCAATCCGGATGCTCGATGTGCCTTGCGATGAACGACGACGTGCTCGCGCCCGGCGAGCGCTGCGCATCCAGCACCAACCGAAATTTCGAAGGCCGCCAGGGTGCGGGCGGGCGCACGCATCTGATGAGCCCAGCGATGGTCGCGGCAGCAGCACTCGCAGGTCACCTCATCGATGTTCGCCACTTCGCGAGGAAAATCTGATCATGCAGCCGTTCACGATCGTCACCGGTGCCGCGGCAGCGCTCCCGTCTGCCAACATCGACACCGATGTCATCATGCCGAAACAGTTTCTGAAGGGCATCGATCGCGCAGGCCTGCGCGACGGGGCTTTCTTCGATCTGCGATTCAGCGCGCCGGGACAACCACGGCCTGACTTCGTGCTGAACAAGCCTGAATGGAGCGAGACGCGTTTTCTCGTCGTCGGCCCGAACTTTGGCTGCGGCTCCTCGCGCGAGCATGCGGTATGGGGCCTGCTGCAGTTCGGCATCCGCGCCATCATCGGCACGAGCTTCGCCGGCATCTTTGCAGACAATGCTGCAAACAATGGTTTGTTGCTGGTCACCCTGGCAGACCAGACGATTGCACTCTTGGCGGATCGGATCACCGACCGGCCAACCGAACTGTGCATCGATCTCGAACGCCGAAGCATCTCGGGAGGCGGCCTCGACATCGCATTCGAGATCGATGATGCGCGCCGACGCGCGATGATGCTCGGTCTCGACCGCATCGGCGAGACGCTTACCCATGCCGACGACATTCGCACGTTCCAGCAAGCTTATCTTGCTTCGGCTCCGTGGTTGTTGGCAGGAGCGGGCGAATGACCGCGGCTGCGGGACACGCGGATATTCTTCCCGGCTTTCGCTGGCAGGACATTGACGCCGACGGCATTCGCATTCGCACGGCGATCGGCGGCGAGGGAGCTCCGCTGCTTCTGCTGCACGGTCATCCGCAGACTCACCTCACCTGGCACAAGGTCGCGCCACGACTAGCGAAGCGTTTCACCGTCGTTGCGACGGATCTGCGGGGGTATGGCGACAGTGCGAAGCCGGAAGGCGGCCCGGACCATATCAATTATTCCAAACGCGCGATGGCTGCCGATCAGGTCATCGTGATGCGCGCACTCGGCTATGAGCGTTTCGCCGTCATTGGCCATGATCGCGGCGGCCGCGTCGCGCATCGCATGGCACTCGATTATCCGGACGCCGTCGAGAAACTCGTTGTCATCGACATCGCTCCGACGGCGACCATGTATGCACGCACCGATATGGACTTTGCGCGGCGCTATTTCTGGTGGTTCTTCCTGATCCAGCCGTATCCGCTGCCGGAGACCATGATCGGACATGATCCCGAGTTCTTCCTGCAGAAGCATATCGACGGTCAAATCAAGATCGCCGGCTCGGTCGATCCGCGAGTGATGGCCGAATATCGTCGCTGCTATGCCGACCCGGCAACGCGACATGCCATCTGCGAAGATTATAGAGCGGCAGCAACGATTGATCTCGTCCATGACGCCGCCGATGCTGACCGACGTATCGTCGCACCATTGCTAGCCCTGTGGGGTGGTCGCGGCACTGTCGGCGCTCTCTACGACGTCCCGGCAACGTGGCGGGAAAAAGCGAACACGGTTGACGGACATCCGATCGATTGCGGCCACAGCCCGCAAGAGGAAGCGCCTGACGCTCTGATGTCGCGTCTCGATCCGTTTCTTTGAGTCGTACGATCCAGGAGGAAACATCATGAAAAAATCCCTGCTCCCCCTCGCCACTGCGTTGTGTTTCGCAACAAGCGCGGCATTCGCGCAGACGAATTACCCGTCGCGGCCGATCACGCTGGTCGTTCCGTTCGCGGCCGGCGGCGCGACCGACGTGATCTCGCGCGTCGTCGCCGACCACATGGGCCGCACGCTCGGGCAGCAGGTGGTGATTGAGAACGTCACGGGGGCCGGCGGCACCATCGGCGTGACGCGCGTCGCCAAGGCGACGCCGGACGGCCACACGATTCTGATGGGCAATCTCGGCACCCAGGCCGCGAGCGTCGGCCTCTATCCGAAGCTCGCGTATGACCCCCGCACCGACTTCGAGCCGATCATGAACGCAGCCGCGACGCCGATGCTGGTGGTGGCGAAGAAGGATTTGCCAATAAAGGATTTCAAGGAGTTCGTCGTCTACCTGAAAGCCAACGCGGGGCGCATGAACTACGGCACCGGCGGCATCGGCGCGACCTCGCACCTGACCTGCCTGTTTCTGGATTCGCTGCTCGGCGTGAAACCGCAGCATGTGCCGTTCCGCGGCTCGGGCCCGGCGCTCAACGCAGTTCTGTCGGGGGAGATCGATTACGTCTGCGACCAAACCGTCGGCGTCGCACCGCAGGTACAGGCAAAGGAAGTGAAGGGTCTGGTGGTCGCGGTGAAATCGCGCGTGCCGATTCTTCCCGACGTGCCGACCACCGAGGAGCAGGGACTGCCGGAGTTTCAGGCGAGCGGCTGGAACGCGCTGTTCGCGCCGAAGGGTACGCCGAAGGAAATCGTCGAGAAGCTCAACGCCACCGCGCGCGCGGCGCTGAAGGACGAGAAGGTGCGCGCGCGGCTGCTCGAACTCGGCGCAGAACTGCCGAGCGAGGCCGATCAGACGCCGGCCGCGCTTGGCAAGCTCGTCAGTTCGGAAATCGACAAGTGGGTGCCGATCATCAAGAGCGCCGGCGTCACGGTGCAGTAAGAGAGAAATGGCGCGCCCGAAAGGATTCGAACCTCTGACCCCCAGATTCGTAGTCTGGTGCTCTATCCAGCTGAGCTACGGGCGCATTTGCCAAATTGCGGGACCTCGATCCCACCGGCTGATCCGAAGGGGGCGTCTGACGCAGCCCATCGGAGGGGCCATGCCTAACGGCTCCGGCCCCGCTTTGCAAGTTCTGCTCGGGCATAAACTTATGCCGAATTTGGCCAGCTGAAAGGTCAGGCCCGGGCGCGTTCCGGCCGCATTTGATGCAATTCGATCGGCCGGTCGGGGATGGCGATCCGGAAGGTGGCGCCGATGGTGCCTTCGACCAGAAGGATTTCACCGCCATGAGCGCGAATGAGCTCGGCGGCGATGGCAAGTCCGAGCCCGGTGCCACCGGCGCGATCCGATCCCTGGAACGCCTCGAACAGATGCGCGCGCGCCTTCGGCGGAATACCGGGGCCGGTATCGGAGACCTCGATGATCGAGACGATGCCCTCGCGCCGTCCGGTGACGCGGATCTGTCGCAACGCGACGTGTCCCTCCGGCTGCGCCTCCAGCGCCTGCGCGGCGTTGCGCACCAGGTTGAGCAGGACGCGGAACAGATGGTCGGGATCGGCATCGATAGTGAGACCGCGCTCGACCGCACAGATCCAGCCGATCGGCCCCTCGCCCGCGAGGCCTGCGGATTCGCGGACTTCGTTGACGATCGGATCGATCAGCACCACGCGGCGATCCGGCGAGGCTTCCTGCGCGCGGCCGTAAGACAACGTCGACTGGCAGAGTGCGATCGCGCGCTCCAAGGTGCGCATCAATTTTGGCGCAAAGCGCTGCACCTTCGGATCGGCGACGGTGTTGAGCTGGTCGGAGATGAGTTGCGACGACGCGAGAATGTTGCGCAGGTCGTGATTGATCTTCGACACCGCGAGCCCGAGCGCGGCGAGCCGGCTCTTCTGATGCAGCATCGAGTTGAGATCGCGCTGCATATCGGAGAGTTCGCGCTCGACCACGCCGATTTCGTCGCCGCGGCCGGACGGCGTGATGATCTGCGCCTGGCTTTCCGGATCGCGATGGAAACCGACGAGATTCTCGGTCAATCGCCGCATCGGCCGCACGAACAGGAAGTGCAGCGCCAGATACACCAGTCCCGCAGTCAGAATCGAAATTGCCAGCGACCACAGCAGCACGTTCGCCGAGAAGCGGTACATGGCAAGCCGTAACGGACGTTCGTCGAGCACCACCTCGATGAATTGCCCGCCGGTGCGCGAAGGCCCGATCACGCGCATCACCTCGCTGCCGCGGCCGAGCATGACGCGAAACGCGTTGATCGTTGCCGAGCCGATGTTGATTTCCCGAAGGTCGATGTCGTCGTCGATGGTCGAAGGCATGTCGGCGATCGCGAGCAGACGGCGCTGCTGGCCGAGCTTGATCGCGACCGCGCGCGCGCCGATGCTTTCAAGGAGCTGCTTTGCCAGCGAATCCGGCACCGCGCCGCTCGGCGCGGCGTCGAGCACCAGCGCCGCGGTATTGGCGGCAGCCAAGCGGTCGTTCAGCCAGTTGACGCGGAAGTTGGCAATCGACGGAACGTAGATCAGGATTTCCGCGATCATCACCAGCGGAATGGTGAGCAGCAAAAGCTTGCCGGACAGGCCAAGCGGACGCGGCCACAGGCGCCGCCACAGCGATTGCTGTGCCGGATCCCGCGGAGCCCCGTTTCCGGACTTGTCCGCCGACATTCCGATCGCCTGCTCCCCAAATTGCCAGACGCCCGTCCCCTGTTCCCTAGATGGGAATTCGGAACGTCGCCCGGTAGGCCCGCGCCGCCGCCGGGACGAGCCAAATACCTATACGAAACAATCCTTTCCCCAGTTTCTTCCCATCGCCTTGAAATTACGGGCCAAGATTGACGAAAACGGGTCGCTCCCGTATAAGCCGCGCCAACTGTCCGCGATGGCCCGGCTCGACCGGGCCGGTCTGTTTTAGGGGCCGCAAGCATCTGGGACTAAACTCATTCCTCGGCGAATTGCCCAGCGGAGTACGAACCGTGAAGCGGACCTATCAACCCAGCAAACTCGTGCGCAAGCGCCGCCATGGTTACCGTGCGCGTCAGGCCACCGCCGGCGGCCGCAAGGTTCTGGCTGCCCGCCGCGCCCGCGGCCGCAAGAAGCTCAGCGCCTGATCCTCGGCCGAGACCCTCTTTAACCAGCACCCGGTTCTCATCATGGAACGGCTCAGGCAACGGGCGGACTTTCTCGCCGTTGCCAGCGGCGTTCGGCTGGCAAGCCCGGCCTTCGTTGTCCAGCGCCGCGCCCGCGACGATCGCGGTCCGGTCCGTGTCGGCTTCACCGTCTCCCGCAAGGTTGGAACCGCGACCGAACGCAATCGCGTTCGCCGCCGCCTGCGCGAACTGGTCAAACAACTTGACGGCTCGGCGCTGCGCCCGCACAGCGACTACGTTCTGGTCGGACGGCGCACCGCGCTCACGCGCGACTTCGCCACCATGCTGGACGATCTGAAGGCGACACTTCACCGCCTCGAAAAGCCGCGGCCACAGCGTCACAAATCCGGCAACGCACCCGAGCCCGGCGCGACCTGACCACAATCATCCGATATCCCTTGAGCCGACACAGGCGCACCTGACCGACGAGACCTGAACAATGACCGACAATCGCAACACCATCATCGCGGTCCTGCTGTCCGGCCTCGTGCTGATCGGCTGGCAATATTTCTACAACATCCCGGCGATGGAAAAACAGCGCGCCGCCCAGCAGGCGACGCAGCAGGGCCAGACGCAGAGCGGCACGCCATCCACCGCGCCGGCCCCGTCATCGCAGACGCCGCAACCGAACGCGACGCCGTCGCAGCCCGCGCCGGGCGCCACGGCGCCTGCGGCCAGCACCATCGTCACCCGCGCCGCTGCGCTCGCAGCCGGTCCGCGCGTGAAGATCGACACCCCGAAGGTGTCGGGCAGCATCGCGCTAAAGGGCGGACGCATCGACGACGTGTCGCTGGTGCAGTATCGCGAGACCGTCGATCCGAAATCGCCGGCGATCGTGCTGCTCGCGCCGTCAGGCACCGAGCATCCGTTCTATGCCGAGTTCGGTTGGGTCGCGGCCAGCGGCTCCAACGCCAAGGTCCCTGACCGCGACACCGTGTGGTCGCAGGACGGCACCGGCACACTCTCGGTCGACAAGCCGGTGACGCTGACCTGGAACAACGGCGAAGGCCTCACCTTCAAGCGCACCATCACCGTCGACCAGAACTACCTGTTCACGCTGAAGGACGAAGTCACCAACACGGGCAACGCACCGGCGACGCTCTATCCGTACGCGCTGATCTCACGCCACGGCAAGCCGCAGGTGTCGGGCTATTACGTTCTGCATGAGGGTTTGATCGGCGTGCTCGGCGATCAGGGCCTGCAGGAGTACACCTACAGCAAGATCGACGATGACAAGAAGAAGGAGTTCAACGTCACGAACGCCTGGCTTGGCATCACCGACAAGTACTGGGCGGCGACGTTGCTGCCGGACACCGGCGCGAAGCTTGCAGCGCGATTCTCGTCGAACCTCGTCGGCAATCTGCGGACCTATCAGACCGACTACCTGCTCGATCCGCAGACGATCGCCATCGGCGGCACCGGTAGCGCCAGCACCCGGCTGTTCGCTGGCGCCAAGGAAAATCAGCTGATCGATGCGTACGACAAGCAGCTCAAGCTCAACCGCTTCGAACTCCTCATCGACTGGGGATGGTTCTATTTCATCACCAAGCCGATGTTCTGGATGATCGACTGGTTCTTCAAGCTGGCCGGCAACTTCGGTGTCGCCATCCTGCTGGTGACCGTGCTGGTGAAGCTCGTTTTCTTCCCGCTCGCCAACAAGTCTTACGCTTCGATGGCGAAGATGAAGGCGATCCAGCCGCAACTGATGGCGCTGCGCGACCGCTACCCCGACGACAAGGTCAAGCAGCAGCAGGAGATGATGGAGATCTACAAGAAGGAGAAGATAAACCCGATCGCGGGCTGTCTTCCGATTCTGATCCAAATCCCGGTCTTCTTCGCGCTCTACAAGGTGCTGTTCGTCACCATCGAAATGCGACACGCGCCGTTCTTCGGCTGGATCAAGGACCTCTCCGCGCCCGATCCGACAACGATCTTCAACCTGTTCGGCCTGATTCCGTGGGACCCGATGACGCTCGGTCCGTTCATCGGTCCGTACCTGATGCTCGGCATCTGGCCGATCATCATGGGCATCACGATGTGGGTGCAGATGAAGCTCAACCCTGCGCCGCCGGATCCGACGCAGAAGATGATCTTCGACTGGATGCCGCTGATCTTCACGTTCATGCTCGCTTCGTTCCCGGCCGGCCTCGTCATCTACTGGGCCTGGAACAACCTGCTCTCGGTCTTGCAGCAGGGCTTCATCATGAACCGCCATGGCGCCAAGATCGAACTGTTCGACAACATCAAGTCGAGCTTCCCGACGAAGAAGCCTGAGGCGAAGAAGGTCGAAAAGGCCGAGGTGAAGCAGGACAATGCACCTGCGGCCGACACAGCGAAGGCCGAGGATACGAAAGTGTCGGCCGATGAGCTGGCCAAGCTCGACGCGACGATCGCCGAAGCGGCCAAGACCGAGGCCGCGCCGGAGGCCAAGGTCGAGCCTGCCAAGACCGAGGCGGCTAAAACCGAGACGCCGAAACCCGAGCCCGGCCTCGGCAATCCGAGCCTCGAAGGCAAGACCTGACACAGCGCAAATCTGATAAGTAACCGGGGCCCGCTTGCGGGCCCCGGATTTTTGTACGGACCGCACAAAGGACGGCGCGGATGACATCCGCCGACACCGACCCAGCCCTGATCGAGCAAGGCCGCAAGCTGTTCGCCGGCGAGTGGAAGTTCATCTGGGCTGCGCCGACGATTGCGGCGCTGCCGCCGATGGCCGGCCTCGAAGTCGCGTTCGCTGGCCGCTCCAACGTCGGCAAATCGAGCTTGATCAACGCACTCACGAACCGCAACGGACTGGCGCGCACCTCGCACACGCCGGGCCGCACGCAAGAGCTGATTTTCTTCGAAGGCCCCGAGAGCGTGAATTTTCGCCTCGTCGACATGCCGGGCTACGGCTACGCCGCCGCACCAAAAGCAAAGATTCTCGCCTGGACGTCGCTCATTCACGACTTCCTGCGCGGCCGCGCCAGCCTCGCGCGCGTCTACGTGCTGATCGACTCGCGCCATGGGCTAAAGGACGTCGATCACGACGTCCTGAAAACGCTCGACGCTTCCGCGGTCAGCTACCAGATCGTGATGACGAAGTCGGATCAGGTGAAGGCCGCCACGCTGAAGGACAATATCGCTGCGACGCAGACCGCACTCAGCAAGCACCCGGCCGCATTTCCCGAGATCATTGTCACATCCTCCAACACCGGCGACGGCATGCCGCAGTTGCGCGCCGCGATGGTTCAACTCCTGAAGGAGCGCGGCGCCGCATGACGCAATTTCCGTTTCGTGTTCTCGCGTTCCTTGCCGGACTGATGGGTTCGTCCGGTGTGGCGCTGGCGGCTGCGGCCGCGCATGTTGGCGACGGCGCCGCGAGGCTAGGTCCTGCATCCACCTTCCTGCTGTTTCACGCCTGCGCGGTGCTCGGAGCTGCGGCGTTGACGGACCGGGGCGTGCTGCAGCGGCGGCTCGGACTGCTGGGCGCCTTTTCAGTCGTGCTCGGAACAGCGCTGTTTTCGGGCGATCTCACCATACGTCACTTTTTCAGCCGGGCGCTGTTTTCCATGGCTGCCCCGACCGGTGGAACGCTCCTGATCGTGGCCTGGCTGATCTTGGCGCTGGCTGCGATCTGGCCCTGCAAAGCGTCATAAAGCCGTTCCCCTTTCGCCGATCATGGGTCGCGCGCATTCCGCAAAAGTGGGCACCGGTTTTGCGATCAGAATGCGCGCTACTCCATAATTAGAGCATTTTCTGACGGCGAACCGGTTTCCACTTCGCCGGAAAATGCTCTATGAACCCCTCGCCCGCCAAACCGAAACGAAAGAACGTCATGGCCGACGCGCCCCATATCAACCCGCTCGATCAGGCTCGCATTCTCTCCGAGGCGCTGCCCCACATGCAGCGCTATGACGAGGAAACCATCGTCATCAAGTACGGCGGCCATGCCATGGGCTCCGAGGAGGTGGCGCGCCAGTTCGCCCGTGACATCGTGCTGATGGAGCAGACCGCGATCAATCCGGTGGTCGTGCACGGCGGAGGCCCGCAGATCGCCAGCATGCTGCAGCGGCTCGGCATCAAGTCTGAATTCTCGCAGGGCCTGCGCATTACCGACGCCGCGACCATCGAGATCGTCGAGATGGTTCTGGCCGGTTCGATCAACAAGCAGCTCGTCGGCTACATCAACGAAGCCGGCGGCAAGGCCGTCGGCCTGTGCGGCAAGGACGGCAACATGGTGCTGGCCTCGAAGGCCAACCGCACCATGGTCGACCCGGATTCGAACATCGAGAAGGTGGTCGACCTCGGCTTCGTCGGTGAGCCGGAGAAGGTCGACCTTACGCTGCTCAATCAGTTGATCGGCCATGAGCTGATTCCGGTTTTGGCGCCGCTCGCCACATCCGCGACCGGGCAGACGTTCAACGTCAACGCCGACACGTTCGCCGGCGCGGTCGCCGGCGCCTTGAAGGCCAAGCGCCTGCTGCTGCTCACGGACGTGCCGGGCGTGCTCGACAAGTCGAAGAAGCTGATCCCGGAAATTTCGATCAAGGACGCGCGGCGCCTGATCGCCGACGGCACGATCTCCGGCGGCATGATTCCGAAGGTGGAAACCTGCATTTACGCACTTGAAGCAGGCGTCGAAGGTGTGGTCATCATCGACGGCAAGACGCCGCATGCGGTGCTGCTCGAACTGTTCACCGACCAGGGCACGGGTACGCTGATCCACAAGTGACGCTGCACGCCTCACGCACACAGTCCCGCGTCAGCCCGTCAATACGGGCGACGTTTGGATTTGCGGTGATTGTGGCCGGCGCGCTGATAGCGACCGGCGCCCACGCCGACCTGAAGCTCTGCAACCGCATGAGCTACGTGATCGAAGCCGCGATCGGCATCGACAGCGGCAGCAGCACGGCAACACGCGGCTGGTTCAAGATCGATCCCGCGCAATGCCGCGTCGTCGTCCAGGGCACGCTCTCCGCCGATCGTCTGATGCTGCATGCGCGCGCGCTGCCGGTTTACGGATCGACGCCGCTGCAGCAGAACGGCCAGCACAATCTCTGCATCGCGCCCGAAAACTTCACTATTGCCGCCGCGCGCCAGTGCCGCAGCGGCCAGACGCCGGCGCCGTTCACCGAGATCAAACCAACGGCAAGCAGCGACGGCCATCTCGTCGCCTATCTCGCCGAGGACAGCGAATACGACGACGAGCAGGCGAAGCTCGCGGCCATTCAGCGCCTGCTCGTGATTGCCGGCCTCGACGCCTCGCCGATCGATGGCGTCGACGGACCGAAAACACAAGCGGCGCTCGCGAACTTTCTCAAAAGCCGCGGCCTCACCGCAGACATCGTCAATGCGCCGAACTTCTTCGATACGATGGTGAAGGCCGTGCAGACGCCAGGCGGATCGAGCATCGCCTGGTGTAACGATACGTCGCATCCGGTGATGGCGGCGATCGCGACCGACGACGGCAAGGCCGTCACCAGCCGCGGCTGGTATCGCATCGTGCCGAAGAAATGCCTGACGCCGGACGTCGCCGGTCAGCCGAAGCGTGTGCTCAGCTTTGCGGAAGCAATCGACGGCGACGGCCGCGCGATCAAGCTCTCCTCGGGCAAGCTCTTGAACTGGGGTGGCACCACCGTGCTCTGCACGCGCGAGACGAAATTCGAATTCACCGAGCAGGACAACTGCTCGGCGCGCGGTCTTGCGCCCACCGGCTTTGCAGTCGTAGACCCCAACGCCGCCAACAAGACAATCCGCCTCACGGCCCCCTGACAGACATCGCAATGACAGACAGTAACAAGCGTTCCTTCGCCCACATCGAAACGTGGGTGTTCGATCTCGACAACACGCTCTATCCGCATCACGTCAACCTGTGGCAGCAGGTGGACGTGCGCATCCGTGAGTACGTGTCGCGCTTCTTCGGCATCACGCCAGAGGAAGCCTTCAAGATCCAGAAAGAATACTACCGCGACTACGGCACGACCATGCGCGGCATGATGACCAAGCACAACATCAGCGCCGATGAGTATCTCGAATACGTGCACCAGATCGACCATTCGCCGCTCGAGCCCAATCCGGCGCTCGGCGCCGCGATCGAGGCACTGCCCGGCCGCAAGCTGATCCTCACCAACGGCACGATCGCGCACGCGGCCAAGGTGCTGGAGCGGCTCGAAATCCACGACCGCTTCGAAGCGGTGTTCGACATCATCGCCGCGGATCTCGAACCGAAGCCGGCGTTGCAGACCTATCGCCGCTTTCTCGACATGCACGGCGTCGATCCGTCGAAGGCCGCGATGTTCGAGGACCTCGCGCGCAATCTCACGGTGCCGCACGATCTCGGCATGACCACGGTGCTGGTGGTGCCCGATGGCAGCAAGGACGTGGTGCGCGAGGCATGGGAGCTGGAAGGCCGCGACGCGGCACACGTGGACTGGGTCACCGACAATCTGGCGGGGTTTCTGGCGACCATCCGGCCGTGAGCTTTCCCACGCCGCGCGCTTGACTCTCCCCCCTCAAATTCCGACAAAAGCCGCGCAAAATTCGTCGCCTGCCGGGACAGCGGCAGCAAAAATCCCAGGAAAATCAGATGTCCCTCGCCTCCCTCGAAACCACCGTCAATTCAGCCTTCGACGCGCGCGACACCATCAACGCGTCGACCAAGGGCGAGGCCCGCGAGGCGGTGGATCATGCGCTTGAGCTCTTGGACAAGGGCGAAGCCCGCGTCGCCGAGCGCGAAGCAAGCGGCAAGTGGAAGGTCAATCAGTGGCTGAAGAAGGCGGTGCTACTGTCGTTCCGCCTCAACGACATGAGCCCGATCCCGGGCGGCCCCGGTCAAGCCTCGTGGTGGGACAAGGTGCCGTCGAAGTTCGAGGGCTGGGGCGAGAACCGTTTCCGCGCCGCCGGCTTTCGTGCCGTGCCGGGTTCGATCGTCCGCCGCTCGGCCTTCATCGCCAAGAACGTGGTGCTGATGCCGTCGTTCGTGAACCTCGGCGCCTACGTCGATGAATCGACCATGGTCGACACGTGGTCGACGGTCGGCTCCTGCGCGCAGATCGGCAAGCGCGTGCACATCTCGGGCGGCGTCGGCATCGGCGGCGTCCTCGAACCGCTGCAGGCCGAGCCTGTCATCGTTGAAGACGACTGCTTCATTGGCGCGCGCTCGGAAGTCGCCGAAGGCGTCATCGTGCGCAAGGGCGCGGTGCTGGCTATGGGCGTGTTTCTCGGCGCATCGACCAAGATCGTCGATCGCGCGACCGGCGAGACCTTTGTCGGCGAGGTGCCGCAATACGCCGTCGTCGTTCCGGGCGCGTTGCCGGGCAAGCCGCTGCCGGACGGTTCGCAAGGCCCCTCGACCGCCTGCGCCGTCATCGTCAAGCGCGTCGATGAGCGCACCCGCGCCAAGACCAGCATCAACGAATTGCTGCGGGACTGATGCGCGTGATCCGGAAAAGTGGACACCGGTTTTCCGGCAAGATCACGCGCCAAAGAAAAACACCATGAGCGGCCTCGCCGGGCTCCTTCGCTTTCAAGGGCGGCTGAACCGGCGCGGCTACGGCATCGGATTAATTGTCTATCTGCTTGCCGCATTGGGTGTGCTGGTGTCTGCCAGCTACGTGTTCAATCCGGCAGGCGGGACGATTGACGGACTGCGCCTTGCCGCTGCGCTAGTGCTGTTCTTCTACATCACGGCTGTGATCATGATCGGACGGCTGCACGACCGCGACAAGAGCGGCTGGTGGTACGTCGTGTTCGGTCCGCTGCCGTTCATTTTGTTTTTTGTATCGGCCAAACTGCCGGTCTTTTTCCCCGATACCACCGAAGGGTTTCGCAACGCTGAGATTCTTTCGCTGCTCTTGCAAATCAACGCCATTGGCCTTTTCCTGTGGGGGCTTCTCTCGCTCGCGTTCATGCCCGGCACCAAGGGCGACAACCGGTTTGGCTCTGCACCTTAAATGACACCCGACGCACTCACCATCACCCGCGATCTTATCCGCTGTCCGTCCGTGACGCCCGCCGACGCAGGCGCGCTCGGCGTGCTTGAAGTATTGCTGAAAGCCTCCGGGTTTGACGTGCATCGCGTGACGTTCTCCGAGCCCGGCGCTGCCGACATCGATAATCTCTACGCACGCATCGGCACATCCGTGCCGCACATCTGCTTCGCGGGCCACACCGACGTCGTTCCCGCGGGCGATGAAGCCGCATGGACGCATGGCCCGTTCTCCGGCGACGTGAAGGACGGCTTTCTCTACGGCCGTGGCGCCGTCGACATGAAGGGCGGCATCGGCGCAGCCGTGGCCGCAACGCTCGCCTACCTCGCCGCGAACGGCGGAAAGCCGAAAGGCTCGATCTCCTTCCTGATCACAGGCGACGAGGAAGACATCGCCGTCAACGGCACGATCAAGCTGCTGAAGTGGGCGGCGGATCGCGGCGAAAAATTCGATCACTGCGTCCTTGGCGAACCGAGCAACGTCGATACCATGGGCGACTGCATCAAGATCGGTCGTCGCGGCTCGCTCAACGGCGCGCTGATCGTCGAGGGCGTGCAAGGCCATGCCGCGTACCCGCACCGCGCGATGAACCCGATCCCGCACATGGCGCAGCTGATCACCGCCCTGCTCGCCGACCCGCTCGATCGCGGCAACGATCACTTCCAGGCATCGAACCTCGAGTTCACCTCGGTCGACGTCGGCAATCGCGCAACGAACGTGATCCCGGCGCAGGTGAAGGCAAAGTTCAACATTCGCTACAATGACATTCACACCGAAGACTCGCTGAAGGCGCTGGTCGAAGGCCGCATGACCAAGGCGATGGGTAATCACATCAAGGCTCGCATCGAGTGGGAGCCGTCGAACGCGAAGTCGTTCATCACGAAGCCCGGCCCGTTCATCGACACGGTCGTCGCGGCCGTGAAAGAAATCACCGGCCGCACCCCCGACCTCAATACCGGCGGCGGCACGTCCGATGCGCGCTTCATCACGAATTATTGCGAAGTGGTCGAGTTCGGTCTCGTCGGGCGCAGCATGCATGCAGTCGATGAGCGAACGCCGGTCGCCGATCTCGAACAGCTCACGAAAATTTATCGCGGCGTGCTCGACCGGTACTTTGCATGAGCGGCAAGATCCTCGTCCTTACCGCACTGGACGATGAGCTGAAGAAATCGCGCGCGCCGGACGGCGTCGAGGTCATCTACACCGGTGTCGGCAAGGTGAACGCGGCCAGCGCTGCAACGCTGTCGCTGCTGGTGCTGCGCCCATCCCTCGTCATAAACTACGGCACCGCCGGCAGCCTCAATGCGTCAGTCCACGGACTGGTCGAAGTCTCCCGCGTGGTCCAGCGCGACATGATGGCGATGCCGCTGGCGCCGCGCGGCCGCACGCCTTACTCGCCGGAGTTCGATCACTTCGCCTCCGGGCAGGACGGCGTCACCTGCGGCACCGGCGACAGCTTCGTCACCTCGACCGATCCGTGGATGACCGAACAGAAGATCGACATCGTCGACATGGAATTGTTCGCGATCGCGCATGTGTGCGTGCGGCACAGCCTGCCGTGGCGCGCTTTCAAGTTCATCAGCGATTCCGCCGACGACAATTCCGCCGATCACTGGCAGGAGAACGTCGCCAAGGGCGAAGACCTGTTCTGGGACGCAATCAAGAACATCCAAGCCGGGAGTTGAGCATGAAAATCAGAAGCGCGAACGCGCCAAGCGCAACCCAGCCGAAGGGCGGTTATGCGCAGGTTGTCGAAGTCTCTGGCGCGCAGCGGCTGGCCTTCGTCAGCGGACAGATTCCAGAGACTGCCGACGGCACGCTTCCGGCGACGTTCGAGGAGCAGGCAAAGCTGGCGTGGGCGAACGTCGAGGCGCAGCTGAAAGCCGTCGACATGACGCTCGACAATCTGGTCAAGGTCACGACGTTCCTGTCGGACCGGCAGTACAACATCGCCAACCGCACGGTGCGCGCCCAAGTGCTCGGCAGCCGCACGCCGGCGCTGACCGTGATCATCACCGGCATCTTCGACAGCAAGTGGCTGTTGGAGATCGAAGCGATTGCTGCGGCGTGAGCTACTAAGTCGATCGTCATTGCGAGCCCCCGGGTCTTGCCTTCGGCAAGCCCAAGGACAAGCTCCACGAAGCAATCCAGCTCAGCATTCGGGACTGGATTGCTTCGTCGCTGCGCTCCTCGCAATGACGCTTAAGCGTCTCAATAATCCACCCGCACCAGATAAAGCCCGTCCGGCGGCGCGACTGGCCCGCACGCCGCGCGATTACGCGCAGTAAGTGCGGCGGCGAGATCGCCCGGCGTCCAGCGGCCCTGCCCGACCCAGATCAGCGAGCCGACCATCGAACGCACCTGACTGTGCAGGAACGAGCGCGCCGACGTAATCACATCGATCTCATCGCCGTTGCGGATGACATCGAGCTGATCGAGCGTCTTTTCCGGCGACTTCGCCTGACAGTCCATATCGCGGAAGGTCGTGAAGTCGTGCTTGCCGAGCAGGCGCTGCGCCGCTTCGTGCATGCGATCGCTGTCGATCCGCAGCGGCACGCGCCACGCATGTCCGACATCGATCGCGAGATTGGAGCGGCGATTGACGATGCGATAGCGGTAGTGGCGCTTGATCGCCGAGAAGCGCGCCTCGAATGTCTCCGGCACGATCTCCGCCGACAGAATGCCGATCGGATGCGGCCGCACGTGTGCGTTGAGCCCGTCGCGCAAACGGCCCGGCTGAAACTCCTTCATCAGATCGACATGCGCAACTTGACCGAGCGCGTGAACGCCAGCATCGGTGCGGCCGGCGCCGTGGACGCGCGCATTCTCGCCGCTGATCGCCTTCACCGCAGCTTCGAGCGCGCCCTGCACCGACGGCAGCGTCTCCTGCAGCTGCCAACCGTAAAAAGGCTTTCCGTCGTATTCGATGGTGAGTTTGTAGCGGGGCACTACATCACCACCAGCGGCGGGTTGAGCGGCGTGCCGCGCAGAAACTCATCCGCCGACATCGGCTGCTTGCCGGTGCGCTGCAACTCGACAACGCGGATTGCGCCGTCGCCGCAGGCGATGGTGAGCTTGTCGTCGAGCAGCGTGCCCGGAGCGCCTAAGCTGCTCGTCAGCGCGCAGCGGAGAATTTTCACCCGCACCTGTTCGCCCTGAATCGGAAACTCGCACCACGCGCCCGGAAACGGCGACAGGCCGTGACAATGCCGCAGCACGTCACGCGCGGGTTTCGTCCAGTCGATGCGCGCTTCCTGCTTGTCGATCTTGGCGGCGTAGGTGACGCCTTCGTCCGCTTGCTTCGTCAGTCGCAGTTGCCCGCGCTCGAGCGCGCCCATCGCACGCACCATCAGGTCGGCGCCGATGCGCGACAGGCGATCGTGCAGTTCGCGCGTCGTCATGCTGTCGGTGATCGGCATACGCTCGGCCATGGCGACATCGCCGGTGTCGAGGCCGATGTCCATCTTCATCACCATCACGCCGCTCTCGGCATCGCCCGCCATGATGGCGCGGTTGAGCGGCGCGGCACCGCGCCAGCGCGGCAGCAGCGACGCATGCAGATTGAAGCAGCCGAGCGGCGGCACATCGAGAATGGCTTGCGGCAGGATCATGCCGTAGGCGACGACGACCGCCGCATCCGCGTCGAACGCGCGCATCTCGGCTTCCGCCTCGGGCGTCTTCAGTGTCTTTGGCGTCAGCACCGGCACGCCGAGCCGGCGGGCCTCGACTTCCACCGGCGTCGGCTGCAGCTTCATGCCGCGCCCGGCCGGCTTTGGCTCGCGCGTGTAGACCGCCGCGATCTCGTGACCGTGGCCTGCGAGTTCGAGCAGCGTCGGCACCGCGAAGTCCGGTGTGCCCATGAAGATCAGACGAAGCGGCATGGTTGCCCTTCTGAAGAGCGAGCCCGGTGCTATTTGCCCGAGAGCTTCGCCGCCTTGGTGAACTTCTTCAGCACGCGGTCGCGCTTGAGCTTGGAGAGATAGTCCACGAACAGCTTGCCGTTGAGATGATCGATCTCGTGCTGGATGCAGGTCGCGTAGAGCCCCTCGGCATCCTCTTCGTGAATCTTGCCATCGAGGTCCATGAAGCGCACGCGCACCTTCGCCGGCCGCTCGACCTCCTCGTAGTATTCGGGGATCGAGAGGCAGCCCTCTTCGTACGTCGACAGCTCTTCCGACGCCGCGATGATTTCCGGATTGATGAAAACGCGCGGCTCGGCGCTGCCCTCTTCCTTCTCGCGCTTGGAAATATCCATCGTGATCAGCCGCAGCGGCTGCGCGATTTGAATCGCCGCAAGACCGATGCCCGGCGCGTCGTACATGGTTTCGAACATGTCGTCGGCGAGCTTGCGGATCTCGGGGGTGACTTTTTCGATCGGCTTGGAGACAAGCCGCAGCTGCTTGTCGGGCAGCACGATGATTTCACGAATGGCCATGCGCGCGGATGTAATGGGCGCGCGGAAACCGGTCAATTGCCGCGTTCTACAGGCGTTAACTCCCGCTTAACCATAAAAATTAGCTTGCTATTAACCATAAATGTTCCCTTTTCGTTCGCGCGATCCGCCGAATCGGCTACAAGCGAGAGATGCAAGACATCCTCTTCATGCTGGGCGATGTGCCCGTCACCACCGCCATGGCTCTCATTGCGTTCAGCGCGATCGCGCTGATGCTACTGCTCGCCATCGTCATCGTGATCGCGCGCGGCAGCCGTGCCAGCGAGACTGCGGCCACCACGCAGGCCATCGCCACGGCAGCGCAAGCCGCCCGTACTGAGGAACTGGAGCAGCGCCTCGCGGATATGCTTCACGCTCAGGCAGAAAGTTCGGGCCGCATGCAGGCGATGGGCGAAGCGCTCGCCGGGCGGCAGTCCGAGATGTCCCGCGCGGTGAGCGAGCGGCTCGACGCAGTTCAACATCGCGTCGGCCAGTCGATGGAACAGACCACGCGCAACACGATGGATTCGCTGCGGGTGCTGCACGAGCGGCTCGGCATCATCGACAACGCGCACAAGAACCTCACCGACCTGACGACGCAGGTGACGACGCTGCGCGACGTGCTCGCCAACAAGCAGGCGCGCGGCGCCTTCGGCCAGGCACGCATGGAAGCCATCGTTCAGGACGGCATGCCGAACGGCTCCTACGAATTCCAGTACACGCTTCCGAACGGAAAACGCCCGGATTGCGTGGTGTTTCTGCCGGATCAGCGGCCGCTCTGCATCGACGCGAAGTTTCCGCTGGAGGCAATCACGGCGCTGCATGCAGCGCGTTCGGACGAGCATCGCAAGGCTGCGGCGGCGCGGCTGCGGCAGGATCTGATGCGCCACGTCACCGACATCGCCGACAAATATCTGATCGCCGGCGAAACGCAGGATACGGCGCTGATGTTCGTGCCGTCGGAATCGGTCTACGCGGAGATTCACGACAGCTTCGACGATATCGTGCAGAAGGCCTATCGCGCGCGTGTCGTGCTGGTGTCGCCGTCGCTCCTGATGCTGGCGATCCAGGTCATGCAGCAGATACTCAAAGACGCGCGCATGCGCGACGCGGCCGATCAGGTGCGCACCGAGGTCGTCAACATGATGGGCGACATCGAGCGGCTGCGCGATCGCGTGTCCAAGCTCGGCAGCCATTTCGAGCAAGTCAACGAGGACGTACGGCAGGTGCTGATCTCGGTCGCCAAGATCGGCAAGCGCGCCGCCAAGATCGAGGAGCTCGATTTCGAGGGCACCGACGCGGCGCCCGAGCCGGCCCCGCGCGGCCGAGCGGCTCAGCCGACCGAACTGTTCCCGCCGCAATTCGCCCGCAGGGTGCAGGCGGGGGAGTAGTTCCCTCGAATCTGCTACCACTGCGGCATGACAGCCCCCGACGCGACGTCACCCTCCACCGCTGACGACAAGATCAAGGCGCGCACCTCGTGGTTTGAGGCACTGACGATCTATCTGCGCCCGCGCATGCTGGTGGTGCTGTTTCTCGGCTTCTCGTCCGGCCTGCCGCTGGCGCTGTCGGGCTCTACGCTTTCGATCTGGATGCGCGAGTCGGGCGTCGATCTCAAAACCATCGGTCTTTTTGCACTCATCGGCACGCCCTACACGATCAAGTTCCTGTGGGCACCGCTGGTCGATGCGCTGCATGTGCCGCTGCTGACACGCTGGCTCGGCCGCCGCCGCGGCTGGCTGGTCTTCAGCCAGCTTCTGCTGATCGCTGCGATCGTCCTGCTCGGATTGACCGATCCGGTTCAATCGCCGCTCGCCGTCGTCATCGGCGCGCTGATGGTGGCAACCGCATCGGCGACTCAGGACATCGTCATCGACGCATTCCGCGTCGAGAGCCTGCCGGATAACGAACAAGCCGACGGCATGGCCGCGTACGTCAACGCCTACCGGATCGGTCTGCTGGTTTCCACGGCCGGTGTGTTGTTTCTCGTCAGCGGCTTCGAAAAGTCGGGTTATATCAAGTCGCAGGCATGGACCTTCGGCTACGTCACGATGGCCGCATTGGTTCTGATCGGCATCGTTGCCACACTGTTTGCGATCGAACCCGAACAATCGAAACGCGCCGAGGCCGAAACCCAGGGCATGGATGGCTTCCTGCGGATCATGAACGCGACCAAGGGCGCGTTCCAGGATTTCCTGCTGCGCAAGGACGTGTTTGCAGTACTGGCCTTCGTGGTGCTTTACAAGTTCACCGATGCATTCGCCGGCATCATGACCGCGCCGTTCGTGATCGATCTGGGGTTTACGCGCACGGACTATGCGGCCATCGTGAAAGGTGTCGGTCTCATCGCCACGCTGGCGGGAGGTTTCGCAGGCGCCTTTCTGGCCCGAGCATGGTCGGTTCAGGCGTGTCTCTGGACCGGCGGCATCCTGCAAGCGCTCTCGAATCTCGCGTTCTCGTGGCTTGCCTTCGTCGGCGTCAATCAATGGGCGCTCGCGCTCACCATTGCCGTGGAAAGCTTCACCGGCGCGATCGGCACAGTCATCTTTCTGGCTTACATCACATCGATGTGCCAAAGCCCGCTGCACACCGCGACCCAATACGCTCTGCTCACCGCGCTTTCGGCAATCGGCCGCACCTACCTTTCATCGGGCGCGGGCTTCGTGGCGCAGTCCACCGGCTGGCCGCTGTTCTTCATCCTAAGCGTGCTGGTGGCAATCCCGAGCCTGCTGCTGCTGGCATGGCTGCAGCATCGCGGGCATTTCGGCGAGTTGAAGCGCGCCGAACAGCGCTAGCGCACAACGCTCCACTTCGTCACGATCGCGTCGCTCATCTGGCCGGCGACCTGCGCGCACGACATCTCGCTGACCTTGATCGAGACGGTCTTGCCGATCAGCCCCTTGAGCTGCTTCGCCTCATCGTCGCTGTGGGTGACGATCTGGAACGTCTCCGGCCCGGTCTCGAGATTGCAGAGCCCGTCGGCGCCCGGCAGTTTGCGCGGCTCCGAAACCATTTGGAACGTATTGACCCGCTTGCCCTTGGCGCGGCTGCGCATGGCATTCAGCTTGCCAGAGAGCACGTCGCCCGGCTTCAGGGCTTGCTGGGCCTCAGCGTCAGCCTGCGCGGCAACGATGAACAGAGCGGAAAGCGCGCTTACCGCGACGCGGGTGATCAGTCGTGAAGTCATATCGCTAGGTCTCTTGAAGTTAGAACAAGGTTCGCTGCCGCATGGCGGCCGATAGCGTCCCCTCATCGAGGTAATCGAGTTCGCCGCCGACCGGCACGCCGTGCGCCAGGCGGGTCACTCGCACATTGGCGTCCTGCAGCAGATCGGTAATGTAATGTGCTGTGGTTTGCCCATCGACGGTCGCGTTGAGCGCCAGGATGATCTCGCTCACCTTGCCGTCATGGGCGCGGGCGACCAGCGCGTCGATGGTGAGGTCCTGCGGGCCAACGCCATCGAGCGGCGACAGTGTCGCGCCGAGCACGTGATAGCGCCCGCTTGTGGCACGAGCGCGTTCGAGCGCCCACAAATCCGCCACATCGGCGACGACGACGATGATGGCGTCGTCACGCCGCGGATCGGTACAGACGGTGCAGGGATTCTGCGTATCGATGTTGCCGCAGGTCTTGCACACCTGGACCTTGTCGATCGCCACGTCGAGCGCGGCCGCGAGCGGGATCATCAGCGCATCACGCTTCTTGATCAGATGCAGCGCCGCGCGCCGCGCCGAGCGGGGGCCAAGCCCCGGCAGCCGCGCGAGCAACTGTATCAGCCGTTCGATTTCTGGTCCGGCAACGGAAGAAGACATCAGACGAATCTCATAGACGATTGATGTCGTCATTGCGAGGAGCGCAGCGACGAAGCAATCCAGATTTCGGTTGCGACTGGATTGCTTCGCTTCGCTCGCAATGACGATTAGGAGAAACCGAGGCCCGGCGGCAGCGATAAGCCGCCCGTCAGTTCCTGCATCTTCTGCTGCATCGCCTACTCGGCCTTGCGGCGAGCATCGCCCATGGCGGTCACGAGCAGATCTTCGAGAATCTCGGCCTCTTCCGGCTTCATCAGCGACGGATCGATCTTGATGCCCTTCACGTCCATCTTCGCGGTCATGCGCACGCTGACGAGGCCGCCGCCGGAAATGCCCTCGACCTCGATATGGTCGAGCTGTTCCTGCATTTCCTTCATCTTCGATTGCAGCTGCGCCGCCTGCTTCATCATGCCGAGAAAGTCAGCCATCATCCGTTCCTAAGTTGAAAGGTTAGCGATCGTCGCCGTCGAGATCGTCCGGCGGCGGATCGTGAGTATCGTCCGATGGCAGTTCGGGTGCGAGCTTGCGCACGTCGATCACCTGTGTGCCCGGGAAGCGCGCCATCACCGCCTTGATGCGCGGGTCTTCGTGAACGCCGCGCGTGAGTTCGTCCTTGTCGGCCTTCGCCTGCTCGCGCAGCGTCGGTTGGCCTTGTTCATTCGAGACGACCACCGTCCAGCGCCGCCCGGTCCACTGTTCGAGTTTGCGCGACAGTTCGTTGACCAGAGTCCGCGCGGCGCTGCGCTCCAGCGCCACTTCGAGGCGGCCGTCTTCCATGCGCACTAGACGCAAATCGGCTTCGAGCCCGGCCTTGATCTGCAGATCGCGTTTCTCGGCGGCCAGCGCCACCAGCGCCGGATATGTATCGATGCGGCGGTGCGCGGCCGGCTCGGAGGCAGCAGCTGGAGCAGGCGTCGGCATTTGAGCGCGTGCTTGCGTCTCGCCGCCGATGCGTTGCGCCACCGCACGCGGCGCCGGAGGCGTCGCGGACATCGATGCGCCACCGCCGCCGTTCGCTGGACGAGCACCACCATTTTGTCCCACGGTCGACGCGCCGTTGCCCTGATCGATCATCCGGATCGCCTCGTCCGGCGTCGGCAGGTCGGCGACGTAGGCAATCCGCACCAGCACCATTTCGGCCGCCGCCTGTGGACGGGTCGCCTCCTGAACCTCGGCGATGCCCTTGAGCAGCATCTGCCACATGCGCGAGAGCACGCGCATCGACAGCCTCAAAGCGAACTCACGTCCGCGCTGCCGCTCCGTCTCGCCGAGCGAGACGTTGTCGGCGGTTGCCGGGACGACTTTCACCCGCGTCACGAAATTCACGAACTCGGCGAGATCGCTCAGCACCACCACCGGATCGGCGCCGGTGTCGTACTGGTCGCGGAATTCCTTGAAGGCTGAGGCGATGTCGCCCTTGGCGAGCGACTCAAACAGATCCATCACGCGCGTGCGGTCGGCGAGGCCGAGCATCTGCCGCACGTCGTCGGCCTTCACCTCACCCGCCGCATGCGCGATCGCCTGATCGAACAGCGAGAGCGAGTCGCGCACCGAACCTTCGGCCGCGCGCGCGATCAGGCCGAGCGCTTCCGGCTCCGCCTTGACGCTTTCCTTGGCGGCGATGTTGCCGAGATGCGTCATCAGTACGTCAGCATCGACGCGGCGCAGATCGAAACGCTGACAGCGCGACAGCACCGTCACCGGCACCTGCCGGATTTCAGTGGTCGCGAAAATGAACTTGGCGTGCTCCGGCGGCTCTTCGAGCGTCTTCAGGAAGGCGTTGAACGCCTTTTCCGAGAGCATGTGAACTTCGTCGATGATGTAGACCTTGTAGCGCGCGCTTGACGGTGCATAGCGAACGCCGTCGGTGATCTGCCGCACGTCGTCGATGCCGGTGTGGGACGCGGCGTCCATCTCCAGCACGTCGATGTGCCGGCTTTCCATGATCGCCTGACAGTGCACGCCCATCGTGGGCATGTGGATCGCCGGGCCCTTCACCGAGCCGTCGGCCAATTCATAGTTGAGCGCGCGGGCAAGAATGCGCGCGGTCGTGGTTTTGCCGACACCACGGATGCCGGTCAGTATCCAAGCTTGCGGAATACGGCCGGTCTCGAACGCATTCGAGACCGTGCGGACCATCGCCTCCTGGCCGATCAGATCGTCGAAGCCGGAAGGGCGGTATTTGCGCGCGAGGACGCGATAGGTTTTCGGCGGGCCGGTTTCACCCAGATCGAAACCGCTCTGGTGATCCGGTCCGGAATGTCCAGCATCAGCCATCAAGCGGTCCGGAATAGAGTTCGTCTGGGACACACGCTGCGCAATAATCCAAGCTGGATCGGGAGCGTGCAAAAATTAGTAGGAGACTGACAAGCGACCCGACCCGGATCTCGTTAGGGCTGCTTCCTTCCGGACCTGACCCGGTTGGCGAGTGGCTCGTCCACTGCCAATCTCCCGGCATCTATTTGGTCCGAATGGGTCCGGAAAGCAAGCCGCGCACGGCCTGGAAATCCGCGGCAAAAGGTGTGGAACAGGCCCGGAATCCTGCCAAAAATGGGCCGAAACGGACGTTACTGCCCGCCCCGATTGTGAACGGCACAGCTTGCGTTGCGTGGTGTTTTTCAACAAAAGATTGGCATGCCCGCCTCATCTTCGAACTGGTCGCTTCACCCGCAACTCGCCAAGGACACCATCGACATCGGCGACCTGCCGCTGTCGCGGGTCCTCGTCATCAAGGACGCCAATTATCCGTGGCTGCTTTTGGTGCCGCGGCGGCCCGACATCGTCGATCTGATCGATCTCGATGAAGTCGAGCAAGCGCAGCTGATGACCGAGACCACGCGCGTCGCCCGCGCGCTGAAAGACATCACCAAGCCGGACAAGCTCAACATCGCCGCACTCGGCAACGTGGTGCCGCAGCTCCACATGCACATCATCGCCCGCCGCAGGACCGATGCGGCCTGGCCGCGTCCGGTGTGGGGCGTGGTGCCGGCGCTCGATCATGATCCCGAGGAAGTGAAGACATTCATCGCGGCGCTGCGCCGTAAGATTTGGCTCGGGGCATGATCCCGAAAAGTGGGCACCGGTTTTCGGATCAGATCATGCCCCAAGGCTTGAGGCTCAAATAAACGATGACAACAACAAAGCCGTTTCCGCTGGGGCAACCGGGGTTCGTGTCGCACCCGATCGATCGCGCCGCGCATCTGCGCGACGACAACGAGAAGCTGTTCGCGCTCGAAAGTCATCGCAACGCCCGCGCTTACGTGATGTACCGCGACTCCATCCTGGTGAAGCAGGACGCGGACGGCCCCCGCGCCTGCCTCACACTCGATGAAGCGCGCAGCTACGGCGCCAACCCCGGCACGATCTTTCTCGGCCTGCGCGATGGCGCAGCCGTGTTCGGCATGGGCATTCCCGCGCCGGCAGTCGAAAAACTGATCGGCCGTAATGATGTCGTGGTCGGCGATCTGCGCGCGCAGATCACGCAAGGCGCGCTGCCGCCGCAGGAGCTCTCGACCATCGCCATGGCGAAGTCGCTGGTCAGCTGGCATCAGCGCAACGGCTTCTGCTGCAACTGCGGCACGCGCTCGTCGATGAGCAACGGCGGCTGGAAGCGCGATTGCCCGAACTGCAAGACCGAGCATTTTCCGCGCACCGATCCGGTCGTCATCATGCTGGTGACGAAGGGCGACAAGGTCCTGCTCGGCCGGCAGAAGCAGTTCCCGCCGGGCATGTGGTCGTGTCTCGCCGGCTTTGTCGAGGTCGCCGAAACCATCGAGGATGCGGTCCGCCGCGAAATCCTCGAGGAATCCGGCATCGTCTGCAGCGATGTGGGCTATTACCTTGCGCAACCTTGGCCCTATCCCTCATCGCTGATGATCGGCTGCACGGCGGTCGCGACCACCGACGAGATTGTGGTCGACCGCATGGAGCTCGAGGATGCGCGCTGGTTCAGTCGCGACGATGCGCGATTGATGCTGAAGCGCGAGCATCCGGACGGCCTCACCGGCCCGCATCCGGTCGCAATCGCGCATCATCTGCTCGGCCAGTGGCTGGAAGACTGAAGCAGCGGAACCGGTAGGGGTTAGATCGGTTATCGATAATGCCCACCGCAACAAACCTGTCATTCCGGGGCGCGAGCATAGCGAGCGAACCCGGAATCCAACTATCCAAATCACTCCCTGCGGAGATTTGGATTCCGGGTCCGCGCGTACCGCGCGTCCCGGATTGACGGTCATCTGGAGCATATCCGCATGAAACAGTCAGATAAGCAGCTGCGCATCCTCTGCATCGGCATTCCCGTGCGTGATCTCATCTATCGCATCGAGGAAGTGCCCGCGCGCGGCAGTAAGGTGAGCGCCTCCAGCTTCTCCGAAATCACCGGTGGAAATGCATTGAACGCCGCCATTACGATTTCGCGGCTCGGCGGCCGCGTCACGTTGTGCGGGCCGCTGGGCCGCGAGGCGTCGAATGCCTCGATCTACGATGCGATGGCCAACGAAGGCATCGATACCAGCGGACTGATCGAAATGGACGGTCTGATCACGCCCATTTCCAATGTGATGATCGACCCATCCGGCGAACGCACCATCGTGACCTTTCGCGACCCGAAGCTGTGGGGCGTCAAGCTTCCGAAGCCGGACACGCTGCTGCAGAACATCGACGCGATCCTCACCGAGAGCCGCTGCGCCGAGTTCGTCACCGACGTCTGCGCCGAAGCAACACGCCGCGGCATCCCCGTTGTCATCGACGCCGATCGCGTGATGTCGCAGCGCGAGGGCATTCTCAATGCGTCGTCGCACATCATCTTCTCGGAGGAAGCGCTACACGCGACCGCCGGACTGAAGGATGACATCGGCGCGCTGCGCAAGATGGCAAGCGTTTCGCCGGCGTTCCTTGGCGTGACCACCGGCGCACGCGGCGTGACCTGGCTTGGGCACGGCGGACAGCCGCAGCACATGCCGGCATTCCCGGTGCACACCGTCGACACGCTCGGCGCCGGCGACGCCTTCCACGGTGCTTTCACGCTCGCAATCGCCGAGGGCCAGCCGATCGAACAGGCGATGCGCTTTGCTTCTGCAACTGCAGCCCTGAAATGCACGCGCTTCGGGGGAGCCTTTGCTTCGCCCCAACGTATTGAAGTCGATACCTTTTTGGGCTCAACCGCAGCGGCTTTGACCTCCTAGAGGGCCTCAAAAGGGACGAAAGGCACCTTGTTGTAGAAGAATTTTCCCTATATGAGGTCTACAACCCTCACATATGGAACAAAGTTCTTCCATGACCGACCTCGCCACCCCCATTGCCGAAGGTAGCAACCGCCGCCTCGACGCCATCGACCGCAAGATCCTGACTGTCCTGCAGGAGGATGCCTCGCTCTCCGTCGCCGAGATCGGCGACCGCGTCGGCCTCTCCTCGACGCCGTGCTGGAAGCGCATCCAGCGGCTCGAAGCCGACGGCATCATTCTGCGCCGCGTGGCGCTGGTCGATCAGAACAAGATTGGCCTGGGCATCACTGTCTTCGTGTCGGTCGAGAGCAGCGACCACTCGGAAGCCTGGCTGAAGAAATTCGCCGACGCCGTCAGCGCCATGCCGGAGGTGATGGAGTTCTACCGGATGGCTGGCGACGTCGATTACATGCTGCGCGTGGTGGTCGCCGATATGCAGAGCTACGACGTGTTCTACAAGAAGCTCATCGGTGCCGTCGCACTGAAGAACGTCACCTCGCGATTCGCGATGGAGAAGATCAAATCGGTGACCTCGCTGCCTGTGCCGGCATTGAGTGCAACCTAGATCGGTAATTCGATCCCTCCAACGTTGCGTAATCGTTAACCCGGAACCGGAAAGCCGCCGGTTCCCGGTATTCTAGTGTGTGGTCGATGCATCCTTTTAGCTAAATCTTTTCAAGAAGTTGTACCGCCGCATGCGGTACAACCCGGATCGCAAATTTACCAAGCATTAGCCTTGTTCGTTCACCTTTTGGCGAATGGGGCAATCTTCCGACACACCGGCATCGATCACGCGCGCATGGCTTGCGAGCAGTATTTTGCTCGCAATGAGCTTCGCGATGATCGCGGCGCTCACGCTGAAGCCGCATCGCGATTCCGTCGCCGTCGCCGTCGTTTTTCCGCCGTGGTGGAGCGCGCAGCAGTCGCTGCTCGCCGCAGCGTCCGCCGGCGCATCCATCGTCCGCACCAGCAGCATTCCCGCCATCATCGTCGTCGAGCCGGGCACGCATGACGGCCTGAAACGGCTCCGCGATGCGGGTGCATGGGTGTCGATCGATCCGCAGGCACTCGATGCCTGCCTAGGCATTACTCCGAAAGAAGGACTGCGAACATGACGAGCGAAGTCAGCGATCCCGGCGTCCGGGATCTCGACGCATTGCGCGAAACTGCAAGCAAGGTGCTGGTTGCGTTGCTATGGCTGCATGTGCCGACCGCGGTCGCGATCGGCCTCGTGCGCGGCACCGACTGGATGCTGCCAACGGGCATGATGGCGGCGCTCGCGATCGTCGCTACCCTGTGCTGGCGCATGTCCGGCAACACGCCGGCAACGCGGCTGATCGTTGCGGTCGCGCTGATGGGTGACGTAGCGCTGCTCGTCTATCAGATGGCAGGTCACCCCTGGCAGCCCGATATGCACATGTACTTCTTCGCGGCGCTGGCAACGCTCGTTGCTTATTGCGACTTCCGCGCCATCCTCGTGGCCACGATCGCTGTCGCACTGCATCACCTCTCGCTGAACTTCCTGCTGCCGGCGGCGCTCTATCCGGGCGGCGCCGACTTCGGCCGTGTGGTGCTGCACGCAGCGATTCTCGTACTCGAAGCCGGCGTGCTGATCTGGATCGCGACGCAGCTCTCGCAGCTGTTCGAGACGACGGTGCAGAAGACCTCCGAGGCCGAAACGGCGCGCGCAGCGGCCGAGCAGGCCACGCACGAGCGCGGTGAGCTCGAGCGCGCCGCGATCGCGCAACGCTCGTCGTCGATGCAGGAGCTTGCGGTTTCGTTCGAGCGCAAGATCGGCGGCATCGTCGGCGATGTCGCCGCAGCCGCGGACGACATGTGCCAGACCTCGGAATCGATGAGCCATGGCGCTGAGGAAACCACCCGTCAGTCGACTGCCGCGGCATCGGCCTCCGCTCAGGCCTCGCGCAACGTCGCAACCGTTGCGTCCGCGACCGAGGAACTGACCGCCTCGATCGGCGCCATCGGCGAGCAGGTGACCCGCTCCGCCGAGATCGCCAACAAGGCGGCCGAGGAAGCGCGCAAGACCAACGCCGTCATCGAAGGTCTCGCCACCGGCACCCAGAAGATCGGCGAAGTGGTGACGCTCATTCAGAGCATCGCGTCGCAGACCAACCTGCTGGCGCTCAACGCCACCATCGAGGCTGCCCGCGCCGGCGAACACGGCAAGGGTTTCGCAGTCGTCGCGAGCGAAGTGAAGGCACTGGCCAACCAGACGGCGCGCGCGACCGAGGAAATCTCCGCCCAGATCGGCGAGATTCAGACGAAGACCGCCGATGCGGTCTGCGCCATCGAAGCGATCGGCAGCACGATTGGCGAGATCAACGACATCTCGAACTCGATCGCCACCGCGGTCGATCAGCAGGGCGCCGCCACGCGCGAGATCGCGGCCAGCATTCTCGAAGCGTCGCGCTCATCGAGCGACGTCGATCAGAACATCGGCGGACTGACGCAAGCCTCGCGCGAAAGCGGCGAAGCGGCGGGGCGATTGCTGCAGTCATCGAAGGGACTGTCGGCGCAGTCGGAACGGCTGCGAACCGAAGTCAACAGTTTCATCGACGCGATCCGCGCGGCCTGACGCACCAGCGGCTCAAACGAAAATGCCCGGCGAAAGCCGGGCATTTTTGTTTCAGATCTTCTGATTGTACTCGCCGACCTCGGGATGGGTGCGCAGCACCGAGTCCATCGCCTCGAACATGTCGCGCATGCGCTGCTCCGACACCGGGCTTTCGACCACGACCACAAGCTCCGGCTTGTTCGACGACGCGCGCACCAGGCCCCAGCTTCCATCCTCAGCCGTGACACGGACGCCATTGACGGTGACGAGATCGCGGATCGGCTGACCGGCGACCTTCGCGCCCTTCGCCTTCGCGTCCTCGAAGTGCTTCACCACCTGCGCGACGATGCCGTACTTGGTCTCGTCGGCACAGTGCGGCGACATGGTCGGCGACGACCAGGTCTTCGGCAGCGCGTTCTTGAGGTCTTCCATCGACTTGCCGGGCGCGCGGTCGAGCATGTCGCAGACCGCGATCGCCGAGACGAGGCCGTCGTCATAGCCGCGACCGAACGGCTTGTTGAAGAAGAAGTGGCCCGACTTCTCGAAGCCGGCGAGCGCACCGACTTCGTGCGTGCGGCGCTTCATGTAGGAGTGGCCGGTCTTCCAATAGGTCGTCGACGCGCCCTGCTTCTGCAGCACCGGGTCGGTCACGAAAAGGCCGGTCGACTTCACGTCGACGACGAAGCGCGCATCCTTGTGGATCGCCGACATGTCGCGCGCCAGCATCACACCGACCTTGTCGGCGAAAATCTCGTCACCGGTGTTGTCGACGATGCCGCAACGATCGCCGTCACCGTCGAAGCCGAGACCGACATCGGCCTTGTGATGCAGCACCGCGTCGCGCATGGCGTGCAGCATCTCGAGATCTTCCGGATTCGGATTGTACTTCGGGAAGGTGTGATCGAGCTCCGTGTCCAGCGGGATCACATCGACGCCGATCGCCTCCAGAATCTTCGGCGCGAAAGCCCCGGCGGTGCCGTTGCCGCAGGCGACCACTGCGCGAATCTTGCGCTTCAGCTTCGGGCGATTGGTGAGATCGGTGATGTAACGCGCCGGAAAGTCGTTGACGAACTGATACGAACCGCCGCCCTTGAGATCGAACTTCGCGCCGAGCACGATCTCCTTCAACCGCGTCATCTCGTCGGGACCGAAGGTCAGCGGGCGGTTGGCGCCCATCTTCACGCCGGTCCACCCGTTGTCGTTGTGGGATGCGGTGACCATGGCGACGCACGGCACGTCGAGATCGAACTGCGCGAAATAGGCCATCGGCGTCATGCAGAGCCCGATGTCGTGCACCTTGCAGCCGGCCGCGAGCAGGCCGGAGATCAGCGCGTACTTGATCGACGCCGAGTAGCCGCGAAAGTCGTGGCCGGTGACGATCTCGCGCTTGACGCCCATTTCACCGATGAGCGCGCCGAGGCCCATGCCCAGCGCCTGAATGCCCATCAGGTTGATTTCCTTGCCGAACAGCCAGCGCGCGTCGTACTCGCGAAAGCCCGTCGCCTTCACCATCGGCTCGGATTCATAGGCATAGGTGTTCGGCGTCAGAACCGGCTTCGGCGTCGGAAACATCAGAAATCCTCTGGGGAATGGGCAGGGAAGCCATAGCGAACGCCATGGCTTTGGGGAAGGCGTGAGTGCTATTGGCGGGTAATTGGGGCGAAAAATATGCTGGCCGGGCAGTCATCAGCGCGGCGCTGGGCCGCGTCTTCATTCAGCCGGAATTCATAACGGCAATGAAAGCCTACTGTTCCAGCACCAGCCGGCCGTTGGCATACTCGAAGCGCTTGAGGCGCGAGAGATAAGCCATGCCGAGCAGGTTTTCCGACAGGGCAGAGTCCGGAAGCACGAGCGCTTCGACATCGCGCACCACCACGCCGCCGATATCGACGCTGGCGAGCCGGGTGCGTGCGGCCTTCACCGATCCGTTCGCGGTCGAAACGTTCGCAGTGTAGTCGCTGCGCGAGGGACGGAAACCGATCCGCGCCGCCGTGCTCTCGTTGAGGGCAACAACCGACGCGCCGGTGTCGACCATGACGGAAATGTTGCGGCCATCGACGCGGGCATCGGCTGAGAAGTGACCGCGGCCGTCCTTCGCGAGGCTGACGCTGCGCGTGTTCTGCGACACGACCATCTTCGGATTTGCTTGCGGCTGCGTGGCGGCGAACGCCCGCTGCTGTTGCGGCTGGGCCTGCGACGGCGCCGCTTTGATGGCGTTAGCCTGCTGGGCCATATAAACGCCGAGGCCGATCATCACGGCCGCAAAAAACATCAGGTTACGCATTACAAAACGCCCGCCTGTTTGAACTCCCGCGATATCATCATGCCGGACGAAAACATGCGCATAACGGCCGCGGGTAGCCTGTCCTATTTTGGCGAAAAGCATGAGAGAAGCGTTAACCGAATTCGCAAAAGCCGGTCTATCCCGCGTGAATACAGGGCTATGCGCTCATGTGCCGCGCGGTTTGGCGCGGCGGGTCGGCTCGGCGTTCGCCGGATCGTCTGGCCATGGGTGACGAGGATACCGCCCGCGTAAATCGGAGCGCACGGCCGCATAACTTCCCTTCCAGAACCCCGGCAGATCGCGCGTCACCTGTACGGGCCGATGCGCTGGCGACAACAGCTCGACCACCAGCGGGCGGCGGCCGTTTGCAATCGACGGATGTACGTTGAGACCGAACAGCTCCTGCAGGCGGATCGCGATCTTCGGTCCCTCTTCCGCTTCATAGTCGATCGGCACCATCGAACCGGTCGGCGCCTCGAAATGCGTCGGCGCTTCGCGATCGAGCCGTGCGCGCATGTTCCACGGCAGCAATGCCATCATCGCGTCCGACAGATCGGACGCGGAAAACGACGCCAACGACGTCTTGTCGCTGAGCGCTGGCACAAGCCACTGCTCGCGCGACTCGGCGAGCGCGGCATCGGACAGATCGGGCCACTCGTCACCTTCGGCCGTTCGCAAAAACATCACGCGGTCGCGCCACTGCGTCAGCGTTTTCGACCAGGGCAGCCTGTCGAAGCCCGCAGCCGCCAAACCATCAGCGAGAGTCCGCGCGGTCACCTCATCCGGCGCGATCGGCATTGTCGATTCATTGAGCGTCACTGCGCCGAGCCGGCGGCGCTTGCGCGCGCGCAGCGCCATCGCGCCACGATCGAAGGTGACTTCGTTCTCGGATTCGATCTGATCGGCGAAATGCGTTTCGATCTCCGCGAGCGTGATCGGCGCGGCCAACAGAATGCGGCCCTGCGCAGCGATGCCGGTGAGTTCGCCGACCGCAATGAACGGCGCTTTCGCCAGCGCCGATGTCTGTTCCACCGCCGCGCCGCGTCCGTTGGCGAGCACGAAGCTGCCATTGCCGCGATTGCGCGCAATGCGATCAGGAAACGCCAGCGCCAGCATCACGCCCGTGGACAGCGCTTCGTCGTTCGCCGGCTTGCCTTCGTCCGCCGCAACCTGCGAGGCCCAGCGCTCCGCCTGCTGCCGCGCGGCGCTCGCACGCTGCGAGCGATCACGTCGGAACTGATCGCGCCGCACATCGAGATCGGCATTGTCGCCGCCAAGTCCGCGCTCGGTCAGGACGGCCGCGATCATCGCTGCGTCCTCGCCGCAACCAGAGCGATGCGCGTCCACGATCATGCGCGCGAGCCGTGGCGGCAGCGCCAGCGCGCGCAGGCTCTTGCCTTCCGCGGTGATCCGGCCATCCGCATCGAGCGCGCCGAGTTCGCGCAGGAGCACGCAGGCTTCCTTCCAGGCGGGCACCGGCGGCGGATCGAGAAACGCCAGCGATGACGGACCGCTGACGCCCCATTGCGCGAGGTCGAGCACCAGCGACGACAGATCGGACGAGAGAATTTCCGGCTGCGTATAGGCATCGAGCGAGGCGGTCTGCGGCTCGTCCCATAGCCGATAGCAGACGCCAGGCTCGGTGCGGCCGGCACGGCCACGCCGCTGATCGACGGCCGCACGCGCGGCACGCACGGTCTCGAGGCGCGTCAATCCGATATCCGGCTCGTAACGCGGCACGCGGGCAAGACCGGAATCGACGACGATGCGCACGCCGTCGATGGTCAAGGAGGTTTCCGCGATCGACGTTGCCAGCACCACCTTGCGCTGACCTTTCGGCGCAGGCGCAATCGCGCGATCCTGCACGGCGGCATCGAGCGCGCCGAACAGCGGCACGATCTCGACGGAGGCATCGTGCACACGCTCTTTCAGCATCGTCTCGGTGCGGCGGATTTCGGCGGCGCCGGGGAGAAACGCCAGCACCGAGCCTGCATCCGCGCGCAATGCGGACGCAATCGCATCCGCCATCTGCCGGTCGATCGGCGCATCGGGCTTGCGGCCGAGGTAGCGCGTCTCGACCGCAAACGCGCGGCCCTCGCTCTCGATTACCGGTGCGTCGCCGAGCAACTTTGCAACGCGCGCACCGTCGAGCGTCGCCGACATCACGAGAATGCGCAGATCCTCGCGCAATCCCTGCTGCGCATCTCGCGCGAGCGCAAGACCCAGATCCGCATCGAGCGAGCGTTCGTGAAATTCGTCGAACAGTACGGCCGCAACGCCGCGCAATTCCGGATCGCCGACGATCTGCCGCGAGAAGATGCCTTCGGTGACGACCTCAATGCGCGTCGCCTTCGACACCTTCGAGCCGAATCGCACGCGATAGCCGACCGTTTCGCCAACGCGTTCGCCGATGGTCTGCGCCATGCGCTCGGCGGCGGCACGCGCCGCGATCCGCCGCGGCTCCAGCACAATGATCTTGCCGCCCCTGAGCCACAGCTCGTCGAGCAGCGCCAGCGGCACGCGCGTGGTCTTGCCGGCGCCGGGCGGCGCGACAAGAACGGCCGTATTGGCTTTGGCCAGCGCTTGCGCGAGGTTGCCAAGGACCTCGTCGATCGGAAGCGGCGTGTCGAAGCTGCGGGGCATTGCGCCCTTATATCACCGCGCCGCCGGCGCGGGCCGGCCCACGCTCTCGTAGGTGAAGCCGAGTTCGGCCATTTCCTCGGGCCGATAGACGTTGCGCAGGTCGACGACGATCGGCTGGCGCATCTCGACCTTCAGCCGCTCGAGGTTCAGAGCGCGGAATTGCTCCCACTCGGTGACGATCACGAGCGCGTCCGCGCCCTTGGCGCAGGAGTACGGATCGGCCGCGTAGTCGATCTCCGGCAGTTCGTGCTTGGCCTGCTCCATGCCGACCGGATCGTAAGCACGCACGACAGCGCCCTGATCGCGCAGCGCCGTGATCAGCGGAATCGACGGCGCCTCGCGCATGTCGTCGGTGTTGGGCTTGAAGGTGAGGCCGAGCACGGCGACGGTCTTGCCACGCAGGTTGCCGCCGAGCGCTGCGGAAATCTTGCGCGCCATCGCCCGCTTGCGGTTATCGTTCACTGCGAGCACCGCTTCGACGATGCGCAGCGGCACGTCGTGATCCTGCGCCGTCTTCACCAGCGCGCGCGTATCCTTCGGGAAGCATGAGCCGCCGAAGCCGGGGCCCGCATGCAGGAATTTGCCGCCGATGCGATTGTCGAGGCCGATGCCACGCGCCACTTCCTGCACGTCCGCGCCCGCCTTCTCCGCGAGATCGGCGATCTCGTTGATGAAGGTGATCTTGGTCGCAAGAAATGCATTCGCCGCGTACTTGATCAGCTCCGCTGTGCGGCGGCCGGTGAACATCAGCGGCGCCTGGTTGAGATAGAGCGGGCGGTAGATCTCCGTCGTCACCTTGCGCGCGCGCTCGTCATCAGTGCCGACGACGATGCGATCGGGATGCTTGAAGTCGCGGATCGCCGCGCCCTCGCGCAGGAATTCCGGATTCGACGCGACAACAAAGTCCGCCGCCGGATTGGTTTCGCGCATGATGCGCTCGACCTCATCGCCGGTTCCGACCGGAACCGTCGACTTGGTGATGACGACCGTGAAGCCTGTCAACGCGGCCGCGATCTCGCGCGCCGCCGCATGCACGTAGCTCAAATCGGCGTGACCGTCGCCGCGGCGCGACGGCGTGCCGACCGCGATGAACACGGCATCTGCCTCGCCGACCGGTCCCTTGAGGTCGGTCGTGAAGTCGAGCCGCCCCGCGTCCGCATTGGTCTTCACCAGCGCATCCAGTCCCGGCTCGAAGATCGGAATTTCGCCGCGCTTCAAAGCCGCGATCTTGCCGGCGTCCTTGTCCACACAGGTGACGTGGTGGCCGAAATCGGCAAAGCAGGCTCCGGAGACCAGACCCACATAGCCGGTGCCGATCATCGCAATTCGCATGAATGTCTCTGGGTGTTTTGGTTAACAGCGCGAGCGCGCGGTGCGTATTTATCCGCTTTTCGCGGGTATGGAAACCGGCCGAAAACCTTTCATTTTCCTGTCAAATCGGCCGATCCGGGGCTGGCATAACGATTGCGTAAGTAAACCTGAAAGAAACCCGTCTGTCGGATGCTGAGACAGACCTGCCCCGGACAGGTACAACATGACGTCAAACGGCACATTTACCTTTGCTCCGCCTCCTGGCCGGCTCGATTGGGTCGATACCGCGAAAGGCGTCTGCATCATCATGGTGGTGATGATGCACTCCGTGCTCGGCGTCGAAGCGGCGGCCGGCCAGCACGGCTGGATGCATCCCTTCGTCGAATTCGCGAAGCCATTCCGGATGCCGGACTTCTTCCTGATTTCGGGCCTGTTCCTGGCGCGGGTGATCGATCGCGACTGGCGCACCTATCTCGACCGCAAGGTCGTGCACTTCGTTTACTTCTACGTGCTGTGGATGGCGATCCAGTTCGCATTCAAGGCCCCGGCCTTTGCCGCCGAGATGGGCTGGAGCAAGGTCGGCCTGTTGTTCCTGCAATCTTTCATCGAGCCGTTCGGCACCCTGTGGTTCATCTATCTGCTGCCGGTGTTCTTCGTCGTCACCAAGCTGACCCGGAACATTCCGCCGGTGATCGTCTGGGCCTCGGCGGCCGCGCTCGAGATGATGCACATCTCCAGCGGCTGGACCGTGATCGACGAATTCGCCGCGCGCTACGTCTACTTCTTCTCGGGCTACATCTTCGCCGAGCAGATCTTTTCGCTCGCCGACCGTGTTCGCGCCCATCCGCGCCTTGCGATGGCCGGTCTCGTGGTCTGGGCCGCCGTGAATGCCGTGCTGGTGTTCGCCGGCATCGGCGAGTGGCCGTTGTTCTCGCTTCTTCTCGGCTATGCCGGTGCAATTGCCATCATCACTGCCGCGACGCTGCTGACGATGGTCAACTGGCATAACCTGCTGCGCTATCTCGGCGAACACTCCATCGTCGTCTATCTTGCCTTCTTTCTGCCGATGGCGACGACGCGTACCACGCTGCTGAAGACCGGTGTGATCCCGGACGTCGGCGCGATGTCGCTGATCGTGACCCTCATCGGCGTGTTCGGCGCGGTCGCCATCTGGCGTGCAGCACTGGCGTTTCGCCTGGGCTTCCTGTTCGAGCGGCCCGCGATGTTCTGGATCGCGCCGAAACAGCTCACGCCGAAACTGCAGGCGGCGGAGTAGCCGCAAAGTACCTGTCAGTTTCTGACAGGCATCGCGACTTCAAGGGCTGTCAATCGCGGCCAAAATCCTTAAGTTGCGGGCCATGCCGAAAAAGCCCGCAACTGCAGCCGCCCCCAAACCCGTCTCCGCCAGCACCCTGAAAAAGGGCGACCACGTCTTTCTGGTCGACGGGTCTTCTTACATCTTCCGCGCCTACCACGCGCTGCCGCCGCTGAACCGCAAATCCGACGGTCTGCAGGTCAATGCCGTGCTCGGCTTCTGCAACATGTTGTGGAAGCTCTTGCGCGATATGCCGCAGGACAACCGCCCGACCCATCTCGGCATCGTCTTCGACAAATCCGAAGTCACGTTCCGCAACACGCTCTATCCCGACTACAAGGCGCACCGCCCGCCGGCGCCGGATGACCTGATCCCGCAGTTCGGCCTGATCCGTGACGCCGTGCGCGCATTCGATCTGCCGTGCCTCGAACAAGGCGGCTTCGAGGCCGACGACCTGATCGCGACCTACGCGCGCGAAGCCGGAGAGCGCGGCGCGACCGCGACCATCGTCTCGTCGGACAAGGATCTCATGCAACTCGTCACCGACAAGGTGATGATGTACGACACCATGAAGGATCGCCGCATCGGCATTCCCGAGGTGATCGAGAAGTTCGGCGTGCCGCCGGAGAAGGTCGTCGAAGTGCAGGCGCTTGCCGGCGACAGCGTCGACAACGTGCCGGGCGTTCCCGGCATCGGCGTGAAAACCGCCGCGCAACTCATCACCGAATACGGCGATCTGGATACATTGCTGGCCCGCGCCGGCGAGATCAAGCAGCCGAAGCGACGCGAGGCGCTGATCGAAAATGCGGACAAGGCCCGCATCTCGCGCGACCTGGTCAAGCTCGACGACAAGGTCGCGCTCGACGTCCCGCTCGACGAACTGGCCGTGCACGAGCCGGATGCGAAGAAGCTGATCGCCTTCCTCAAGGCGATGGAATTCACGACGCTGACCAAGCGCGTCGCCGAATATTCCGAAATCAATGCCGCTGAAATCGAAGCCGACGCGGCGATGGCGAGCGGCGCTAACAAGGCGGCAAGTACGGCGACAAGTGCGGCACCGATGCTCGACCTTGGCACGCCGGAACAGCCGAAGGATGTCGGCGCTCGCCCCGCCAAGTCGGCAAACGCCAACCCGGCGGGCGGCGGCACTTCCCAGCCGGCGGTGCTTGTTGCTCAACGTGCGGATGCCGCGAAGAAAATTCCGGTTAATCGCGGCAAGTACGAGACCATCCGCAGCGTCGCGCAACTCAAGGCCTGGATCGCGAAGGCGCAAGACCGAGCACAGATCGCCGTCGGAGCACAGACCCTCACCGACGATCCGATGCAGACCGAACTGTGCGGCATTTCGCTCGCGATCGGACCGAGCGAGGCCTGCTACGTGCCGCTCACGCACAAGAAGGCTGGCGATGGCGCAGGCCTGTTCGCGGGCGGCCTTGCAGCGGATCAGATCGACGTACGGGAAGCGCTTGCGACACTCAAGCCGCTGCTGGAACATCCGGGCATCCTGAAGATCGGGCGCAATCTGAAATTCGACGCGCTCGTCCTCGCGCAGCACGGCATCACCTTGACGCCGGTCGAAGATGTGATGCTGATTTCCTATGTGCTGGACGCCGGCCGTGGCAGCCATTCGCTGGAGTCGATGTCCGAAAATTGGCTCGGCCACACACCCATCGCCTACGACAGCATCGCCGGCACCGGCAAGAACCGGCTCGGCTACGATCAGGTGACCATCGAGAAGGCGTCGGAATACGCCGCGGAAACATCCGACCTCGCGCTACGCCTCTGGTACGCGCTGAAGCCGCGCCTCGTCGCCGAACGCATGAACACGGTCTACGAGACGCTGGAACGGCCGATGGTGCCGGTGCTCGCGCGCATGGAGCGCCGCGGCATCTCGATCGACCGGCAGACGCTCTCGCGTCTCTCCGGCGAGTTCGCGCAGACCGCCGCACGCGTCGAAGCAGAAATCCGCGACATCGCCGGCGAGGAGGTCAATCCGGGCAGTCCAAAACAGCTCGGCGATATCATGTTCGGCAAGATGGGCCTGCCCGGCGGCACCAAGACCAAGACCGGCGCCTGGTCGACGTCGGCGCAGATTCTCGATGACCTCGCCGAGTCGGGTCACGAATTCCCGAAAAAGATTCTGGAGTGGCGGCAAGTCTCGAAGCTGAAGTCGACCTACACCGACGCGTTGCCGGAATACGTCAATCCGCAAACGCAGCGCGTGCACACGACCTATTCGCTCGCTGCGACCACGACCGGCCGCCTGTCATCGAACGAACCGAACCTGCAGAACATTCCGGTGCGCAACGAGGAAGGCCGCAAAATCAGAAAGGCCTTCATCGCGACGCCGGGCCACAAGCTCGTCTCCGCCGACTACTCGCAGATCGAGTTGCGGCTGCTCGCCGAAATCGCCGACATCCCGGCGCTGAAGAATGCCTTCCGCGAAGGCCTCGATATTCACGCGATGACGGCGTCGGAAATGTTCGGTGTGCCGATCAAGGATATGCCGGCGGAAATCCGCCGCCGCGCGAAGGCGATCAACTTCGGCATCATCTACGGCATCTCGGCCTTCGGCCTCGCCAACCAGCTCGGCATTCCGCGCGAGGAAGCCTCCGCTTACATCAAGAAGTACTTCGAGCGCTTCCCCGGCATCCGCGCCTACATGGACCAGACCCGCGACTTCTGCCGCGAGCACGGCTATGTCGAGACGATCTTCGGGCGCAAGTGTCACTACCCGGACATCAAGGCATCGAACCCATCGATCCGGTCTTTCAACGAACGCGCCGCGATCAACGCGCGCCTGCAGGGTTCGGCGGCCGACATCATCCGCCGCGCCATGATCCGCATGGACGACGCGCTCGCACAAAAGAGGCTCTCCGCGCAAATGCTGCTGCAGGTGCACGACGAGCTGATCTTCGAGGTGCCGGAGAAGGAAGTCGAGAAGACGTTGCCGGTGGTACAGAAGGTGATGGAGGAAGCGCCCTTCCCCGCCGTCGTTCTCTCCGTGCCGTTACAGGTCGATGCGCGCGCCGCCAGGAACTGGGACGAGGCGCACTAACAACAGGAGCCATCAATGGCCGATCTCTCGAAGTTCCCGATCACCAAACGCTGGCCGGCGAAGCATCCGGATCGCCTGCAGCTCTACTCGCTGCCGACGCCGAACGGCGTCAAGGTTTCGATCATGCTGGAAGAGATCGGCCTGCCGTACGAGCCGCACACCATCAACATCGGTGCGAACGAGAGCTGGACACCGGAATTCCTGTCGCTCAATCCGAACGGCAAGATTCCGGCGATCATCGATCCGGACGGTCCCGGCGGCAAACCGTTCGGCCTGTTCGAATCCGGCGCGATCCTGCTCTATCTCGCCGAGAAGACCGGCAAGCTGCTGCCGGCCGATCCGGCCGCCCGTTACGAGACCATTCAGTGGGTGTTTTTCCAGATGGCCTTCATCGGCCCGATGTTCGGGCAGCTTGGCTTCTTCTTCAAATTCGCCGGCCGCGAGTACGAAGACAAACGGCCGATGCATCGTTACCGCGACGAGTCAAAACGCCTGCTCGGCGTGCTGGAGACGCGCCTCACCGGCCGCGACTGGATCATGGGGAAGGAGTACACGATCGCCGACATCTCGATGCTCGGTTGGGTGCGCAACCTGATCGGCTTCTATGGTGCGCGCGAGATCGTCGAGTTCGACAAACTGACAAACGTGCCGCGCTGGCTCGAGGCCGGTCTCGCGCGGCCCGCCGTACAGCGCGGCGTCGAAATTCCGAAGCGGCCGGGTTGAGGGCCGCTCACGCCGGCGACAGCTGCGCCTTCATCACCGCAACCACATCCCTGAGCTGCGACACGTCGCCGGTCGCGCGCTTCACCAGCAATGCCCCCTGCAAGGCACCGAAAATCGCACGCGCGGTTTTCGGTGCAGGCGCGGCGAGTTCGAACTCGCCCCGTGCGACCCCACGCTTGAGGATACTGGTGAGCCACGCCTGATGATCGGTGAAGAACCGCTCGACGCGCTCGCGCAGCTGCGGCGGCAGTGCCATCACCTCGCCAGCCAGCGCGCCGCAGAGACAGACCCTGTCCGGCGATTCGGCAAACTGAAGATACGGCTTGGTATAGTGATCGAGCATCGCGAGCGATGACGCGTTCTCGTTCGCGGCGATGCGTTGCAGCTCTTTCCCGAAGCCTTCGGTGTAGCGCTCGATCACAGCGATACCGAGATCGGTCTTGGATTCAAAGTGATAGTGGATGCTCGCCTTGGTGATCCCGAGCGCCTCCGAGATATCCTGATAGCTGAACGCGCTGTAGCCGCGCGTCTGGATCAACCGCTCGGCAAGGTCGAGAATCCTGACGGCGGTATCGGATCGTGCGTTCGGCGCAGTCTTGGTTTTCGGCATCGGCTCATATGATCGGGCGCAGATGGCCCCGTTTCACCCAATATGCCGCTCCGGCCCGAGACCGCAAGGTGCTGCGATAGCCGATCGGATTTCTGATCCAGCTCCCGGCCGGATATTTTCCGTTCTCGTCGGCGAGCTGGCCCGACAGCACGAAGATTTCTTCGCCCTTGGCATCGGTAGGCTGTGCGCTTGCGCCCGCGTCGAGCGTCTCCAGCGCGACGTGTTCGCCCGTAACAGCCGAGGAATAAAGCGGCAGCTGCGCAAAGCCCGCTGCGGCGCCCGTGGTCCATGGCGCAGACGTCGTATCGATCACCACGCGGTCCACTTTCAGCGGCGGCATCTGCCGCAGCTTCACCAGAATGGTGCAGCCCGGCCGCGTGCGCGGCGCATGCGCGCTGCCCGGCGGATTGCGGACATAGGTTCCCACCGGATAATCGCCGTGCTCGTCCGAAAACACGCCCTCCAGCACGAGAAACTCCTCGCCGAGACCATGGCTGTGCGTCGGGAACGTGCTGGCGGGAGCGTATCGTACCAGCGACGTGGCGCGAGCGACCTCATCGCCGATGCGATCGAGCAGGCGGCGCTCGACGCCAGGCTGCGGCGATGCGACCCATGGCAGATCGTTGGTCTTGATGACGACGCGCTGGGTGAAATCGGCGTTGATGAGACGATCGCTCATGGTTTCTTTCCTCGTCGTCCTAGAAGCGTTCCGAGAACGGACGCAGATCGAGTTCGTGGGTCCAAGCGGATGGATGCTGCCGGACCAGATCGAGATAGGCTGAGGCAATAGCGTCGGGATTCATCCGCCCGGTGTCTGCCGCGCCGAAGCGGCTGTCCGTCTGCGGCTCATCGATCAGTCCGTCGAGCAGGACATGCGCGACATGGATGCCGGCGGGACCGTATTCGCGCGCCAACGCTTGGGCGAAGCCGCGCAAGGCGAACTTCGCCGATGCAAACGCCGCAAACTTCGCGCCGCCGCGCACGCTCGCGGTCGCGCCGGTAAGCAGGACCGTGCCGCTACCGCGTGCGATCATCGCCGGCAACACCACGCGCAGCACCGTCATCGCGCCGAAGCAGCCCGCACGCCACACTTCGTCGAACTCCGCCGGCGTCGTTTCCGAAAACGGCTTGATGAGGAGACGGTGAGCGCTATGAATCACCACGGCGAGCTGCTCCGCGTGCGGCAGCACCGCTGCCGTAACATCGTCCGGTCGCGTGAGATCGCAGCGGATCGGCGTATAGCGGCCACCAAGTGTGCTGACCAACTCCGACAGCTTGCGGTCGGCACGATCGGTCCGCGACAGACCGACCACGTCGTAGCCGGCAGTTGCGAACGTTGCCGCAAGACCGGCGCCGAGTCCTTCAGCAGCGCCGGCCAGCAGCATCACGGGACGCGATGACGCCACAGCCTCAGATCCACTTCAGGATGGCGGCGACGAAGATCATCTGCGCGATCCAGCCGCCGGTGAAGGCGAGGGTCCGCAGGACCGGAACGCCGCCGGTGTAGACGACGAAGTGAATCGCGCGCGACGCCAGATAGAGCACGGCCGCAAATCGCGTCGCCGGGCTGTGCAGGTTCAGGACATGAGCAGCGAGCACCAGCGGCGCGTAAATCGCCAAATTCTCGATCGCGTTGGTGTGCGCCTTGATCGCGCGCTGCGCCCATGCGGATTGCGGCGTTCCCTGATCGGGGCTCATGCCCGCGAGCGTTCCGCCGAAACCCCGGACCACAAGGCGGTTCAGCACGTAAGGCACCCAGAACAGGGCAGTCATCAGGATGCTCAGGACTAATAGATAGAGTTCGCTGGTCACGATCGGCTCCTTTTGAATTCGGGTGACTGGCTTATCTACCTACTAGTAGGTAAAGTCAAGGGACCCGATTTGGCATGGTCAAGCGGCTGGCTGGTCCCCAGGAGCGTTGCAGCCGCCGCCGGTCAGCTCCGATGGTGCGGCCCTGCCTCGGACGACGTCGCCGGACTAAAACAGCGCGGAAACTTACACAGCAGATTGCCGATGCCCTCCTCTTCCTCTCTCTTCGCCTTTGCCCTCGTCGCACTCGCCATGGTGCTGACGCCGGGGCCGAACATGATCTACCTGATCTCGCGTTCGATCACGCAGGGCCGCATCGCCGGGCTGATATCGCTTGGCGGCGTCGCGCTCGGCTTTGTGTTCTACATGCTGTGCGCCGCCTTCGGCATCACCGCGCTCTTGTTCGCGGTGCCCTACGCCTATGAGGCTCTGAAGTTCGCGGGTGCCGCCTATCTGCTGTGGCTCGCGTGGCAAGCCGTGAAGCCGAACGGCCGCTCACCGTTTCAGGTGCAGACGCTGCCCGTCGACAGCCCGCGCAAGCTGTTCGTGATGGGCTTCGTCACCAATCTGCTGAACCCGAAGATCGCGATGCTCTACCTCGCACTGCTGCCGCAGTTCATCGATCCGGCACAAGGCGTGCTGACACAGTCGATCGTCTTCGGCATGATCCAGATCGCGGTCAGCGTCAGCGTCAACGCGATGATCGCCATCGCAGCAGGATCGATCGCGACATTCCTGACGTCGCGACCGACCTGGCTCAAGGTGCAGCGCTATCTGATGGGCACCGTGCTTGCGGGCCTCGCCGTGCGGATGGCGCTGGAAACGCGCAAAGCCTGACTTAGAAGATTAATCCAGCTTCGCCTCGAATCCCTTCTTCACCTTCGGCCGCGCCATCAACGTGTCGTACCAGCGGCCGACGTTCGGGTAGTCCGCGAACGACACCTTGTGGCGCTCGTGCCGCCACGCCCAGCCAAGGATGGCGAAGTCGGCGACCGACAGATCGCCCGCGACGAACTCGCGATCGGCGAGGCGCTTGTCGAGTACGCCGTAGAGGCGGCGCGTTTCCTTGGAGTAGCGGTCGAGGCCGTAGCGGCGATCCTCTTCCTTCTCCACCGTGAGGAAGTGATGCACCTGCCCGGGCATCGGGCCGAAGCCGCCCATCTGCCACATCAGCCACTCCAGCACCGGAATGCGCGCTCCGAGATCCTTCGGCAGAAACTTGCCGGTCTTCTCGCCGAGATAGAGCAGGATTGCGCCCGACTCGAACACGCTGACCGGCTTGCCGCCCGGTCCGTCCGGATCGACGATGGCGGGGATGCGGTTGTTGGGGCTGATCTTCAGGAAGTCCGGTTTGTGCTGATCGCCCTTGGTGATGTTGACCACATGCACCTTGTACGGCAGCTCCATTTCCTCCAGTGCGACGCTGATCTTGCGGCCGTTCGGAGTGTTCCACGTGTAGAAATCGATGGTCATTTCAGAACCTTATCTGTGGGCGAGTGCTGTTGACGGTGCGCGATCCTGCGTAGATTGTCCACGCGGCACCCTGTAAATTCCGCGACATCGCCGAACAAACACGAGGTCGCCCTTGTCCATGTCCACCTCCCGCGCCCGCCTCGCCAAAATCATCGCCACCCGCTCGTTCGGCCGCGGCGAGATCACCCTCGCCTCGGGCCGCAAGAGCGATTTCTACTTCAACCTGAAGCCGACCATGCTCGATCCGGAAGGCGCGGCGCTGCTCGCCGAGCTCACCTACGACGCGCTGAAGGACGACAAGCTCGACTACATCGGCGGCCTCGAGATGGGCGCGGTGCCGCTCGCCGGCGCGATCGCGCAGCTCTCCTGGATCAAGGGTCACCCCATTGCCGCGTTCTTCGTGCGCAAAAAGCCGAAGGAGCACGGCGCCAAGCTTGCGATCGAAGGTTTGGCGAAAGGTGAGAGTCTCGCCGGCAAGCGCGTCGTCATCGTCGAGGACGTCACCACCACCGGCGGTTCGGCATTGAAGGCCGTTGACTCGGTGCGCGAGGCCGGCGCCGAGGTGGCGCTGGTGTTCACGATGGTGGACCGCGACGAAGGCGCGGACGCGACCTTCAAGGACGCCGGCGTTCCGTTCCGTTCGCTTTACAAGGCCGGCGAGTTCCTGAACGGCTGAGCAGCGAGCCGCAACTGCGGCGCGACGCCACGTTTGTGCGGGCCGCCGATGTTTGCTAACCGCAGACGATGCGTTTCTTCTCCACGCTGCGGCGTCTCGCAGTTTCCGTCAGCATCCTTGCGCCGGCGCTCGCGTCCTCACCCGCGCACGCAGCCGCGCTCGACGGTTCCGCATTATACTGGCCGTGGGCGCTGCCGTTCATCGGCATCCTGCTAACCATCGCCGCCGGTCCGCTGCTGTTCGCGAAGGTGTGGCACCATCACTACGGCAAGCTCGCGCTCGCCTGGAGTATCGCCACGCTGACGCCGCTGGCGCTGGTCTTCGGCGCGCCTGCCGCGCTCGCCGCCTTCGTTCATGCCGCACTCGCCGAGTATCTGCCGTTCATCGTGCTGCTGTTTGCGCTGTATGTGGTCGCCGGAGGCATTCTGGTCACCGGTAACCTGCGCGGCACGCCGCTGACCAACACGGCGCTGCTCGCGTTCGGCACCGCCATCGCCAGCATCGTCGGCACCACCGGTGCGGCCATGATCCTGATCCGGCCGCTGCTGCGCGCGAACGAAGGCCGTCCGGTCAACGCCCATGTGGTCGTGTTCTTCATCTTCCTCGTCTGCAATATCGGCGGCGCGCTGTCGCCGCTCGGCGATCCGCCGCTGTTCATCGGCTTCCTGCGCGGCGTCGAGTTCTTCTGGACGACCAAAGCTCTCTGGCAGCCGACGCTGCTCGTCTCGGTCGTCCTGCTGGTGATGTTCATCGCGACCGACTGGCTGATGGCGCGCCGCGAGCCCCACACGGCCGCAACGCCTCCAGTGTCCATCAAGCTCGAGGTGCACGGCCTGATCAACCTCGTGCTGATCGCTGCGATCATCGGCGCGATCCTCGTCTCGGCGATCTGGAAGCCGGGCATCGTCTTCAACGTCTACGGCACGCCGGTCGAGTTGCAGAACCTCGCCCGCGACGCGGTGCTGCTGCTCACCGCACTGCTGTCGCTCTGGCTGACGCCCGACGAGCATCGCGAGGCCAACGGCTTTACCTTCGAGCCGATCCGCGAGGTGGCGATCCTGTTCGCCGCGATCTTCGTCTGCATCATCCCGGTGCTGGCGATGCTCGATGCCGGAGCTAAGGGCCCGTTCGCGTGGCTGCTCACTGCGGTGACCGCAGCCGACGGCACACCACGCGATGCAGCGTATTTCTGGCTGACCGGCCTCCTGTCCGGATTTCTCGACAATGCCCCGACCTATCTCGTGTTCTTCGGTCTGGCCGGCGGCGATGCCGCCGAGCTGATGACGAAACTCGGCTCGACGCTCGCGGCCATCTCCATGGGCGCGGTTTACATGGGCGCGCTGACTTATATCGGCAATGCACCCAACCTCATGGTTTACGCCATCGCGTCCGAGCGCGGCGTGCGCATGCCGAGCTTCTTCGGCTACATGCTGTGGTCGGGTGCGGTGCTGACACCCGTGTTCATTGCACTGACATTTCTATTCATCTGAACGCGAGCGTTTGACACCCGTGGCCCGATTGGCGAGGTTACGCGCGGGCAGCGCGTTAGCACGGCATCGGGGCATCATGGGTCACACGGCATCGCAGGTGTATTTCGGTCTGAACCCGATGTGGACCGCGACCTGTGTGCTGATCATCACCTATGCCGTGATCATGACCGAGAAGGTCAATCGCGCCATTATCGCCGTACTCGGCGCGGGCTTCATGGTGGTCATCGGCGTGATGAACCAGGAGGAGGCGCTGAAAGGCGTCGACTGGAACACGCTCGGCCTGCTCGCCGGCATGATGATCCTGGTGTCGATCTCGCGCCGCTCCGGCATGTTCCAGTACGTCGCCGTGCGCGCCGCGCAGCTGGCGAAAGCGCATCCCGCCGGCATCTTGCTGCTGCTGCAGATCACCACTGCTGTGCTCTCGGCGCTGCTCGATAACGTCACCACCGTATTGCTGGTCGTGCCGGTGACGCTGGCGATCACGCGAACACTCGACGTGCCGCCGTACCCTTTCCTATTCGCAGAGATCTTCGCCTCCAATATCGGCGGCACCGCCACGCTGATCGGCGATCCGCCGAACATCCTGATCGGCTCGCAGGTCGGGCTGACGTTCAACGATTTTGTCGTCCATCTCGCCCCGGTCGTTGTCGTAGTGATGCTCGTGCAGGTGATCATGATTCACGCGCTGTGGGGCCGCAGTATGCAGGCCTCGCCGGAGGCCGAAGCGCGGGTCATGGCGATGAAGGCCGCCGACACCATCGAGGATTGGCTGTTGCTGAAGCAGTCGCTGGTCGTGCTCACCGCGGTGATGCTGGGCTTCATTTTCGCGCGCCAGCTGCATCTCGAGCCCGCGACCATCGCCATGGTCGGCGCGGCCGTGCTGATGCTGCTCGACAACTGGGCGCATCACTCGGAGAAGGCCGCCCACAACGTGCATCAGACCTTCAGCGATGTGGAGTGGATCACCATCTTCTTCTTCATCGGCCTGTTCATTGTCGTGCATGGCGTCGAGGTCGGCGGTCTCCTGTCGCTGCTCGGCACCAAGCTGGTCTCGGCCACCGGCGGCAATCTCGCCACCACCGGGTTCGCCATCCTGTGGGCGTCGGCGATCCTGTCGGCGATCGTCGACAACATTCCCTTCGTCGCCACCATGATCCCGCTGATCAAGACCATGGCGCCGGCCTATGGCGGCGCCGATAACATTCAGCCGCTGTGGTGGTGCCTGTCGTTGGGAGCATGCCTCGGCGGCAACGGCACCCTGATCGGCGCGTCCGCTAACCTGACGGTGGCCGGCATCGGCGACCGCAACGGCGTGCCGTTCAAGTTCGTCACCTACACCCTCTATGCCTTCCCCATGATGTTGGTGTCGATCGCCATCGCCCACCTTTATGTCTGGTGGCGCTATTTCTGATCCGGCCCTCACTTTTCTTTTCTCCACCCTGCCCCGCAAAACTCACCGCTCGTTTACCATCGGCGCTTAAGGTGCAGAGGCTGGGGTTGACGCCGCTGTCTGCGGCGAGCGGCTCCCGTGCGTGGACTTTGTGAGTTGCGTTGAGTTGAGTGGAGTAAGCGTTGCGTAACGAATTGCGTATCTCGCGCAGGAAGCCGCGCGTCGTGCTTGCGCTTGCCCTGGTGGCGGCGATTCCGGTGATGTTCGCTCCCGGTGCCGCATCGGCCCAGAATTTTTTCGATTTCCTGTTCGGCGGAACCCCAAAACAACAGCAGCAGCGTCCCGCCGCAGCGGTGAATGAGCCCTCCCAGGCGTCGGCCTTCGCCGATCCGTCCACCCCTGCCGCGCCGAAGCCCGTTCAAAGCGCCGGCGGCCGTAGCTCCGGCTTCTGTGTGCGGATGTGCGACGGCAAGTATTTTCCGGTGACGGCGCGTGGCGGCGCCAGCGCGGCGCAGATGTGTCAGTCGTTCTGCCCGGCAAGCCCGACGAAGCTGTTCTCCGGCTCCAGCACCATCGACTATGCCGTGTCCAGCAACGGCGAGCGCTATGCCAACATCGATAACGCGTTTGCCTATCGCAAGGCGCTGAGGAGCGACTGCACCTGCAACGGCCGCGATCCGGTTGGTCTCGCGCCGGTCGACCTCGCATTCGATACGACGCTGAAGGCTGGCGACGTCGTCGCGACGGCGGATGGATTGATGGCCTACACCGGCGTTCGTCTCGGTCAGGAACAGGCTGCCGACTTCACGCCGGTCGCATCGTATCCCGGACTGACGGCGTCGGTGCGCGCCAAGCTCGGTGAGATGAAGGTGGCGCCGGTTACTGCCGAGATCGCCGACGATACGTCGATGCCAGCGTCCGATACCGCCACCTCGGTTGCGCCAGTGACCACGGTGCCGAAATCCATCGGCCTGCGCGGCGGCAATCGCGCGGCGCTCAATTAATCGGGATCGGACCCGCGTTCACAACCGCGGCTCAAAGCGATAATATCCCGGTTCAAGTCGGGTCGTTGTCATGCGTCTTGTGACTGTCGCGATGTTGTGTGCGATCGCCGTCTCGGCCGGCGGCTGCGGCTATGCCGACAGCAACGCCACCTTTGTTCCCGAGTCGCTGCGTTACAAGTCGGCGCCGGTGACGCCTGAAGTCATCCCAGATGTGAAGGCGTTGCTGCGCGACAACAACGGACAGTTCTTCGCCACCCGTACGCCGCCGCAAAACGTGCGCGTGTCGCTTCCCCGCCGAAATGCGTCCGGACCGGGCTGGACAGCATGCGTGCGTGCCGAAGTCGCCGGCGTGACCGGGCGCTCGATCGGAACACAGACCTACCTGCTTTCGATCGATAACGGCAAGATCGGCAACCGCCAGCTCGTTGACGGGTCCAGCCCCTGCACGTCGGAAACCTACGAGCCGGTGTAATTAAGTCGTCATTCCGGGACGCGCCGTTTGGCGCGGGCCCGGAATCCATACGCCGCAGCGGATGTGTGGCGAAGATCAGACGTGACTGATCATCTAAAACAATTGGCACAGGGGTTATGGATTCCGGGTTCGCTCGCAAGTGCTCGCGCCCCAGAATGACGTGAAACTTAGCGCTTCACGATCACGCCGATCACGTTCGGATTGGCGAGATACTTCTCTTCCATCGCAAGACGCGCGGCTTCCCGATTGTCCGGCGTGAGCAGTCCGCGTTTCTCGGCGAGGATCATCCAGCAGAAGCCCCACCAGTCGGTGAGCATGCCGGTGTCGTCGACGAGGTCGTAGCCGTGCTCGGCCGCGAAGATGCGTGCAGTCGCCTCATCGAGCGTGTCGAGCCACACGTGATCCTCATCCGAGAACAGATCGTCGGTGACGTCGTCGATGGTGTAGCCCCAGATCGAGAGGCATGCGTCATTGAACGCGCGATCGATATCGTCATCGGCGACGGTAACGCGACGCGTCAGCGCATGCAGCCGCGAGAGCGGCCGGGCGAAATCGGCAATGCGGGTCAGGGCGAACGGCAGGCTCGTGGCGGACATGTGGTGATCTCACTCTCCGGCAGCCCCCATATCTGGTACGCAGAGCGCCTCGAATCACAATGATATCAGATACTTATTAAAATGTTCTGTATTTGTTCGATGAGCGAAAATTATAACCCACCTGTGTGTCAGTTCCTGTCAGCTCCAGAGCCAGGGCCGCTCAGCTCCAGAGCCAGGGCCGCGTCATTCGTCCGCAGATTATACCTGCCGCCTTTCATTGAATTGTCGTGCGGCCTTCGCACACAATGCGCCATCTCGACAGCGAACATTCTCCGCGCCGGCGCCCGCCGGACGCGTACTCATCAAATGCAAGCGAAGGGGATATCGATGCGGAAGGTGGCGACACTTGCGGTCATGGTCATAGCGCTCGGCCTTGGCGGCTGCGACTGGTTGAAGGGTCCTGCCGGACCGCAAGGCGCGAAGGGCGACAAGGGTGAGCAGGGCGTCGCTGGCGCAGCCGGAACGGCTGGTCCCGCTGGACCTGCCGGATCAGCTGGTCCCGCAGGGCCTGCAGGCCCGGCCGGTCCCAAGGGTGACGCAGGTACAGCTGGAGCTGCGGGCGCCGCCGGTGCAGCAAACGTTTATATCGTGCGCGGAAGCGGTGCGCTGACCTGCGCGAGCGGCGGCGAGGTTGCAGCAGTAACCTGCGCAAGCGGCGCCGGCACGATCACCGGCAAAGACGCGGGCCAGTGCACCGGCGACGGCGTCGCGCTCTGCGTGAAATAACGACACCGGCGGTTTCCTGACACACCACGATGGATCGCGCGAGCTTTCGCTTGCGCGGTTGATCTCGCTGCTGCCCGAAACTCGCAGTCAATTACGTTCGTCATCATTGAACTGCGCGCCGTTTTCGCCGACACTGCGGCCAACAAGATCAAGAGACGAGAGAGCCGCCGTGGACGCGAAAACGCCGATTGACGATCCGTTCGATATCGCCACCCAAGTGACCACCATCGACGGCCAGCTGCGCGGCCACACCAGCGATGCCTACTGGGCTTTCATCGGTCCGTTCGGCGGCGCGACCGCTGGCGTCATGCTGCGCGCGATGGCCGATCATCCGGAGCGACAGGGCGATCCGCTGGCGCTGACGGTGAACTACTGCGCGCCGCTCGCGCGCGGCCCGTTCGACCTGAACGCGCGCGTGATCAAAACCAACCGCTCGTCGCAGCACTGGTCGGTCGAACTCAGCCAGAACGGCGAAGTCGCCGCGTTTGCGACGGCCGTTTTTGCACAACGCCGCCCGACCTGGTCGCATCAGGAAAGGACGATGCCGCACACGACACCGTTCGCGGAAGCGGAGATCTATCCGAACAACGGCGCCGCGCCGTGGGTCGGGCAGTATCAGTTCCGCTTCACCGAAGGCCGGCCGCAAACCACCAGCGCGCCGTTCGAGAAGCCCGCGAGCGCCCGCAGCACGCTGTGGATTCGCGATACCGTACCGCGCAAGGTCGACGCGATTTCGCTCGCCTCGATGAGCGATGCCTTCTTCGCCCGCATCTTTCACGTGCGCCGGCAGCTGGTGCCGATCGGCACCGTGTCGATGACGGTTTACTTCCACGCCGACGCGGACGATCTTGCCGCCGCGAACACGGAGCATGTACTCGGCACGGCGGACGCCAGCGTGTTCCACAAGAGCTACAGCGATCAAATGACGGAGCTGTGGTCGCCGGACGGCAAATTGCTCGCCACCAGTCAACAGGTGACCTACTTTAAGGCCTAGATTCGCTTCAAGGTCTGAAAGCCGTCGCAGCCTCATGCTACGATCCCGTACGCATTCAGCGTGCGAGGCAAACGGACCAATAGCATGACCGATCATACCAAGCGCGTTGCCCTGCTCGGCATCCCCGTCGATATCGGCGCGTCGCAGCGCGGCACCCTAATGGGGCCGGACGCGCTGCGCACGGCGGGATTGCCCGCGGTTCTGGAACAGCTCGGCATCGCAGTGGAAGATCACGGCAACCTCACCATCGCGGGCGCGCCGGTCGCGGACGATCCGCCGCCCGCGAAAGCCAAACAGTATCGCGACATCCAGACCTGGACCCGCACCATCAGCCCGCACGCGCACAAGCTGATGCAATCGGGCGCGACGCCGCTGTTTCTCGGCGGCGATCACAGCCTCGCGATGGGAACGATCAACGGCGTCGCCCGCCACTGGCAGGCGCAGGGGCGCGAGCTGTTCGTGCTTTGGCTCGATGCGCATGCCGACTACAACACGCCGATGACGACGATCTCCGGCAACATGCACGGCATGTCGTCGGCGTTTCTCTGCGGCGAACCCGGCCTCGACGGGCTCCTCGGCAATGCCGAGCCGCGCGCCGCGATCACGCCGAGCCAGCTCGGCCTGTTCGGCATCCGCTCCATCGATCCGTTGGAAAAAGTGCTGGTGCACGAGCGTAATATCCCGCTCGTCGACATGCGCGAGATCGATGAGTTCGGCGTCGGCGTGCCGATCCGCCAGACCATCGAGCGGGTGAAGGCCCGCAACGGCGTGCTCCACTTAAGCTTCGACGTCGACTTCCTCGATCCGACGCTGGCGCCGGGCGTCGGCACCACCGTGCCCGGCGGCGCCACCTATCGCGAGGCGCATCTGATCATGGAGTTGCTGCACGATTCCGGATTGGTGCGTTCCGTCGACATTGTCGAGCTGAACCCGTTCCTCGACGAACGCGGCCGCACCGCCCGCGTGGTGGTGGAATTGATCGCAAGCCTGTTCGGTCAACAGATCACCGACCGGCGCACGCCGAGCAACGCGATTTTTCCGGGGCGGTAGCCTCAATCTTGTCATTGCGAGGAGCGTCAGCGACGAAGCAATCCAGCCTGAGGTTATGACTGGATTGCTTCGCGTTGCTCGCAATGACAAAGACGGCGGTGAATATTATCCCGCCACGACCGGGCCGCCGGCCTTCTTCCAGGCATCGATGCCGCCGTCGATATGGCACGCGGACTTGAGGCCATTGTCCTGCGCCGCCTGCACCGCCATTGCAGAGCGCTCACCATAGGCACAGTAGAACACGATGCGCTTGTCGCGCGCGAGCGCGTGCAGCAGCCCGCCGACACCGATATTTTCCTGCAGCGAGGTGTATGGCGCATGCAACGTGCCGGGTATCAAGCCATGCCGCTTGCGCTCGCTCACCTCGCGTAAGTCGACGAGCGTCACATCCTCCCGGCCGAGCAACCCTTGCGCTTCGGATGCCGTCACCGCCCAGCCGCGCCGCGCGATCTCCGCCTGCGCCAAGCCCTGATGCAGGTTGGCCGGCACAGCCACGTCCATCATCTTCGGATTCGGCAGATTGAGGTTGTTCATCAGATCGACGTACTCGTCCATCGACTTGACCCGCAGACGCGGATTGAACGCCTTCTCCTCGCCGATGGTCGAGACCGTCTCGCCCTTGTAGTCATGCGCCGGGAAAACCAGCGTGTCGTCCGGCAGCTTCAACAGTTTGCCGAACAGCGACTCGTACTGCTTGCGCGGATCGCCGTTCTGAAAATCGGTGCGTCCGGTGCCGCGGATCAACAGCGTATCGCCGGTAAAGACCCGATCGCCCATCAGGAAGCTGTAGGAGTCGTCCGTATGTCCCGGCGTATAGAGCACGTCGAGGCTGACGCCTTCGACCGTCAACTTGTCGCCCTCGCCGACGCGCATGGACACGACGTCGACCTTGCTCATCTCACCCATCACCGTGATGCAATGGGTGCGGTCGCGCAGCGCACCGAGCCCGGTGATGTGATCGGCATGGATGTGCGTATCCACCGCCTTCACCAGCTTGAGGTCGAGTTCGTTGACGAGCTGCAGATAGCGATCGACCTTCTCGATCACCGGATCGATGATCAGAGCTTCGCCGCCACGGCGGCTTGCGATCAGATATGTGTAGGTTCCGGAAACGCTGTCGAACAGCTGACGAAAGATCATGATGGCCGTTTGCAGGACAAATCCTGAAACGACAATAGACCGATCGCAGCGCCGGTCAAAGCGCTGCGGCGCAGCGTAAGCGGGTCTTACTTCTTCGGCTTCAGCGTTTCCTTGCCGTAGTCGTCGGAGTCCGCATGCGCCCAGTTGCCGTCGAGCGTGCCGTCGGCGCCGATGCGATAGACCAAGAGATATTCGCCGAGATAAAGCGAGAACTGTTCGCCGCGGCGCAAACCCTTGCCCTTGTATTTGTCGCCGGAGCCGGTGTTGACGCAGTCGACGTCGTAGACTTCGCCCTTAAGCGTGAGGTTGCATTCGCCGGCATAGGTGGGGGAGTTCGGCTTCAGGCTGACGCCGTTCATCAGATAGGCTCCAGACAGGTCACCTTCCGCCGCTTGCGCGACCGGCGTGCCGGCACCCATCGCCACCGCCACGATCAAACCCAATGAACCCAACCCCTTTGAATCAACCCGACGCATCACCCTGTCTCCCATCAGATGAACCCTGTCCGGGAATACGACGCGGACGAGAGGCACGTTTCATCACTTGATCGGGATGTCGCAGCCGAAAGAACGCATGCAGAACATATGCGCATCGGCGCAATCTGTCGTGGCTGTTGCGCATGCAACCACTAGCGCGGTGAGAACGTTTACCATCATCCTGACTCGGAGAGTGTCATGCGTCGTGGTATGATCGGTATCATCCTCTTGTTGTGTTCCGGAGTTTAAGTCGATGGCCCCGCGTGCGAATTGGAAGGGTTTCCTGCGCCTTTCGCTGGTGACCTGCCCCGTTGCCCTGTACCCGGCAACGTCCGAGACCGAGAAGGTCTCGTTCAACCAGATCAACAAGCGCACCGGCAACCGCATCAAGTATCAGCGCGTCGACGCTGAAACCGGCGAGGACGTCGACAACGAGGATATCGTCAAGGGCTACAAGGTCGACACCGACAGCTACATCGAGGTCACCAAGGACGAGCTCGACAACATCGCGCTCGACTCCAACCGCACCATCGACATCGACACGTTCGTGCCGCGCGACGAGATCGACGATCTCTATGTCGTGCGCCCGTACTACCTCGTGCCGGACGGCAAGGTTGGCCATGACGCCTATGCCGTGATCCGCGACACCATTCGCGCCACCAACAAGGTCGCGCTCGCGCGCCTCGTGCTGACCAACCGCGAGCACGTCGTTGCGCTGGAGGCACGCGGCAAGGGCCTGATGGGTCTGCTGCTGCGCTATCCGTATGAAGTGCGCAACGAGAGCGAATACTTCGACGGCATCCAGGACGTGAAGATCACCAAGGATATGCTCGATCTCGCCAAGCACATCGTCGATCAGAAGTCCGGCCACTTCGAGCCCGAGAATTTCGTCGACCATTACGAGAGCGCACTGATCGAACTGATCAATGAGAAGCAGGCGGGCCGGCCGGTGCCGCGCGCCAAGGTGAAGACCGAAGGCAATGTCATCAACCTGATGGACGCCTTGAAGCAGAGCCTCAAGGGCACCGGCAAGGCTGCGCCGGTCGCGAACGAGAACGCCCCCGCCAAAAAGGCCGGCAAGACCAAGAAGCGCGTCGAAGGTCAGCGCGAGATGCTGCTACCGATCCAGGGCAAAGGCGCGCAGAAGGCCAAGTCTGACAACAAGTCCGAGACCAAGCCCGCCAAGCGTGAGACCAAGGCTCCGGCCCGCGCCACGGCGGCCAAGCGCAAGGCCGGCTGAGCTCCGTGGCACGCAAGCTCATCGCCCTCGATGATGAGATGATGCATGCACTGACGCTGCTCGGCCGCGACCGGATGGCAACCTTTCAGGACCTCGCCGACGAGGCGTTCGCCGATCTCCTGAAGAAGCACGACGTCCCGATCGACCTGAAGGACGCGCTGCGCAAAAGCGCGGCCAGGACTCCCGCCAACAGCAACAAGAAAAAGTCGTGAGAGCCGGCACTCCCGGTTCCGGACTGCATTGAACAGCGATGGCCCGCGAGCACCTCACCACCTATCGCACGAAGCGCGACTTCACCAAGACCAGCGAGCCGAGCGGGCAAGCCAAGGTCGCGCGCGCCAAGCTGCCGCGCTTCGTCATCCAGATGCACGATGCGACGCGCCTCCATTTCGATCTTCGGCTCGAGATGGATGGCGTGTTCAAGTCGTGGGCGGTGACACGCGGCCCTTCCCTCGATCCAAGTCAGAAGCGGCTCGCGGTCGAGGTCGAGGATCATCCGCTCGACTACGGTGACTTCGAGGGCGTGATTCCGAAGGGCCAGTATGGCGGCGGCACAGTCGCGATCTGGGACCGCGGCTTTTGGCTGTCGGACGATCCGGAGAAGGGTCTTGCCAAGGGCGACTTCAAGTTCGCGTTGATGGGCGAGAAGGTGAAGGGCGAGTTCGTGCTGGTGCGGATGAAGCATGACCGCAACGGCGGCAAGCGCACCAACTGGCTCCTGATCAAACATCGCGATGAATATGCCGAGCCCGGCAGCAACGAGGCGGTACTGAAGAACGATCGCTCGGTCGCCTCAGGCCGCACGCTGAAGGAAATCGCCGCGGGCACCGGCAAGGCGCCGACGCCGTTCATGATGAGCAAGCGGACCGCCGGCAAGGCCGCCGTGTGGGATTCGAACCACGGCCTCGCGGCTGAACAGCGTGCCAACGGATCGAAGCGAGCGGCGGCAGCGAAACCCGCCGCGGCACCCGCGAAAACGAAAGCAGCGAAGCCAGTGAAGGCCAACATGCCGGCGTTCGTCCCACCGCAACTGTGCGAGACCGCCACACGGCCGCCGGCCGGCGACGGGTGGGTGCATGAGATCAAGTTCGACGGCTATCGCGTGCAGCTGCGGATCGAGGACGGCGCCGCGACACTGAGTACCCGCAAGGGCCTCGACTGGACGGACAAGTTTCCGGAGATCGCAAAGGCGGCTGCGAAGCTGCCCGATGCTCTCATCGACGGCGAGATCGTCGCGCTGAACGACAAGGGCAATCCGGATTTCTCGGGGCTGCAGGCTGCCATCGCCGACAACGACACCGGCGATCTTGTCTTCTTCGCCTTCGATCTGCTGTTCGCCAAAGGCGAGGACTTGCGGCAATTGCCGCTGCTCGATCGCAAAGAGCGGCTGCGAGCGCTGTTGCCGAAGCGGAGTGCCATGCTCCGCTACGCCGAACACTTCGAAGCCGACGGCGACGCCATTCTCGAATCCGCCGGCAGCAACGGCCTTGAGGGCATCATCTCGAAACGCATCGACGCGCCGTATCGCTCCGGCCGCAGCATCGGCTGGAAGAAGATAAAAATTCGCCCGGGCCATGAGGTGGTCATCGGCGGCTGGAAAACGACGAACGGCAAATTTCGTTCGCTGATGGCCGGCGTCCATAAGAACGGAGAGTTGATCTACAGCGGCCTCGTCGGCACCGGCTACGACAGCGAGACCGTCAAACAGATCATGCCGGCGCTGAAGGCCGCCGCCGCAAAGGAAAGCCCGTTCAGCGGCAAGTCCGCGCCGAAAGGCGGCAAGGATATTCACTGGCTAAAGCCTGAGCTTGTGGCCGAAATCGAATTCGCCGGTTTCACGCCTGACGGCATGGTGCGGCAGGCCGCATTCAAGGGCTTGCGCCAAGACAAACCCGCGCGCGAGGTTCACGCCGAAGCGATGCGCGCTGCGAGCAAAACCTCCACCAAGAAAACGACAGCATCGAGCGACCGCGCAGCGAAGCGCGCCGCGAAATTCAAGGCGCAGCGCGGCGGCAGCCGCTCACGCTCGGCGCAAGTGCTGGACCTCACCATCTCCAACGCGGACAAGGCGCTGTGGCCCGATGGCGGCGACGGCAAGCCCGTCACCAAACTCGACCTCGCGCAGTATCTCGAAGCCGTCGGCGACTGGATGCTGCCGCACATTGCCGGCCGCCCCTGCTCCATCGTCCGCGCGCCCGACGGCATCGAGGCCGAGACATTCTTCCAGCGCCATGCGATGCCCGGCAAATCCGAGCACCTGAACGAGGTGAAAATCTCCGACGACAAGAAGCCGTATCTGCAGATCGACAGCATCGAGGGCCTGATCGCGGTGGCGCAGAGCGGCGGGCTCGAACTGCATCCGTGGAACTGCGCGCCGGACGAGCCGACCGTTCCGGGACGCTTGATCTTCGATCTCGATCCGGCGCCGGGCCTCTCGTTCGAGGATGTGATCGCGACCGCCAAGGAAATGAAAGAGCGGCTGGAAGCCTGCGGCCTCGTCACCTTCTGCAAGACCACCGGCGGCAAGGGCCTGCATGTGGTGACGCCGCTGTCGCACAGCGCGCGCGATCGCGTCACCTGGCAGCAGGCGAAGGCCTTCGCACAAACCATCTGCGCGCAGATGGCCGCCGACAGTCCCGACCGCTATTTGATCAAGATGTCGAAGGCCGCGCGTACGGGGAAGATCTTCCTCGACTATCTGCGCAACGACCGCAAATCGACCGCGGTCGGCCCGCTCTCGCCGCGGGCCCGTGAGGGAGCCACCGTGTCGATGCCGATCGCCTGGTCGCTGGTCAAGAAGGGCCTCGATCCGAAAGCCTCCACGCTGCGCACCGCGCCGGCACTCTTGCGCAAAACCAAGCCGTGGTCCGACTACGCCAAGGCCGCCGTGCCGCTGAAGGCCGCGATCCGCAAGCTCGGCTGACGCAGAACAGACCCGCGCCAAGTCGCCGCACGTTACGCTCCGACCAATCACATATTTATCACTTCAGCCGGCGTAAGGGTTCGGCAATGCAAGACGTAACTCCCTGGTTCTCACCCGGAGACTACCGACCATGCTTCTGTTTCTGCTGGCCTTTCTCGCCGGTGTTTTGACCATCGTCAGTCCCTGCATTCTGCCGGTGCTGCCGTTCGTGTTCGCGCGGGCTGACAAGCCGTTTGTTCGCAGCGGGCTGCCCATGCTCGCCGGCATGGCGCTGACCTTCGCGCTGATCGGCACGCTGGCGTCGGTCGCCGGCAACTGGGTGGTCACCGTTAACGAATACGGCCGCTTCGCTGCGATGGCGCTGCTGGCGCTGTTCGGCCTGACCCTGCTGTTCCCCGCGCTGGCCGATCGGCTGACGCAGCCCCTGGTCGCGCTCGGCGGACGGCTGGTGCAATCGGCGGAGACCAACGGCGACAACTCGGTGTGGCCGTCGTTTGTGCTCGGCGTCGCGACAGGTCTGTTGTGGGCGCCATGCGCCGGGCCGGTGTTGGGCCTCATTCTCACCGGCGCCGCGATCAAGGGCGCCAATGTCGAGAGCACGCTGTTGCTCGTCGCCTATGCCGCGGGTGCTGCGGCCTCGCTGGCGCTGGCGCTGCTCGTCGGCGGGCGGGCGTACGCCGCCATGAAGCAATCGCTCGGCGCAGGCGAATGGATCCGCCGCGGGCTCGGCGCTTTGGTGCTCGCATCGGTCGCGGTGATCTCCGCCGGGCTCGACACCGGTTATCTCACCAGCCTCTCCGTCGGCAGCACGACCTCGATCGAACAGTCGCTGCTGGATCGGCTGCATCCATCACATTCGGCCAACACGGCGCCGTCGAACGCCATGCGCGGCGGCGCTGCGATGTCGGGCGGGCCTGCCATGACCGGTCCTGCGATGACGGGTCCCGCCATGAGTGGCGGTGCGATGATGAGCGGCGGCCCCGCGATGAGTGGTGGCGCCATGACCGGTGGCGGCATGATGATGAGCGGCAACAACGCCATGATGGCCGGCGGCGGCATGATGATGTCGGCCAAGCCGGACACGGCGCCGAAGTCGGTGCTCGACAAGCCGATGCCGTCGCTCGACGGCGCGATGGAGTGGCTCAACTCGCCGCCGCTGACCGCAGCCGGACTGAAAGGCAAGGTGGTCCTGATCGATTTCTGGACCTACTCCTGCATCAATTGCATTCGTGCGGTCCCTTATGTCCGCGCCTGGGCCGACAAGTACAAGGATCAGGGCCTCGTCGTCATCGGCGTGCATACGCCGGAGTTCGCGTTCGAGCGCAACGTCAACAACGTCAAGAAAGCGATCGCGACCCACCAGATCACCTACCCCGTCGCCATCGACAACAACTACGCGGTCTGGCGCGCGTTCAACAACAACTTCTGGCCGGCGCACTACTTCATCGACGCGCAGGGCGTGGTGCGTCATCAGCATTTCGGCGAGGGCGATTACGACAAGTCCGAGCGTATGATCCAGAAGCTGCTCGCGGAAGCCGGTCAGACCAACGTGAAGCCCGAACTCGTCTCGGTGAAAGCGACCGGTGCGGAAGCGGCATCCATCGACATGGCCGCGGTCAAGTCGCACGAGACTTATGTCGGCTACGATCGCGCCGAGAACTTCGCCTCGCCCGGCGGCATCGTCAAGAACGAGCGCCGCCGCTATGTGTCAGTGACGCCCGCCCTCAACCAGTGGGCACTGTCCGGCGAATGGACGATCGGCGAGGAGCAAGCCTCGCTCGACGGCAACGACGGCAGCATCGTCTATCGCTTCCACGCGCGCGATCTGCATCTCGTGCTCGGACCCGGCGCCGACGGCAAGCCCGTGCGCTTCACCGTCACCATCGACGGCAAGCCGCCCGGCGCGAGCCGCGGCGTTGACATCGATGCCGACGGCAACGGCACCGTCAGCGAGCAGCGGCTGTATCAGCTGATCCGGCAAGGCGATTTGAGCGACCGCACCTTCGAGATTCGCTTCCACGATTCCGGCGTGCAGGCCTACGCCTTCACCTTCGGCTGACCCTCGCATCAAGCGAAGAAAAGGGAGCGGCGATTGCCGCTCCCTTTCCATCAAGGCTGCCTCGCCACCGACTTATGGGGGCATCGGGCGGCGAGCAGCGCCTTCAGAAGTTTGCCGTCGCGGTGACGCGCGCCACACGCGGCGAGCCCGGCGTCAGGTTGTTGTTGCCGTCCGCAGTCGAGATGTACTTGGTGTTGAACACGTTCTCGACGTTGAGCTGCGCCCGCCACATGTTGTTGATGCGGAAGTAAAGCGCCGCGTCGACGCGGGTGAACGACGGCAACCGCACGGTGTCGTCTGACGAGGCGTAGAAGTCCGAGTAGTAGATCACGCCGACGCCGGCACCGAAGCTCTGGTTGAAGTTGTAGCGATTCCACAGCGAGAAGGTGTTGTACGGCACGAGGCCGACGCGCTTGCCCGGGGTGATGGTCGCCGACGTCGCGCCGGTGATGCGGGCATCGGTGTAGGCGTAGCCGCCGATCATCTGCCACTGGTCGGTGATGTAACCCGAAACGCTGGTTTCGAAACCGCGCGTCAGGGTCTTGCCGCTCAGGATGAAGAAGCCGGCGTTGTTCGGATCCGGGAAGCGCTGGTTGGTCCGTTCAAGCTCGTAGACGGCCGCATCGACGCGCAGGCGCGGGTTCAGCTCCCACTTCACGCCGACTTCCTTGTTCTCGAACTTTTCCGGATCGGCAACGATCGTGCCCGCCGCCAGCGTGCTGAACTGATCGCCCGCGCTCGGCAGATACGACACGCTGTAGCTGCCGTAGATCGAGACGTTGTCGACCGGCTTCAACACGACGCCCGCGCGCGGCGACACGAGATTGTCGGTACGACTGAAGACAGCGCCGGTCACGCGATCGCGCGATTCAAGATCGAAGCGATCGAAGCGCACGCCGCCGATGATCTGCAGATACTTGGTGATTTCGATCTGATCCTGCAGATAGACCGCGCCGAGATCGAGCTTGTAGGTGTTGTTGGCGTCGTTGAACGTGGTGCCCATGACGGTGTTGCGCCGGTTGGCGAACGTCACCGGGACATAGCTCGTCGGGAACAGCGGATTGACCGCGAGGCTAGGTGTCGTGCCGTTGAAAAGGCCCGACTGGCGGAAACTCAAGCCCGACTGATGGCCGACTTCTCCGCCGAACAAAATGGTGTGGCGCACGAAGCCGGTGTTCACCTTGTAGGTGAAATCGGTCTGGTTGAAGAGATTCTGCCGATCGTTCTCGTTGTTATAGGCACTGAGGTTGACGCTCGTGTCGGCGAGGTTCACCGCACCACCCGGAAAAATGTTCTGATAGAACTTCTGGTAATTCGCGTATTGCGAGGTGTTCTTCACCTTCAGGCCGTTATCGAAGTCATGTTCGATCACGCCGGTCGCGATATGCACGTCGGTCAGCGCATAGTTCAGGTTCGGATTGCCGAAGAACGTCGACGGATCGGTGCGATACGCAAACAGCGGCAGCGCGCCGCCGGGACGGACCTGCGAGGGAATGCCGCGATCGGTGGTGCGATCGTCGTGCAGATACTCGTAGCTGAGCTTGATGCGCGTCTGGTCGTTCGGCGCGTAGGTGACCGTCGGATTGATGCCGTAACGCTCGAGCTTGTAGAAGTCGCGATACGACTCGGTGTTCTCGTAGAACGCGTTCAGGCGCACTGCGAGGTCCGGCGTCACCGCCTGGCCGACGTCCATCTGCACGCGCGCTCCGGGATAGGTGTTGCCGCCGACGGTGATCTCGCGGATCGGCACGCCGTCCGCTTCCTTCGTCACGCGGTTGATGATGCCGCCGCCACCGCCGCGGCCGAAGATCATCGCATCCGGCCCTTTCAGCACTTCAAGACGCTGGATGTTGTAGAAGTCGCGATAGTACTGCACGTCGTCGCGAATGCCGTTGACGAAGAAGTCGGCGTTGCTGCGCTGGCCGCGGATCACCACGTCGTCGCGATTGCCTTCGCCCTGATGCGGAATTACGCCGGGCACATAACGCACCGCTTCGCCGATCGAAGTGAACGCGCTGTCGCGGATGAATTCCTTGGTCAGCACCGTGATCGACTGCGGCGTGTTGAGGATCGGCGTATCCGTCTTGGTCGCCGTGGATGTCTGGCCCGTGTAATAGCCAACCTGGCCGGCACGCGCGTCCTGACTGCTCACCACCGGCCCGAGCCGCTCGGGCTGGGCCACCTGCTCCTGCTG
>LWDM01000049.1 GCA_002083525.1 Proteobacteria bacterium SG_bin9 | reverse complement strand
GAAGTCGAGCAAGTCGACACCGGCGCCGCCCGCCAAGCAGAATGCTGCCAAGCAAAAGGGCGCACCCGCCAAGCAGGAGGCGAAGCCTGCAGCCAGCAGTGCCGAACCGGCGCTGGTCGGACAGTTCGGCACGTGGGGTGCGTACACGGCCTCGCCCGGCGGCAAGAAGGTCTGCTTTGCGCTCGCCAAACCGTCGTCGCAGAAAACCAATCCGCCGAACCGGCCGCGCGATCCGGCTTACGCGTTCGTCTCGTCGCGGCCTGGCGAGAAGGTCTTCAACGAGGTCTCGATCATGATCGGCTACACGCTGAAGCCAGGATCGGAGGGCGCGCTCGAGATCGGCAGCGCCAAGTATGCCATGTATACCCAGGGCGACGGGCTCTGGATCAAGAACGCGGCCGAGGAAGACGCGATGGTCGATGCCCTGCGCAAGGGATCGGATGTCACCATCAAGGGCGTCTCGGCCAAGGGCACCCAGACGACTGACGTGTTCTCGCTGAAGGGTCTCGCCCAGGCGCTGGACCGTATCGCGCAGGATTGCCGCAAGTAGTATAAGCGACTATGTGAGAGCGGACCGGCCGGCGATGCGCGCGGTCGTTAACCTCTGTCCGTGCAACCTATTGGAATCATGAGATGACTGGCGCTTCACCAGCGCAAGCCGCGGCTGTCGCGGGGCTCGTCGAGAAGGTCCCGCTGGAGAGCTATGTGCCGCCGGCGAAGCCCTCGCTGGTCGGCCTGTCGCGCGCGGAACTGTCGGATCGTCTCGGCGAGATCGGCGTGCCGGAGAAGCAGCGCAAGATGCGCGCGCAGCAGCTGTGGCACTGGATGTACGTGCGCGGCGCCGAGAATTTCGATGCGATGACCAACATCGCGAAGGACATGCGCGCGCAGCTGAACGCGCACTACACCGTCGATCGCCCGGAAGTCGTTGCCGAGCAGATCTCGAACGACGGTACGCGCAAGTGGCTGCTGCGCCTTCCGAGCGGCGTCGAAGGCCAGCGCGCGCACGAGGTCGAGTGCGTCTACATTCCCGAAACTGATCGCGGCACACTCTGTGTCTCCTCGCAGGTCGGTTGCACGCTGAACTGTTCGTTCTGCCACACCGGCACCCAGCGCCTCGTGCGCAACCTCACGCCCGGCGAGATCGTCGGTCAGGTGATGGTCGCGCGCGATCGCCTGAAGGACTGGGCCGATCGCGAGACCCCGCTGGGCAATCGCCTCGTCACCAACGTCGTGATGATGGGCATGGGCGAGCCGCTCTACAATTTCGATGCGGTGCGCGACGCGCTGCATATCGTCTCGGACGGCGAAGGCATCGGTATCTCGAAGCGCCGCATCACGCTGTCGACGTCCGGTGTCGTGCCGAACATCTTCCGCACCGGCGACGAGATCGGCGTGATGCTTGCGATCTCGCTGCATGCCGTGCGTGACGATCTACGCAACGAACTTGTACCGCTCAATCGCAAGTATCCGATCAAGGAGCTGCTGGACGCTTGCCGCAACTATCCCGGCGTCTCGAATTCGCGGCGTATCACCTTCGAATACGTGATGCTGAAGGGCATCAACGATTCGATGGACGACGCAAAGCTCTTGGTGAAGCTGCTCAAGGGCATTCCGGCGAAGATCAATCTGATTCCGTTCAATCCGTGGCCGGGCTCGAAGTACGAGTGCTCGGACTGGGACCAGATCGAGAAGTTTTCCGAGTACATCTTCAATGCCGGCTACTCGTCGCCGGTGCGCACGCCGCGCGGCCGCGACATTCTCGCTGCTTGCGGCCAGCTCAAGTCGGACACCGAGAAGCTCTCGGTACGCGAGCGGCAGGCGCTGCGCGCCATGGCGATGACGGATTGAGGCGGCGTCGTTCGCGGCTCTGAAGTGTAGCCATGGCCCTTCTCGGACGCATCATCGTCATCTTCGTCGCGTTCTGCGCCGCGTGCTTCGCTGCGGGTGCGATCATCGTCATGGCGGTGATCTTTCCCGAATGGAGCGACGTGCGGCTCGGCCTCGACGACGGCACGTTCGCGATCATCACCACCATCGGCTTCGTCTTCGTCAGCGGCTTCGCGCTGCTGCCGGCGCTGGTGGCCGCGGTGATCACCGAAGGCTTCTCGATCCGTTCGGTGCTGTTTTATGCGGTATGCGGTGCCGTGGTCGGTGCGGTTTGTTACCTCGGCATGGCGAATTTCGATGCGGCGACGATGTCGTTCAACGGGCTCATCCGGCGCGAGCTTGAGGTGATGTCCGGTGCGGGGGTCATCGCCGGCCTCGTCTACTGGATGATCGCGGGCCGCAACGCCGGGCGCTGGCGGGAAACGCCGCCGTCTCAGCCGCGATAGGGAATCCGGCGCGGCGGCCAACGGCCATCTTTCCTTAGTCCGGCTGCTCGGCTAATGTGGCAGTTCAGAAGTCCGTATCGGCAGTGCCGCGCGCTCTCAGAGCGGACTTCTGAACCAAAGCCACATTAGCTTGATAATGTCTTCTAGTGTCCTTCGATTCCGAAGTTCGCAAATGTGAGTGCCGCAAAGTGATGCGAACTTCGGAATCGGGACACTAGACCGTCCGCCCATGAACCGGACCGGACTTTACATTGCGCTTGGTGTGACGGCACTTTTCGTCATTGTCTATGCGCTGTTCCCGCAGCTCGATCTGGTTGCGGCGCGCCTGTTTTATGATCCCGTCACAAAGACATTCCCGGCCTCGTTCAACGGAACGCTGATCTTTCTGCGCCACTCGGCGATGGTGGTTGCCTGGCTGTTCGCGGCGCCGGCGATTATCGCGCTGCTCGCGAAACTGATCTGGCCGCGCAAGCCGTTGATGATGTCGGGCCGCAAGGCCGTGTTCATCGTCTTCACCATCACCGTGTCGGCGGGCATTCTGACCAACGCGCTGTTTAAGCAGCACTGGGGCCGCCCGCGCCCCGCGGCGACCGCCGAGTTCAACGGCAAGTGGGACTTCAAGCCCTGGCACGATTCGAGCGGCGCCTGTCCGCGCAACTGTTCGTTCTTCTCCGGCGAGGCTGCGACCGCGTTCTGGACTTACGCACCGGCATCGCTCGCGCCGGTCACGCTGCGTCCGGTCGCCTATGCGGCTGCGACCGTGTTCGGCGTGGCGACCGGTGTGCTGCGCATGTCTTTCGGCGGTCACTATCTCAGCGACGTCATCGTCGCGGGCATCGTCGCATTTCTGGTGATCTGGCTGACGCACGGCCTCTTGTTCCGCTGGGGCGCGACGCGCTTTTCCGACCAGAACATCGACCGCTGGCTGACAGAGAAACTTCTCGCCAGCCGCGCATGGTTTGCCAATCTGTGGACTCGCGCGTCGGATGATTTTGCGCGACCGCACGACACGGGCTTGCCGCGCGCGTTCTGGTGGTTGCTGGCGGCGCTGATCGGCCTGACCGCGTTTCGCATCGTCGGCCTGAAACTCTCCGCCGTCGATTTCTTCTTCGATGAAGCACAGTACTGGGCGTGGGCGCAGTCGCCCGCATTCGGCTATTTCTCCAAGCCGCCGCTGTTGGCCTGGATCGTCGCCGGCACGCAAAAGGTGTGCGGCAGCGGCGAAGCCTGTATCCGCGCCGCGTCGCCTGTCTTCTATCTCGGCACATCGCTTGTGGTGTACGCGACGGCGCTGCGGCTCTATGGCCCGCGCACGGCGTTCTGGGCGGGGCTTTGTCTCGCACTCGGTACCGGCGTCATCTTCTCCTCGCGCATCATCTCGACCGACGTGCCGCTGCTGTTCTGCTGGGCTGTCGCACTCTACGCGTATCTGCGGCTGCTCGACGAGAGGGACTGGCGCTGGGCGGTGATGCTGGGCGTGGCCGCAGGCTTCGGCATGCTGGCGAAATATGCGATGGCCTATTTCGCGTTCAGCGTGCTTCTCGCGGCCTGGTTCGATCCGCGCGCACGAGATTTGTTGCGGCATCGTCTGCTCTGGATTGCGGCCGCGATCGCCGGGCTGATCCTGCTGCCGAACCTCGTCTGGGTCGCGACCCACGATTTCGTCACGCTGAAGCACACCGGCGACAACATCGGCGGCCGTGACGGCATCGGCTTCCACCCGCTCAATGCGCTGACGTTCCTGCTGAGCCAGTTCGGCGTGTTCGGGCCGATCGTGTTTGGCGTGTTCCTGGCCGCGCTGATCCGCCCGATGCCGGTCGCGCCGCAGCCGGCCGACCGGATCATGATCGCGTTCGCGCTGCCGCCGATTGTGATCGTGGCCGTCAATGGAGTCTTCAATCACGCCAACGCCAACTGGGCCGCGCCGGCGGCGATTTCCGTCACCATCCTTGCGGTCGCGATCCTGGTGCGTCTCGATGCCTCGCGCTGGCTCAAGGCGACGGTTGCGATCGGGGTGGCGATGCAGCTTCTGCTTCCAATCGCCGATGCGTTCGCCGACAGGATCAGCATCAAGTATCTCGCCAAGCCCGATGTCTATTCGCCCACCATCGGCTGGCGCGGCTTGAGCGAAGCGGTGGCGCAGGTGGCGAAGGCAAACGGCGCCGCCGCGATCGTTGCCGATCAGCGCTATTTCACCGCAGCGCTGATCTACTACACCCGCAAATCCGGCTTGCCGGTGTACTCGTGGCGCACGAGCCCCCGCCTCGGCCATCAGTTCGACATCGATCGGCCGCTGGCGCCGGGCGCACCGGAGCCGATGCTGTATGTGACCGGGTGCCAAACTGCGACGCGGGCGGCGACCCACTACTCGCGGATCGAGGAGCTGCCCTTCATCAGTGCTCCGGCGGGCCGGCGGACGTCGCGCATCCTGTTTGCCTGGAAGCTGACCGGCGGCCGCGGCAACGCGGCCCCGCTCGATCCCTGCGTACGCTGAAAACCCACCTTTCTGTGGCTTGCGTGGCAAGTCATTCCCCCTATAGTCCGGCCGAAATCCGGACCTTCTCCAGAGAAATTCATGAGCCAGACCAAAGTGAAGAAAGCCGTGCTCGCCTATTCGGGCGGGCTTGATACCTCGATCATCCTGAAGTGGCTGCAGACCACCTATGGCTGCGAGGTCGTGACCTTCACCGCCGATCTCGGCCAGGGCGAGGA
>LWDM01000048.1 GCA_002083525.1 Proteobacteria bacterium SG_bin9 | reverse complement strand
ACTTCATGAACCCGGTGCCGGTGATGCAGCTCGTCGAGCTGATCCGCGGCATCGCCACCGAGGACCCGACCTACGAATCGGCCAAGGCCTTCGTGAGGCGCCTCGGCAAGATCGTGACGGTGTCGGAGGATTTCCCGGCCTTCATCGTCAACCGCATCCTGCTGCCGATGATCAACGAGGCGATCTACACGCTCTATGAAGGCGTCGGAAACGTCGAGGCGATCGACGCGGCCATGAAGCTCGGCGCGCACCATCCGATGGGTCCGCTGGAGCTGGCGGATTTCATCGGTCTCGATACCTGTCTCTCGATCATGCAGGTGCTGCACGAGGGGCTGGCGGACTCGAAGTATCGTCCGTGTCCGCTGCTGGTGAAATACGTCGAGGCTGGATGGCTCGGCCGCAAGACCCAGCGCGGGTTCTACGACTACCGCAGCGACAAGCCTGTCCCGACGCGATAATTCACGGCGCTATATTACCGTAGTTAAGTTTCGTTAACCGACCGCCTGTAGGGTCACCCGGAGTTTCGGGTGAGTGGGCGTTGGGTATGGATATCGCAGCATTGGCCGTCGGACTGCTGGCGCAGCAGACACAGTCGCAAATCGGCACGGCCGTCTTGAAGCAACAGCTGAATTCGCAGGCGCAGGTTCTGCAACTGCTTCAACCGCCGTCCCAGGCCAACCTTGGCCCCGGCGTCGGCGGCAACGTCGATATCTCGGCCTGAAACAGCGAATTCCCTAAAAAGCGAATTGTCGCACGCGCGGCCCGTTAACCCGGGCCCGGTAGCGTTCTGCCGTCATTCACGAGCAGGACGTTGTCATGGTGGACATCGCCAATCTGGCTGCCGGTTCCTTTGGTGCAACGGCGGCGCAAAACCAGTCGCAGGCCGCGACCACGGTCCTGAAGCAGAATCTCGATTCCCAGAAGGCTGTGCTGAAGTTGCTCGAGCCGTCGCCTTAGCTTCGGCAAGCGAACCTGCCGCCGGGCGTTGGCGGCAAGGTCGACAAATCCGCCTGACCTCACCACCCGTTTGAGTCTTGCGTCAGGCCGCCTTCGCGGCCTGTTGCAGTTTGGCGATCTCGAGTTTCGTCATCTGCATGACGGCGCCCATGATCCGCGCCGAGGTCGGACCGTCGGCCGCCTCCATCAGTTCGCCGAGCGCGGTCGGCACGATCTGCCATGACATGCCGTACTTGTCCTTGAGCCAGCCGCACTGCTGCTTCTCGCCACCTTCCGACAGCTTCTCCCAGAGATGATCGATCTCCTCCTGGGTCTCGCAGTTCGCCACCATCGAGATCGCCGGCGAAAACTTGAACATCGGCCCGCCATTGATGGCCAGGAAGTCGAGGCCGTTGAGCGTGAACGACGCTGTCATCACCGTGCCCTTCGGCAACGGCATGTTGTCGCCATAGCGCGAGACCTTGCCCTTCTTGCTGTTCTTGAAGAGCGATGTGTAGAAGTTCATCGCCTCTTCGGCTTCGCGGTCGAACCAGAGGCTCGGATGAATCGATTTCATTGACTCCTACTCCTTCTCGGCGGGTTGCAGTTGCGGGCATGTTTCGGCGCCTTCCGGCGTCATCCAGCCGATGCCGGCGCCGCCGGGCTCGGTGAGGATGGCGATGCGGCCGACGTTCGGGACGTCGAACACCGGACGCATCAATGTCGCGCCGGCCGCGACGGCTTTCTCCACGCGCGCGTCGACATCGTCGACCGCGAGATACGGCATCCAGCCTTCGCAGACGCCTTCAAAGCCCGGCCGGTCGGTCGGGAAGATTCCGGCGACAGGCGCGCCGTCCATCACCGCGACCCAGTAGGTGGCGCCGTCGTCCATCGGCATCGGCTCGAACGTCCAGCCGACGGTGTTTTCATAGAACGCCTTTGCGCGCTCCACCTTTGCGGTCACGAGTTCATTCCAGTGGAAACTGCCGTGCGGGGTCATCGCATCCTCCGTCAGGCTTTGACGATTTGCTTGAAGCCGCCGTAGATCATGCGTTTGGTGTCGAACGGCATTCCTTTCGGCGTCATGTACTTGGCGAGTCGTTTATCCTTCATCACCTTGGCGTTGATGCTGTCGCGATGCTTGCGCGATTTGTAGACGATGTACGAGAACACCACTGTCTCGTTGGACTTCATCTTCACGCTGCGCGGAAACGACGTCACCTTTCCGACCGGAGCGTCGTCGGCGACGAACTCGCGATAGTCGAGCGCGCCGTATTCGCGCCAGATCTTGCCGGCGAACCGCGCGATTTTGCGATACGCGGCAACGTTCTTCTTGGGAACGGGAACGACAAATCCATCGACATAAGACATTGTCTCACTCCATTTTTGTTGTTGAGCGGTTCAGGCGAAATAGGCTTCGAGCTTCTCCAGCGATCCGGTCCAGCCGTGGGTGTGGCCGGCGCGGGCCGCTTCGTCGAAGAGCTGTTCGTGCAACAGTGTCAGCAGCGTGCCGCCGGCGGCCGGTGCGAGCGTCACTGTGACGACCGACTCGCGTTCCGGCGTTGTGATCCATGCCCAGGTGAAGCGCAGACGTTCGTTCGGCACGATTTCCAGATAGACGCCGCTGACGTTGTGAATCCCGCCCTTGTCGTCCTCCATGATGACGCGGAAGCGGCCGCCGACGCGCACGTCGGTTTCGGCGTGCACTACGGCGTTGATGTTTTCCGGCCCGAACCAGCGGACGAGCCGCTCGGGTTCGGTCCACGCCGCGTAGACTTGCGCGGGCGAGGCGTTGAGTCGCCGGGCGAGGGTGAGACTTGGTTTTGTTGTTGTTCCGGCGTGCATGTCTGAGTCTCCAGAAATTGTTCGAGGCGATCGAGCCGCTGCGTCCAGAAACGCGCATAGCGTTCGAGCCATTCATTGGCGTCCTTCATCGGCGCCGCATTGAGGCGGCAGGTCACGGTGCGGCCATTCTTGCTGCGGGTGACGAGGCCTGCGCCGGCCAGCACGTCGAGATGCTTCATCACCGCCGGCAGCGACATGGCGAAGGGTTTGGCGAGATCGCTGACCGAGACGGTCTCCTGCCCCTCCAGCCGCATCAGCAGGGCGCGGCGGGTCGGGTCCGCGAGCGCGGCGAAGGTCTGATTGAGCTGGCTGTCTGCCGTGGCCTGATAGTAAACCATATGGTTAAGTATAGAGGCACACGCAAATGGTTCAAGGCCCAATTCGCAAAAACAGAACCCCGGGTCTGCGACCCGGGGTCTCAGGGGAACAGGGAGNNTCAGCTGCCGGTCGCGGCCGTGATCAGCTTGATCGCGTCGTCGCCGGCCCATTCGGCCGGTCCGGCCATGAAGCCGATTTCGCAGCCGTTGCCGTCCATCAGCACCGTGGTCGGCATGCCGAGCGCCCGGCCGACGCTCTTAAGATCCTGGAAAGCCTTCGCTTTCGCGTCCGTATAATAGCCGAGCTTAACCAGATTGGTGTCCTTGTAGAACGCCTTTGGCTTGTCCGGGTTGGTGGTGTCGATGTTGATCGCCACGACCTCGAATTTCGGGCCGCCGAGCTTGGTCTGCAGCGCCTCGAGTGCCGGCATTTCCTTGCGGCAGGGCACGCACCAGGTGGCCCAGAGGTTCACCAGAACGGTCTTTCCCTGCCATTCCGACAGCTTGCGGACCTTGCCGATCGCATCCTCGAACGCGAGATCGGGGACCTTGAACGGTGTCGCATTGACGGTCAGCGCGGCAACTTCGCCCTTCACCAGCGGCTGAATCTTCTTCGCCAAATCGACGGTCTTGGCGCAGCTGGCGGCGGGGGGGGAGGCCGCCTGATCGTTGCGCTTCATCCCGCCCATCCCGTATACCCCGGCAATCCCGATGGCTACGGCGACAGCCAGTGCTCCCAGAATGATCGGCTTGCGGCTCGATGCGGGGGCGGCGGGCTTTTCGGATGTCTGATTCTGGGTCATGCGTCAGGTACGTTGCGGGAGTCGTCGGGTTGCAGGGCGCTGTCTCGTTAAGGCGGTGAAAGCAACATTACGAGCAGAATCTTTGGCGAGCGGAATGGTTGGCGGCGAATGACGAACGGCAGATCGGAACATGAGTAACAAGATGTGGGGCGGCCGGTTCGGCGAGGGCCCCGACGCGATCATGGAGGAAATCAACGTCTCGATCGACGTGGATCGCCACCTTTACGCGCAGGATATCGCTGCTTCCAAGGCGCATGCCGCGATGCTTGCTGCACAGGGCATTATTGCGGCCAACGATGCAAAAAACATCGCCAAGGGTCTAGACACGATTTTGTCAGAGATCGGCAAGGGTTCGTTCACGTTCAAGCGGGCGCTTGAAGACATTCATATGAATGTCGAAAGCCGGCTCGGTGAACTGATCGGCCCGGCCGCGGGGCGATTGCATACGGCGCGCTCGCGCAACGATCAGGTCGCGACTGACTTCCGTCTCTATGTCCGCGACACCATCGACGAGATCGACGCATCGCTCGCGGACTTCCAATTGGCGCTGGCTGAGCGCGCGCTCGAGCACGCCGATACGGTGATGCCGGGCTTCACGCATTTGCAGACGGCGCAGCCGGTCACGCTCGGTCATCATCTGCTCGCCTATGTCGAGATGGCGGCGCGGGACCGCGGCCGCTTTTATGACGCGCGCAAGCGATTGAACGAAAGTCCGCTCGGCGCCGCCGCGCTCGCCGGCACCTCGTTTCCGATCGATCGCCACGCAACCGCGAAGGCGCTCGGCTTCGACCGGCCGATGGCGAACTCGCTCGATGCCGTCTCCGATCGCGATTTCGTGCTGGAGACGCTGGCAGCCTGCGCGATCACGGCAACGCATCTGTCGCGCTTCGCCGAAGAGATCGTGATCTGGACGTCGCCGCTCACCGGCCTCGTGCAGCTTTCCGACAAGTTCACGACCGGCTCCTCGATCATGCCGCAGAAGCGCAATCCGGACGCGGCCGAGCTCGTGCGAGCCAAGACCGGCCGCGCCATCGGCTCGCTGATCGGATTGCTGGTGGTGATGAAGGGTCTTCCGCTCGCCTATCAAAAGGACATGCAGGAGGACAAAGCCGGTGCGATGGAGGCGTTCGCCGCGATCGCGCTCGCGGTGCGCGCCATGTCCGGCATGGTCCGCGACCTCTCACCGGACAAGGCCAAGATGAAGGCGGCTGCGGGCGACGGCTATGCGACTGCAACCGATCTCGCCGACTGGCTGGTGCGCACCTTGAAGATGCCGTTCCGTGATGCGCATCACGTCACCGGTAAAATCGTCGCGGCGGCTTCGAAAGCCGGTGTCGCGCTCGACGCGTTGCCGCTCAAGGCGATGCAGGCGGTCGAGCCCAAGATCACGAAGGATGTTTTCGGTGTGCTTAGCGTCGAAAGCTCGGTGAAGAGCCGCGTCAGCTACGGCGGCACCGCGCCGAAGAACGTGCGTGCGCAGGCCAATGGCTGGCTCAAGCGGCTGAAAAAAGAGCGAAAATAGGGCCTCACCCGATCCTTTAACGCGAATTTGGTAGGCTTCCGCCCCTCGCCAAAGCGAAGCGAGTTTTGTAGGTTGGCCCAACTTTTGGGGATGTGACTGTGATCCGTTCGACCGCCTGCGCCAAGCTGGCCATCATCATGTTGACCGCCGTGGCGCTCGCAGGTTGCGGCCGCAAGGGGCCGCTGGAACTGCCGCCGAGCGCGTCCGTTCAGCCTCAGTCCAACACGGCGCGTTCGGAAGTGGCGCCGCCGCCGCAGAGTTCAGTTGCGACGCAGGCCGGTGCATTATTCGCACCGCCGGGTGAAGAACCGGCGCCTGCGGCCAGGCCGGCTGGCCGACGACCGTTCTTCCTCGATTTCATCCTTGACTGAGCGCTGTTGCGGTAAGGTCGGTGCCCGACCGGCCGCGAATTTCTGAGCGAACGCCCATGCACCACTTCGACTATCGCGACGGCGTGCTTCACGCTGAAGGGGTGAGTCTTGCGACGCTGGCCGAGACCGTCGGCACGCCGTTCTATTGCTATTCGACCGCGACGCTGGAGCGGCACTACCGCGTCTTCACCGAAGCGTTCGCAGGTATCGACTCGCTCGTCTGCTATGCCATGAAGGCGAATTCGAACCAGTCGGTGCTGCGCACGCTGGCAAAGCTCGGCGCCGGCGCCGATGTGGTGTCGGGCGGTGAATTGAAGCGCGCCCGCGCCGCCGGTATTCCGCCGAACAAGATCGTGTTCTCCGGCGTCGGCAAGACCGAAGCCGAACTGCGCGCGGCGCTCGCCGAGGACGTTCTCTGCATCAACGTCGAATCCGAGCCCGAGCTTGCGCTGCTGTCACGGCTTGCGACCGAAATGGGCCGCGAGGCGCGCGTGTCGTTGCGGCTCAACCCGGACGTCGACGCGAAGACCCACGCCAAGATTTCGACCGGTAAGTCGGAAAACAAGTTCGGCATTCCGTTGAGCCGCGCCCGCGAGGTTTATGCGCGCGCGGCGAAGCTGCCGGGCATCAAGATCACCGGCGTCGATACGCACATCGGCAGCCAGATTACCGATCTCGGGCCGATGGAAGAAGCGTTCGCGCTGCTCGCCGACTTCGTGCGCCGGCTGCGCGACGACGGTCACACCATCTCGCATATCGATTTCGGCGGCGGGCTTGGCATTCCCTACCACGCCGACAAGGCAGCGCCGCCGGCGCCCGCGCTCTATGCGCAGATGGTCAAGCGCGTGGCGCACAATCTCGGCTGCAAGCTGATGTTCGAGCCGGGCCGCATGATCGTCGGTAACGCGGGCATCCTCGTCACGCGCGTGATCTACATGAAGCACGGCGATGCGCGGAACTTCGTCATCATCGATGCGGCGATGAACGATCTCATTCGCCCGACGCTCTATGAAGCGCATCATGACATCGCCCCGGTGCGCCAGCCCGCCGCCGGGACGAAGATGATTACTGCGGATGTTGTCGGCCCGGTGTGCGAGACCGGCGACTACCTCGCGCTCGGGCGTGAGCTGCCGGAGCCGAAGGCGGGTGATCTGGTTGCGATCATGACCGCAGGCGCCTATGGCGCCGTGCAGGCTGGTACCTACAACACGCGGCCGCTGGTTCCCGAGGTACTCGTGAACGGCGACCAGTATGCGGTCGTGCGTCCGCGTATCGATGTCGATGCGCTCATCGCTATGGACAGACCTGCGCCCTGGCTCTGAACCGCCGTTGATTCGCGGCGTTTCGATGCATGTCGTCACGCGTTCGTGAAGCATTTTCGCCGTTTTGGCCCCACGTTTGCATGTGATCTTTGCGAGAGATTGAGTGTGCCCGGCTGGCACCCCTGTGTTACGCTTCGCGCCGGACAGTCTGGAGATCGCATTGAGCAGCCTCAGGAACGATCCGCCTCTTACCGAACCGCCGTTCGCTGCGCGCCTGCAGCTGACGCAGGCGCTCAAGCGCGCGCAGCTGGCGATCATCTGGGAGCGGCTCTGGCCGAACCTCGCGCGCGTGCTGTGTGTGGTCGGTCTGTTTCTGGCGGTGTCGTGGGCGGGGCTCTGGCTGGTGCTGCCGCTGAGCGGCCGCGTCGTCGGTCTGCTCGCCTTTGCCGCACTCATGATCGCGGCGCTGGTGCCGTTCGTGAAGCTGCGTTGGCCGACCCGCGACGAAGCGTTGCTGCGCCTCGACCGCAACTCCGGCATCCGGCATCGTCCGGCGACCGAACTCTCCGACAACATGAACTCCAGCGACCCGGTGGCGCAGGCGCTCTGGGCCGAGCAGCGCAACCGCACGCTCGCGTCGATCAAGAGCATTCGCGCCGGCAGCCCGTCGCCGCGGCTCGCGTTGCACGATCCGCGCGCGGTCCGTGCGCTTGTGGTTGTCGCGCTGGTCGCAACTTTCTTTGCGGCCGAAGGTGAACGCGCTATGCGCCTTCTTGGCGCGTTCGAGCTTGGCGGTTTTCTGACGCCCGCAAATGTGCGCGTCGATGCGTGGGTGACGGCGCCGGCCTACACCGGCAAGCCGCCGGTCATCCTGATCTCGTCGGCGGCACGCGAGGGCTCGGCCGCGCAGCCGCAAGCTGACAAGACCGTGATGCAGGTCCCGGTCGGCAGTGTCCTCATCATTCGTTCGAGTGGCGGCAATGGCCCCGAGATCGGCGTCACTGGCGGCATCAACGAAACGCCGTCGGCCGAGCAGGCGCCGCAGGGTGCGAGCGAGCGCCGTTTCACCATCGCTGCGGATGGCACCGCGCAGCTGCGCTCGCCGGGCGTGCACTGGACCTTCGTCGCGGTGCCGGATCGTGCGCCATCGATCGAACTGGCGAAAGATCCGGAGCGGCAGGCGCGCGGATCGCTGCTGACCGCCTACCGGATCGAAGACGACTACGGCGTGACCGAAGCGCATGCGCGCTTCAAGACGAAGCCGGCGACGGAGGTCACGAGCGGCAAGTCGGTGCGCCCGCTGTTCGAGCCGCCGCATTTTCAGCTGGTGCTGCCGAATGCGCGAACCCGCGCCGGCGTTGGCCAGACTGTAAAGGATATGACGGAAGACCCGTACGCGGGTGCCGACGTCACGCTCACGCTCACCGCCAAGGACGAAGCCGGCAACGAAGGTGCGAGCGAGCCGTTCGACATGAAGCTGCCGGAGCGGCTGTTCACGAAGCCTTTGGCGCGTGCGCTGATCGAGCAGCGGCGCGAACTGGCGCTCGACGCCAATCGCCGGTCGCTCGTGTGGGCGGCGCTCGAGGCGCTGGCGATCGCACCGGAGCAATTCATGCCGGAGCTTGGCCATTACCTCGGTCTGCGCAGTGTCACCGGTCAGCTTCAGGCCGCGCGCAACGACGATGCGCTGCGCGAAGTGGTGTCCAGCCTGTGGGCGCTCGCCGTCACTATCGAGGACGGCAACATCAGCGATGTCGAGAAGGCGCTGCGCGCAGCGCAAGAGGCGCTCAAGCAGGCGCTGGAGCGCGGCGCCAGCGACGAGGAAATCAAGAAGCTCACCGACCAGCTGCGCGCGGCGCTCGACAACTTCATGCGCCAGCTTGCCGAGCAGCTGCAGAAGAATCCGCAGCAGCTCGCGCGCCCGCTCGATCAGAACAGCAAGATGCTGCGTCAGCAGGATCTCAACAACATGATCGAGCGCATGGAGCGCCTGTCGCGCAACGGCGACAAGGATGCGGCGAAGCAGCTGCTCGAACAGCTTCAGCAGATGCTGGAGAACCTGCAGATGGCGCGTCCCGGCCAGTCCGGCGATGACGACGAGATGCAGCAGTCGATGAATGAGCTTGGCGACGTCATCCGCAAGCAGCAGCAGTTGCGCGACCGCACCTTCAAGCAGGGCCAGGACTCGCGCCGCGACCGCTCGCGCGGCCAGCAGGGCGACAAGAACGCCATGGGCGACCTGCAGCAGGATCAGCAGGCACTGCGTGACCGGCTGCGCAAGCTGCAGGAACAACTCGCCCGCCAGGGCATGGGGCAGGGACCGAAAGGCGAGAAGGGCGAAAAGGGCCAGCGCGGTCAGCAAGGCCAACAGGGCCAGCAAGGTCAGCCCGGCGACGATGGCGACGGTGACGGCGATGCGCTCGCCGATGCCGGCGAGGCGATGGGCGACGCCGACGGTCAGCTTGGCGACGGCAATTCGGAAGGCGCCGTCGGTTCGCAGGGCAAGGCGCTGGAGGCGCTGCGCAAGGGCGTGCAGAAGCTCGCGCAGGCGATGCAGCAACAGATGGGCGAAGGGCAGGGCGACGACGGTCCGGGCGAACGCCGCGGCCGCTCCCAGCGCGCCGGTCCGAACACCGATCCACTCGGCCGGCCATTGCGCAGCCGTGAATTCAACGACGATTTCACCGTGAAGATTCCGGGCGAGATCGACGTTCAGCGCGTGCGCCGCATTCTCGAAGAGCTCCGCCGGCGTCTCGGCGATCCGTCGCGTCCGCAGATCGAACTCGATTACATCGAACGGCTGCTCAAGGATTACTGAGGTCAGTACGTAACCCGGGAGCCCGAGCCCCCGGATTTCGCTGCGCTCCATCCGGGCTATAGTTCGGGATCAGGCGCTCAGCGCATTCGCAACGGCCGTGCGGATATCCGCAATCGAAAACGGCTTGGTGACGACATCGTGCACGATGGCGTCGAGGCCCGACGCGCGTTCGCGCTGGTCGGCGTAGCCGGTCATCAGCAGAATCTTCAGTTGCGGAAAGTCGCGCGCGGCGGCAAGTGCGAGCGCGATGCCGTCCATCACCGGCATCTTGATGTCGGTGAGCAGGAGATCGAACGCGCCGTTCTCCCGCGTCAGGATATCGAGCGCCTCTGCGCCGTCCTCGGCGGTGACGGTGGCGTGGCCGTCCATGCCGATGGCGCGGGCCACCAGCATGCGGACGGACTCTTCGTCGTCGGCGATCAGGATGCGGGGCATGCGGCGAAGGTATCCTCAGGTGCCAGCGGAGTTCAAACCGCAGGATTGGGCAAGGCGTTTGCGGTCACAATATGTGCGGCCTGCGGCAAAGCGCGCTTGTGAACGCCGAAATCGCTGACGCGTTACGCGCCGATATCGCGACGGTTGAAGAACCGCACGGCGATCGTGCGCGCTTCGGCCGGCGGCGCGGCGAGGCGGGAGCGGAAGGGCACCCGCTCGCCCGGCTGCAGCACGGTCTGGTCGACCACGCTGTTCCAGGCGTAGATCTCGACACCCTTCTCGTCATGCACCACGAAGCGCAGGCGCGGCACCTGCGCCGGCTTGCGCGCGCCGTCCGCGACGAAGCCCTCGATGATAAGCATCGGTTTGCCCTCAACCGTCTCGCTCGTCACCTTGACGTTCTCGATTCTCAGCCCGCGCAGGTTCACCTCGAGCCCGACCATCTTGAAGAAGGTGGCCGTCTGCGGCATCAGCCGCACCACGTCGGCGCGCCAGACCACCAGCGCGATCGACAGCGCAGCCATGGCGGCGCAGGCGGCGGGCAGCGTCAGGTAATGTTTCATGAAGCCCGGCATCGGCACGCTGGGCAGCGGCGGCAGGTTCACCGGTATTTTCAGTGCCGCAAACAGGCGGCCGATCCGCCCCTTCGGCTTCGGCTCTTCGTCCGTCGTTCCCCAGTCGGGATGCACGTCGAGCCCCGGGTCTCCGGCTTCCACCGCCGTCGAGATCGAGGGGCTGTCGATCATGGAGGCGTCGGTGGCGGCCTCCCATTCCTGGGCCATCTGATCCGGACCGGGCCCGGGCTCTGCTTCGGCCTCGGCCATCGCCAGGCTCATTTCGTCGACGGGCAGAGCCAGCCAGGATTCCTTGCAGCGGGCGCAGCGGACCGTTCGGCCGTTGGGGCCAAGCTTGGCGGGATCGACGTCGTAAGATGTCGTACAGTTCGGGCAAACAATCATGGGGCGACTCGCCAGGATGACGATGCCCAGAGCCTATCTGCCGTCCGTTAACGAATCGGAAACCATAACCGCCGCAAGAATCTATCGCGGCGCCCATCGGGCTCGCCCGCCCGCCGGCGTTCCCCTGAATCGGGCCGAACGGAGCTGAATGTGGTCCGTTTCGAGAATGTCGGCTTGCGCTACGGGTTGGGGCCGGAAATCCTCCGCGACCTCAGCTTCGCGATTCCCGCGCATTCCTTCCAGTTCCTGACCGGCCCCTCCGGCGCGGGCAAGACCTCGCTGCTGAAGCTCCTGTTTCTCTCGCTGCGGCCGACGCGCGGCCTCGTCAACATTTTCGGCAACGACGTCTCGCTGCTCGACAAGGATGCGGTCGCGGAATTGCGCAAGCGCATCGGCATCGTGCTGCAGGACTTCCGTCTGCTCGATCACATGACGACCTACGAGAACGTCGCGTTGCCATTCCGGGTGATGGGCCGTCCCGAGTCCGCCTATCGCAAGGAGGTCATCGACCTTCTGAAGTGGGTCGGGCTAGGCGAGCGCATGGACGCGCTTCCGCCGATTCTGTCGGGCGGCGAGAAGCAGCGCGCCGCGATCGCGCGCGCGGTGATCGCGCGGCCGCAGTTGCTGCTCGCCGACGAGCCGACCGGCAACGTCGATCCGACACTGGCGCGGCGGCTGCTGCGGCTGTTCATCGAACTGAACAAGACCGGCACGGCGGTTGTGATTGCTACCCACGATATTTCCTTAATGGACCAGTATGAAGCGCGGCGAATGGTGCTGCACGAAGGACGGCTTCATATCTATGAGTAGAACCGGCCCAACCAGAAGCGGAGAAGACCGCGGCACGCTGCTCGACCTCGGGCGCGAGCGTCCGCAGGTGCCGGTGAAGGCGCGCAATCTCTCGCCGATCGTGCCGCGCGGCTCGATCTCCGGCAAGGCGCTGATCGCGGTCGTTGCCATCATGACGTTCCTCGCCTCGCTGACCACCGGTGCCGTGTTGCTGGTGCAAGGCGCGGCTGCGGAATGGCAATCAGATGTGTCGAGCGAGATCACCATCCAGCTCCGCCCCATCGCCGGCCGCGACATCGAACGCGATGTGCGCGGCATCGTCGAGGCGGTGCGCGGCGAAGCCGGCATCGTCGAGGTGCGGCCCTACAGTGCTGAAGAATCCGCAAAGCTGCTGGAGCCGTGGCTCGGCGCGGGTTTGTCTCTCAACGAATTGCCGGTGCCGCGCGTCGTCGTGGCGCGGGTGCTGCCCGGCGCAAGCCTCGATCTTGCCGGACTGCGCGCGAAGCTGACCAAGATCACGCCGTCGGCAAGCGTCGACGATCATCGCGCCTGGATCGAACGCATGCGCTCGATGACCGGCGCGACCGTGTTCGCCGGTCTCGGCGTCCTGGTGCTGGTCGTGATTGTCACTGTAATCTCGGTGTCGTTTGCAACGCGCGGTGCGATGGCTTCGAACCGGCCGATCGTCGAGGTGCTGCACTTTGTCGGCGCCGGCGATCGCTTCATCGCCAACCACTTTCTGCGCCACTTCCTGCGCCTTGGTCTCGAAGGCGGCTTGATCGGCTGCGGTGCGGCGATGCTGATGTTCGGCCTGTCGGAATCGATCGCCGGCTGGTTCTCCGGCACACCTGTCGGCGATCAGTTCGCGGCGTTGTTGGGAACGTTCTCGCTGCGCCCGTCGGGCTATGTGGTGCTGGCGTTGCAGACCGTGCTGATCGCGGTGGTGACGGGTTGGTCGTCACGGCGAACCCTGTTCGCCACGCTGCGGGAAATCGATTGAACCGGTCTGCCGCGGACCTGACAAATAGGTCGGGTTCAATACTTGATCGGACGGCCAAACAGGTATCCATTCGATGATGGGGAAAGGGATCAAGCGTTCCGGGGATGGATTCGAGAACTGACCAGACCGGGCAGGGCAAGGCTTCGCGCGCGCGCCGCTGGAGCCTCAGCAGGCTCGTGGTCGGTGCGGGCGTGCTCGGTGCCGTCGCGGTTGGGCTTGGCTTCGTGATTTTCCTGTTCGCGCTGAGTTCGGAAGAGCGGCGGCCGTCGCGCAATGCGGACGGCATCGTTGTTCTCACCGGTGGCTCGTCGCGGGTTGCCGATGCAATGGAGCTGCTCGCATCCGGTTACGGCAAGCGGCTTCTGATTTCCGGTGTCTATCCCGCCAATCGTGCCGATGACATCGGCCGTTCAATTCCCGAGCGACAGTCCATGTTCAAGTGCTGTGTCGATCTCGATCACTCGGCGGTCAACACCCGCAGCAATGCTGCCGAAACCAAGCGCTGGGCGAGCGAACGCGGTTTCCGCTCTTTGATCGTTGTGACCTCGAACTATCACATGCCCCGTGCCATCGTGGAGATGTCGCATTCGATGCCGGACGTGACCTTGATCCCGTTCGCGGTCATCGGCGACAAGTGGCGCGATGAGCCGTGGTGGTCGAGCGCCGCCACCTTCCGGCTTTTGCTGGTCGAATACGTGAAGTATCTTGTGGCCGAGGTCCGGGTCCGGATCGATTGGGTCGATGTGGCGTTAAACCCGAGCACCGAAGACAAACCGCGTTCCAGCGATTCAGCAAAGCGGTCATCGATGGTGGTCGCCAGGTAGGCTGGCCGCTGCGGGAACAAAAGACGGAAATCACCTGTGTCGAAATTTTCGATTGTCCTGCGTTCGGTCATCTACAACGTCGTTTTCTACGCGAACCTCGTCTTTTGGGTGCTGCTCGGCATTCCCACCTACCTGATGCCGCGCTACGGCATCTTGTGGATCGCCAAGATGTGGGGACTGACCTCGATCTGGCTTCTCGAGAAGATTTGCCGCGTGAAGCTCGAATATCGCGGGCTCGAAAAACTCAAGAACGAGCCGTTGATCATCGCCGCCAAGCATCAATCGATGTTCGAGACGTTCGCGCTGGTCTCGGTACTGAAAGAGCCGCTCTACATCCTCAAGCGTGAGCTGACATGGCTGCCGTTCTTCGGCTGGTACCTGATCAAGGCCGAGATGATCGCCATCAACCGCGCGGCCGGAAAGTCGGCGCTCGTTGACATGACCAAGCGGGCGCGCGAGGAAATTCGGTCCGGGCGGCAGCTGATCATTTTTCCGGAAGGGACGCGCAAATCGGTTGGCGCGCCGCCGACCTACAAATACGGTGTGTCGCAGATCTATGTCGAATGCGACGTGCCCTGCATCCCTGTCGCGCTGAACAGCGGACTGTTCTGGCCGCGGCGCAAGTTCCTGCGTTATCCGGGAACGCTCGTCATCGAGATTCTCGATCCCATCCAGCCGGGCCTGTCGGCTGAGGATTTCCTTCGTACGCTCGAAGCAAAGATCGAGGATGCGTCCAACAAGCTGATCGATGCGGGCCTGCGCGAACAGGCGGCGCTGTTCGGCCGTTCACCGGTTCTCACGCCATCGGAAGACGCAACCAGCTAAACGCCGGTTTCCTCTGTCGGCGAGTGTGCGTGCGCCTTCAGCATCTCCGCAAGCCTGTGCAGCGGTTCGTCACGAAAGCCGAGTTGTTCGATCGCGGCGACCGTCGAAATCACATAGTCGCTGTTGATTCCCGAGCGTCCGTGGCCCTGACGCACAAACCGCAGCTGTTCGGCAAGCGTCAATTTTCCGGCGTATTGGGCGTGTGAACGGTCGACCGCGTATGTCACGGCGCTGACCCTGTCGCGCGTGTTGTTCTCAAGCCAGACTGAACGTGTCACCTCGCGATAAACGGACGTCACCTGTTCGCGCTCGCGCAGATACGCGATGGTCGCCTCGCGCTTGGCGGCCGCGACGCGGAACGCAACGCCGCGGCAGGCGCCGCCGCGATCTAGTCCGAGTACGAGGCCGGGCTTTTCCGGAGTTCCGCGGTGAACGAAGGAATAGACGCACAAGGCGCGGTGTTCGCCGATCAGCCGGGCCTGGACCCGGTCGATATAGTCGAAGCCGGGCCGCCACATCAGCGAGCCATATCCGAACACCCAAAGGTCGTGGCTTGAGGTTTGATGGGTGGAGGGGTTGGAGGTCATCGCCGGTTTGATTAGATGATTTTCACGAATCGCGAAATCCGCTTGGGGGCCGCGCATGGAGCTATGCGCAACCGCTATCCGGACGGGATTTATTGCCGCAACCGATCATCGCGTTATTGCCCGATTTCAGTCGCAAGGTCTTCAAATGACAACATTTCCCGCATCAGCCCCCCAGTCCCGCCGATCTGAAGTTTCTGCACCGTGGCGGCAAGTCCATCTTCAGAAACTTCAGATCGAAAGCGGGACTGGAATCAAAAAATTGCGGGTACCCTTCGGTTTTCGAAGTTCGTTTGAGAGTGTGTTGCAATGATTGACGAACTTCGAAAACCGGGTACCCGCTCGCGCTTTGGCCTTTTCTTCATGCCGGTGACGGTCATCGCGCTTGCGATCGTCTGGAGCGGCTTCTGGTTCTTCGCCTCCTCGCAGATCAGCGACCGGCTCGATGGCTGGCGTGCCCGCGAGGCGCAGTCCGGCCGCGTCTACGACTGCGCCAAGCGCTCGGTCGGCGGCTTCCCGTTCCGCTTCGAGGTTCGTTGTAGCGACGTCAGTGTAACCTTGCTTGCGCAGACCGCAGAGCCCGACACGGCGCAGACGCGGCTGACCGCCAAGCTCGCCGATATCGCGGTGATCTCGCAGGTCTACGATCCGAAGCGGCTGATCGCGGATTTCACCGGGCCCCTTACGCTCGCCGAGCGCGGCGAGAAACCGTTCGTGTCGGCCGGGTGGTCAAAGGGCCGCAGCAGCGTCTACGGATTGCCGGAAGTGCCGCAGCGCTCGTCGCTCGAGTTCGACAATCTCGCCATCGATCTCGTCGCCGGGCCGGTGCCGGCGCCGCTGTTCCGCGGCCAACATGCCGAGCTGCATGCGCGTCTCGCGGAGGGATCGGCTGCCGACAACCCGGTGATCGAAACGGTTCTTCAAATAGCGCAAGGCAGCGTGCAGGGTATCCAACCGCTGTTCGCGGAGCCGTTCGATGCGGATATTCGCGTCATGCTGCGTGGCCTGAAAGACTTCTCGCCGAAGCCATGGCCGGATCGCTTCCGCGAGATTCAGGCGGCGGGCGGGCGCATCGATGTGGTGCAGTCGCGCATCTCGCAAAAGGACTTTCTGTCGGTCGCCGCCGGCTCGCTCGGCATCAGCCCGAGCGGACTGCTCAACGGCGAACTGCAGATGACGATCGCGGGCGTCGAGAAGATCGCGCCGGCGCTCGGCATCGACAAGCTGTTGCAGGAAGGCGTATCGCAGCAGCAGGTCGATCGCGTCGCGCGCGGCGTCAACGCCAACGACGTCAACAAGCTGCTCGGTGCGCTGAACAAGGCGATCCCCGGCCTCGACCGGGTCGTGCGGCAGAGCATTGAGAGCGGACTGGCGCAGCTCGGCCCCGCGACGACGCTCGAAGGCCGCAAGGCGCAGAACATTCCGGTGCGTTTCGTCGACGGCAACGTGTTCGTCGGCCCGCTGCGCGTCGCGCAGATTCCGCCGTTGTTCTAGTCTTTCTTGGTGAGGCTCGCGTGCGGGCGGCCGAAGTCGGCGCTCGCTGCATCCTGTCCGATCGAGACGATGCCGCGGCGGATCGCCCGCGTACGCGTGAAGTGATCGAACAGAGCGTCGCCGTCGCCGCGGCGGATGGCGCGTGTCAGCTTCGACAGGTCTTCCTGGAACGCGCCGAGCATTTCCAGCACCGCATCCTTGTTGGTGAGGAACACGTCGCGCCACATGGTGGGATCGGACGCCGCGATGCGGGTGAAGTCGCGGAAGCCGCCGGCCGAGAACTTCAGCACTTCCGAGCGCGTCACGTCTTCCAGTTCGTCGGCCGTGCCGACGATGGTGTAGGCGATCAGGTGCGGCAGATGACTCGTCACCGCCAGCACGAGATCGTGGTGATCAGCGGTCATGATCTCGACGTTGGCGCCGATCGCGCTCCAGAACTTCGCAAGCTTGTCGACGGCCGCGGTGTCCGCATTATCCGGCGGCGTGAGAATGCACCAGCGGTTGATGAAGAGCTCGGCGAAGCCTGAATCAGGGCCCGAATGCTCGGTGCCCGCCACTGGATGCGCCGGAACGAAATGCACGTTCGCCGGCAGATGCGCCGCCATGTCGCGCAGCACCGCACCCTTCACCGAGCCGACGTCGGAGACGATGGCGCCGGCCTTCAGATACGGCGCGATTTCCTTGGCGACCTCGCCGCAGATGCCGACCGGAATGCACAGGATGACGAGATCGGCATCCTTCACCGCCTCGATGTTGGTCTCCAGCACGCGATCGGTGATGCCGAGTTCGGCCACGCGCGCGCGCGTTTCCTTCGAGCGCGCGCTCGCGACGATCTCGCCGGCGAGGCCTTGCGCTTTCGCGGCGCGTGCAATCGAGCCGCCGATCAGGCCGAAGCCGATCAGCGCGATCCGCTGGAACAAAGGTGCGGCAGCGTTCACTTGCGCCCCATGAACTCGGTCAGCGCTTTGACGACGAGGCGGTTCGCCTCCTCGGTGCCGACCGTGAGGCGCAGCGCATGCGGAATGCCGTAGTTCTTCAGCCCGCGCAGGATCAGTCCACGCGCGGTGAGGAAGGCGTCGGCCTCGTCCGCGGTCTTGCCCTTGTCGGCCGGGAAGTGGATCAGCACGAAGTTGGCGACGCTCGGCGTCACCTTCAGGCCGAGCTTGCTGATCTCTTCCGTCAGCCATGGCAACCAGTGCGCATTGTGCTCCTGCGACTTGCGGACATGCTCGAGGTCTTCGATCGCGGCGGCCGCCGCAACCATCGCCGGATGCGAGACGTTGAACGGCCCGCGGATGCGGTTGATCGCGTCGATGATGTTCGATGGGCCGAACATCCAGCCGACGCGCAGCGCCGCGAGGCCGTGGATCTTCGAGAACGTGTGCGTCATCACCGTGTTGTCGGTGGTGGCGACGAGCTCGATGCCCGACTCGTAGTCGTTGCGTGAGACGTAATCCGAATAGGCTGCGTCGAGCACCAGCAGCACATGCGACGGCAGCGCGTTACGCAGCCGCTTCACCTCGTCGAACGGAATGTACGTGCCGGTCGGATTGTTCGGGTTGGCGAGCCAGACCATCTTCGTGCGCGGCGTCACGCGCGCGAGAATCGCGTCGACGTCGGTGCAGAAATCCTTCTCCGCGGCGACCACCGCTGTCGCGCTGCTCGCCATGGTCGCGATCGGATAGACCAGGAAGCCGTGCGCGGTGTGGATCGCCTCGTCGCCGTGCTTGAGGAACGTGTGCGCGAGCATGTTGAGCACTTCGTCCGAGCCGGCGCCGCAGATGATGCGGTTCGGATCGAGGCCGTAGCGGCGGCCGATCGCTTCACGCAGCACGCGCGAGGACCCTTCCGGGTAGTCCTCGAGATGCAGCGCGGTTGCCTTGAATGCCTCGATGGCCTTCGGCGACGGGCCGAGCGGGGTCTCGTTGGCCGACAGCTTGAAGATGCGCACGTTGGCCGGGCCGCCGCTTTTGCCGGCCACGTAGGGTGCGATGCTCAAAATGCCGGGATTCGGCACGGGGGCAGTCATATCTCAAAGCTCCAGAAATTCGGTCTTTCAGGCGCGAGCGGTCTCGCTCGGCGCCACCGTATAGCGCTTCGCGTGGCTGCCGACGAGGGCTGTTCCGCGCACCGTGGCCCCCGCGCGGCGCAGGGCTGCGGTGATGCCCTCCAGGCCCTCGCTGGACGGCACGGAGATCAGCAGCGCGGCGCCGTCGGACGCCGTCTCCGGCACGGCGATAATGTCCGCCAGCGGCACCAGCGCTCGCGCAACCTCGGCACCCCAGCCGGAGACGCGCACGCTCCACACCTCGACGTCGGTGACGAGTGCCTCGTCCGCCACGCGCGAGATCACGAACACCGGAAGCGCCGCCGGATGATCGGCACGCTCAATGAAAGGGAGGCGCGCGATGATGCGCGGTGCGCCTGCGCCTTCCAGTGCCGTCCACCATGCAGTGCGGCTCGCCGCGGCAGAGACGAGCGCAAGATCGCCTTTCGATTTCGCGACAGCTTCGACGGCCGCGCCCGCGCCGAGATGCGCGATGAACGGCACGGTGAAGCCGAAGTGAAAGCGCGCGGAGTCGCGCATCGCCGACTCGCCGTGCGACAGATCCGCATGCATCGAGAACGGCGCCTGCACATACGTGAAAGTCGAGATGATGACGCGCCAGATGCTCTCGACGGTATCGAGCGGCAGAATGCCGCGATGGCGTTCCGCGAGACGCTTCATCATGTCGGCTTCGCGCGCCGGCCGGAATGCGGAGCCGACTTCCTGCGTCTGCTTCACCGCGATCAGGCGATCGATGATGTCGCCGCGTTGCATGAGCAGACGATGCACCTGCTCATCGATACTATCGATTTCGCGGCGCAGGTCCTGCAGCGAGACGGGGGCGGGAGGCTTCGACATGATGGCCTTGAATAGCTCTAGTGGTCCGATTCTAACATTCGCATTCCGTTGCGGCGCTCGTTCTTTGCGAATGTTAGAATCAAAGGACCACTAGCAAATATATGTTTCTAGTGGAGCTTTGGATTTGACATTCGCATCGGTAGCCCGCGGTCAGGTGGTCGCGAATGTCAAATCCGCTCCACTAGTAAACGCATCTGATTAGGTAAGACGGTGCCCGAAAGCAAAGAAAACCTTGCGGCAGGGTTGCTGGCCGCCGTTCGCGGCCTGCCGTTAACCCTAGGCGTGCCTTGACGAAAAGGCGGAGTGGCAGTAGCCTCCTGTCATTCCGTGGTCATTTGAGCCGGCCGGCTTGCAGCCACGTTAAACAACTCGCTAAACAGGCCGGGGACACGAAAGATGATCCCGGCCGAACGATTTGTTCAGGCCGGTTTTTTTATGACCGAGTACCTATTTGAGTGAGGAGCCTTCGCGAGAAGGCCGGGTATCGAGATGGTCAAGGTCCAGTCGGTGAAGAACCACACGCTGCATATCGAGGAGCGCGCGCATGAGGCGGATCATCCGACCTCGCAGGTCGCGATGTTCGGCGCCGACAAGCCGCTCAAGCTCGACTGCGGCGTCGAGTTCACGCCATTCCAGATCGCGTATCAGACCTACGGCGCACTGAATGCCGATCGCTCCAACGCGATCCTGATCTGCCATGCGCTCACGGGCGATCAGCACGTTGCCAACGTGCATCCGGTCACCGGCAAGGGCGGCTGGTGGGACACGATGGTCGGTCCGGGCAAAGCCATCGATACGGATCGCTACTTTGTCATTTGTTCGAACGTGCTCGGCGGCTGCATGGGCTCGACCGGTCCGGCGTCGACCAATCCCAAGACCGGCACGCTGTGGGGCCTCGATTTTCCGGTCATCACCATTCCCGACATGGTGCGTGCGCAGGCGATGTTGATCGATCATCTCGGCATTCAGACATTGCTAGCCGTCGTCGGCGGCTCCATGGGCGGCATGCAGGTGCTGCAATGGGCCGCGGCCTATCCGGATCGCGTCTTCGCGGCGCTGCCGATTGCGTGCGCGACGCGTCACTCGGCGCAGAACATCGCCTTCCATGAGGTCGGCCGCCAGGCGGTGATGGCGGATCCCGATTGGCGCGCGGGCCGCTACTTTGAGCACGGTACGCATCCGCATCGCGGGCTTGGCGTGGCGCGCATGGCCGCGCACATCACATATCTGTCGGACGCGGCGCTGCATCGCAAGTTCGGCCGCCGCATGCAGGACCGTGAACTGCCGACATTCTCGTTCGACGCGGATTTTCAGGTCGAGAGCTACCTGCGTTATCAGGGCTCGTCGTTCGTCGAGCGCTTCGATGCCAACAGCTATCTCTACCTGACGCGCGCGATGGACTACTTCGACATGGCGGCGGACCACGACGGCGTGCTGGCGGCCGCCTTCCGCGACACCATCACGCGCTTCTGCGTGATGTCGTTCACGTCGGACTGGCTGTTCCCGACGTCGGAGTCGCGGGCGACTGTGCATGCGCTCAACGCCGGCGGCGCGCGGGTGTCGTTCGCGGAAATCGAAACCGACAAGGGGCACGATGCTTTCCTGCTCGACGAGCCGGAGTTCATCGGGATTGCGACGGCGTTTCTGGAATCGGCCGCGTCGGCACGCGGACTGAAGGTGACGCCATGAGCGTGCAAACACCGTCACTGCCGCTGATCCTGCCGGCGTTGCCGAACCCTGAAGGCTATCGCGCCGACCATATTCTCGTGGCCGAGATGGTCGCGCCCGGCTCGCGTGTGCTCGACGTCGGTTGCGGCGAGGGCGATCTGCTGCGCCTGCTCGAAAGCCGTGGCGTCGATGGTCGCGGCATCGAACTGTCGCGCGAGGGCGTGAACCGCTGCGTCGCCAAGGGCCTCGCCGTGATCCAGGGCGACGCCGACACCGACCTCTCGAACTACCCGGACGACTCGTTCGATTATGTGATCCTGTCGCAGACCCTGCAGGCGACGCGGCAGCCGCGCGCCGTACTGGAAAATCTGTTGCGCATCGGCAATCGCGCCATCGTCTCGTTTCCGAACTTCGGTTACTGGCGCATGCGGATGCAGCTTCTGGTCAAGGGCCAGATGCCGCGCACGGAAAATCTCCCGGCGAGTTGGTACGACACGCCCAACATCCACTTCTGCACCATCAAGGATTTCGTCCAGCTTTGCGACGAGATCAATGTGAAGATGGAACGTGCCGTGGCGCTCGACACTTACGCACGTCCGTTGCGCCTCAACGCGCCATGGTGGTTCTGGAACATGTTCGGCGAGCAGGGCGTGTTCCTGCTGAGCCGAGGATAGAGCCTTTCACCTCTCCCCGCGTGCGGGGAGAGGTCGGATCGCGCCAGCGATCCGGGTGAGGGGCGAGGCCAATGTCTCGCTCCCGTAATTTCCCCTCACCCCAACCTCTCCCCGTAAACGGGGAGAGGGAGTCAAGTCAGCATGAGAAAGTAAGAGCAGTGCCCCAATTCTCGTTCCGTCAGGTCGACGTCTTCACGGCAACCCCGCTGAAAGGCAATCCGCTCGCCGTCGTACGCGATGCCGACGGCATTCCCGACGCGACCATGGCCGCGTTCGGCAACTGGACGAACTTGAGCGAAACCACGTTCCTGCTGAAGCCGACGCATCCCGACGCCGATTACCGCGTGCGCATCTTCACGCCCGAACGTGAGCTGCCGTTCGCCGGCCACCCGACGCTCGGCAGTTGCCATGTCTGGCTGAGCAGCGGCGGTAAACCGAAGACGGATTACGTGGTGCAGGAATGCGGTGCGGGCCTCATCCGCATCAGGCGCGACGGCGATCGGCTCGCATTCGCCGCGCCGCCGCTGAAACGCAGCGGAGCCGTGGACGAGGCGTCGCTCGTGACAATCGCGAAGGGGCTCGGGATTCCGCGTGCGGCGATCAAGGGCGCGCAGTGGGCCGACAACGGGCCCGGCTGGGTCGCGATCCTGCTCGGCAGCCGCGCTGAGGTGCTGGCGCTGAAGCCCGATTATCAATCGCTTTTGGAGTTTCGGATCGGCGTCGTCGGCCCTTGGAGCGCGGCGGACGGCAACGAGGCGCAGTTCGAAGTGCGCGCGCTGATCCCACCTCGCTCCACGGAAGATCCGGTCACCGGCAGCCTCAACGCCGGTGTGGCGCAATGGCTGATCGGCGCGGGTATCGCACCGGATCGCTACATCGCAAGCCAGGGCACGGTGCTCGGCCGCGCCGGCCGCGTTTATGTCGAACGCGCCGGCGACGATATCTGGGTCGGTGGCCAGACCGTGACGTGCATCGAGGGGAAGGTTGAGCTTTAGCCCTGTTTTCTTCGTCATTGCCGGGCTTGACCCGGCAATCCACCTTTGCGGTAAGCTCGTAAAAAGTAGATGGATCACCGGGTCAAGCCCGGTGATGACGACCATAAGCGAGACCGGTCATACCCGGATCGACCTTGGGTCGCGATCCGGCCAGCGTCCGGCGTCGGCCAACTGCAGGAACTTGCCGACGGTCTCGTTGAACAGCGCCGGCTCTTCTTGGTTCAGCACGTGACCGGTCTTCGGAAACATCGCGAGCCCGGATGGCGCGATGTGTTGCTTCATGAACAGGCTCGGCGCGATGCAGCCATCGTCCTCGTCGCCGACGATGATCAAGGTCGGCACCTTCAGCTTGTTCATCGCGTCCTTGAATTCGGAGATTGGCGGGCGCGCGCCCTGAAAGCCGCGCTGCGTGTTGGCCGAACCCTGCGCGTCGTGCTTGGCGAGCGCGTCGTAGAAATCCTTGAAGCCGCGCGGGTCTTTCACAAGAAACGGAATGCGTCCTGGCGAGGTTCCGGTGAGCTTCGCGACCTCGTCGCTGCCGCCGCGCTCCATCTCGGTCGCGTGCGCCATGCAGGTGTCGCGAAACGCCTTCAGCCGATCGGCTTCGAAGCCTGACCCTGCGCCCGCGAACGTCAGCGACCGTGCGCGCTTCGGCGCGTTGATGCCGACCTGAAGCGCCGAGTAGGCCCCCATCGACAGGCCGACGAGATGTGCGGCTTCGATCTTGAGATGATCGAGCACGGCGATCGCGTCGGTGTAGAAGTGTTTGTAGCTGTACGCGTCCGGCTTTTCGGGAACGTCTGACGGCGTGTAGCCGCGCGCGGAATAGACGATGCAGCGATAGCCGCGCGAGAAGTAGCGGACCTGATGCTCCCAGCTCGCATAGTCGGCGGCAAATTCGTGAATGAAGAGGATCGGCGTGCCCGATCCTGCTTCCTCGAAATAGAGGCGGACGTTATCGCTGGCAGTTGCAAATGGCATGGCATCCCTCGTCATTCCGGGGCGCGAGCATAAGCGAGCGAACCCGGAATCCCTACTCCCTGTCTTTCGATAATGAGCACAGGGGTTATGGATTCCGGGCCTGCGCGTGAAGAACGCGCATCCCGGAATGACGGGCTTATCGCTCCATCGAGGAAATCAGCTTCACGTTGGCTGATTCCGTTGCATTCAGTGACACATCCCATGAATGCGGTTTGTACCAGGCGAAGCGACTGAAGTAGGCGGCGAGCTGCGGATCGCGGAAGAAGCGGCCGCGCCGGGCATAGATTTCATTGCGGGCGATGCGCAGCTGCTGTTGCGACATGCCTCGCAGGTCTTCGTTCGTCAGCCGCACCCGATCCGAATTGATGAAGATGAAGCCGTCGTTGCCCGAAGGCGCTGGCGTAATGCCTTTCGCGCCGACAGGCGGTGCGGGCGGCAGACTTGCGACCGGCGGCAGCGCGGGTGGCAATGCAACGGGCGGCGGCGGGAGCGGCCGCTCGGGTTGCGGCGCGATGGCGACGGCGCCCGGCGAGTTTTTGGAGAGGAAGATCTCGCCGTCGGTCTGGTCGTAGTAGCCGGGGAACTGATCCGAGCCGATCGTTCCGGCGAGCCGGCTCACCTCGGTGCGCGTGTCGATGGCGATGCCGCGCAGCGATTTGTTCGGATCGCCGAGCCGCGGTAGCAGGCTGCGCGTAAACACCGAGTTCGGATTGGGATCGCTATCTGACAGACGATCGAGGGCGACCTGACCGTTGCCGGCGGAATACATAACGAACAGTCCGCGCACGGCTTTCGGCGGGCCGAGGCTGCTGCCGGTGGGTCCAAGCGCGCGGCCGGTCTTGTCGCGGAACGGATTTTCGCGGCAGGCGTCGAGCACCACCACCTGCAACAGCGCGCCGCGCTCTCTCAAGCGCTGGATCATGCCGTCGCTGGAAATTGACTCGTCTTTCAGGAGGCTCTGCTGCTGGGCGTTGACCTTCGGTGCGTCGGCCGGGATCAGATAGTTGGCGCCGTCGAGTTCGATGCCGTGGCCGGAGTAGAACACGAAGGTCGTGTCGCCGGGCTGCACAGCTTGTTCGAACACGGCGAACTTCGCATTGAAGTCGCGGCGCGTGAGGTTCTCGCCGAGCGTCACTTTGAAGCCGAGGCCCTGCAGCGTCTGCGCGATGGCGCGGGCGTCGTTGATCGCCTTCTTTAGCGGCTCGATGTTCTGATAGGCGTCATTGCCGACGACGAAGGCGTGGCGGTTCTGGGCGAGCGACGGCGAGGCGCTCAGGCCGATGATGGCGAAAGCAATCGCTGCGATCCGCATTCGCATGGTCCCATCCCGCCTTAGGCGGCGGGGATGTCAGATCCGCGCCGGCTCGGCCTCCACAATAGCATCGCCGGCGGCGATGTCGCCACCAGTGATCACTTCAGCATAGATGCCGCAATCGGCATGGCCGAGGTGACGCATCATCTCATGGGGCAGGTTCAGGTCGCGAGCGGCCGTCACCGGATCGACATTGATGGCCGCGCAGCGGACGATCGGCTTGACGATGTGCAGGCGGGCCTTGCCGATCGCCAGCGTCCGGCCGACCAGTTCGAACTCGCTCCAGGCCGGCCAGCCGGAGACGTAGACGTTGCCCCGGAAGCGCAAGGGATCGACCGGCTGGCCGGCGATGTCCTCAAGTGCTGCGACGCTCGCGAGGTTGATGATCGAGACGACTTTTCTCGGGACGTCCGAGAAGCTGTGCCCACCGCTGGTCAGGACCTTCGGTGATCCCTTCAGGTCGGCAGCGCTGTAGACCTTGAAGAAATCCTCGATCGCGGCGCGGCCGTCGGCTGCCTCAAGATTGCCACTACTTTTTTCGGCGCCGTTTTCGCGGATGGTGAGCGTGGTGGTGGCGTCGTCGAAATGGGTCCGCAGCGCCGCCAGCCGCTCGTTCCGCATCAGCATCAGGAAGACGCTTTTCGGGAAATGCTTCGGATTTTCCGGGTCGAAACCGCTCGGCCCGTTTTCGATGGCGTAGCGCCTATCTGAGGGCAGCGTCTGGCCGGGCGAAAGTGCCACGCGCGCAAGCCTTTCCGGCGACAGGCCTTTGACGGGGTAACGGTAAATGCTGTCGATGGTCGCGGAGCTTTTTTGGGTCATGGACGTTTCTTTATTGGGATTCGGAGGCGCGCGCCATCTTCACCTAAAATCGAAAAAGGCCCTTTCGATGCGGGAAATCATTCCCATATGGGCGTAAGCTGGGACGACCGGCAACCCATTGAAGATGTCCTTTGCCGTGCCAATCGGGCGGCTCGGGACAGGCTGAGGGAGATCATATGAACATTGAAAAATACACCGAGCGCTCGCGGGGATTCATCCAATCGGCGCAATCGCTGGCGGTGCGAGAAGGGCATCAGCAGTTCTCACCGCTGCACATTCTGAAAGTTTTGCTCGACGATCCGGAAGGATTGGCCGGCGGTCTGATCGACCGTTCCGGCGGCAATTCGCGTGCGATCCTGAAGGCGACCGAGGCAGCGCTCGGAAAAATGCCGAAAGTCTCCGGCGGCGGAGCCGGACAAATCTATCTTGCCCCCGCCACCGCGCGCGCATTCGATGCTGCTGAGCAAGCTGCCGAGAAGGCCGGTGACGGCTTCGTCACTGTTGAACGGCTGTTGCTTGCGCTCGCGCTCGACAAGGATTCCGATGCGGGGAAGATTCTCGCGCAGGGCGGCGTCACGGCGCAGAATCTCAACACGGCGATCAACGCGCTCCGCAAGGGCCGCACCGCCGACAGTGCGACGGCGGAAAACGCCTACGATGCACTGAAGAAGTACGCGCGCGACCTGACGCAGGCAGCGCGCGACGGCAAGCTCGATCCGGTGATCGGCC
>LWDM01000047.1 GCA_002083525.1 Proteobacteria bacterium SG_bin9 | reverse complement strand
ATCGACGAATTCACCGGCCGCATGATGCCGGGCCGCCGTTATTCGGAGGGGCTGCATCAGGCGCTGGAAGCGAAGGAGCGTCAGCCGATCCAGCCGGAAAACCAGACGCTGGCCTCGATCANNTCGATCACGTTCCAGAACTACTTCCGCATGTACGAAAAGCTCGCCGGCATGACCGGTACGGCGGCGACGGAAGCGGACGAGTTCTTCGACATCTACAAACTCGAAGTGCGCGAGATCCCGACCAACGTGCCGGTGGAGCGCCTCGATGAGGACGACGAGGTCTATCGCACGGCGAACGAAAAGTACGCGGCTATCCTCGCCGAGATCGAGCGGGCCAACGCGCGGCTGCAGCCGGTGCTGGTCGGCACCGCGTCGATCGAGAAGTCCGAGACGCTTGCCGACTATCTGCGCAAGAACGGCTACAAGCAGATCGACTTCTNNCGACGCCAAGGCGCTTGAGAAGCTTTACAAGGCCGCGCGCGACGGCAAACCGGCGAAGATGTTTGCGGTGCTGAACGCCCGTTTCCACGAGCAGGAAGCCTACATCGTCGCCGAAGCCGGCATTCCGGGCGCGATCACGATCGCGACCAACATGGCCGGCCGCGGTACCGACATCAAACTCGGCGGTTCGCTCGACATGCGCGTCGCGCTGGAGACCGCAAGCATCGCCGACGAGGCCGAGAAGGCGGCGAAGGCTGCGGCGATCAAGGCCGAGATCGAGGCGTTCCGCGAGACCGTGCTGAAAGCGCAGGACATCGTCGAAATCGAGCCGGCCAAGGGCGGCAAACCGGCCAAGACCATCACCAAGCCGGGTGGTCTCTACATCATCGGCTCGGAACGTCACGAGTCGCGGCGCATCGACAACCAGCTGCGCGGCCGCTCCGGCCGTCAGGGCGACCCCGGACGTTCGAAGTTCTTCCTGTCGCTGGAAGACGATCTGATGCGCATCTTCGGCTCGGATCGTCTCGACACCATGCTGCAGCGCCTTGGCCTGCAGGAAGGCGAAGCGATCATCCATCCGTGGATCAACAAGGCGCTGGAAAAGGCGCAGCAGAAGGTCGAAGCGCGCAACTTCGACATCCGCAAGAACTTGCTGAAGTTCGACAACGTGCAGAACGACCAGCGCAAGGTGATCTTCGAACAGCGCGTCGACCTGATGAAGGACGACGGCGTCGCAGAAACCGTTACCGACATGCGCCATGCTCTCATCGACGACATGGTCAGCAAGCACGTCCCCGAGCAGGCCTACGCCGAGCAGTGGGATGTCGTCGGCTTGAAGGACGAGTTGCAGCGTGTACTTGATCTCGATCTGCCGGTCGACGAGTGGGCGAAGGAAGAAGGCATCGCCGACGAAGAGATGCGAGCGCGCATCGAGAAGGCGGCGGACGAGCGCATGGCGTCAAAGGTGGCCCAGTGGGGCCCCAAGACCATGCGCGATATCGAAAAGCATTTCCTGCTGCAGACACTGGATTATCTCTGGCGCGAGCACCTCGTGATGCTCGATCATCTGCGTCAGGTGGTCGGTCTTCGCGGTTACGGCCAGCGCGATCCGTTGCAGGAATACAAGTCCGAAGCCTTCACGCTGTTCGAGAATCTGATCGCGCAGCTGCGCGAAGCGGTGACCGCGCAGTTGATGCGCGTCGAAATCGTACCGCCGGAAGAACAGCAGGCGCAGCTGCCGCGTATGGAGGCGCACAAGCTTGATCCGAACACCGGCGAGGACGAGATGGCGTTCGCCAATGCGTCGCTGGTGCCGGTCGGCGGCGAGGAGCGCGACCCGAACAATCCGCAGACCTGGGGTAAGGTCGGCCGCAACGAGGATTGCCCCTGCGGCTCAGGCAAGAAGTTCAAGCACTGCCACGGCCGCTATACGTAAGCCGTCTGCAATGCTTGCGACAAACGAAAGGCCGGTCGGTTGACCGGCCTTTTTCTTTGAGCGCAGGCGATTGCTCGCGTATGAGATGGAGCGCCAGCGCTCAACGGAGAAGGTTCATGCTGACGATCTACGGAGTTTGCCGTTCACGGGCGTCGCGCAATGTCTGGCTTGCGCATGAACTTGGCATTCCCTTCAAACAGGTGCCGATCATGCAGGCCTATCGGCTCGCCGATCCCGACTCATTCGACGGTCTGCACACCCGCTCGCCTGAATTCCTGAAGGTCAATCCGAGCGGGCATATTCCGGCGATCGATGATGACGGTCTCGTGCTGAACGAGTCGCTCGCCATCAATTTGTATCTTGCGAAGAAGCATGGCGGTTCGCTCGCTCCCGCAGACGTCAAGGAAGACGGGCAGATGAGCATGTGGGCGTTGTGGGCGGCGACAGAGGTCGAGCCGCACTCGCTCGCCGTCCTGACGCACAGGGCCGGCAAGGCGGAGCAGCGCGACGAAGGCAAGGCGATGGCAGCGATCGACGCGCTGCGCGGGCCGTTCAAGGTGCTGGATGACGTGCTTGCGGCGTCCGGTTATCTGGTCGGCGGACGCTTCACCGTTGCCGACATCAACCTGGCCGAGGTCATGCGCTATGCGATGCCTGCGCTGGAGCTGTTCGAGGCTGCACCACGAGTGAAGGCGTGGCTCGCGGCGTGCCATGCGCGTCCGGCGTTCAAGACGATGATGGAAATGCGAGAAGCCGAACCTGCATAGCGCTGAGCGCGCTTAGCGGAAGTTAGTCCAGCGGCTTTCGAACGAGCTGCCCTGTACGACCGGCTGTGCACCGGCGATCGATTGCTGCGACGACGATTGCGCCGGAGCGGTTGCCTGCTGCGATTGCGTCGATGCAGGTTTGTCCGCTGCAGCGACGGCCGGCTTCGGTGCTGGCGGAGCGGCAGGCTTGGACGCAACAAGCTTGCTCGTGTCTTTCTTCTGCGCCGGCGTGGGTGCCGGCGGCAGCGGCTTCGGCTCGGGTGCGCTGCGCAGGCCCACCCGCTCGGCCATACTTGCGAAGAAGCCGGGCTTCTCAGCTGCTGCCGGTGCAGGAGCAGTAGGCTTTGCCGAAGCGGTCACTGTGGCAGGCGCCGCCGCGCGAGCCGCGCCGGCTGGAACAGCAACGTAAGGTTCGCTCTCGCCAGTCGGCGACATGGCGTTGATCAAGGGCGCCGGCTGATCCGGCGAGCGCGGCGGATTGACGTGCGAGGGGATCGTGCCCGGGGCGGACGAATACGACGCGACTGCGTAAGCCGTATCCTTGTCCGGCATCGCGATCTGATCGGAGTTCGGCAGCTTGTTGGCGAACACCGGATGCATGCCGCCGTCGATGCCGGCACGCGAACGCGCCGTCGGCGTGCCGCGCGAGATCAGTTCGGCGGTCTTGACCTCGTCCTGGCGCTGCTTGTCGCGCACGGCGTCGGCAATTTCGGCCGGGATTTCGTAAGCCGGGCACGCCGCCTCGGGGCGGAAGTTCAGCGGCTTGGTCGAGTTCGCGGGCTGCTGTGCATCGAACACGTAGCGCTTGTCGCAGACGTCGACCTTCGGCTCCTGCCGCGTCACCTCGAAATGATCGTAGCCCTGCTTGATCATGCGCCAGAACGGCATGTGCGGGCTGCCGCGATGCTTCGCCATGTTCTGCGGCGTCATGCGGAACGGATAGGCTTGCACCTGGAATGCGCGCTGGCCGCCGAAGAATGACTCGCGGCCGAGCGCGTAGATCTCGGTGATCTGTTCGTCGGTCATGGCGTAGCAGCCGCGCGACGAGCAGTCGCCATGCACCATGAGCTGCGAGCCGGTGCGGCCGAGCGCCTTATCGAACGCGTTCGGATAGCCCATGTTGAACGCAAGATAGAACTGCGACTGCGGGTTCATCTGCGCGGGCGTGATGTTGTAGAAGCCTTCCGGCGCCTGGCGGTCGCCTTCCTTGACCTTCGGGCCGAGGTCGCCGGACCAGCGGCAGATCGGATAGGTCTTCAGCAGGTCGTACTGTCCCGAACGATTCAGCTTCCAGACCTCGAGCTCGGACTCCTGCTTGAACAGCCGCACCAGCATCGGCGACTGCGTGTCCATGTCTTTCTTCTGAATTTCGGCGACGAGCTTGTCGGGGATCGGCCGCAACGCCTTGGCGTTGGTTTGAAGCGTCTCGCTGTCGCAGCCAGCCAGAACCACGCCCGCTGCCAGAAGAGCGGACGTCGTCAGCGCACGAGCCAGCGAGCGTGAAATCAAAACCGAACTCCGTGCTTCACGGGGAAGGCCCCGTCCTCCGGGAATAGCATCCAATAATGTGAAGCAATTGAATAATTATTATCCTTAAGCCCCCCGGCTCGCAAGCTGAAGGGGCTTCGGCTGCGAGTCCCGCGCGGCTGATAGTAAATTGATCGTAAATATTCGCGGCCGTGGTACCGGGGTCTGCGCGATGTATGTGCCCAGAAAAAGCCCCAATTCAACTTCGGCTGTTCTTCATCAATTCTTGCAGGAACTTGCACTGAACTTGGGGTGTCTCGCGTCATGCGAGACGTTAAGCCGCGAAATCAGGCGAGCTTGCGGCCGATATTCAGGAATTTCTGTCGTCGCTGATTGCGCACGGTCGCAGGGTCCAGGTGGCGCAATTCGTCGAGGGCGTTGCTGACCGCTTCGCCGGCTGTTGCGATCATGGCTTGCGGGTCGCGATGCGCTCCCCCTGGCGGTTCCTTGAGAATGCTGTCGATCACACCGAAGCGCATCAGATCCTGCGCCGTGATCTTCATGTTCACGGCGGCGTCCTGCGCCTTGCTCGCGTCGCGCCACAGGATCGATGCCGCGCCCTCGGGTGAGATTACGCTGTAGACGGCGTGCTCGAGCATCAGCACACGATTGGCGGTTGCGATGGCGATCGCGCCGCCTGAGCCGCCTTCGCCGATGACGATCGAGACGTTGGGAACGCCGAGATTGAGGCAGGCTTCGGTGGAGCGCGCGATCGCTTCAGCTTGGCCGCGTTCTTCCGCGCCGATGCCGGGATAAGCACCTGCGGTGTCGACCAGCGAGAGCACCGGAATGCCGAAATGATCGGCCATTTCCATCAGCCGCACGGCCTTGCGGTAACCCTCGGGGCGCGCCATGCCGAAATTGTGCTTGAGCCGGCTTTCGGTGGTTGAGCCTTTTTCCTGACCAATGACGCAGATGCTCTCGCCGCCGAAACGGCCGAAGCCGCCGACGAGCGCTTCGTCGTCGCCGAACTTGCGATCACCGGCGAGCGGCGTGAAGTCGGTGATCAATCCCTGAATGTAATCGACGCAATGCGGACGCTGCGGATGCCGCGCGACCTGCGTCTTCTGCCACGGCGTCAAATTGGCATAGAGCTCGTTGAGCGATTGCGACGCTTTTTCTTCGAGGCGCGTGATTTCGTCGCCGATGTCGCTGCCACCTGCCGCGAGCGCGCGCAGTTCATCGACCTTGGCGTCGAGTTCAGCGACGGGTTTTTCAAAATCGAGATAGCTTCGCATCGGGTCCGGCATTGAGAGGAAGATAAACGCTTGTTCCGCAAAAATGGACTCCCGTTTTTGCGGCAGCCCGGCACAAGCTGTTGATGGTAAGGGCTTTCTTGCGACGGTGGTTAAGGCCCGATCTCGAGCTCGAACCGCCGGCACAGGACCACCATCGGGGTCCGCGAGCGGGCGGAAACTGGCCTCAGGGGTTCCTCAAGTCAAGCTGGTGAGGACAGAAATACCGGCCGGCTCATTTCTCGGCCAGGGGGTGCAAATCCCGCACGAGGCTCTTCAGCCGCTCCTCCACCACATGGGTATAAATCTGTGTGGTCGAGATGTCGGTGTGGCCGAGCAGCGTTTGCACGATGCGCAGGTCGGCGCCGTTGTGCAGCAGGTGACTCGCGAAAGCGTGACGCAGCACATGCGGGCTGACGAGCCGCGGCGCGAGCCCAGCGGCGATGGCGAGATCCTTCAACTCGCGGGCGAAGTGTTGTCGCGACAGGTGACCGCTTTCGCCGAATGATGGAAACAGCCACTTCGACGTTGCCGTTCCCGATGTCTTGCTCTTGCGCGATTGATCGAGCGCCGCGAGATAATCTGCCATCGATTGTTTCGAGGCGTCGTTCAGCGGAACGAGCCGCTCCTTGTCGCCCTTTCCGCGCACCGCGATCATGCGCGCGTCGCGACGCGCCGCCGAGAGCGGCAACGATACCAGTTCGGAGACGCGCAGACCCGTTGCGTATAAAACCTCCAGCAGGCACGAGAGACGCTTGCCGCGCAGCGTCTGCAGCGGCGAGCGGTCGGGCGCTTCAGTGAGTTCTTTCGCTTTCTCCAGCAGGCGATCGACATCGGCGATCGACAGCACCTTCGGCAAGCCACGGCCGCGTTTCGGACCGGACAGGATGGCTGCCGGATCATCCTTCCGCATGCGCTCGTTGAGCATGAAGCGATAGAGATGGCGAATAGCGGAGAGCCGCCGCGCCACGCTCGCCGACTTGAAGCCGCGGGTATCGAGATCGGCGAGAAACGCGCGCAGATCGTCGGTGCCAGCGGCGGCGAAGCTCGACTTGCGGCCGCCCAGGAATGAGGACAGGTCTTCGAGATCGCGCCGGTAAGCGGCGAGTGTGTTGTCGCCGGCGCCCTGCTCGGCGGCGAGCATGTCGAGAAACAGCGTCGTCAGCTTGGCGTCGGTGGTGGGTCTCGCAGCCGGCATCGGGCCTCGCAAGCCTTAAACCTACTTCTTCTGGAACCGGTCGGGCGGAACGCTGACGGTCATCTCGCGCGGCTTCGGCTGGACATAGTTGGCCAAGGCGTAAATGCCTCCGTAAATGACGCCGCCGATGATGCCGACGACGGTGAGAAAACGAATCAGGCTTGGCATGGCGTCAACCGGCTTCGAAAAGAGCACCGCTCACCGCGACTACCTACATGTTCGCTGCGCCAAGGCAAGGCACGGCCAACAAGACGTGGCCAAACAGGCATAGCCCAGCCACTGGCGAGGGGGTGCGGTGGGGTAGTATAGGAAGACAAAGCGCCGCAGTGGCGGCAACCAGGTCGAGATGACGGAAACGGCTCCCCCGCAGCAGGTCCATTCCTCCGCAGACGCGGACATCACGCGTGCGCTCGGCGATCGCTCGGTGGTGCTCGTTGGCATGATGGGCGCGGGAAAATCGACCATCGGGCGGCGGCTGGCGGCGCGGCTGCATCTGCCGTTCGTCGATGCGGATCAGGAAATCGAAGCGGCGGCCGGCATGTCGATCCCGGAGATTTTTGCCGCGCATGGCGAGCCGTATTTCCGTGACGGTGAGGCGCGGGTGATCGCGCGTCTGCTCGACAGCGGACCGGCGATCCTCGCCACCGGCGGCGGCGCGTTCCTGCGTCAGGAGACGCGCGAGCGCATCGCCCGGCGCGGCATTTCGCTGTGGCTGCGGGCCGATGCCGATGTGGTGCTTCGCCGCGTCAAGCGCCGAGCCGACCGGCCGCTGCTGCAGACCGCCGATCCGGCTGCGACGATCGAGCGGTTGCTTGCGGAGCGCACGCCGTTCTACCAGCAGGCCGATATCGAAATCCTGTCGCGCGACGTTCCGCATGAGAAGATCGTGGAGGAGTGTGCCGAAGCGCTGCACGCAAGGCTGTGCGGCGACGCCGGAGCCGAAAAGCAATGACCGCACCGATCAAGTCCAGCGATCCGATCGTCGTCGATGTCGCGCTCGGCGATCGTTCCTACGACATCGTTATTGGCCGCGACGTTCTCTCTTCGCTCGGCAAGCGCATCGGCGCGTTGCGGCCGGGCGCGCGCACGGCGATCGTCACCGATCATACGGTGGCGAAGCATTGGTTGGCCCCAACCGAAGCCGCACTGAAAGAAGCCGGCGTCGCCACATCACCCATCGTCGTCGGCGAGGGCGAGGCATCGAAGAGCTACGCGGTGCTGGAGCAGGTCAGCGAAGCGCTGATCGGTGCGAAGATCGAGCGCAACGATCTCGTCGTTGCGCTTGGCGGAGGCGTGGTCGGCGATCTCGCCGGCTTTGCGGCGGCGGTGGTGCGACGCGGCGTCGATTTCGTGCAGGTGCCGACGTCGCTGTTGGCGCAGGTCGATTCCTCCGTCGGCGGCAAGACCGGCATTAACTCGCCGCATGGCAAGAATCTCGTCGGTGCGTTTCATCAGCCGGTGCTGGTCGTCGCCGACACCTCGGTGCTCGATACGCTGTCGCCGCGTCAGTTCCGTGCCGGATATGCGGAAGTCGCGAAGTATGGCGCGCTCGGGGATGCCGCGTTCTTCGCCTGGCTTGAAGCTAATCACGCTGACATTGTCAACGGCGGCAGCGCGCGCGAGCATGCGGTCGCCACGAGTTGCCGCGCCAAGGCGGCGATCGTCGCCCGCGACGAGCGCGAGACCGGCGATCGCGCGCTGCTCAATCTCGGTCATACCTTCGGTCACGCGCTCGAAGCCGCGACCGGTTTCTCCGATCGTCTGTTCCATGGCGAAGGCGTTGCCATCGGCATGGTGCTGGCTGCGGAGCTCTCCGCCGAGCTCGGCCTCATGCCGAAGTCCGATGCCGACCGGTTGCGGACGCATCTCGCGGCCGCAGGATTGCCGACGCGCCTGCAGGATATCGCCGGCCTCAAGCAGGAAGGTCTCGCCGATGCCGACACGCTGATGGCGCTGATGGCGCAGGACAAGAAGGTGAAGCGCGGCAAACTCACCTTCATTCTCATGCGCGCCATCGGTCAGGCCTTCATTGCCCCTGATGTCGATCCATCGCGCGTGCACGATTTTCTGGCGCGGCAACTGGCGGGTGCGCATTCGTGAGCAGCACCGCGCTCAATCTGACGATCGCGTTTTTCCTACTTGCAGCGAATGCCTTCTATGTCGCTGCGGAGTTTGCGCTCGTCAAAAGCCGGGGCTTCCGCATCGACGCCATGGCGGCGGAGGGCCGGTTCGGCGCCCGCCTGACGCAGCAGATGATGCGCAATGTCGAGGTCTATCTCGCCTGCTGTCAGCTCGGCATCACCATGGCATCGCTCGGCCTCGGCTGGGTCGGCGAGCCGACTGTCTCGAACCTGCTGGCGCCGCTGCTCGCACCGCTCGGACTGCCAGACTCGGTGCTGCACTTTACGTCGTTCATGATCGGCTTCCTGGTGTTCTCGTCGCTGCACATCGTGGTCGGCGAGCAGGTGCCGAAAACGCTGGCGATCCGCGAGCCGGAACCGGTCTCGCGCTGGATCGCCTATCCGCTGCAGTTGTCGTTTCTGGCGCTCTATCCGCTGAACTGGCTGCTCAACAGCGTGTCGGCCTTTATTCTGCGTCTGCTTGGTGTGAAGGAGGCGTCGCATCAGGAAATCCTGTCCAACGCTGAAATCGAAGGACTGGTCGAGGTGTCGGCCGAGCACGGAAAGCTTGAGGTCAGCCAGGCGGAGTACATTCACAATCTGCTGGAATTCGACGCGCTTCAGGTCGCGGACATCATGGTCCATCGCACTGAGATGGTGATGATCAACGCTGATCTGCCGGCCGAAGACCTGGTGCGCGAGGTGCTGGCGACCGAGTACACCCGCATTCCACTCTGGCGCGACAAGCCCGAGAACATTGTCGGCGTGCTGCATGCGAAGGATCTGCTGCGGGCCATCCGTCTCGCCGACGGCGATATCTCCAAGGTCGATGCGGTAAGCATCGCCTCGCCGCCCTGGTTCGTGCCGGAGATGCGGCCGCTCTCCGAGCAGCTGAAAGCCTTCCGCCGCCGCAAGACGCACTTCGCGCTGGTGGTCGACGAGTACGGCGAGATGGAAGGTCTCGTCACGCTCGAGGACATTCTGGAGGAAATCGTCGGCGACATTTCCGACGAGCACGATGTCGCGGTGGCGGGCGTACGGACGCAGCCCGACGGCTCCGTCGTGGTCGACGGGTCGGTGCCGATCCGCGACCTCAACCGGGCCATGCACTGGGATCTGCCGCACGACGAGGCGACGACCATCGCCGGCCTCGTCATTCACGAGGCGCGATCGATTCCCGAACGCGGACAGAATTTCACGTTCCATGGCTTCCGCTTCCGCGTGCTTCGCCGCGAACGCAACCGGATCACGGCCTTGCGCATCGTGCCGGTGCCGAAGGAGGCGGAAATCGAGGAGAAGCGCCCGCGCCGGGCGGGAACGTCGTTTTGAAGCTGGCCTGAGCCGTCAGGCGTCGGCTTCGCCCGGTGTGTGCGCCTTGATCGCCAGTGCGTGGACGCGATCGGCCAGTTCCGCAGCAAGCGTTGAATTTATCATGCGGTGCCGATCGATCCGGCTCTTCCCTTCGAAGCTCGGCGACACAATATAGACCCTGAAATGCGTCTCGCCGCCCGGCCGGTGACCTGCATGCCCCGCATGCAGATGCGACTCATCCGTCACATCCAGTTTGGTCGGAGCGAAAGCTTCGCTCAACTTTTGTGTGATGTTATCTTTGACGGTCATGGCTGCGGATTAACGCGGTGAACCGCCGCCCGTCAATCGCACGTGATCGTTAAAATAGCTCCGAAACGGCGGTTCGAGCGATGTCAAGACTTGAAGCCTTTCCGATTGCGTAGTCAAAGAGCCCATGCCTATCGATTCCTCGAAGTTCTTTGATCGCATCCGCGTCAAGCCGGCCGGCAAGCGCGCCGCTCCGGTGCGCCCGGAGACGACGGCGTGCGAGTGGCCGGGTTGCGAGGCGACCGGTGCGCACCGTGCGCCCAAGGGGCGCGGCAAGGAGCGCGAGTACTGGCACTTCTGTCTCAATCACGTGCGCGAATACAATCAGTCGTACAATTTCTTTTCAGGCATGAGTAACGATGACGTCGCGCGCTATCAGAAGGATGCGCTGACCGGTCATCGTCCGACCTGGAAGATGGGCGCCAACGGTGGCGCCAAGAAGGGCCGCGGTGCGACTAACGACGATATCGACGGTGCGGCCGATCCGTTCAGCGTGTTCAGCGAATTGAACGGCCGTGGCCGCTGGCGGCCGGGTCCCGAGGCAAAGGCCAAGGAAGAAACGCGCAAGGTGTTCAATGCCGAGCGCAAGGCGCTGCAGGTGATGGGCCTCGAAGCCGATTGCACCACCGCCGAGGTCAAGGCGCGCTACAAGGAACTGGTAAAGAAGCATCACCCCGACGCCAATGGCGGTGACCGCTCCACCGAAGATCGCCTAATCGAGATCATCAAGGCGTACAACTACCTCAAGACCATTTCGCGCGGCTGATACCTCTTCTCGGCTAGCGCTTGACCGTGCGTGCAGGCTTGCGTTTGCGCAGGTGATAGGTCAGCGCGAGGCCGACGCAGTGGCGCAATTCGCGCTCCGGTAATTTGTCTGCGGCAGTGAAGATGATCGCGCGATTGCCTTCAAAGCGGAATCTGTCCGGATAGAGCTGGCGAAACGTCTCGACCAAATCGGTCTGGCAGTGGAAGTACATCGCATATTGCGGCGTGGCCGACTTCACGCGATCGATGCGGATCGTGCTGCCGCTGCCGCTCTCCGTCGTCAGGTAACTTGGCTGGCCCCACTTCAACATCTCATCGAGCGCGCCGACATCGGGTGTCGTCGCAGCGACATCGAGAATGAGCGTGCGCAGCGCTTTTAGTTTTGTGCGCAGCGGAGGCGGATAGCTCTCGAAAACATCCGCGACTGCGCAGTTCGTCATGCGCGCCGATACCTTTGCTGGTTGCCGAACGGTGTTTTTGATGGCGGCGGCCTTTTTGGCAGTCCTGGTGCTGGTCCTAGCGCTGGTCTTGGCCATGCTGTGTCCGGTGTGCTCGCGACTCAAATTGTGAACCGGGGCGGCGGGAATCCGCAAGGCAGGCTTTCCAAACCTGCAATCCGGACCTATCTTGATGGTATTGCTATAGAACTTAGGCCAGCCTGCGGGCTTCTGCCGCCCGCGACTGTCTGCTAGGTTCAGCGAAACAGCCCTGTCCGCAGCCATATGCCGGTTTCGGGAGCGCCCCGACGCCACGGAGGAACGATGACCGCCGCCACTGCACCTGCCGAAATGACCGGTTTGCCCGACATGAAGGTGTCGGTGCGCCAGGTGTTCGGCATCGACTCGGATATGGAAGTTCCGGCTTATTCCGAGGTCGATCCGCACGTTCCGGACGTCGACTCGGATTACCGTTTCGATCGCGCGACCACGCTCGCCATTCTCGCAGGCTTCGCCAAGAACCGCCGCGTCATGGTCACCGGCTACCATGGCACCGGCAAGTCGACCCACATCGAGCAGGTGGCGGCGCGGTTGAACTGGCCGTGCGTGCGCGTCAACCTCGACAGCCACATCAGCCGTATCGATCTCGTCGGCAAGGACTCGATCGTCGTCAAGGACGGCAAGCAGGTCACCGAATTCCGCGACGGCATTCTGCCGTGGGCGCTTCAGCACAACGTCGCCCTGGTGTTCGACGAATACGACGCCGGCCGCCCGGACGTGATGTTCGTGATCCAGCGCGTGCTGGAAGTGTCCGGCCGCCTGACGCTGCTCGACCAGAACAAGGTCATCAAGCCGCACCCGGCGTTCCGCCTGTTCTCGACCGCCAACACCATCGGCCTCGGCGACACCTCGGGCCTCTATCACGGCACCCAGCAGATCAATCAGGGTCAGATGGACCGCTGGTCGATCGTCACCACGCTGAACTATCTGCCGCACGACAACGAGGTCGAGATCGTGCTGGCCAAGGCCAAGCACTATCGCACGCAGGAGGGCCGCGACACCGTCAACAAGATGGTGCGGCTCGCGGACCTCACGCGTAACGCCTTTGCTAACGGCGACCTGTCGACGGTGATGAGCCCGCGCACCGTGATCACCTGGGCCGAGAATGCTGAAATCTTTGCAGGCGACCTTGGCTTCGCCTTCCGCGTTACGTTCCTCAACAAGTGCGACGAACTCGAGCGCCCGCTGGTCGCCGAGTTCTATCAGCGCTGCTTCAATGCGGAGCTGCCGGAATCGTCGGTGAACGTGGCCCTCTCATAAGCATCACCTCTCCCTGTCAGTGGGGAGAGGCGGGGACGACATGACCACGAACTCCAAGTTCAGGACCGGGTCGAAGGAAGCGCCGACGGAACCGTTCAAGCGTGCGGTGACGTCGTGCCTGCGCGCCATTGCCAAGGCGCCCGAACTGGAAGTGTCGTTTGCGGCCGAGCGGCCAGGCCTGTCGCCCGGCAAGGCGCGGCTGCCCGAGCCCGCGCGCAAGATGACCAAACGCGATGCGGCGATCGTGCGCGGCCATTCGGATTCGATCGCGCTGCGCATCGCCTGTCACGACGCGAAAGTTCATCGCAAGCTGGTGCCGAGCAATCCGCAAGCACGCGGCGTGTTCGAGGCGGTCGAGCAGGCCCGTGTCGAAGCGATCGGCGCACGGCGCATGGCGGGCGTCGCCAAGAATCTCACGGCGATGCTCGACGATCATTTCCATCGCGGCAAGTTCGACGAGATCACCGATCGCGCCGATGCGCCGCTGGCTGACGCCCTGGCGATGATGGTGCGTGAGCGCCTGACCGGCCTGCCGCCGCCGGCCGCGGCGCGCAAGGTCGTCGACCTGTGGCGACCGATCCTCGAAGACAAGATCGGTGCGCGGCTCGATCGTCTCAGCAAGCTGACCGAAGATCAGTCGCGCTTCGGCGACGCGATCCACGACGTGCTGCAGGCCCTCGACCTCGGCGACGATCGCGACGCCGATACGGAAGAGGACGACAATCAGGACGAGAACCGCGACGGCGAAAAGAATCAGTCCGGCGAGGACGGCTCGCCCGAAGGACAGGACGCGCAGGAGATGAGCGCCGATCAGGCGCAGTCGACCGCCGACGACATGTCCGAGAACGCCATGGATAGCGCGCAGGCGTCCGCCAGCGACACGTTCGATGACGGCGACATGGGCGATGACGAGACGCCGGGCGAGGCGACGCGGCCGCAGCCGCGCGGCGCCAACGAACCGCGCGGACCGGAGTACCATGCATTCGCGCCGAAGTTCGACGAGGTCATCGCGGCCGAGGACCTCTGTGAGCACGATGAGCTTGAACGGTTGCGCAGCTACCTCGACAAGCAGCTAGCGCACCTGCAGGGCATCGTCGCGCGGCTCGCCAATCGTCTGCAGCGCCGTCTGATGGCGCAGCAGAACCGCGCGTGGGAGTTCGACCTCGAAGAGGGTATTCTCGATCCGGCGCGGCTGTCGCGCGTGGTCACCGACCCGTTCCATCCGCTCTCGTTCATGCACGAGAAGGAAGCGACCTTCCGCGATACGGTTGTCACGTTGCTGCTCGATAATTCCGGCTCGATGCGCGGCCGCCCGATCACGGTCGCCGCGACTTGCGCGGATATTCTGGCACGGACGCTGGAGCGTTGCGGTGTGAAGGTGGAAATACTCGGCTTCACCACGCGGGCGTGGAAGGGCGGACAGTCGCGCGAGGCGTGGCTTGCCGCCGGCAAGCCCGCCAATCCAGGCCGCCTCAACGATCTGCGCCACATCATCTACAAGTCGGCGGACGCGCCGTGGCGGCGCGCGCGCAAGAATCTCGGTCTGATGATGCGCGAAGGGCTACTGAAGGAAAACATCGATGGCGAGGCGCTCGATTGGGCGCACAAGCGCCTGCTCGGCCGTCCCGAGCAGCGCAAGATCCTGATGATGATCTCGGACGGTGCGCCGGTCGACGACTCGACGCTGTCGGTCAATCCCGGCAATTATCTTGAGCGCCATCTGCGTCACATCATCGAAGAGATCGAGACGCGCTCGCCGGTCGAATTGATCGCCATCGGCATCGGCCATGATGTCACGCGCTACTATCGCCGCGCGGTCACCATCGTCGATGCGGAAGAACTTGGCGGCGCCATCACCGAGAAGCTTGCCGAGCTGTTCAGCGAAACTCACGCGCCGGCGCCTCATAGCGCTGGGCCGCGTCGCCGGTTGCATTCGTGACAGCATGAGCCGCACGCCGATCCGCTTCGCGATCCTGCTTGCGGCGACGCTCGTTGCCGCGGGTCCGGCCCTGGCCCAGGCCGCGGGTGAGGCCGCTGCCTCCGATCCCATCGCGATCGAAGTCCATGCACGCGAGATTCCGACCTTCGATACGCGCGATCGGACGCGCACGCGTTTCGGTTCGCTGGAGTTTCGCAGCGGCCTCGTTCTGACCTCGCCGTATCGCGGGTTCGGTGGTCTGTCAGGCTTCCGGTTTCTCGATTCCGCAGGTGAGAAATTTGTCGCGTTGAGCGACAAGGGCGACTGGATGACGGGCCGTCTCGTCTATCGCGGCAAACAGGTCACGGGCCTTGCCGATGTGCAGATGGCGCCGATGCTCGGGTCCGATCGGCTGCCGATCACGACGCGCAAGTGGTTCGATACCGAGGCGCTTGCCGTCGATGGCGGCATCGCCTACGTCGGCATCGAGCGCGCCAACCAGATCCTCAAGTTCGATTTCGGCCGTGAAGGCGTGCGCGCGCCGGGTGAGCCGCTGACGTTGCCGCCGGCCGCGCAAAAGCTGCCGTTCAACAAGGGCATCGAGGCGCTGGCGTGGGTGCCGAAGCCGCACAAACTCGCCGGCACGCTGATCGCGATTTCCGAACGTGGCCTCGATAGCTCCGGCAACATCATGGGTTTTCTGATCGGCGGGCCGTCGCCGGGGCAGTTCTCGGTCAAGCGCACGCTGGATTACGACATCAGCGATGCGGTTCTGTTGCCGCGCGGCGATCTGCTCATTCTTGAACGAAAATTTTCGCTGATGACCGGTGTGCGCATTCGCATTCGCCGGATCGCGATGACCTCGATTGCGCCTGGCCGCGTGCTCGACGGGCCGGAAATCTTCGACGCCGATCTCGGCAACGAAGTCGACAACATGGAAGCGATCGATGTGCACCAGACTGCCGACGGCCAGACCGTGCTGACCATGGTGTCAGACGACAATTTCTCGGTGGTGCAGCGGAACATCCTGCTGCAGTTCACGCTGGTCGATCCGTAACGGCTTCGCATCCGCGGCGCGCAACAATAAAGCCGGGCGCGAGGCCCGGCTTTTTTGATTCTGATGATTGGATCGATCAGCTCGCAGCGGCGAGCTTCTTCTCGATCTGGCGCTTCAGCTCGACAGCCTTCGGCGAGAGCTCGTCGGCACTTGCCTTGAGCAGGAAGGCATCGAGACCGCCGCGGTGATCGACGCTCTTCAGAGCGTTGGTCGAAACGCGCAGGCGCACATTGCGGTTGAGCGCATCCGAAATCAGCGTGACGTTGCACAGGTTCGGCAGGAACCGGCGCTTGGTCTTGATGTTCGAGTGGCTCACCTTGTGACCGACCTGAGCGCCTTTGCCGGTCAATTCGCAACGCCGAGACATGGCGAAAATCCTCTGTCATCCCCGGAAGCCCTGGTGCCAGCGGCACGGCGCGGGGGTTGAAATCACGTCCATTTTCAGGAACCGCGGACGTATAGGGGTCTGGCCGCCGAGCGTCAAGGCATGATGGACGCCGGGCTCCAGGAAATGGCGTATTTTAACGTCTTCAGCCACTTGGCAGGGGCACGTATCGCGAACATATAAACGGCGCAATCCCTCCCGTAATGGTTGGTTGCCGGTTCCCAGAATGTCCGTGGCCAGCAGGATCCTGAAAATCGTGACCGATCGCGCGCCGACCCTTTCTCAAGTCATGTCATTCGCCGCATGTGCTGCTGTCACCGCGGCTGCAGCTTTCTGGTCTGCTCCCGCCGTCGCCCAGGGCCGGCTCGAGGCCAAATATGAAGTGACCCTGTCCGGCATTGTGATCGGCAAGGGCGATTGGCTCGTCGATATCAGCGAGGATCAGTACGTGTCGACCGCGCGAGGCGGGACGACCGGCATGCTCAAGTGGGTTTCGGACGGCAAGGGCACGACGGTTTCGGTCGGCCGGGTTCAAAACGGACAGCCCGTTCCGGCCAGCTACAAGGCTTCCTACACCACGGACAAGAAAAGCGAAGTCATCACGATTGGAATGTCCGGCACCGGCGTCAAAGAGCTCAATATCGAGCCGCAGCCGCCGGTGGTGCCCGAGCGCGTCGTCGTGACCGACGCGCATTTGCGCAACGCCGTCGACCCACTGATGGGTTCGATGATCCGCGTGCCCGGCAACGGTGACCCGGTGAGCGCCGAGGCTTGCCGTGGCGGCTCTTCCATCTTCGACGGGCGGCTGCGCTACGATCTCAAGCTCGACTTCAAGCGCATCGATGCGGTCAAAAGCGAAAAGGGATATCGCGGCCCTGTTGTGGTGTGCGCGGTCTATTTCACGCCGGTCGCGGGCTATATCCCCGGCCGCCCTGTGATCAAGCACCTCGAATCCCAGCGCGACATGGAGGCCTGGTTCGCGCCGGTCGCCGGAACGCGTGTGCTCGTGCCCTACAAACTCGTGATCCCGACACCGCTCGGGATGGGCATGCTGGAAGCGACCCAGTTCGTGACAGCGGCAACGCCTGCGAAGGCGGCTGCGAAGACGCAGTAAAAAGCGAATTGTCAGCGCCCGGCTTTGCGCGTTGAGGTCATGAATCCGGTTGACTCATGCGACTCTGGCGATAACCCGCCCGTGATCGGCTGCGCGCCGCCGCGCGTCAAAATCCGCCACCTCCGAGGCTTGATGTAGTGTCACGATCTCAACATATATGCGAGATGTTGCGCTCATTTGCATGAGGGTGACGAGAGTCAGCGATTCGGGCGCGATTCGTTCTAGACTCGTTCACAACCTTAAATCGCGGCATGTGGGGCGTCGCATTGTGACACAGGTGCTTGCGTCGCCGCTCGCGATTGACGGCGGAAATCGGGTTTTGCCATTGGCATCCGCGCACGATACTGATCGAGCGCGTCTTCCGGCGGCGCGTGGAATTAACGGGTTGCCGGACGACGCAGAAGGCGCTTGCGCCGCGTTCTTGGCCGGAATCGCCTGACCGATGCCTCTCTCGCCCATCTTCTCGACATCGTCATCGGATCGTGCGCCGGGTGCGGGTGTGACCGCGGTGCTGGGTCCGACCAACACCGGCAAGACCCATCTCGCGATCGAGCGGATGGTCGCGCACTCGTCCGGCATCATCGGTCTGCCGCTGCGGCTGCTCGCGCGCGAGGTCTACAACAAGATCGCGGCGCGGGTTGGCGAGAACCTGGTCGCGCTCGTCACCGGCGAAGAGAAAATCAAGCCGCCGAACGCGCGCTATTGGGTGTCGACCGTCGAGGCGATGCCGCGCGATCTCGACGTGTCGTTCCTGGCCGTCGACGAAATCCAGCTCGCGGCCGATCTCGAGCGTGGCCACGTCTTCACCGATCGCATCCTGAACCGGCGCGGTCGCGACGAAACGCTGCTGCTCGGCGCAGCGACCATGCGGCCGATCATCGAGCGGCTGTTGCCCGGCGTCAGCACCGTGACCCGGCCGCGCATGTCGCAACTCTCATTCGTGGGCGACAGAAAGATCACCCGCCAGCCGCGCCGCACAGCCATTGTCGCGTTTTCGGCGGACGAGGTTTATGCGATCGCCGAACTGATCAAGCGTCAGCACGGCGGCGCGGCCGTGGTGCTGGGATCGTTGTCGCCGCGCACGCGCAATGCGCAGGTCGAGCTGTTTCAATCCGGCGACGTCGATTATCTCGTCGCCACCGACGCGATCGGCATGGGCCTCAACCTCGATGTCGAGCATGTCGCGTTCGCATCCGACCGGAAATACGACGGCTATCAGTATCGCCGTCTGACGCCATCCGAGTTCGCGCAGATCGCCGGCCGTGCCGGCCGCGCAACCCGCGACGGCACCTTCGGCACCACCGGCCGCTGCGCGCCGTTCGACAACGAGCTTGTCAGTGCACTGCAGAACCACGCGTTCGATACCGTGAAGACTTTGCAGTGGCGCAACTCGAAGCTCGATTTCTCGTCACTCGGCGCATTGCAGGTGTCGTTGTCGCTGACCCCGCAGCATGAGGCGCTGACCCGTGCGCCGCTTGCGGAGGATGTCCGGGTGCTCGATCACGCCGCGCGCGATCCGGATGTGCGGGATATGGCGACGACGCCGGCGGCGGTCGAGCGGCTATGGGACGCCTGTCTCGTTCCTGATTACCGGCGGCTGGCGCCCTCGGCCCACGCGGAGCTGGTGACGACGCTTTACGGTTTTCTGATGCGGAAAGGCCGCATCCCCGACGACTGGTTTGGCGCCCAGGTGGCGCAGACGGATCGTACCGACGGCGATATCGACACGCTTTCGGCGCGGATTGCCCAAATCCGGACATGGACTTTTGCGGCTAATCGTCCCGACTGGCTGGCCGACCCTGACCACTGGCAGGGCATTTCCCGCGAAGTCGAGAATAAATTGTCCGATGCGCTTCACCAAAAGCTCACAGAGCGTTTCGTTGATCGCCGGACCAGTGTATTGATGCGCCGCCTGCGGGAAAACGTGATGCTGAATACGGAAATCGGAAAGACCGGCGAAGTCGTTGTTGAGGGCCACACCATCGGCCGTCTCGATGGCTTCATGTTTACGCCCGACGCGGCTGAGGCCGGTTCCGACGCGAAGGCGCTGCAGGCGGCAGCCCAGCAGGCGTTGGCCGGCGAGATCGCTGGGCGTGCGGAACGGTTGTCTTCCGCGCCGGACGATCAGTTCGTGCTGGCGTCCGATGGCGTGGTACGCTGGATGGGCGCCGCGGTGGCGCGCCTCACGGCGTCCGACAATCTGCTCGAACCGCGCCTGCGTATCCTGTCGGACGAGCATCTCAACGGTGCGCCGCGCGATGCGGTGCAGACCCGGCTCGATCTCTGGCTCAAGACGCACGTCACCAAGCTGCTCGGACCGTTGTTCGAGCTCTCGAAGGCCGAGGACATCACCGGCATTGCCCGCGGCATCGCCTTCCAAATCGTCGAGGCGTTAGGCGTGCTCGAGCGGCAGAAGATTGCCGCGGAGATGAAGGATCTCGACCAGCCGTCGCGCGCGACGCTGCGCAAGTACGGCGTTCGCTTCGGCGCATATCACATCTATCTGCCGGGGCTGCTGAAGCCGGGCGCGCGCAGCCTCGCCTCGCTGCTCTGGGCGCAGAAGCAGGAGAACGTTGACCTCGGGGCGCTCTCGGGGGCGCAGCACCTCGCCGGTTCCGGCCGCACCTCATTCCCGCTCGACAAGCAGCTCGATCGCGATGCCTATCGCGTGCTCGGCTATCGTCCGTGCGGCGAGCGCGCCGTGCGCGTCGACATTCTGGAGCGTCTCGCCGATCTCATCCGTCCCGCACTGTCGTGGCGCGAAGGTTCGCCCGGACAGAAACCAGCCGGCGCATTCGATGGCCGCAGCTTCGTGGTGACGCAGGCGATGACCTCGCTCACCGGCTCCGCGGGCGAGGATTTCGCCTCGATCCTGAAGGCGCTCGGTTATCGGATGGATCGCCGTCCGCCGTTGCCGCCAGCGCCTGTCGTTGAAGCCCCCGTGGTTGAAACGCCTGCAGCCGAGCAAGCCGCAACGCCTGAAGCAACTGACGCTCCGCAAACGGCCGATACAGAATCGTATTCGCTCGACGGGCATGAGCCCGAGGTGATGGCATCCGAAGCCGCACCGCAGACGGTCCCTTCGCCGGAGCCGGTGGAAGCTGAAGCGCCGGCAACCGAAGCTTCGCCGGAGCAGCCCGCCGCGGAAACCGCCGAAGCTCCGCCGCCGGCCGAAATGCCACCGTCTGCCGAAGCTCCTGCTGAGGCCGCTGCAGCGCCTGATACCGCTGCCGAAGCTACGGCTCCGGCAGAGCCGCAGCTCGTCGAAGTCTGGCGCCCGGCCGGCCGCTCCGAGGATCGCCGTCCGCGCCATGATCGCAACCGTCAGCGCCACCAACGCCCGCCGCAAGCTGCAGCTGCAGCAGCAGGTGAGGGCGGCGACGGCGCAGCGCCCGCGGAGCAGCAGCACGGCCGGCGCGATCGCCGCGACGGCGAACGGCGCGAGCGCAACAACGATTTCCGCAAGCGCCGCGAGGAGCAGGCAAAGGCGTCGGCGGACGCGGGTGGCGGCGGTGCGCCGTCGGGCGATCGCGGCGAGCGGCGTCCGTTCCGCGACAATAAGCAAGGCCGCGACAAGCCGCAGGGCCGTGGCAAGTTTCAGGGCAAGAAGCCGGAGGGCCGTCCGGGCACCTGGTCGAGCGAAGCGCCGGCGCAGAAGCGCGACCGGCCGATCGATCCGAATTCGCCGTTCGCGAAGCTCGCGGCCCTGAAGGATCAATTGGCGTCGAAAGATCAGCGATAATTTGGATCGGCAGCGACTGGACAAGTGGCTCTGGCACGCGCGGGTGGTTCGAACCCGCAGCAGCGCCGCAGCGCTCGTCGAGGCCGGCTACGTCCGGATCGGTGGTGTTCGGGAAAAAACCCCGTCGCGCGCCGTGAAAATCGGCGACGTCCTCACCATATCCCTCGACAGTCGCATTCGCGTGATGAAGGTCACCGGCTTTGCCGAACGACGCGGAGACGCGCCTGCGGCGCGGCTGCTGTATGCCGATCTGGAGGAACCTGGACGCGAAGAATCGGAGTAACTGCCGTGCGTTGCATCCCTTGCAGGACAGGGGTTCCTGCGCTACGCCAAACCGCCCGCGCCTTCCCGCCTGATGGACCCCGGTTCAACGCCCGAAAGCGTGTAAATGATTGAGTGAAGGCATTTTCTTGCGCGACAGGGAATTCCCCGCGCCGGAGAATGGCTCGAACGGTATGACGTCTCGGAGCTTTGGATGACCTACGTCGTCACTGATAACTGCATCAAGTGCAAGTACACGGACTGCGTCGAAGTGTGCCCCGTCGATTGCTTCTACGAGGGCGAAAACATGCTCGTCATCAATCCGGATGAATGCATTGATTGCGGTGTCTGCGAGCCGGAATGCCCTGCCGATGCCATTAAGCCGGATACGGAGCCCGGGCTCGNNCGGGCTCGAGAAGTGGCTCGAAGTGAACGCCGAATATTCCAAGGGTGCGTGGCCGAATATCACCCAGAAGAAGGATCAGCCGCCGGACGCCAAGGAGTTCGACGGCCAGGAAGGCAAGTTCGAGAAGTACTTCTCGAAGAGCCCGGGCGAAGGGGACTGATTCGCCTCTTGACGGCCTCGCAGCAGCAAGCCGGTCAAAAAAGAAACACGGAACGCCGGTAAAACCGTCGCGTTTAACCCTAATCGATGAAGATGCCTGCCCTGCTAGGTGGTTAGACCCCGGAACGGGTCATAAATCATTGATTTTTGCGGGAAATGTGCTATTATAGGCACACTCTAAAGAAAACTCGCCCCGTAGCGGCTGCGTTTTTGGCCTCCCGGGTCCCCGAGACAACATCGAACAGAGGCGTGGCGGTTCCGCGCGCAGGCCGTGTCAGACAAAACGCGTAAAAAGAGTACCTCGAAAACCTCGAAAAAGACGCCTGCGGCCAGCCGCAGTGCAGCGAAGAGCGCTTCCCGGAAGACCTCCAAGGGGTCGTCAGGGGCGCGAACGGCAGCTGCAAAGGCGTCGGCCGCGAAATCAGCGGCCAAGTCCTCCAAGAACAAAAGAAGTGTAATGGCCAAGCCCACTGCCCAGAAAACTGCAAAAACTGTAAAGGCCGCCGGTTCGAAGACCGCTGCTTCGAAGGCGCCTGTTGCCAAGACTGCTCCCAAGGCGCCCGTGAAGGCTGCTCCGGCCGCGAAGCCGGTTGCCGCCAAGCCGGCTGCGCCCCGCATCGAGGAGCCGAAGAAGCCGCTGACGCAGCGCCAGGGCTTCAAGACCAACGAATTCGTGGTGTATCCGGCACATGGCGTCGGCCAGATCCTCGCCATCGAGGAGCAGGAAATCGCCGGTGCGAAGCTTGAGCTGTTCGTCATCAACTTCATCAAGGACAAGATGACGCTGCGCGTGCCGACCTCGAAGATCGCCAATGTCGGCATGCGCAAGCTGTCCGATCCGGCGCTCGTCAAGAAGGCACTCGAGACGCTGAAGGGCCGGGCACGCATCAAGCGCACCATGTGGTCGCGCCGCGCGCAGGAATACGAAGCGAAGATCAACTCCGGTGATATCGTTGCAATCGCCGAGGTGGTTCGCGACCTGTATCGCTCGGAGTCACAGCCAGAGCAGTCCTACAGCGAACGCCAGCTCTATGAGGCGGCGCTCGATCGCCTGTCGCGCGAAATCGCCGTGGTGCAGCACATCACCGAGACCGAAGCGGTCAAGGAAATCGAGGCGCAGCTTGCCAAGAGCCCGCGTCGTGGCGGTACCAAGGCCGAGACCGACGCCGAAGGCGGCGATGACATTGACGGTGACGATACCGACGGTGACGGCGACGACGCTTCGGTAAAGGATGAGGCAGCCTGATTTCGATCGGCATAAGTCCAACGAAAAAGCCCGGCTCAATCAGCCGGGCTTTTTTCTTTCAATCCGATTTTCGACCGACCGGTTGTCGGTGCGT
>LWDM01000046.1 GCA_002083525.1 Proteobacteria bacterium SG_bin9 | reverse complement strand
CCCTGGCGCCACGACAGAAAGGCCGCGCCCGAGGGCGCGGCCTTTTTTGCAGAGCAGCAAGCGCCGATCAGAAGATCTGCGAGAACAGCACGTACAGCGTCGCCGACAGCGTGATGGCGGCCGGCAGGGTGAGAACCCAGGCCATCAGCATGTTGCGAACGGTACTCCACTGGAGGCCGGAGCCGTTCGCCGCCATGGTACCGGCCACGCCGGACGACAACACATGCGTTGTCGACACCGGCAGGCCCAGCACGTCCGCGCCTGCGATGGTGCCGGCGGCGACCAGCTCGGCGGATGCGCCCTGGGCATAGGTCAGGTGCGACTTGCCGATCTTCTCACCGACGGTGATGACGATGCGCTTCCAGCCGATCATGGTGCCAAGTCCAAGCGCCAGCGCGACCGCGATCTTCACCCAGGTCGGGATGAACTTGGTCGCATCGTCGAGGACCTTCTTGTAGGCCTTCAGCTTGGACACTTCGGCCGCGTTGAGGTCGTTTTCCTTGTCCTTCAGCAGGAAGCGCACGGCTTCCGACGTCAGGTACATGTCGTTACGGGTGTTGCCGACGGCGGCGGCCGGCACCTTGGCGAGCGAGCCGTAGTCCTCGATCTGCTTGGCGACGTCGCGGACCAGCACGGCCAGCGACGGATAGGTGCCCTCGTTGATCTTACGAGCCGACACGTACTGCGACACGGCCGGACGCGGGTTGCCGAGCACGTTGTAGCCGGCGGCCTTCTGCTCGATCACGGCGGCAGCCGCGTCCGATGCCTGCTTGAATTCGACGACGCTCGATGCGGGCAACGCGCGGTTGAGGGCGTAAGCCGTCGGCACCGTACCGATCAGGATCAGCATGATTAGGCCCATGCCCTTCTGACCGTCATTCGAACCGTGCGCAAAGCTGACGCCGGTGCAGGTCGCGATCAGGATGCCGCGAATCCAGAGCGGCGGCGGATTGCCGTCCTTCGGCGCCTCGAACAGGGCCGGATTGCGGATCATGAACTTCGCCAGCAACAGCAGGCAGCCGGCGACGCAGAAGCCAAACAGCGGCGACAAGAGCAGCGAGTAGCCGATTTCGGTTGCCTTGGTCCAATCGACACCCGAGGTGCCGTCCTGGCCGCGCATCAGCGCGTTGGCAATGCCGACGCCGATGATCGAACCGATCAGCGTGTGCGAGCTCGATGCCGGAAGGCCGAGCACCCACGTGCCGAGATTCCACAGGATGGCCGCGATCAGCAGCGCGAACACCATCGCGAAGCCGGCGCCACTGCCCACCTGCAGGATCAGTTCGACCGGCAGCAGCGACACGATGCCGAAGGCAACCGCGCCGCTCGACAACAGCACGCCGAGGAAATTGAAGAAACCCGACCACACCACTGCGAATTGGGCGGGCATGGAATGCGTGTAGATGACGGTCGCGACCGCATTGGCGGTGTCATGGAAACCGTTCACGAATTCGAAGCCGAGCGCGATCAGAAGCGCCACGAACAAAAGAATGTACGGCAAATAGGTCGTCACCTGCGCGCCGGTGTCGACGACGTCGGCATAGATGCTGTAGGCGACGAACAGCAACCCCGCTGCAATGATGCCGAAGAACACGATCGCAGTGAGCGGATTGAAGCCCTTGTCCAAATCGGGCTTGGTTATTTTCTGCTCGGTTTGCGCGTGGCCTGCCGGAGAATGAAGTGCGAAATCAGTCATGGAAACGCCCCTGGTCTATAATGACGCAGGCACCATGATCCTCACCGTTGAAGCTTCGATGACAGCCGCAATGGCAAATGATGTCAGCGCGCCGTTTCGCAATTCGGTCGCGAGATGTGGCTATCTGGTCGCGACGATCGCCGCTCAGCGAACATGCCGCACCGGAACAGATATGAAAGCCTTACTGCGAACGTTTTCTGGTTCCAGGAATTGTGTTACTGGCGTTGAATCTCCATATCAGTGCAGACACTAAACCCTTGAAGCGATTATCCGTATTCAGTCGCCGCGGTTGATTGCCAAGGACAATTTATCTCAGGAATCCAATATGAAGGGGCTTGGTTCGGTCATGAAGAAGTGGATGGTTTTGCCGGCTGGCGCGGTTGCAATGATGCTGATGTCAGCGACGCCCAGCCTCGCCCAGTCCGGTCCATTTGCCGGTTTCGCGGGCACGTGGAGCGGCACCGGAACGGTGTCTCTCTCGGATGGTTCCAACGAGCGCATCCGCTGCCGCGCAACCTACAATGTCGGTGCATCGGGCGCGGGTCTTCAGCAGCAGCTCCGCTGCGCCAGCGACAGCTACAAGTTCGAGCTCGCGAGCGATGTGGTTGCCCGCGGCAGCGCAATCTCCGGCAACTGGAGCGAGACCAGCCGCAACGTCAACGGCACCTTGCAGGGCAAGGTGTCTCCGGGCGAGATCGAAGTGTTCGTCGAGGCCGCCGGCTTCGCTGCCAACCTGACGCTGCGCACGACCGGAAACAAGCAGACCGTGTCGATCAGTTCGAAGGGTGAGATTCGCGGCGTGTCGATCACGCTGACCCGCAGCTGATCGAAACGACATCGCCAAAAAGCAAAGAAGCCCTTCTCGACGAGAAGGGCTTCTTTCATTTCGGGCGCAGTCCGGAAGGGCTCATTCGGCCGGTTTGGCGGGACCAGTTCCGCGCCAGCGATCGGCGACGCTGGTCAGATACATCGCGGTCGGACGCAGGATGAAGAGGTCGGCGACGAGCGCCGCGATCATCGAGAAGGCGCTGAGCCAGCCGAACAGTCGTAGCGATGGCAGGTCCGAGAACACCGTGACCACCAGACCGCACGCCAGAACAACCGTCGTCAGGATCAGCGCGGGACCGACCAGCACGGTTGCGCGCTCAACCGCGACGCCCGGATCGAGGCCGGGCTCCTGTTCGATGCGCAGGCGATTGAGGAAGTGAATCGTCGCGCTGAGTCCAAGACCGAACGACACCGTCAACGCCACCACGCTTGCGAACTGCAGACCCTCATCCAGCAACCACAGCAGCGTCCCCGACATCACGACGGGGAAAATACCCGGCAGGATCGAGACGAGCATCACCACGACCGACCGGAAGGCGAGGCCGATGAACACCGCGACCAGGATGAATTCGATCGTCAGACCCGCGTTGAGCTTGCCGATCATGTTGGCGCTGTTGCGCGCGGCAATCGCCGACAGGCCGGTGACGGCAATCTCGTAACCGGGATTGGCCTTGCGCACCGGCTCCATCGCCGCGTCGAGTTTCTCGACCACCGGCAGGATCTGGCTCGAATCGAGATCGGGCACGCGGCCCGAGACCACGACCGCGTCCTCTTCCGCAGAGATAAAGCGCCGCACGATCTGTTTTGGCAGCAGATCGACGTACTCCTTGAGGACCTTTACATCCGTGGTACCGGCCTTCTCCGCCAGCCAGCGGCGCAGCGTTTCCAGCGACCAGACATTGCCGACACCGGCCTGCTTTTCGATCAGCGCATGAACGTCGGCAATCGCCTTCAGTGTATCCGGCGCGTAGAGCGACTTGCCCTTGGGGAATTCGATCAGCACGTCGATGGGATTGGCGCCCGTCAGCTTGGCGTCGAGCCGGCTCGACGCTGCAACGGCCTGACGTTTGTCCGGTACCTGATCAGCCAGTCGGTAACGTGGCTCAAGGCTCGCATAGATGATGCCGAGACCGCCAACAACGACCAGCGCGACAAGGCTGTACAAACCGGGGCGCTTCACCATGCGCACCGCAATCCAGGCGCAGAAAGCGCGCAACGCTGAAACGCCCGCATCGGCACCACGGAATTTCGCGGCGAATGCTTCTTCCTTGCGGACCAGCAGCACGCCGAACACCGGCACCAGCGACAGCACCGCGAGCAGCGCGATGATCGTCGCAGCGAGGCCAGCTTCACCGAACGTGCGAATAAGATCAGAATCGGAGAACTGCAGCGCGAGGAAAGAGATGCCCGCGGTCGCATGCGTCAGCACGCAGGCCGGGCCGACAACCAGCACGGCGTTCCGGAACGCGGTGTACTTGTCCTCACCCGCAATCAACCTGTCACGTGCGGCAAAGGTGAGCTGCATCGAGTCCGAGAAGCTGATCACCATGATCAGCGGCGTCATCACGTTGAGGAACATGTTGAGGCTGAAGCCGGCCCAGCCGAGCGCGCCGAGCGACAACAGGATCGCGATCAGCGGCGGGAACGCCGCGATGATCATGAACGAAATCTTGCGGAAGAACAGGATGGCGATGATGCAACCCGCCAGCACGCCGGCCAGATTGTAGATGACGCCGTCGCGCTCGACCGCGTTGCGGATTTCGAGCTGCATCACCGGCACGCCGGAGAGCTGATACACGAGACCGGTGCCGTTAAGATTTTCCGCCATCGTCTTGCGGATTTCGCCGACGGTCTTGTTGAGACCCTTGCTGCTGACGACCTTGGGATCGAGCGAGACGACAATCAGCGCCAGCGTGCCGTCGTCCGACAGCAGCTTGCCGCGAATGATCTCGTTCGACTTCACCGTTTCGACGAAAGCCTTATAAGCATCGCCCTTCGGCAGCTCATTCGGGAACAGTGCCGCGGGCAGCTTGCCGGGCTCGGGCTGCTGCCGCGCCGAAAACAGCGAGATCAGGCCGGTCGTGCCCTCGATTAGTTGAACGTCGGTGACGAGATCGCGCACCTTCTCGAGCGAGTCGCGCTCCATGAGCGACTTGCCCTCGACGACCATCAGCACGTCGAATTCGCTGGACGGGAAGCGCTTCACCACTTGCTCGTACTGGCGGTACTCGCGGCTTTCCGACCGGAACAGCTGGCTCAGTGAATCGTCGATCTTGATCCGCGCCAGCCCGAAGGCGGCGCCGATGCAAAGCAGCGTGAGCACGATGCAGGAGAGGATCGGCGCCTTCAGCGCAATGAGGCCGATCCGCTCCAGTCCAAAGGCGATGCTCGGCGGGCGCTGCGCATCGGCGTCGCCCTTCGTCAGATTCTGATCGAGCATCTCGTCTCCGGTTTCACCGCCTGATGTGGGCCAAAGCACGGAGCCCGCTCAGGTTCAATGCAAGAACATGCCATAAATCAATAGCTTACGCGAGCCTAATGCGACCCGGAACGGCCAGCTCGGGCCGCGCCGGGCACCGTCTAGCAAATTCCGGCCGCCCCCGCGAGCCATGCGGGGTTATGGCGGCTGGTTTATGGCAAGGGAACACGACCAGGGGATAGGCGAGGTGGCGATCCCGGGAAGACTCGAACTTCCGACCTGCGGTTTAGGAAACCGCTGCTCTATCCGGCTGAGCTACGGGACCGTGTTCACGCATCGCGCGCCCGCGCTCATAGCAAAGCAGCAGCGGCTTCACCAGCCAGGCCGGCTTACAAGCCGTGCTTCTTGAATACTTCGCTACAGGCGTTGCCGAGCTTGCTGCGGTTCTGCATCAGGCAGCTCTGCACAGCCGAATCGCCATCGGCCATCTGCTGGCGGCAAAACCGCGAGACGTCGCGCGAGCACGCGTTCTTGTCGGCCTGGGACTGCGCAAACGCGCCGGTGGCGGACGCCAAAACAACTGCAGCAGCAAAAATCGATCGGAGCATCAATCTATCCTGTCATGGTGATGAAGCGGATCGCAGGTCAAACCCTGCGGTAATCCGAGGCACGGCTTCGAAAAACAGTGTGGTCAATACAAGGCAAATCATACCGTTCCGGTTAATGCGACTCGCGCGATTTTGCCGCGACACGCGGCTTTGGCGCCGGTTTGCCCTTCGTTTTGGCCAGTTCCCTGAAATCCGGCCAGACGCCACCCAGCGCACGCGTCAGATCGCTCGCCGCAATCCTTAGCAGACCCGCCATGGTCTCGATCTCCTGCGGGCCAAACCGCTCGCGCGGACCCGACAGCGACAGAATGCCGATGAACTGCCGCGACGGGCCGAACACCGGCGCGGCAACCGCCGCACAGCTCGGATCGCGCTCGCCGAGCGAAGTGGCCCAGCCCTCGGCGCGGATAGCGTCATAACGCGGGCCCTGCTCGCCGGTGAACGCCAGAATGATGTGCCCGCCCGCACCGGCGCGCAGCGGATACGAACCGCCGGCCTCGACGCGATCGAGCGTGGCGTGGCTGGAGTTGACGCGAAACAGGCACAGCCGTTCGTCCGGCCCCTGTCGCACATGAAACGATGCGCTCTCCGTGCCCTGAGCAACCAGGCCTCGCAGCACCGGCATCGCGTAATGCTGCAGCGTGTTCTTGCGCTCGAAGGCGGTGCCGAGCCGGAACGCCGTCAGCCCCAGATCGTAGCGGCCGTCGGCAAGACGCACGATGTATCCGGACCCTTCCAGCGAGCTGAGCAGCCGCAGGATCGTGCTCTTGTAGAAGCCGGTCTTGCGCGCGAGATCGGCCAGCGTGATCGGCGCGTCCGCCGTCTCGACCGCACCCACGATCGTCAGCGCGCGTTCGACCGCGGCAACGCCTGTTTCCTTGGCAGAGGATGTCGGATTCAGCATGAGCGCTTACGGCATAGTGACGTTCTTTTCAGCAGAACATACATTCTATTTCCATAGCGAAACGTCCGCAACCGCAACCCGCCGCGCGCGTATCCCAATGGGGCGCGGTAGGCTAAGAACCGGGCGCATCGCGCAAATCAGTCGGACAATGGCAACGACACGGACGTGGATATTGCCGCTCATCGCGGCAGCAATTTTCGGACTGGTGGCTCAGCCTGTGCGGGCGGCTGACGTCCCCTATAGCTGCTCGCTGACGCCCGACGGGCTCAGGGCCGACGTCTTCGTCACCAACACACTCGACCGCGAAGCGTCGTGCCTTGTGAATTGCAAATTCGCGACCGCCAAGTACGACGACAATCCCGAGATCACCTGCGTCAAACCGGTGCCGGCCGGCAAAGAGGTCGAGATGTGCATCCTGCGCTCGAGCAGCGGCGAGAAGATGCTGAAATTGACATCCAGCCGCGCCGACTGCACCCGTTAGAGCTCACAACGACCAAGCACATTCATGCCGGCAAACCGCATCCTCGTGGACCTGACCACTGCGTTCGACGAACGCAACACCATTCCGCATGGCACGACGCGGGTCGAACGCAAGCTGATCGAAGCCCTCGCCCGGCTTGGTCGTAACGACATCGCGTTCTGCCGCTTCGACAAGCGCAGCAGTCAATTCATTCCGCTGTCGGCGGCCGAAGCACTCGCCGCTGCCACCACCGTTCCCGTTGCGGATTCCCGCCGCGCGGCCCGCGTTTCGACTCGCAACCGTCCCGGCGTGAAGCAGCTCTATCAACTGGAGGTCTGGTTTCGCAAACGCGTGCGCGATCCGATCCGTCAGGCGCGCAGCAAAGCGCGTATCGAAAAAGCGCTGGTCGATACAACGGCAGCGTCAGCTGCCAGCATCTTCGACGACGGCACGATCCTGCTGCTGCCAGGCGAATTGCAGCGGCAGGATTTCGGCTTCCTGATGTCGCTGCGGCGCAAGCTGAACATCAAGCTTGCCTTCGTGTTCTACGATCTGCTCGACACGCTGACTGCCGACGATCCGCGCCTGCGCGATCCGGATGCAGCGAACATCCCCGGCAGCAACTTCGTGATGCGCGAGGCGTCGCTGATCCTGCCGATCTCGCATTACAGCGCCGGCGAACTGCGCAATTACGCCTCGGCTCACGGCATCGCGCTGCCGCCGGTCAAGACGATCCGGCTCGGTCATCAGATCGCCGACGCACCGGCGATCGACGGCGTCGACGGTCTGACACCCGGCGAGTTCGTGCTGACCGTGGGTGACGTGAACCATCGCAAGAACCACGCGCTGCTCACTGGCATCTGGGCGTCGCTGGCGCGCGAGCGCGGCACACCGCCGATTCCGCTGGTGATTGCCGGACGCATCGGCACCGACGGCCAGCCGCTGGTCGCTGCGGTGAAGACCGATCCGGCAGTTGCCGGCGCGATCCGCTTTCTCAGCGACGTCGACGATGCAAAGCTGCAATGGCTTTATCGCAACTGCCGCTTCACGCTGTTTCCCTCGCGCAGCGAAGGCTTCGGCCTGCCGGTGGTCGAGAGCTTCGCCTTCGGCAAGCCGTGCATTGCCTCCAACACGACGTCGATCCCCGAGGCGAGCCAGGGCATCGCCACGCACATCGACCCCGACGATGCGGCCGCGTGGCGGATCACGATCGAGCGCCTGCTCGATGATGATGCGGCACTCACAAGCGACAAGGCTGAGATAGCAAATCGCTTCCGTCCGACCTCATGGACCGACACGGCGCACGACGTGCTCGGCGCCATCGCGCACGAGCTGCAACGACAATCCTAACCGCGAACCTGTTGCGGCGTCAGGCCGGGCGGCCCCTTGCCCGCGGCTTCGGCGTCTCTGATCAACGCAACGATGCGGCCGGAGAGCGGCGCAGTAACGCCATGCTTGGCCGAGAGAGCAATGATCATGCCTTGAAGATGATCGATCTCGGTACGCCGTCCGCGCGTGAGATCTTCCCACATCGAGGAACGCGCTTTCGGATCGATCTTCACCATCGGCTTCGCGACGATCTGAAACAAAGCATCTGGCAAGCGGAGGATCGACGGCGTCCATGACGCGGGCAGCGGCGTGGTGGCGACGGGATGAATGCCCGCGGCTTTCAGCACAAGCAGCCCTTCAGCCATCTGATCCGCGAACAGGCTTCGCCACGCACGCTGCGCGAGTTGATCGCGCAGCGGCAGGTCGGACAGCGCATTCAGCGCGTTGTTGAGATTCACGAGCAACTTGCCCCACTGAATGCCGGTCATATCCGCATGCGGCTTCACACCGAGGCCCGGCACCGAGAGCTTGGCCGCCGTGCCGGCTTGATCGGCATCGATCAGAATGTCGCCGGAAGTGGCGCGATGATAGCGCCCCTCGCCCACCGCCAGCACGTTGAACGGCACCATGCCCGCCAGCACCGCGCGTCCGGGCAAATGCTGGCGCAGCAGCGTCGCGTTGCCGACGCCATTCTGCAAACTCACGATCACAGCATCCGGCGGCGCGTGCCGCGCGATCAATCCGGCGATCTCCGGCGTGTCCGAACTCTTTACTGTGACCAGCACGATAGCGGCGTTCGCGAACACGCTCGAGGCCTGCGACAATCCGAGTTTGCCCGCATCGATCCGTTCGTCGAGGCCCTCGAAGCTCGACAGCCGCAAGCCGTTGGCTTCGATCTCTGCAGCGATGCGTGGCCGCACCAGAAAGCGCACAGGGCGGTTCGCACGCGCGAGCATGCCGCCGACGAAGCAGCCGATCGACCCTGCCCCTGCAATCACAATCGGTCTGTCGTTCATGATCCCGTCCTTGCCGCCCGCCTGAATAGCACGCACCGGCCGCAGCAGCGATGGTGCCTTGTAACCGTCATGAGCGCTCCCTATTCTTGATCCCGCGGGGCGTGCGAGGGAGAGACCTATGGGCTTGATGGATATTCTCAACGGGATGCAGAACGGACCGCGTGGCGAGACGCAGCCCGGCAAGGGCGGCATGTCGCCGATGACGATGGCGATCCTCGCGCTGCTTGCCTACAAGGCGCTCGGCCATTTGCGCGGCGGACAGCCGCAAACGAAGCCCGCTGGCGTGCCGCCGCAACTGCCGCCCGGCGGCACAGTGACCGCAGGTCTCCCCGGTGGGCTTCCTGGAGGTCTTGGCGACATCCTCAAGGGTGGTGGCGCTGGCGGCGGTTTGAGCGACCTGATGAAGGGCGGTCTCGGCGGCCTGATCCTCGGCGGTGCAGCCGGCTCGATCCTGAGCGGCGGCCTCGGCGATCTGATGAAGCAGCTGCAGGACAAGGGTCACGGCGATGTCGCCGATTCATGGGTCGGCAAGGGCGCGAACAAGCAGATCGATCCGAACGATCTCGCCAACGCGCTCGGCGCCGATCAGATCAGCACGCTGCTCGACCAGACGGGCATGTCGCGCAACGAACTGCTGCAGGGCCTCAGCCAGTATCTCCCCGGCGTTGTCGACCAACTCACTCCGGACGGCCGCTTGCCGACCGAGGGTGAAGCATCGCGCTGGCTCTGATCGCTTTCATTGCGGCTGAAAGGACAACACCATGCTCTGGATCCTCATCGTCGGCTTTGTCGCCGGCATTATCGCTCGCCTGATCTCGCCGGGTCCGAACGATCCGAAGGGCTTCATCCTGACGACGGTGCTCGGCATTGCCGGTGCGTTTCTCGCGACCTTCGTCGGTCAGATGCTCGGCTGGTATCGCCCGGATCAGGGCGCCGGCTTCATCACCGCGACGATCGGCGCGCTCGTGGTGCTGTTCATCTGGAACAGGCTCGTCGCAAGCGGCCGGATCTCCGATCCCGGCAATCCCCGGGTATAAGTTGAACGAAAAGCCGGCCTCGCGCGCTGCGAGGCCGGCTTTGTCATGTCCCGATCAGACCGCGAGATGCATGCCTGCGTCCATGCGCACGTACTCGCCGGTCATGTGGCCCGACTGCGGACGCACCAGGAACGCCACGAGCTCCGCGATATCCTTTGCTTCGGATGCGAGCTTCAGCGGTACGCGCGATTTCACCTGATCGCGCAGCTGCGCCTGCTTCTCCGCGCCAACGCCCTTTTCGAACCACGGCGTATCGATATAGCCGGGGCAAACAGCGTTGACGCGGATCAGCGGCGCCAGTGCACGCGCCAGCGACTGCGTCATGGTGTTGAGTGCGCCCTTGCTTGCCGCATACGCGATCGACGATCCCATGCCGCGAATACCGGCAACCGATGAGATGCTCACCACGGCCGAAGCGCGCCCTGCCTTCTGCGCACCGGCTTCCAGCAGCGACCGCGCCGCGCGCGTCATCTGGAACGGGCCGATGGTGTTGACCGCATAGACCCACTGGAAATCTTCCGCCGACAGACCGTCGAGGTTGCTGTGCTGCACGTGCTTGGTGACGCCGGCATTGTTGACCAGCGCATGCAGCTCGCCCCACGGCGCGGCGGCGGCGACGATCTTCTTGCAATCTTCGTCCTTCGACACGTCGCCCTGCACGACGACGATCTCGGCGCCCTTGGCGCGGCAGGTGTCCGCCGTCTGTTCGGCTTCCTTCTTGCTCGACGAATAGTTGATGACGATGCGCGCGCCCTTGGCTGCGAGCAATTCCGCGGTCGCGGCGCCGAGGCCCGAGGCCGAACCGGTGACGATGACGTTGAAGCCTTCCATTGGTGTTTCCTTATTTTGTGGGCCGTTCGGCGAGAGGAGACAGGTTTATACGGAACAGACGGGGCGAGACCAGCGGCGCTGCAACAGGCCGGAGGCGGCACGCGAGTATAGTTTGCGCGTTCCGATGTTTCACCCAGCGAAACGGAAATTTTCGCGCATCCCGCATGCCGGAATGCAGACGGCCGCGCTTGTCACCCTCTTGCCTTTTCACCATCATGCCGCCAACCAAGCAGAAGCATCGGACCGCATGTGGCGCGGCTAACAGATGCGAACACGACAGGGAGTGAGCGTGGCGGAGAGTGACAACATCGTCGTCCAGACGGCCGAAAACATTTTCGCCGATCTCGCCGACTCTCAGGACATCATCCGCACCGGCAACGGCAGCTGGAAAGCGCCGCTCTGGAACGCGCTGAGCGAAGCGGGCCTGCCGCTCGCATGGGTGCCCGAGGAGCAGGGCGGTTCGGGTGCAAGCCTCGCCGACGGCTTCGGCGTGCTCAACGCAGCCGGACGCACGGCCATTGCAGTTCCGCTTGCCGAAACCATGCTCGCCGGCTGGCTGCTGGCGCAGGGCGGCATCTCCTCACCCGCAGATGCGATGACGGTTGCGCCCGCAGGCCCGCGCGACCGCATCACCGTCAACGCCGACGGCACGCTGACCGGCCGCGCCCGCGGCGTGCCGTTCGCGAAGGAGGCAAAGCACATCGCCGTGTTCGCCATCGGCGTGAAAGGTCCGTCGATCGCGCTGGTCGACGCCTCGGCTTGCACGATCATCTCAGGCCTCAACCTCGCCAACGAGGCGAGCGACACGGTGGTGTTCACCAACACGAAACCGCTCGAACTGAAACCGGCGAAGGACATCGACCAGACCGCGCTGATGCTGATGGGCTGCGTCGTGCGCAGCCTGCAGATCGCCGGTGCGCTGGAAACGATGCTCGAGATTACCGTGCGCTATTCCAACGAGCGCGTGGCGTTCGAAAAGCCGATCTCGAAATTCCAGGCGGTGCAGCACAACCTCGCCCGCCTCGCCTCCGAGACTGCAGCAGCGCTTGCGGCCGCGACCTCCGCCGCCGACGCCGTCGCCAATGCGGCGAGCTTCGACGATGCGGTGATGCTGGAAGCCGTGTCGGCGAAGATCCGCTGCTCGGAGGCGGCCGAGCGCGGTACCGGCATTGCACATCAGGTGCATGGCGCCATCGGCTTCACCTCCGAGCACATTCTGCATCGCCTGACGCTGCGCGCGCTCGCCTGGCGCGACGACTTCGGCAACGAAAGCCACTGGGCGGTCGAGCTCGGCAAGATGGTCTGCGCCCGCGGCGCCGACGATCTGTGGCCGCTGGTCGCCTCGCGATAAGACGGAAGGGAAAACATCATGACCTCCGCCCTTCGTTTCGATCCGATCCGCCTGCCGCCCGAGTGCGAGGAGCTGCGCAAGGAAGTGCGCGCGTTCCTCGCCGAGGAAATTTCGCGCGGCACCTTCGATCCGCACCATCCGTTCAGCGAGGAGAACGACAATCGCGAGTTCGCGCGGCGCGTCGGCGAGCGCGGCTGGCTCGGCATCACCTGGCCGAAGAAGTACGGCGGCCACGAGCGCTCGTACCTGGAACGCTACGTCGTCACCGAGGAAATGCGCGTCGCCAACGCACCGACGCGGCGCTTCTTCGTCGCCGACCGCCAGAGCGGGCCGGTGCTGCTGAAGTACGCGCCCGAGCGCATCAAGATGGATATCCTCCCGCGCATCTGCCGCGGCGAGGTCTGCTTCTCCATCGGCATGAGCGAACCGGGCTCGGGCTCCGACCTGTTCGCCGCGAAAACCAAAGCCACCAAGACCGACGGCGGCTACCTCATCAACGGCACCAAGATCTGGACCACGTCGGCGCACATCGCCGACTACATGATCGCCGTGTTCCGCACGTCGCCGCCGACGAAGGAAAACCGCCGTCATGGTTTGACGCAGTTCCTCGTCGACATGAAGACGCCGGGCATCAAGGTCAACCCGATCAACCAGATGAGCGGGCAGAAAGAATTTAACGAGGTCGTCTTCGAGGACGCCTTCATGCCGGACGATCACGTGCTCGGCGAGATCGACGGCGCCTGGAAGCAGGCGACCAGCGAGCTCGCCTACGAGCGCTCGGGCCCGGAGCGTTTCCTCGAAACCTATTACGTGCTCACCGAACTCGTGCGCTCGATCGGACCCAATCCGGATTCGCGCGCGGCCGAAGGCATCGGCCGCCTTGTCGCGCAACTGCACACCATGCGCCGCATGTCGGTGTCGGTCGCCGGCATGCTCTCCGCCGGCAAGGAGCCAGTGGTGGAAGCCGCGATCGTCAAGGACATCGGCACCTTGTGGGAGCAGGCGCTGCCGCATCGCGTGCGCGATCTCGCGGCGTTCGTCGATCCGGAATCGACCAACCATCCGGCGCTGAGCGAACAGCTCGCGTTCGCCACCAAGATCGCGCCGAAGCTCACCATCCAGGGCGGCACCACCGAAGTTCTGCGCGGCATCATCGCCCGCGGCCTCGGGCTGCGCTGACACTCACTTCGTCATTGCAAGGAGCAAGAGCGACGAAGCAATCCATGTCTACACACTGAGCTGGATTGCTTCGCTCCGCTCGCAATGACGCAAAACAAAGGCAGAGGAAAAATCATGGCCACGTACAAGGATATCGGCGTCGAGACCAAGGGTCACATCGGCATCATCGAGATCCGCAAGCCGCCGCTGAATTTCTTCGACGCGCTGCTGATCCAGCAGATCGCCAATGCGCTCGACGAGTTCGACGCCAATGTCGAAATTCGGGCCAGTGTTCTGTGCGCGCAAGGCAAGGCCTTCTGCGCCGGCGCCGACTTCAAGGACCCGAACCGCAAGGAAACCGTCGCGAAGCCCGATGGGAAAGGCGATCCTGCCGATAACCTCGGCTCGATCAGCCATCTTTACATCGAAGCCGTGCGCATCTATCGCGCCAAGAAGCCGATCGTTGCCGCAGTCCACGGCGCGGCCATCGGCGGCGGTCTCGGTCTCGCCGTCTCTGCGGACTTCCGTGTCGCCTGTCCGGAAGCGCGCTTCGCGGCCAACTTCACCAAGCTCGGCTTCCATCCGGGCTTCGGTCTCACGGTCGCGCTGCCGGAACTGATCGGCAAGAACAACGCCGAACTGATGTTCTACACCAGCCGCCGCGTCACCGGCGAGGAGGCGTACAGAATGGGCCTCGCCAACGTGCTGGTGCCGCAGGATCAGGTGCGCGCCGAAGCGATCAAGCTGGCCGAGGAAATCGCCGAGTGCTCGCCGCTCGGTCTTGTCTCCACGCGCGCCACCATGCGCGCCGGTCTCGCCGATCGCATCCACAAGGCGACCGAGCACGAATTGAAGGAGCAGACCTGGCTCCGCTCGACGGAAGACTTCAAGGAAGGCGTCAAGGCGACGGAAGAACGCCGCGTCGCCAACTTCAAGGGCCGCTAATTTTCGTCATTGCGAGGAGCGTTAGCGACGAAGCAATCCACGTACCGAATGCTTGGCTGGATTGCTTCGCTTCGCTCGCAATGACGACGACTACTTCGCGACCGGCACCACCAGTGCGTCGACGATCGTTACGCCCTCGCCCGCCGGATGCACCAGCACCGGATTGATTTCGATCTCGGCGATCGACGCAGCATTCACCGCCGCCACGTGCGAGAGCTTCGCCATCAGCCGTGTCAGCATGCCAACGTCTGCTGCCGGCGCACCGCGGAAGCCCTTCAGCAGCACCGACGCCTTCAGCTCATCGAGCATGGTCGCCGCTTCCGCCTCGGTGATCGGCGCGGGCCGATAGACCACGTCCCTGAAAAGCTCGGTGGTCACGCCGCCGAGCCCCGCCATGATCATCGGCCCGAAGGTCGCATCGATCATGGTGCCGACGATCATTTCGACGCCCTTCTTCGCCATCGGGCTGACGAGCACACCCTGAATTCTGGCGCCCGAGCGATGCTGCTTCGCGCCTGCAAGGATCGCGTCGTAAGCCTCGAGCGCCGCATCCTTGCTGGCGATGCCGACCTTGACGCCGCCGACCTCACTCTTGTGTGGAATGTCCGCCGACTGAATCTTCATAACCAGCGGAAAGCCGGTCTTCGCGACCGCCGCATCGAGCGCGCCGCGACCGATCACCAGAATTTCCTCCGGCACCGCGATGCCGGCCGTGCGCAGCAGTGCCTTGCTATCGTATTCGGAGAGCGCCGTTGGGCTGACATGCTTCGACAGATCGACGGTTCTGCCGTTGGTGGCGGGCGGCGCGAGCTTGAACGCCGCGTGCTTGCCGAGCTGTTGAATGGCCGCGCTCGCGTGCGTCAGGTTCGACAGGATAATCACGCCGGACTGCGCCAAGCCCGTTCGCGCGAAGTTCGACGGCAGCGTGTACGACCAGAACACATAGGGCTTGCTCTGTCGGTCGATCAGCGGCTTCAGCTCTTCCATTTTGAACGGCATGCGCGTTTCGCTCGCCATCGAGATGATGACGAGAACCGCGTCGACCTCGTCGGATGTCTCCAGCAGCTCCATCGTCTTCTGCAGCCCGCCCGAGTGCACGGCCTGCGCCGTGATATCGACCGGATTGCGCGGCGAACCGTAGGACGGGATCATGCCGCGGATGGCTTGCTGCACGGGAGCCGACAGCTCCGGCACGTTCATGCCTTTCATCGACGCTGCGTCCGCACCCCAGATGCCCGCCCCGCCGGAGACTGTGACGACCGCGATCCGATCGCCCTTCGGCAGCGGCGATGTGGTCAGCACAGCGGCGATCGCGACCGCCTCGTCGAGATCGTTCGAAACGATGAATCCGTACTTCGCAAACACCGCATCGTAGGCAGCGCTCCAGCCGGCCATACTCGCCGTATGCGATGCCGCCGCACGCTCGCCCGCGCCCGAGCGGCCGACTTTCGTGACGATGATCGGCTTGCCGATCTCGGCCGCACGTCTGGCCGCAGCGAGAAACTTGTCGGTGTCGCGGATGCCCTCGATGAACAGCAGGATCACATCCGTGTTCGGGTCCTGCACCATGTAGTCGAGGAATTCGCCGGCGCCGAGATCGACCTCGTTGCCGGTCGAGATCACCGAACTCAGCGCCACGCCCAGCGCACGCGCGCGATTGTAGATCGCAAAGCCGATGCCGCCGCTCTGCGCGACGATGCCGATGCGGCGGCGGCTCGCGATCAGGCGCGGCGCATCCGGCTTCACATCGACGGTCGGGCTGAAGGTGGCCGCGATCTTCGCCGGCTCGTTGTAAAAGCCCTCGGCGTTGGGGCCGGAGATACGCATCCCCGTTCGCTGCGCAATGCGCGCGATCTCGTCCTGCATGCCGGTCGCTTCGCCGCCCTCCTCCGCAAAGCCCGAGGAAATGATGACGGCGTTCTTCACACCGACAGCAGCACACTCTTCAAGCGCGCCGGTGACGAACCTCGCAGGGATGATGACGATCGCAAGATCGATTGGCTGGCCGATGGCGGCAACGTTCGGATAGCAGGCCAGCCCGTTGATATCGCCATAGTTCGGATTGACCGGATAGATCGCGCCGGGGAATTCGTTCTTGCGCAGAAAGTTCAGCAGTAACCCCGGAATCTTGTGCGCCTCGCGCGAAGCACCGATGATGGCGATACTCTTCGGCGAAAAGAACGTGTCGAGGGGATGGCTGGCGGTGGGCATCGCGTCCATTGAATCGCAGGTCTTTCGTTTCTACGTCGTCAGTTCGAAGTCGACACCGCTCAGCGCAAACACGTTGCCCTTCACCGGCAGTCCATTCGCCTTCGCACGAGCCAGAATGGCGTCCGGATCCGTGACCTTGAAGGTGAGCCCGCTCATCAGATCGGCCGGGCCTTTGACAAAACGGATCGTCGCATTCGGCAGCTTCACGTCCGTTTCGTTCGTCACCGGGTAGCCGATGATCTTGCTCCAGTGTGCGGCAAGCCCTTCCGGATCGGGACTCTCCATCGTGATTCCGGTCAGTTCCTGCGTCTCGTCCTGCTTGATGGCCTTGTGCCAGTCGGGGCCTGCCGGAGGATACGGGCCGAGCAGATTGTCGCTGTTAGCGGTGTGGTTGAACTCAATGAACGCGCCACGGCAATCGCGTGGATGCAACTGCACGCCGAGATAGGGGTGGCGATCGATCAGATGCGCGGTGCGCACGCCCATCGCTTCGGCGTTCTTTCCTCGCTCGCGCGGATCTTCGCACGAGAGAATCGCCATGTAGCCACCGCGCCCCTGCGTCTTCTCGACGAAACGCCCCGCGGCCGTGCCTTCCTTGATCGGCGCGACAACCTCGAGCAGCACGTCGCCGACCGGGACCAGGATGTTCTCGAGACCGAAGCGGCCGACGTTCGGATCGCGGTAGCAGATGTTCAGACCCATCACCGACGGAATATCGGTCGCCGCCGGCTCGATGTTCGCTGCGACCAGACAGACCTGACGAAGCCGCGTGGGAAGCGCCATGGCTGTGCCCTTCGTTGACTAGTGCCCGACGAACGTCGGCTTGCGCTTCTCGACAAACGCTTTCGAGGCTTCCTTGTGATCGGTCGTCTCGCCGCAGCGCGAGTGATGCATCGCTTCCGCATCGAAGCAGGCTTCGAGCGACAGCGTCTCGGCATTGTTGATGTTGCGCTTGATGTAGCCGAGCGTCACCGACGGCCCCTGCGCCAGCGACATCGCTACCTCGTGCGCCGCCTTGTCGATCTCCGCATCGGGCACGACCTTCGTCACCATGCCGAGGTCGAGTGCTTCCTTTGCAGTGAGAACCGGCGACATCAAATAGAGTTCGCGCGCCTTGGCGCTGCCGAGCATCTGCGTCAGGAAGAACGTGCCGCCGTAGTCGCCGGAGAAGCCGACCTTGGCGAAGGCCGTCGTGATTTTGGCGGACTCGCTGGCGATGCGCAGATCGCAGGAGAGCGCGATCGAAAGTCCCGCGCCTGCGGCCGCACCGTCCACCTGCGCAACCACCGGTTTCTGCATCTGATGCAGGATGCGCGAGACCTCCATGCCCTTGCGCAGCGTCGTCACCCGCTCTTCGAGCGGACGCGGTGTCGCCACCGCCATGGCCTTGACGTCGCCGCCGACACAGAACGTTCCGCCCGCCCCCTTCAGCAGCACCGCGCGCACGTCGCTGTCCTCCGCCGCACGGCGTGCCGCCTCGACCAGCCCGCGCGTCATGTCCGGATTGAGCGCATTGCGGCGATCCGGCCGGTTCATCGTGATAGTGAGAAGGCCGTTGTCGAGGTGCTGCAGGACGATGTCGCTCATGGGACTGAACCTTGTTGTTGGTTGAATGCGCGAGCGGCGCCCGCGAAGAAAGATGCGGCGGCGTCAGGACGCCGCCGCGAACGTTGTGGCCTTACTTCTTCACCAGCGGGCAGCGCGAGGCTGACAGCGGCTGGAAGGCGTCGTCACCCGAGATGGTCGTGAGCAGCTTGTAGTTGTCCCAGCGGCCCTTCGACTCCGACGGCTTCTTCACCTCGAACAGATACATGTCGTGCACCATGCGGCCGTCCTCGCGGATCTTGCCGTTCTTGGCGAACATGTCGTTGATCGGGGTTTCCTTCATCACCTTGACGACGGCTGCGGCATCGGTCGTGCCGGCCTTCTGCACGGCCTTGAGATAGTGCGACACCGACGAGTAGATGCCGGCTTGCGCCGACGTCGGCACGCGCTTGATCTTCTCCTGGAAGCGCTTCGAGAACGCGCGCGTCTCGTCGTTCATGTCCCAGTACCAGGCTTCGGCGAGCACCATGCCCTGCGCCGTTTCAAGTCCGACGCTGTCGATGTCGGTGATGAAGGCGAGCAGCGGCGAAACCTTCTGACCGCTCTTGGTGATGCCGAATTCCGCCGCCTGCTTGATGGCGTTGATGGTGTCGCCACCGGCATTGGCAAGGCCGATCACCTTGGCCTTCGAGCTCTGCGCCTGCAGCAGGAATGACGAGAAATCCGATGTGTTGAGCGGATGCTTGACCGTGCCGGCGACCTTGCCGCCCTGTTTCTGAATGACGCTGGTCGTGTCCTTTTCCAGGTCCTGACCGAACGCATAGTCGGCCGTCAGGAAGAACCACGAATCGAGACCCGTCTTCACCGTCGCGAGGCCGGTCGAGTTGGCCTGTCCGTAAGTGTCGAACACGTAGTGCATGGTGTAGGGCCCGCACGCTTCGTTCGACAGACGGATCGAACCCGGACCGTTGAAGATGATGATCTTGTTGCGCGCTTTCGCGATCTCGCCGGCCGCGAGCGCGGTTGCGGATGCAGCCACGTCGATGATCGCTTCGACACCCTGGTTGTCGAGCATGTCGCGCGCAATGTTCGCCGACACGTCGGCCTTGTTGAGATGATCGGCCGCGACGATCTCGACCTTGCGGCCGAGCACGCTGCCGCCGAAATCCTCGACCGCCATGCGCGCAGCCGTCGCGCTGCCTTCGCCGGTGATGTCGGCATAGAGGCCCGACATGTCGAGAATGGCGCCGAGCTTCAGCGGCGGATTGGATTGCGCGGATGCCGCACCGGCCGCGAACACTGCCGCCGCTGACAAGAGGTGCGTGAGGATTGTCTTCAAGGTTCTCTCCCTGTGTTGTCACCGCGATTTGTCGCAGCATTCGTTGTTGCTGCAATCATGGCGCAAGGGTCATGACGCAGCAAGCAGCTACCGCCATGCTCATGAAATGTCTCGCGCCAGTACGATTTCTCGCACTCGCGTTTTCTGTTCGCAGCACGCAGCATGGACCGATCATTTCCGTGAAATGGAAATCGGATGCGCGGTGGTTGGCTGTTTCGGTTTCGCCTATCGGAATTCACTCGCGGTGCAGCGGTGCTCACTGCGGCGTTGCTCAGCTGCGCGCCTGCACCTGCCTGCAACCTTCCCGCGCAGGGCGAAGGCCGCGTCAGCGCGATCATCGACGGACGCACATTCCGCCTCGACGACGGACGCGAGGTGCGGCTCGCAGGTCTCGAATTGCCGGCGTCCGCTCCTGATCGTCAGCGCGCGGCCGCTGTGCTCACCGCCCTGCTCGGCGGAGAAGTCGTTGCGCTGCGCGGAAGCGACGACGGACCCGATCGCTACGGACGGCAGATCGCGCTCGTCCGTCGCGACACCAGCGAAATGCCGGTTCAGGTTGCTCTGCTCGCGCAGGGCGCAGCGATGATGACGCCGTCCATCGATGCCACATGTTTGCCGCAACTTTCCGCCGCGGAAAATTCCGCCCGCGAGGCGCGGCGCGGCATTTGGGCCGGCGCGATTGCCTTAAAAAACACCGAAAGACCCGGCGATATTTTGGCCGCGATCGGGCAGTTCGGGGTGGTGGAAGGCAAGGTGCTGTCGGTCCGGCAGGCGGGTTCCGTGACGTATGTGAATTTCGGACGCCGCTGGACTGAGGATTTCGCGCTCACACTCTCCAAACGGACGGCTGCGGCGTTCGAGGACGCCAAAATTCCCCTAAAATCCCTCGAAAATCGGAAAATTCGTGTCCGCGGATTTATTGGACAGCGAGGTGGTCCGAGGATCGAGGTACTTAAGGTGGAACAGGTGGATGTGCTAAGCGAGGTGGAACCCGACCCGGGGCGTGGGCGCGTCCGGGGCGGTTCGCGATAGCGATAGGCTGAGTGGCGACGTTGACTTTGGACGTGGGACAAAACCGTACTGGCGCACGTCGGCTGCCGCCGATCGCGATTGCCCTTATCGGGGCCGCGATCGTGCTCGGCGGTTGCGGCGACATGACCCGCTTCCAGGCCGCCGTTGCGCCCGCCCCATCCGCCAAGCCGGCCCGCATCCTCAGCCAGACGCCCGCGACCGAGCGCGAGCATGGCCGCATCCTCGCCTCCTATGGCGGCACCTATGACGATCCGAAACTCGAGGCGCTGATCTCGAAGACGGTCGAGCGACTGGTCGCCGCATCCGAGCGGCCGGACCTCACCTACAAGGTGACGATCCTCAATTCCGGCGCGGTGAACGCATTCGCGCTGCCGAGCGGACAGCTCTACGTCACCCGTGGACTGATCGCGCTCGCCAGCGATACGTCGGAATTATCCTCGGTGCTGTCGCACGAAATGGCGCACGTGCTCGCCAAACACGCCGCGATCCGCGAGGACGAAGCGCGGAAGCAGGCGCTTGTGACGCGTGTCATGAACGAGATGAGCAACGATCCGGAGCTCACTGCGCTGGCGCTGGCAAAAAGTAAACTGACGCTGGCGAGCTTTTCGCGCGCGCAGGAGTTCGAGGCCGACGGCATCGGCGTCGGCATCTCTGCGAAAGCAGGCTTCGATCCGTTCGGCGCTGCGCGCTTCCTGACGTCGATGGAACGCAACGCCGCACTGAAGGCGCCGCGCTCGAATCTCGATCCGCGTTCGCTGGACTTCCTGTCGTCGCACCCGGCGACGCCCGAGCGTGTGCAGAACGCGCAGGCTAATGCCCGGCAGTTCGTGTCGCCGGAAGCCCGTGAGCGCGACCGCGAGACCTACCTCGCCGCCATCGACAACATCGTCTATGGCGAGGACCCAAGCGAAGGCTTCGTGCGCGGCCGCCGCTTCATTCATCCGAAGCTCGGTTTCGCTTTCACGGCTCCCGACGGTTTTGCGTTGGAAAACACTGCTCAGGCGGTGATCGGCGTCCGCGAAGGCGGCACGCAGGCGATGCGCTTCGATGTGGTGCGGGTCGGACCCGACCAGACGCTCAGCGACTATCTCAATTCCGGCTGGATGGAGAGCGTCGACAAGACCTCGACGGAAGAAATCACCATCAACGGCTTCCCGGCCGCAACCTCGACGGCCCGCGGCGACCAGTGGCAGTTCCGCGTCTATGTGATGCGCGTCGGTACCGACGTCTATCGCTTCATCTTCGCTGCACGCCAGCGCACCGTTGAAGCTGACCGCAACTTCCGTGAAACCGTCAGCTCGTTCCGCCGGCTCACGCTCGCGGAAGTGCAGGCGGCGAGGCCGCTGCGCGTCAAGGTCATCACGGTGCAGCCGGGCGATACGGTGGAATCGCTGGCGAACCGGATGGCGAATATTGACCGCGCGGTGGAGCGTTTCCGTTTGCTCAACGGCCTCGACGCCAAGGGGAATGTGAAGGTGCGCGACCCCGTCAAGATCGTGATCGACTGACGCACCGACAAC
>LWDM01000045.1:7863-8781 GCA_002083525.1 Proteobacteria bacterium SG_bin9 | reverse complement strand
GGCGATGACCGCCTGGCCGGTGACGCTGCTCGCCGGCGTGTTGCTCGCCTTTGTGATCACCCCCGCCGTATCGCGGCGGCTGGGCAAGAAGCACGGCGCCGCGACGACGGCGATCCTGGCCATCGTGATCGGGCTTGCGCCCTATGTCCTGCGGCTCGCGGGGCTGTTCCCCGCCAATGGCGAGCCCGAGACGCTGCCGCTGTTCCTGACCTGCGCGACCATCGCCACCGGCCTCGCCATCTGCCCGATGATCCTGATCAGCTCGATGCTGGCCGATGTGGTGGAGGATTCGGAGATGCGGACCGGCCACCGCGAGGAAGGCCTGTTCTACGCCGGCAATTTGTTCATGCAGAAATGCGTCACCGGCGTCGGCACCTTCGCCGCCGGCAGCCTGATCGCTGCGGTCGGCCTGCCTCGCGAGGCCGTGCCGGGCACGGTCGATCCCGCGATCATCGCCAATCTGATGCTGGCCTACACCGTGCTGACCGCGGTCTTCATCGGCAGCGCGATCCTGCTGTTCCTTCGCTTCCCGCTCGACCAGCAGGATCACGAACAACGCTTGCGCACACTCGCCGCCCGNNGCGCCGCCTGCCGGTGTCGGGCCCATCCCCTCACAAGATTGACGACAAAGGACTTCGCTCATGGATTTCGAACCCACCGAACGGCAACGCTATTGGCGCGATCGCGTGCGCGATTTCATCGAGGCCAATGTTCGCCCCGCGGTCCCGACCTACAAGGCGCAGGACGCGGAAGGCGAGCGCTGGAAGGTGATTCCCGTTGTCCAGGAACTCAAGGCCAAGGCCAAGGACCAGGGCATCTGGAACCTGTTCATGCCGCCGAGGAACGACAGCCACCATCATGTCGACGACAGCTACGAGTTCGACGGCCCCGGCCTCACCAACCTCGAATATGCGCTCT
>LWDM01000045.1:7593-7805 GCA_002083525.1 Proteobacteria bacterium SG_bin9 | reverse complement strand
CCGGCAACATGGAGGTCTTCCACCGCTACGGCACCCGCGCGCAGAAGGACGAATGGCTGACTCCGCTGATGAACGGCGAGATTCGCTCCGCCTTCCTGATGACCGAGCCCTTCACCGCTTCCTCCGACGCCACCAATATCGAAACCAGCATCCGCCGCGATGGGGACGAATACGTCATCAACGGGCGCAAATGGTGGTCCTCGGGCCTCGGC
>LWDM01000045.1:0-7561 GCA_002083525.1 Proteobacteria bacterium SG_bin9 | reverse complement strand
AAAACCGACCCCGGCGCGGGCCGCCACGCGCGGCAGTCGATGATCCTGATGGCCAACGACGCGCCCGGCGTGAACGTGATCCGCCATCTGCCGGTGTTCGGCTACGACGATGCGCCGCACGGGCATATGGAGGTGGAGCTCAAGGATGTTCGCGTGCCCGCGAGCAACATGCTGCTGGGCGAAGGACGCGGCTTCGAGATCGCGCAGGGCCGCCTCGGGCCGGGCCGCATCCACCACTGCATGCGCACCATCGGGGTCGCCGAGGAAGCGCTCGCCAAGATGTGCCGCCGCCTCCAGGAGCGCGAGGCCTTCGGCAAGCCGATCTACAAGCATTCGGTGTGGGAGGAGCGCGTCGCCCGCGCCCGCATCGACATCGACATGACGCGCCTGCTTTGCCTCAAGGCGGCGGACATGATGGACAAGGTCGGCAACAAGACCGCGCAGCTTGAAATTGCAATGATCAAGGTGTCGGCGCCGAACATGGCGCTGAAGATTCTCGACAATGCAATCCAGGCGTTCGGCGCGGCCGGCGTGTCGGACGAAGCCGGCCTCGCGCGCGACTATGCCTCCATGCGCACGATGCGGCTTGCCGACGGTCCCGACGAAGTGCACAATCGCGCCATCGCCCGGTTGGAGATGCGCAAGTATGCGGACAAGACCACTAATCACTAATAATCGGAGACCGTCGTGTCTCTCGGCGTAAAGAGAGACGACGAATACTCCGGCACCAAGGAGGTCGAGGAGCGCCATCGTGTCGACGAGGCGCGCCTTGCCGCCTGGATGGCGGAGAACGTGGAGGGCTTCAAAGGGCCACTCACGGTTTCGCAATTCAAGGGCGGTCAATCGAACCCGACGTATCGGCTCGATACCCCGAGCCGCGCCTATGTGATGCGGCGCAAGCCGTTCGGCAAGCTGTTGCCGTCGGCGCATGCGGTCGATCGCGAGTTCAAGGTCATCGCCGCGCTGGGCAAGCAGAACTTCCCGGTCGCGAAAGCCTACGCGCTGTGCATGGATGACAATGTCATCGGTGCGGCCTTCTACATCATGTCGATGGAAGAGGGCCGGGTGTTCTGGGAGCAGACGCTGCCGCGCTGCTCGAAGGACGAACGTCACGCCATCTTCACCAGCAAGATCGAGACGCTGGCGAAGCTGCATATGTATGAGCCCGACAAGATCGGGCTTGGCGATTTCGGCAAGCCGGGGAATTACTTCTCGCGGCAGGTCGATCGCTGGACCAAGCAGTACAAGGCGTCCGAAACTCAGCACATTCCGGAAATGGAACGGCTGATCGAGTGGCTGCCGAAGACGGTGCCGCCGCAGGAGCGTGTCTCGATCGTGCACGGCGACTATCGTCTCGACAACATGATCTTCCACGCCACCGAGCCGCGCGTTCAGGCGGTGCTGGACTGGGAGCTGTCGACGCTCGGCGATCCGATGGCCGACTTCACCTACCTCTTGATGCAGTGGGTGATGAAGCCGGGTCTTGGCGATGCCAACTTCGCCGAGCTCAACATCCCGACGCAGGACGAGGCCGCGCAGATCTATTGCAAGGCGACCGGCCGCGACAAGGTGCCGGACCTCAACTGGTACTACGCGTACAACCTGTTCCGCCTTGCCGGCATTACGCAGGGCATCGCTGGCCGCATCCGCGACGGCACCGCCGCCAACGCCAAGGCCATCGAGTCGGCCAAGCGCACGGTGCCGCTGGCGCAGTCCTCATGGGCTTACGCGCAGAAAGCCGGCGCAAGCTGATCAACCGGTATCGCGGCGCGTTTCTGTCGGAGCGCGCCGCGTTTTCGTTCTGCATCCATGCCTATTTGCGCGCGCGGCGCTGCCGATCCGATAAATCATAACAACAACGGCAACTGACTTGGCTCTTTCTCCCAATCTTCGCGGAAGCCTCTTCATGGTCGCGGCCATGGCTGGCTTCACCTTGAACGATGCGATCACCAAGACGCTTTCGGCGCAGATGAACTTCGGCGAGATCATCCTGCTGCGCGGGATGTTCGCGATCGTGCTCATCGGTGCGCTTGCCTACCATCACGGCGCGATCCGGCCGTGGCGCACGCTGATGGTGATGCCGGTGGCGCTGCGTGTGGCGGGCGAGGTCGGCGGAACGCTGGCGTTTCTGGCGGCGCTGGCGCATCTGCCGCTCGCCAACACGGCGGCGATCTTCCAGGCGCTGCCGCTGGCGATCACGCTCGGCGCGGCGCTGGTGTTCAACGAGCCGGTCGGCTGGCGGCGCTGGTCGGCGATCGTCGCGGGCTTCATCGGCGTGATGATCATCGTGCGGCCGGGGGTCGAGGGCTTCAACCAGTTCTCGCTGCTCGCGCTGGCATCGGTCGTTTTCTGCGCGGTACGCGATCTCGCGACCAAGCGCATCCCCGCGGAAATTCCATCGCTGTTCATCACACTGCTGACGACGATCTCGGTCACGGTAGCGGGCGCGATCGTCATCGTTCCGCTCGGCGGTTGGACGCCGCCGTCCGGCCGGATGATCGGGTTGCTGGCGCTGGCCGCCGTGCTGCTGCTGATCGGTTATCAGACCGTCATTCTGGCGCTGCGGATCGGCGATATCTCGGCCGTCGCACCGTTCCGCTACACGGCGCTCTTGTGGGCGATGATGCTCGGCTACGTCGTGTTCGGTGAAATCCCCGACAGCCTGATGCTGCTCGGTGCGTCGATCATCGTCGCGTCGGGCCTCTATGCGTTCTACCGCGAACGCGTGCGCAGCCGCGCGCAGCCCGCGGCGACGTCGTCAGGCTTGCCGCCCGAGGGTGTGTAATCAGATCGGCTTGCCTGTATACGGCATCGATGCAGTCAAGCCGCCATCGACGGGAATTGCCTGGCCGTTGACGTAGGATGCCTCGTCGCTGGCGAGGAACAAACCCATCGCCGCAAGCTCGTGCGGTTGGCCGGCGCGCTTCAGCGGATTGAGCTGACCGATCTTGCCTTCGGTGCCGCGCGCTTTCGCCTTGTCAAAGGTCGGCTTGGTCATACCGGTTTCGATCAGGCCCGGGCACACCGCGTTGATACGCACGCCGGTGCCGGAGAGGGAATAGGCCGTGGTCTGCACAAGGCTGATCACACCGGCTTTGCTCGCCGCATACGGATGACCGCTGGCGCCGGACTTCAAGCCCGCAACCGATGCGGTGCAAACGATCGCGCCATGGCCTTGCGCAGTCATCAGCGGAATCGCGTGCTTCACCGCAAGGAACGGCCCGATCAGGTTGACGCGCAGGACTTCGTTCCAGTGCTCGGGCGTCTGATCCGCGAGCGGGACAAGACCGCCGCTGACGCCGGCATTCGCCCAGATCGCATCGAGCTTGCCGTAAGCCGACACGGCCTTGCCGATGAAGCCGATCACATCCTGTTCCGAACCCGCATCGGCAATCACAGCCTCGGCGGTGCCGCCAGCTTTCTTCACCATCTCGGCCGTCTCTTTGACGGCTTCGGTTTTGTCGACGGCAATCAGTTTTGCGCCTTCCTTGGTGAACAGCAGCGCCGCGGCGCGGCCGATGCCGCTGCCTGCGCCGGTGATGACGACCGATTTGCCTTCGAGGCGACCCATGAACGTTTCTCCCTATGTCTCCGCATGTACCGCCACGCGGAATTGGCTGCGACGCGATGCACTTGAGACAGACCGCGCTCTGTCTTACAGCGGGGGCAACACTATTGAAGGGAATTTGCGATGTCCAACCCCAAGGGCGTTCAATTGCCGGGCGTCGAGATCACGCGCTGGTGGTGGGTGCGGCATGCGCCGGTACGTATCGACGGCGGCAAAATTTATGGCCGCTCGGATATCGCATGCGACACCAGCGACCGTCATGTATTCGACGGCGTCGCGCGCATCCTGCCGAGAAACGCAGTCTGGTATGCAAGCGGCCTGCAGCGTACCCATCAGACGGCACAGGCGATCTGGGATGCCGGCTTTCCTGCACCTGTGGAGCTCATCAAAGACAAGTCGTTCGACGAACAGGACGTGGGCGAGTGGCAGGGCCGCAATCGCGCCGAGTTTTTCGCCAGCCTGCCGGTCGAGATCGGCAGCTACTGGTTCGCGCCCGCGGATGTGCGCGCGCCGGGCGGTGAGAGTTTCGTCGATCTGTTCGAGCGGACGCGCGACGGCATCGAGCGGGCCAGCGCACTGCATCCGGGGAAGGATATTATCGCAGTCGCGCATGGCGGAACGATCAAGGCAGCGATCGCTTACGCGCTCGGTCTCGATCCGTGGAACGGCCTGCTGTTTACGATCGACAATTGCTCGGTGACGCGCCTCGATCGTTTGACCAGCGCCGATTACGTCGGCTGGCGCATTCCGATGATCAATCAGCAGCCATGGATCGCCGATCCGTCGCACGCGGCGATGCACCAGCCCGCCGGACCGGAAGTGGTGCGCGAAACCAAGCTCGCTTAGTTCATCTTGATGATGCCGGAGCGCTCGAAAGCCACCACCGCAATGATGATCACGAGTGTAACCGCTACAACCACGAGCCGCGTGCTCCAGGCCATGCCACGGCTGACCCACCAGAGCAGGGCGCAGCTCATCAGGACCGGGACGATAATCTCGAGCGACATGGCAGCGGCCTCCGCGGGTGCATTGTCGGGACGCGTCACGAACATATAGAGTCGAAACGACTGTGAGGAAGTTCTGTCTGGCGTGACGAAAGCACGCATGAAGAAAACAAGATCAACAGCGGCGTGTCACGCCGGCAAGACAAGGGGAAACATATGAGCCTGTTCGATATGAAGGGAAAGGTCGCCGTCATCACCGGATCGACACGCGGCATTGGTCTGGCGATCGCCGAGCGGATGGCCGAGCACGGCGCCAAGGTCGTGATTTCGTCGCGCAAGCAGGACGTTTGTGATGAGGTCGCCAAGAGTATCAACGAAAAATTCGGCAAGGGCACGGCGGTGGCGATCGCCGCCAACATCTCCAGCAAGGAGAACCTGCAGAACCTCGTCGACGAGAGCAACAAGGCCTTCGGCAAGATCGACGTGCTCGTTTGTAACGCGGCGTCGAACCCGTACTACGGCCCGCTCGCTGGCATCTCCGACGATCAGTTCAACAAGATCCTGAGCAACAACATCGTCGCCAACAATTGGCTGATCTCGATGGTGGTGCCGCAGATGATCGAGCGCAAGGATGGGTCGGTCATCATCATCTCGTCGATCGGTGGTTTGAAGGGCTCGACCATTCTCGGCGCCTACGCGATTTCGAAAGCGGCCGATATGCAGCTCGCGCGCAACCTTGCGTGCGAGTACGGCAAGCACAACATCCGCGTGAACTGTATCGCGCCGGGCTTGATCAAGACCGATTTTGCCAAGGCGCTGTGGGATAATCCGGACAACCTCAAGGCATCGACCGCACGTTCGCCGCTACTGCGTATCGGCGTGCCGGACGAAATCGCGGGCGCGGCCGTGTTCATGGGCTCGCGTGCGGGAGACTTCATGACCGGGCAGACGGTGGTCATCGACGGCGGTGCGACCATCAGCTGATCCCGTCACGCCGCTCTCGCATCCTTGTGAAGCGCGGCGCGATTTCGTGACCACCCGCGTCGGGCCGAGCCAAATAGGTTCGGCCCGATTTCATTTGCGCATGAATCATGCGGGTTTCTTGGAGGGTCACATGCGTCGATCGATTGCGTTTGCATTAGCGGGTTTTGCCGGTGTGATGCCGGTTGCCACCGACGCGGTGGCGCAGCCGGCGAGCGTCGCCGGCGAATACATCATGGAAGGCAAGGGCGTCGGCCCGCGCGATATCGCCTATTCGGGCACGTGTACGTTCAAGACCAGCGGCACGCTTTACGATGTCGCCTGCTACAACAAGGACACCAATCACACCTATTCCGGCAAAGGCATCCAGACCGGTAATCAGTTCGCGATCATCATCGGCGATCACCTCAAGGGCGATCATCTCGATACGTATGTCGGCGAGTATCTCGTGACTTATATCATCGCAGCCGACGGCAAGATGACGGGCCGCTGGGTGCATGCGCTGTCGGGCGCCAACGGCAACGAGACGCTGACGCCGAAGAAGTGAGGCGTACATCAGTCCAATGAAAAACGGCGCTCCTGAGAGCGCCGTTTTGCTGAACGCGATTGTGTGCGGATCAGAACTCCACCGTCGAATAGACGAGGCTGCGCACCAGCGTGCGGAAGTATTCGCGCTGGCCGGGCCCTTGCGAGAAGAACATCGCGAAAAGTTCTTCCTCCGGATCAATCCAGAAGAAGGTGCCGGCCATGCCGCTCCAGAAGAACTGGCCGAGCGTGCCGGCGAACGGCGCCATGCCCGCGTGCGTGCGCACGGCAAAGCCGAGGCCGAAGCCATGTCCCGGCGGCAGCAGATGGGTTTCATGCTTCACATGCGGCGCGAGATGGTTCGACGCCATCAGCTCCAGCGTTTTGCGGCCGATGATGCGGCTATCGTCGAGCAGGCCGCCGTTGAGCAGCATCTGGCAGAAACGCGCATAATCCATCGGCGTCGAAACGAGACCGCCGCCCCCTGATTCGATCGCCGGCTTTTCGAGCGGATCGAACAGCGCGACTTTGTCTCCGGTCCAGGGATCGTTCGCGAACGGTTCGGCGATGCGGCCCTTGTTCGATGCGTCCGTATGGAACGCAGTCTCCGTCATCTGCAGCGGTGCGAGAATTTTCTCGGTCAGATAGCTACTCAGCGCCTTGCCGGAGACCACCTCGATGACGCGGCCGAGGATGTCGGTCGAGCGGCTGTAATTCCACTCCGCACCCGGCTGGCAGATCAACGGGAAGCTGGCGACGATCTTCGCGTGCTCCTCATTGGTGATGCTGCGGTCGCGCACGCGCGACTTCTGGTACATCCGCTGCACCATGCCGTTGCCGGTGATCTCGTAGGAGATGCCGGAGGTGTGGCGCAGCAGGTCCTGAATGGTGATCGGGCGGAGGGGCAGGGCCAGCTCGAGCTGGCCATTGCGCTCGATGCCGACCTTGGTGTTGGCGAACTCGGGAATGTATTTCGCCAGCGGATCGTTGAGCAGGATGTAGCCGTCTTCGACGAGCTGCATGATTGCGATCGAGACGATCGGCTTGGTCATGGAGAAGATGCGGAAGATGCTTTCCCGCGTCATCGGGGCGTCGGAAGCCGGGCCCTGGCGGCCCTGCGCCTCGAACCAGCCAATGGAGCCGCGGCGTGCAATCATCGATACCACGCCGGGTGTCGTCCCCTTGTCGATTTCCCGCTGGAAAGCGTCGCGCATGGCCCGGAGCCGGACCGGCGACAGGCCGAGGCTCTCCGGCTTGGCGGATGGCAGCGGCGGGGTCTTGAGCGGGGTCGCCTGTTTCGGCTGGGTCTGGGCGCTCGGCGGGGTCATTCCTGGGGCCTCCGTTTTCGTCTTTTTACCTGTGTTTTTCCGGGCTCCGCGGGCGAGCGCGGAACTGCTTTCGTCATGAGCTTGACGCAGAACACCCCCCTTGAACAGAGGCGTTTTCCGCAGTAACCACCGGCGCGTTTATGGGCTCGCACGGGCGGGCACCGATCACGGTGGAAACACGATGGCCAAAGAGAAGTTTGAGCGTACGAAGCCGC